>JBDUDP010000053.1:0-16599 GCA_040002895.1 Gemmatimonadota bacterium
AGCCGAAGGACCGGAGCCGGGAGCCGAAGGTCGACGTGGACTACGTCATGATCCTCAATGACGCCGCGCACGGCTACACGCTCAACGGCAAGGGCTTCCCGGCCACCGAGCCGATCGTGGCGACGCGCGGCCAAACGGTGCGGATCCGCTTCATGAACGAAGGGATGATGATCCACCCCATGCACCTGCACGGGATGCACATGACCGTGATCGCGAAGGACGGCTGGCCCCTGCCGGCGGCCTACCGCTGCGACACGCTCAACGTCGCCCCCGGTGAGCGCTGGGACGTGCTGGTGAAGGCCACCAACCCCGGCACCTGGGCATTCCACTGCCACATCCTCCCGCATGCGGAATCGGAGCACGGCATGTTCGGGATGGTCACGGCGCTCATCGTCACCTGAGCGCGAGGGCCCCGCGCGCCCTCAGCGCGGAGCCACTCGCACGATGACGCCATCGGGGCGCTCCTGCACCACGGTCACCGACCAATCGGAATCATCGAGGATGCGTTCGAGCGGTTCGGGTCGGAACGGCAGCAGCACCTCGAACGGCAGGAGCTCCGTCTCGATCCGGCGAAGAATCCGGAGCAACGGTTCCGGGGGGCTCAATCCACGCAGGTCCTCGACCGCCTCAGGGGCCGGCGCCTCGTTCGGAACGGCGGCGGCCGGCCTCCTGTCACCTCGCCAGAACCAGCTCGACCAATCGTCCTCTGCGAATTGCGCACTCGAGTGATTCCACCCCCCACGCGCGAGCTTCGTCAACAGCGGCGTCGGCAGGAACGTGGTGCGCAGGTGCAGCACGCCATCGGCATCCATCGCGTCGAGGGTCGTGAGAATCGTTGCCAACGGCTCGCCTGCCTGCCGCAGCATGTGGCGCACATCGAGCTCGACCAGCCCGGAGAGGTCGCGGTCGAACAGCGGATCATCCTGGTGGTTGTCGACTGGGTCTGTCATCTGGCAGCCGGCAGCGGACAGCCGAGATATTCCAGCACGTCGAGCGCAGAATACCGTGCGCGTCCTTGCAGGAACTGCCGCATGATCATGAGATCGTCCCCACTGGTCAGCAGCGGTGCCTCCACGACGCCCTCCCCGCGGTGCTGGGCGTGTCCCGTGTTGGCGAGCAGGGCATTACAGAGGCACCGTCGCCCGACGGTATCCTCCTCGCGGCCGCCCTTCTCCACGTAAGCCGCCACCGGTTCCGACGGGCAGCGATATCCGATCCGTCCATCCGGACGTCGATAGGCCGTTCGCAGGTACCCCAGGTCACAGACTCGTTCTCGCACGGCAGGATCCGGCTCGTCTGTGAATCGTACCACCTTGAACGGGTAGCCAGTGGGCGAGGCGCGAGGATCGGTGAACACCTCCAGACGGTCGGCCGTTGCGTCGGCAAGTGTCCGCGCGCGCAGCGGCTCCGCCAGACCCGATTCGTCGCAGAAGGCAAACAGCGTCCCGACTTGGATCCCCGCGGCCCCCAAGGCCAGGGCGTCCGCCAGCGCGGCGGGATTTCCTGCACTCCCCGCGAGCCACCATGGCAGGCCAAGGGCGTTCAGTTCGGCGAAGTCCACGTCGTCGCGAGCTCCATAGACCGGCTGACCATCCTCCGTGAGCTGCAGCGGTCCCCGTGGCGGCGCGTTGTGACCGCCCGCGGTGGCTCGTTCCAGCACAAAGCCGTCAACCCGGCCGCTCGCCTTGCGCGCCAGCATGGTGGCGAGCGAATGGCTCGAGACGATGGCCAGAAACTGGGGTCGAAGGAGCGGCGCTGGCAGTGCGTCCGGCCAGAACGCGGCCGGATCGAACCGGATCAGCGGCACGTCCGCTTCATGCGGTTGTGAGATCTCGAGCCGGAGCGCGACGGGATGGTGGCGTGCCAGGGCGTCGAGCAGAGCAGGAATCTCGCGCGGAATGCCCGCACCCATCAGGACATACCCCACGCCCGCGAGCATCGCACCATACAACGCGGCCGGATTCGGCAGCTGCACCTTGGTGAGCAGATTGATGCCGACGAGGCCGTCATGCCCTTCCTTGGCGAGGAACACCTCCACGAACGCAGCCAGCACGGTGACCAGTTCGCGCTCGCGTGACGCCCCGAGGCGGTACATCGAAAGCATTTTGTAGGGGACGTTCTCGCCGCGACCATCTGGCAGGAAGTGGCGCGCCAGGACTCGTGCCGCGACGCCGGGAATCGGGAAGTGATCCATGGCGCGGCGAAGATCCCCGCCGACGTCGCCGTCCTGCAGCCGGCGCACCAACAGCGAGTCGATCGCGGTGCCCGAGACCACACCGAGCTGGCCGGCACGGGACACCGTGCGCGCGAGTTGCCACGAGGAGATGCCGACCCCCATCCCGCCCTGAATCACCTGCGGGAGCGGGGTCGATCGGGGTGCCTCGCCCAGTTCCGGCTGCATCAGCACATCGAGCAGCAACTGGGGACCATCAGGACGGTGAGCTCCAGTCCCTCCGCGCCCGCCGTCACCGCGTGCGGCTCCGATGGCTCGATGACGAGCGATGCGCCGGCCAGCAGCACCTCGTTCCTCTCCCGAACCAGCACTTCGCCGCAGCCGTGCACGGCCGTGATGACCACGCGTGATGGGTTGGTGTGCGTGGGGAGCTGTTGACCGGGGAGGAAGCTGACCGTGAAGGTGCGGCCCTCCGGCGAATCCGTGACCTCGGAGACCTCGGGACGGGTACGTGGTTCGGCTGGCGTGGCGGCGGGGATGCAGGTCGACATGGGCTGGCTCCGGCTGGGTGCGAGAATGATGGATGATCCCAAGGGAGCCCGCCGCGCGCCGTGACGGATGTCACACACGGGGCTTCGGCCCCTAGCCCTCCCCCCGCGCCCAGGCCCGCAGGCGTGCCGCCGGCTGCAGGACGAGTTGCGCTCCTTCCTGATCGATTACCAGTCCCTGGACTCGGAGCTGCTTGAGGGCGCGGGAGACAGATTCCCGCGCGGTGCCGATCTCGGAGGCGAGCTCTTCCTGGGTGCGCTGCAGTTCGAGCCGCACGACGCCATCACCGGGGCGCCCATCTCGATCCGCATAATCAGCCAGCAGCATCGCGAGCCGTGCCGCCACGTCACGGAAGGCGAGGGTCTCCACCAGTTGCACGAAATGGCGCAGGCGTGTGCCCAGAGCCGTGAGGACCGCCGTGGCGACATCGGGATCGGACCGGAAGGCGTGCTCGAAATCCCCGCGGGGGAGGAAGGCCAGTCGACTCGGTTCGAGTGTGCTCGCGGAGGCGGGGTAGCTGCCCCCGTCCACGAGCGGAAGTTCTGCCACGGGTCGGCCCGCGCCCTCGACCGCCAGCGTCTGCTCCCTCCCATCCGTCGAGGTGCGATAGATCCGCACCTTCCCCTCGATCACCAGATAGAGCCCGGTGCACTTGTCGCCCGCGCGGAAGAGGGTGAACCCCTCACCCACCGCGCGCGGGACACAGCGCGAGGCCAGCAGATCCAGCGTGCGCGGGTCGAGCCCGGCGAGAAAGGGAACATTGCGGAGCAGGTCAACGACGGTGGGCATGGTGGAATCAATGGAAGGGGACCCTCCGTGACAAGCGTCACATCGCCGGTCGCACCGCCGGGTCATGTTGCGGGCTCCTGCTTTCTGGAGTGGCAACAGTGGCCTGGCATGTCTCAACCCTTCTGCGTTCCGCTCTCCTTTGGCTGGTACTCGGCGCCAGTCTCGGTGTCGCGATGGCCATGCACCCGGCGTGGGTCGCGTATCGCCCAGCCCACCTCCACATGATGCTGCTCGGCTTCGTCACCATGATGATCGCCGGCGTGGGATACCATGTCATCCCGCGCTTCGCCAGCACGCCGCTCCACTCGATAAAAATGGCGCAGGCCCACGTCTGGCTGGCCAATGCCGGGCTCGCGCTCATGGCCACCGGCTTCGTGTTGCGAGTTCACGTCTCTCAAGCGGGGACCTGGTGTCTGGTGCTTGGCGGAACCCTCTCGGCCGCGGGCATTTATCTCTTTGCCTGGAACCTCTGGCGCACGCTCGATGCCGTGGTGGGTCCTGCCGAACTGATGGCACGGGCGCGGGCGCCGATCGTCGCCGTGCCTCGCTGAGATGGGCTCCCTCACGCGACGCTGTCTGTACACCGCGGCGGCCATGCTGCTGGCCGGGGTGCTGACGGGGCTGACCCTGCTGATCCGCCGCGATCTGTTCGGGATTTCTCCCGCGCCGTTGCTGGTCTCGGCGCACGCCCACCTCCTGCTCGCTGGCACCCTGTTCCAGGTCGTCTTCGGTGTCGCACTCTGGATGTTTCCGCGGCCCCAAGGGGACAGGGACGCCGGGGTGACCGCTGGGTTCCTGGCCTGGTGGGCGCTCACGATCGGGACGGTGGCTCGCGCCGCCGCAGAAATCTTCATGTCGATGGCGAGTCATCCCGACGTCCGCGTGTTCGCCGTCGTCGGCGGCAGCCTGCAGGTCGTCGGAATGGCCCTCGCCATCCTGGCACTGCGGCCGAGGGTCCGGGCGTCGATGGACAAGACGCGCCGCACATGAAAGCGGCGTCATCGCGTCGTCGAGCGCATGGCATGGCCCGATGTGATGTCCGTCACGGCGGCGGTGATCACGTTGGGCGAAACTGACAGTTCACAGATGCGCCCGGATCATCGGGCTCATGTCAACGGCCCGGTTCACGGGCCCCATCGGAGAGGCAGGCATGTCGAGATCCTCATTGGTTCGTTCTCTGCTGGCCGTGATGGTTTCGGCGAGCGTCACGGCGTGTGGCAAGCCGGAGCCGCAGGCCCTGGTCTCGGGAGACGCCGCGAGCGCGGTCTACGTGGCCCCGGGCAAGTACGACGAGTACTACGCCTTTCTCTCCGGCGGATTCAGTGGCCAGGTGACGGTCTATGGCCTCCCGTCTGGGCGGATGCTGAAGACCATCCCGGTCTTCTCCCAGTTCCCGGAGACCGGCTACGGCTACAACGAAGAATCGAAGCCGATGCTCGAGACCACCTACGGCACCATTCCATGGGATGACACCCATCATCCGGAGTTGTCGCAGACCGATGGCGTGCCCGACGGCCGTTGGCTGTTCATCAACGCCAACAACACGCCCCGCATTGCGCGGATCGACCTGACCCGCTTCGAAACCGACGAGATCCTCCAGATTCCCAATGCCGCCGGGGGTCATGCCTCGCCGTTCACGACGCCGAATTCCGAGTACGTGGTCTCCGCGACCCGCTTCTCGGTACCGATCCCGAACAGCGACGTGCCGATCGCCGACTACAAGGCGCGCTTCAAGGGGACGCTGTCGTTTGTGCGAGCGAACGTTCCGGGCAAGATGGACATCGCCTTCCAGATCCTGATGCCGGGATTTGACTACGATCTGGGACACGCAGGGAAAGGGCCGTCGGACGGGTGGTTCTTCTTCACCACCTACAACACCGAGCAGGCGTACACCAAGCTCGAACTCAACGCCTCGAAGAACGACAAAGACTTCATCGCCGCGGTGAACTGGAAGCTGGCGGAGAAGTGCGTCGCAGACGGCAAGGCGAAGAAGACGCCGGCGGAGTACTACCACGCCTGGGTCGATTCCGCCACGCACCAGGCACACAACGAAGTGCGCCATGAGGTCCAGATGCTGGACCCCACGGCCTGTCCCGGAATGGTCTACCTGTTGCCGACGCCGAAGTCGCCGCATGGCGTCGACGTGGACCCCACCGGTGAATACATCGTGGCCGGCGGCAAACTCGCCACCGTCATTCCGGTGCATTCGGTCACCAAGCTCAAGCAGGCAATCGCCGACAAGGCCTTCGATGGTGATCTCGGCGGCATCCCCGTGCTCAAGTACGACGCCGTACTCGCGGGAGAGGTGCAGAAGCCGGGATTGGGGCCGCTCCACACCGAATTTGATGGCAAGGGTTTCGCCTATACGTCGATGTTCATCTCCTCCGAGATCGTCAAGTGGAAGTTGGGCACATGGGAGGTCGTGGACCGGATTCCGGTGTACTACTCGGTGGGTCACCTGATGATCCCGGGCGGAGATTCAAAGCAGCCGTGGGGCAAGTACATGCTGTCGCTCAACAAGATCACCAAGGACCGCTACCTCCCGACCGGTCCGGAACTGGCACAGTCGGCGCAGCTGATCGACATCAGCGGCAACAAGATGAAGCTGCTGCTCGACTTCCCCACGCAGGGCGAGCCCCACTATGCCCAAGCGTTGCCGGCCGCGATGCTCAAGGACAAGCAGGTCAAGTACTACTCGCTCGCAGCCAACGCGCATCCCTTTGTCACGCGGGCCGAATCCGACGGCGGGATCTCACGGACCGGGAAGGCCGTGCATGTGAAGATGATCGCGATCCGCAGTCACTTCGCGCCCGACAACCTCGAGGGCATCGAAGTGGGCGACACGGTCTACTTCCATGTCACCAACATCGAGCAGGATTGGGACATCCTCCACGGCTTCGCCGTGCTGGGGATGAACAATGCCGAGCTGATTCTCGCGCCGGGCACCACGCGCACCTTGAAGTGGGTGCCCAGGACGCCCGGCGTCTACCCGTTCTACTGCACCGACTTCTGCAGCGCGTTGCACCAGGAGATGCAGGGCTACGTTCGGGTCAGTGCCCCGGGGTCCGGCGTGCCGCTCACGGCCAATGTCAGCGCCAAGGCCGCCAGCCAGGCGGGCCGGGCAGCGGCGTTGCTTGATCCGAAGGCTGCGGCGACGACCGCGGGTCATGTCCACCCCAGCGGGGGCGGGCGCTAACCATGAACCGCCGGTCGAGGGTCCTGATGCTGGTGGCGGCCGCGCTCCTGGTGTTGGTGCGCTGGGGCCCCCTGTGGGAGGTGCGCTTGCATGCACCGCAATATCCCGAGGGGCTCGGGCTGCATATCCGTGTCAATACCGTGGACGGACTCAAGTCCGGCGATTTGCAGAGCATCAATGGCCTGAACCATTACATCGGCATGCGGGCGATCGAGCCCGATGCCATCCCCGAGCTGCGCTGGATGCCGTGGATTGTGGCGGCATTCGGCGTGGCGGCGGTGACGATCGCGATCAGTGGCTGGCGCCCGCTGCTGATGGGCTGGCTGCTCGCCTTCGCCTGCTTGGGGGCCGTGGGCATCTGGGACTTCTGGCGCTGGGAACACAACTATGGTCACAACCTCGACATGGAGGCGGCGATCATCATCGTGCCGGGCATGACATATCAGCCCCCGCTGGTCGGCAGCAAGCAACTGCTCAACTTCAGGGCCACCGCGTGGCCAGGAACCGGGGCAGCGGCCATGGGGGGATCATTTCTCCTCGGCGTCGTGGCGCTCGCGATGTCCCGTCGCCGGAAGCGTGCAGCATGATGACTCTCGGCGTACTGGCACTCCAGCTGGTCACGATCGTGGTGGGTGCCGGTGGCGCGCACCCCAGTCTGGCGGCGGCAGTAGCCGGCGCAGCGGCGGGGGACACCATCGTGGTCCAAGCCGGTGTCTACCGCGAGCCCGCCCCGATCGTGATCTCCAAGTCGCTGCATCTCATCGGGCGACCGGGTGCCATTCTCGATGGCGGGGGCACCCATGAGATCCTCGTGTTGACCGCCGACAACATCGAAGTGCGCGGATTGGTCCTGCGCAACACCGGATTTTCCTATCACGAGGATCGTGCCGCGATCCATGTCGCGGGCGGCAACGGCTGCCGGATCGAGCAGAACACCCTCCAGGACACCTTCTTCGCGATCTATCTCGCGTCCAGCTCCGGCTGCACGATTCGCGGCAACGTCATCCGCGGCAACGGCTCGGTGCGCGAGGCCGCCACCGGCAACGGCATCCATCTCTGGTCCTCACGCGAGGTGACGGTTGCAGGCAATCGGATCTCCGGGCACCGAGACGGGATCTATCTCGAGTTTACCCACTGTGCCGACGTACGCGACAATCTCAGCGAGCGGAACAATCGTTACGGTCTGCACTTCATGTATTCCGACTCATCGCAATACCGGGACAATACCTTCCGCGGCAACGGCAGCGGTGTGGCGGTGATGTACACTCGTGAGGTACTCATGGAGGGGAACCGTTTCGAGGCGAATCGCGGCTCGGCGTCCTACGGCTTGCTGCTCAAGGAAGTGCAGCACCCCACGCTGCGCCGCAACACCTTCTGGCAGAACACCACCGGCCTCCTGGCCGACGGTGCCGACGGGCTGCGAGCCGAGGGCAATCGGTTCGAGGGAAACGGCTGGGGGATTCGCCTGCTCGGCAGTACCCTCGATGGTCGCTTCAGCGGCAATGCCTTCGCGACCAACTGGTTCGATGTCGGTGTCAATGGCGCCGGCGGCGGAGTGGTGTTCACCGGCAATTGGTGGGACAGCTATCGCGGCTGGGACCTTGATGGTGATGGCGTGGGCGACGTACCACACCACCCGGTGCGGCTCTTCGGCATGCTGGTGGACCGCGCACCCAGTGCACTGCTGCTGCAGCGATCGCTGTTCGTGCGTCTCGTGGATGCCGCGGAGCGTGCCTTCCCGGTCCTCACACCGACAGCGGTGACTGACCCGAACCCGTTGATGCGACCGGTGGTCGGATGATCGCGGCGCGCGGAGTGTCCAAGCGCTACGGTCGCTATCAGGTGCTCGACGGCCTGGACGCGACGATCGGTCGCGGGCGCATCACTGCCCTGCTCGGCGCAAATGGTGTGGGCAAGACCACCTTCCTCAAGCTCGTCCTCGAGTTGATCCGCCCCGATCGCGGCACGATCTGCGTCGACGGTCACCTGCTGGACGGCACCCCGGACTACCGCGCACGCATCGGCTACATGCCACAGATCGCACGCTTTCCGGCACAGATGACAGGGCGGGGCCTGCTCAATCTGCTGACAGAGGCGCGTGAGGCGCCGGGCGAACCGGACCTCACTCTGCTCGATCTGCTCGACGTCGGTCACGCGTTCGACCAGCAGGTCGGCACGCTTTCCGGCGGCACCAGGCAGAAGGTCAATGCCGTTCTGACATTCGCCTTCGGTCCCGAATTGCTGGTGTTGGACGAACCGACCGCCGGACTCGATCCGGCATCGGCTCGTGCCCTCAAGAAGCGGATCAGGGCGGAACGCGAGGCGGGACACACCGTGTTGATGACATCGCACGTGCTCGCCGACTTGGAGGAGCTTGCGGACGATGCCCTCCACCTCGACGGCGGTGGCAACTCGTGGCACGGCTCCATGGAGGCACTGCGCATCGCGACCGGCGAGTCGTCGTTGGAGGCCGCAGTGGCTCGACTCGGCAACTTCCCCCCCTTGCGGGCGGTGGCATGACGGCCGGGCTACGGGTGGCGCGCGCGGCGTTTCGCGAGGCGGTGCGCGTGCGCACCCTCGTCGGGGTCGTGCTGGTGCTTGCCGGCGGTGGGGAACTCTTTATCCGTTTTGGCGGGGGTGGGATGACCACCTTCCTCTCCTTGCTCGAGGCCACCCTGGTCGTAGTGCCGTTGGTCGGGCTGGTGCTCGGCACCCTGCAGGTGCATCAGGGGCGCCGATTGATGGAGGTCCTGCTCGCGCAGCCGATCCGGCGCCACGAGGCGTTCACGGGGCTGTTCCTCGCATCGTCACTGCCGCTCGCCGTCACCGCCGGCCTCGGAGTGCTGCTGCCGTTCGCATGGCACGGGCTGCTGTGGGGGCCGTTGGCTGGGCCGGTCCTGGCACTGGCCGGCGCGGCGACGTTGCTGACGGTAGTCACCACCGCGCTGGCCTATCTCATCGCGCTTGGCGTGGAGGATCGAGTGCGCGCCGTCGGTCTCGCTGCCGCGCTCTGGGTGGTGACTGTGGTGCTCTGGGACGGTGTAGTGTTGCTGGTCGCGTTGCTGGGCGCGGACCGCGCCGGTCAGGTCCCGGTTCTGGCACTGCTTGCGTTGAATCCCGTCGACCTGACTCGCGTGTTGCTGCTGCAGCAATTGGATGCTGGTGAAGTACTGGGTTACACCGGTGCGGTACTCCGTCGCATGACGAGCGCGACCGCCGGGCGTGTCGCGCTTTCCACGCTGCTGATGGCGTGGCTTGCGCTGCCGCTCTGGAGTGCGAGGCGGATGTTCGCACGGAAGGATTTCTGATGGTCCGCGACGATCGCGCGACCGCTGCTGGTTTCTTCACATGGGAGCTTGTCAAGGTGAATCGATTCATGATGGGTGCGGTGCTGGGGATGGTCCTCGTCGGGTGCGGCAAGGGTGAGGATAGTGCAAAAGACAACGACGATGGAAAGTCCGCCGCGAGCGTGGTCGCGGGGCCGAAGCTGACCGGCAAGATCATCGAGGTGGAGATGATCACCGATGAAAAGGGGAACCGTTTCGAGCCCAGCGAGATCAGCGCGGAAGAGGGGGACGTGCTGCGCTTCGAGCTGAAGGTGGGGGTGCACAATGTGCACTTTGTGGCCGACAGCAACCCCGGCGTGCAGGGCCTCCCTCCCGCCAGCGACATGCTGCAGCTGCCGGGGCAGGAGTTTGATGTGACGGTCGGGTTCGGAAAGGGGAAGGTCGTCTACTTCCAGTGTGATCCGCACGCGGCCCTTGGGATGATTGGGCACGTGACTGTGCGCTGATCACGCCGCTTGTGTCGGCCTCACCTCTCCCGAGGTCGGCACGGGAACCCCCATCCGTCCTGCGGGGCGGATGGGGGTTGGTGCACTATGCCGAACCGACGCGTACTCCCCGCATCCTGCTCAATCCACTGGCAGGGAGATCCCGCGATTCGCCAAGCGCTCGAAGCGCGGATTCTTGTCCAGCGACCGGAAGAGAGGGTCGGCTTTGAGGAAGCCAGGTGTCGCAT
Source organism: Gemmatimonadota bacterium (assembly GCA_040002895.1). Lineage (GTDB taxonomy): Bacteria > Gemmatimonadota > Gemmatimonadetes > Gemmatimonadales > GWC2-71-9 > Palsa-1233. The sequence continues at coordinate 10,728 of JBDUDP010000053.1, forward strand.
AGTATTGCCGCTTCGTCAACACCTCAAGTTGGTCGAGTGCCCGATCCTTTTCCCCCAAGGTGAGGTGCACCCTGATGGACTGTTGCAGGGCGTAGTTCGTCTCGTCGGAGCTCCCACCCACGGTGTCGCTGATCGCATGCTCCGCCTCGCTGAGCGCCTCGGGCGTGCGTCCGAGATACGCCAACATCACCGCGTTGATCATCCGCAGTTGAGCATCCTTCGGCGAGGCCTCGATCTGCTGCCGTGCCACCACGAGCGACGAATCGGCATACGCCCGCGCGCGCCGCATGTCGCCCTGCTGAAATGCCGCGGTGGCCAGTGACTGTCCCCACCAGGCTCGGTCATTGTCGAATGCGGCTGGTGTCAACCGGAAGAGGAGGTCGCGATCTTTCTTTTCCAGGACGAAGGCGAGTTCCTGATACCCTGCGAAATAGCTCACCAACTCGGTGGCCGGCACTCGCTTGAGCACTTCCTGCACCACGCCCCGGGCACCGGGGAGGTCGCCGTTGGCGAGGTAGGCGCGAACAACGTTCTCCATCATGGCGTAGTCGGTCGGCTTCATGGCCATCAATTCGTCGCCGGTCGCGACGGCTTCGCGATACTGTCCCAGATAGGTCTGGGCCCGAACCAGATTATTGAGCACCGCCATGTCAAGCGGGTCGATCTCCCGCGCCCGCGAGAGCTTCTCGAAGCCTTGCCGAAAATTTCCGTCGGCGAGATCGAACGAGGCGCTACCCGCCAGTGAACGGGGATCGCGCGGATCAAGCCGGAGCGCCAGCTCGGTCTCCCGTCGCGCGGCAACCTGGTCGCGCGCAACGGCAGACTGGTACACGGCGGCGACACGGTGCGTATACCCCGAGTCCGGCGCCAGCCTGAGGGCGTGATCGAGTGCCTCCTTCGCGCGGCGTGCCGTCAATGGGTCGCGGGTCCCCGCGTTGTACAAGACAGACAAGGCGACGGCAAGGCGCGACCATGCGGCGGCGAAATTCGAGTCGAGTGCGACCGCTCGCTCATAGAACTCGGCCGCAGAGCGCATCTGAGCAGCGGAGGATACACCGCTCCCTGCCCGTCCCTGCAGGTAGGCATTGTACGCTTCGGCATTTGTTGTTGGGCGACCGGCGAGGCTCCCGGTTTGTGCCTGATTGAGGACGGCCCCCAGCGCTCCTGCCACCCGGGTCGCAATGCGGCCCTGGATGGCGAGTGGATCGGTCAGGTCACCATCGAACGATTCACGCCAGGTGACGTCGCCGCTACTTCCATCGACCAACTCGGTGGTGACCTTGACCTGCCGGACTCCGTTGGCGCCGGTGACCCAGCGCACCTTGCCCATGAGCACTCGGTCGACGTGCAGTTCACTGGCGATCTCGGTGGCGGACTTGGCGCTGCCACGATATTTGTCGGCACTGGTCGAAGCGATGACGGTGAACTTCCCGAGCCGGGCGAGCCGGTCACGGAGTTCGTCAACGATGCCGTCGGCAAGGTATGCGTCGCTCTCCGCGCCCTGATTCTCGAATGGCAGGACCGCGACGCGGCGGGCGGCATCACCGCCCGCCGCGGACCCGCCAGCGAACTTCTTCCAGCCGATGGCGGCGAGTGCCACCAGCACGGCCGCGGCGGTAGCGATTTGCCACCCTCCGAAACGGTGTGTCCGGGTGGGTGCTGATGCGCCCGACATGGTGCGTGACTGGTCCTCGGCGTCGGTGAGCGCATTCGCCAATTCCGTCGCCGTCGCGTGGCGGTCGGCCGGCGACTTGGCCAGCGCCCGGAGCACCACCGCATCCACGGCCGCCGGAATCGCTGATCGGGTGCGGGTGAGCGGTCGCGGTGCCTCGGTGATGCTCCGGGTGATGATCGCCTGCGCCGTGGGGCCGGTGAAGGGTGGCTCCCCCGCCAGCATCTCGTAGAGCACGCAGCCGAGCGCGTAGATATCGGTGCGACCGTCGAGGTTCGAGTCGCCGCTCGCCTGCTCGGGGCTCATATAGGCGGGGGTGCCGATCGACAGGCCGGTCTTGGTGAGCGCCCCGGCATCGCTGGTCGCCCGCGCGATCCCGAAGTCGGCGACCAGGGCGTGCCCTTCGTGGAGCAGGATGTTGGCCGGTTTGATGTCGCGGTGGATGATCCCACGCTTGTGCGCATACGCCAACGCCTCGGCGACCTCGCGCCCCAGGCGCAGCGCCTCGCCCACTGGCAGCTGCTTCTCCCGCTTGAGCCGAGCCGGCAGCGATTCGCCCTCGACCACCGGCATGACATAGTAGAGGATGCCGTCGGCGGCGCCTGAGTCGTGGACTGGGAGGATGTTCTGGTGATTCATCCGGGCTGCGATCTCGACCTCGCGCAGGAAGCGCTCGGCCCCCAGCGTCTCGGACAGCTCCGGCCGCATCACCTTGACCGCGACCTGCCGGTGATGCTTCAGGTCCTCGGCCAGATAGACCGTCGCCATCCCGCCCTCACCCAGCACCCGCTCGATCCGGTAGCGGTCGGCGAGCGCCGAGCGGACCCGCGACACCTCGAACGCACCCGTGGGGATGGTGCGCGACGGCACCCCCGGTTCGGTGGGGGTGGGCGTGCCGCAATTGAGGCAGAAATGCGCCTCGGCCGGCAGGGGGGTATGGCAATTGGGGCAGAGGCGCGGTTCGGTTGTCACGGTACTCCGACGGTGGGATGCCAATAAATCAACGCCACCTTCTGGTTCCCCGCAAGCTGGCCGGGCCGGGCCCCACCGGTTCAGCCAGTTCCACGCTTTTTGCAGCCCGAAGTCCTCGGCCAGTTTCCTGTCCCAATCGGAGGGATGGACCGTGCGAGCGGCAGGGTTCAGCGGTCGAGGATCTGACGGACCTGTCGCCGCAATTCATCGGCGGTGAAGGGCTTCTCGAGGAAGTCGATCCCCGGGCGGAGTTCGCCCTGACGAAAGATCGCCGCCGGCGTGTACCCCGAGACATAGAGCACCTTCAGTCCGGGGCGCTTGGCGGAGAGCCGCTCATAGAGTCGAGCGCCACTCTCGCCCGGCATGATGATGTCGGTGACAAGCAGGTCGATGTCGTCGGTGGACTCGTCAAAGCGCGCCCCGCCGCTGCTGGCATCGAGGGCGTCGAGCACACGGTACCCGGCATCCTCCAGCGTGCGGCAGGTGAATGTCCGGACGCCCTCCTCGTCCTCGACCACCAACACGGTTTCGGTGCCGGCGTCGGTGCCGGGCTCGGCAGCGAGCGGCGGACTATTCTCCGCCGCCGAATCCGTGCTGGGCAAGTACACCTTGAAGGTGGAGCCAAAGCCGAGCTTGGAATGGACTCGGATGTGTCCGCCGCTCTGCTTCACGATGCCATAGACGGTGGCGAGGCCGAGCCCCGTTCCCTCGCCAGCGGCCTTGGTCGTGAAGAAGGGTTCGAAGAGGCGGAGCTTGGTGGCCTCGTCCATTCCGATACCGGTGTCGCTCACGGCCAGCAGGATGTACCACCCCGCACTCCCCACGCCGTTCTTCATGGCGGCCGGGTCGTCGAGGTAGAGCCGATTGGTCTCGATGGTGAGCTGGCCGCCTGTCGGCATGGCATCGCGCGCGTTGACCACAAGGTTCATGAGCACCTGCTCCATCTGACCTGCATCGCCGCGCACCACCGTCCGATCGGTCGCGAGGCTCGTGTGGCAGGAGATGTTCTCGCCGATCCAGTGGGCCAGCATCGGCCGCATGTCGTCCACCAGGCGGTTGAGGTCGATCGCGGTCGGCTGCAACACCTGCAGCCGGGAGAAGGCCAGCAGTTGCTTGGTCAGCGCCGCGGCGCGGGTGCCGGCCTTCACAATCTGGTCCATGTCACTGCGGCGACTGTCTTCGCTCGCAAAGCTCTCGAGCACGAAGTGCGAGAAGCCGAGAATCACGGTGATCAAGTTGTTGAAGTCATGGGCGATCCCACCGGCAAGCTGTCCGACTGCCTCCATTTTCTGTGCCTGGCGCAGCTGGGCTTCGAGGAGTTTTCGTTCGCTGATGTCGATGCCCACTCCAAGGAGGCGGAGAGGCTTTCCCTCGACCCCGTGAAGGATGCGCGCGCGCCCAGCGACCCAGTGGGCACTGGCATCGGGCCAGATGGCGCGGAATTCCAGCTCACCAAAGTCGACATCATCGCGCCGCACACGATCCATCGAGGCGGAGACCACAATTCGATCGTCGGGATGGATCATCTCCAGGAAGGCGTCCATCGTGCGCGGCGCCTCCGCTGGCACTCGCCCGAAGACCGGTGCCATGGTATCGGACCAGGTCAGTTGCAGGGTGGTGAAATCAAATTCCCAGACTCCCATGCCGGCTGAGCCCAGAGCGTACTGGGTGCGCTCCTCGCTCCGACGGAAAGCATCGGCGTGTTCCTCCAGCGTCGTGGTGCGAGTCTGAAGATCCGCGGTGCGGGAGTCGACCTCCCGCTCGAGTCGCATGCGATAGCTGCGCTCCTGGTCGCGGAGGCGGGAGGCGAGATCGGAGCGCTGTTGCTCGACCTGCTTGCGTGCCGAATTGTCGATGCCGATCAACAAATAACCGATCACCGCGCCCGAGGCGTCGTGCAGGGCGGTGACCGAAACCATCGCAGGCACCCGGGAGCCGTCTTTCCGGATCAGCGACGTCTCGTGGATGTCCTCCATCCCGCGGGAGGCATTGAGGGCAAGCGCGTCAAAGCATCCCTCGACCGGCGCCGCGTCGGGATCAGCGGAGGGGTCGGCTCCCGCCAGCCGATCGATCGGATCGCAGAGGGCGTCGGGCGTCATCCGGTTGACGACCTCTTCCGCGCCGTAGCCGAGCATCCGTTCGGCGCCGAGGTTGAAGATCTGGATCAGACCTGCGGCGTCGGTGGTGATGCCGGTGAAGTTGGGGGAGTCGAAGATGGCGCGTTCGAGCGCCCCGGTCTTGAGGAGATCGGTCGTGCGTCGATCGCGGGTCATCGCGTCGAGCTGTTGCGTCGGGAGAGGAGCACACGATCACCAGGTGGGCTGGAGGGTCAGCCCGCAGCCCCGAAGGTGGCGGAGCGAACGGAACCTGTCGGTGGCGTGGGGGCCCGACCGTGCCGGAGCGAGTGTTGGGGTGTGCATCAGGGGGACGCCGAACATGTGGAACGGTACACATGGGCCGGGGTGGGGAGGCCACCCGAGGGGGCCCGCGTGCTCTCTCAACAGCGGGGCGGAAACTCATGGTCCATCCTCTGAGCGATACCCGGCGCTCGACCACGGGACGACCTTGCGGATGCTGTCCAAAGGAGCCGGCGATGTTTGACTCGCTCCGGGACTGGCGGCAGGTATCACATGGGGAGGGACCCGAGCATGACGCTTCCTCGGTTGAGCACGCGCTACCTGCTGACATTCGTCTGCTCCGCGTTCACGATGTCGGCATGCCACGACACTGTGGTCGCTCCTGCCTCCCTCGTGAGTATCACGGTCACCGGTGATCCGGGCGCTCTGGCAATCGGTGCGACCCAACAATTCACGGCCACTGGCCGCGACGCCAACGGCAGTCCCGTCGCAATCACGCCGGTCTGGACGGTGGAGGTGGGCGGCGGGACCATCAACGGCACGGGGTTGTTCACGGCCGGCACCACCGCCGGCACCTTCACCAATAGCGTGACCGCCACGGTGGCTGGTGTGGCGGGCTCTGCGTCGGTGACGGTGACCGCCGGCGCGCTCACCAGCATCAGTGTGACGCCGAACCCGGTCACCCTGGCGATCGGTGCGACCCAGCAATTCACGGCCACTGGTCGCGACGCGAGTGGCAATGTCATCGCGATGGTCCCGGTGTGGTCTGTGGTGGCGGGTGGCGGGACCATCAACGGCACGGGGTTGTTCAGCGCGGGCACCACCGCCGGCACCTTCACCAATAGCGTGACCGCCACGGTGGCTGGTGTGG
>JBDUDP010000054.1:0-15266 GCA_040002895.1 Gemmatimonadota bacterium
AGCATCACAGGCGAACTGCTTCTCATCGGATCGGGTCGATGCGGTGACGGGTCAGCCGTGCACGTCGCAGGAGTATGCCGCTGCCAACAATGACCGTCGGCACAAGGTCACGCTGCGCTCGGTGTATACCCTCGGCAGCACGGCGCGATTCGGGGTCATCGCCGACTATCAGTCGGGGTTGCCCCTGAACCGCCTCGCCGGGACGTCCTCGCTCGATGGCAACGCGCAGTTCGACCTGCTCGGCATCGGTCCGGTACGCGGCAATGCCTTCATTGGCGATGGCAACCGATTTGTTGGGGTAGCGCGCAATGGGGAGCGGCTGCCGGGCTTCTTCAACGTCAGCATGTCGGCGATCTGGTTCCTGGCGGTGGCGGGCGATCTGGTCGAGCTGCGCGTGGACGGATTCAATCTTCTCAATCGCACGGAGTACTCGGGCTTCGCGAGTGGCATCGGCGGCGGCGGGAGTCGCACCCAGTACGGCAGGCCGGGCGACCCGGTACGACTTTTCTCGCCCGGTCCCCCGCGGCAATTTCAGTTCTCCGCGCGATGGGCATTGTGAACGGCAGAGGGACCGCGCCATGATCGACGACATCGTGCGCCCCCATATGCAGCGACTGCTTCATCCACTCGCACGCCGACTCATCGATGCCGGCATCGCGCCCCTCCACCTCACCCTGCTCGGTGCGGGAATCGCTGCGCTCGGAACCGCCGTGATGCTCGGTGGCTATCCCGCGCTCGGGGTCGCGATCTGGCTCGTCAGTCGGCTCCCCGATGGGCTCGACGGGCTGGTAGCTCGGCTCGGCGGTCGGGTCACGCTTTGGGGCGCCTACCTCGACACCACGCTCGACATGGCGGCCTACAGCGCCATCATCGTGGCGTTCGGGGTGCGGCATCCCGAACTGGCCCTCGTGTGGCTCCTGATCCTGGTGGGCTACGTGCTCTGCAGCGCCACCACACTGGCGCTCTCCTCGCTCCTGGAACGACGCGGGTTGGAAGTGACCGAGGCCGACCGTTCCATCCAGTACACCCGCGGACTGGCGGGAGCGGGGGAGACGTTCGTGGTCTACGCCCTCTTTGTGGTGCTGCCCACGGCGCTGCCCACGATCGCCTGGGTGTGGGCGGTGATGCTCGGGGTAACGGTGGTGCAGCGCACGCTGTTGGCGGGACAGTTGTTGAGGGAGTGAGTGGCAGCAGTCGGGCTACCGAAACCAGCGGAACCAGAGTGCCATGAGCCGCTTGACCGTCGGGGTGAGCTTGCCGCGACGCCACTGGTCAGCGGCCTTGCGATAGGCCTCCACCTTGGTGGGATAGGGGTGCATGGTCTTGCCGAGGGCGCCGAGGCCGAGCCCGTTGGTGATTGCCACGGCCGCCTCGCCGATCAACTCACCGGCGTGCGCGTCGACGATTGTCACCCCAAGAATCTTGTCACTCCCCGACTTCAGGTGAATGCGCAGGAAGCCGGTATCCTCGCCCTCGAGCACGGCGCGATCGACGTCGTCGAACGGAATGGTGATGGTATCGATGGCGATCCCTTCCTTGGCAGCGGTTGCCGGTGTCACGCCAACATGGGCCACTTCCGGGGCGGTATAGGTACACCACGGCGTCACGAGACTCTTGTAGTTCCCGCGACCGAAGAAGAGTGCGTTGGCGAGCACCAGCCGGGCCTGGAAATCGGCGGAGTGGGTGAACTGCAATGGCGAGCAGACATCACCGACGGCAAAGATGCGGCGATTGCTGGTCTGCAGCCGGTGATTGACCGTGACCCCGCGGGCATCATGGGCCACGCCCGCCGCATCCAGGCCACAGCCGTCGACATTCGCGGTCCGGCCAATGGCCACGAGCAGGGCATCGCCAGTCACCCGGAACCGTTCTTCCCCGCGCACGCATGCCAAGGTGATCGCACTCCCCTGCCGTTCAATTCCTTCGACGGTGGTCGTGAATTCGAGTGTCACGCCGTCGCGGCGGAGCGCGCTGCGCACGATATCGGCGGCATCTGCGTCATCATGGGGAAGCAGGCGTTCGCCGCGGTCAATGATGGTGACCACGCTCCCGAAGCGCGCGAACGCTTGGGCCATCTCGCAGCCGATCGGTCCACCGCCAAGGACGAGGAGTCGCGGCGGGAGCGACTCGAGCGAGAAGATCGATTCGTTGGTGAGGTACCCCGAGCCCTCGAGCCCAGGAATCGGCGGCACCGTCGCGCGGGCACCCGTCGCGATGACAGCACGCTTGAAGCGCAGGCGTTGGGTCCCCACCGTCAGCTCGCGATCGCCGACGAAGGCGCCGTCGCCGAAGAAGACGTCGACGCCGAGCGAGCGGAAGCGTGCCGCGCTGTCCACCGGGCTCAGCCCGGCGCGCAGCGATCGCATCCGGGTCATCGCCGCGCCGAAGTCTCCGGCGCCCTGTGCCACTGGACCACCGAAGGCGGTGGCGTGTCGCGCGCCGTGCCATGCGCGCGCCGCCGCGATGAGGGCCTTGGATGGGACGCAGCCGACGTTGAGGCAGTCGCCCCCCATCAAGTGGCGCTCCACCAGTGCCACCTTGGCCCCGAGTCCTGCGGCGCCTGCCGCGGCAACCAACCCACCGGTGCCGGCGCCGAGCACGACCAGGTCGTACATCGGCTGGGCCACCGGATTGATCCAATCAGGCGGGTGGACGTTGGCCAACAGTTCGGCGTCGGCGGTGGCGTTGGTCATTTGAGTGCTCCATCGGTCGCGGCGGCCAGTTCGCGGCGTGCCCGTTTCGTGATCAGGATCGTGGCCACGAGGGTCGCCCCGAGTCCGAGAATCAGCAGGGCGTAGCTCGCCGGCCCCCGGGGCACTGCCTTGTCGGTGGCGAGCGCGGCGACGTCGCCGAGCACACGGCCATAGTAGACATACAACAGCGTGCCGGGGAGCATGCCGAACGAGGCGAGGAGGTAGTCGCGGATCCGGACGCGGCTCGCGCCCACGGCATAGTTGAGCAGGGTGAACGGAATGAGTGGTGAGAGCCGGAGCAGGAAGACGAGTCGCCTGCCATCGGCGGCGAGGGCACGGTCGAGCGCCGAGAAGCGCGGCGAGGCCTGCAACCGCGCCACGACGAAGCGACGCAGCAGATAGCGCGAGATCAGAAACGCCGCCGTCTCACCGATCACGGCGCCGGTGAAGGCGATCAAGGTGCCGCGGCCGAGGCCAAACAGCGCCCCCGCCGCGATCGTGAGCAAGGAGCCCGGCACCAGCGCGATGGTTGCCACGACGTACACGCCGATGAACATGACCGGAGCCCACGTCCCTGTGGCCTCGACCCACGACACCGCCTCGGGGAGCAGTCCTGCGAGCTGGTGGGCGCCGAACAGGAGCGCCAGCAGCACCACGGCGACCAGCACAATCCGGCGAATCACTTCGCGAGACCGTTGAGGCTCCAGTCGTATTCGGTGTACTTCAGGTCGAAGTGGCCGCTCTCGAGGATATCCGCCTCGGCCACCTTGCCGGCACGCCGGAAGTAGGGCGCCACGAATCGCCCCACCGACGCCTTGCTGCCGCCGAAGTCCTTGATGTAATCTCGGAAATCAAAGATCTGGGAGAGGTGGGCTGTGCGAGTGGATACGTCGACCCAGTTCTTCTGCGGCGAACGGGCGAAGAAGGTCAGCGCCTGATCGTCGAGCTGTCGATCGAGCGCATCCCCACGATAGGCCTCCGCCCGCAGCGGCGGGCAGCCAATCGAAGCGCATACAAGTGCGACATGGATTCGTGGCTCATGGAACTCCACCCGGATGATGCCATGCTCGATGTCGTCAAGGGTATAGGTCTTACCGCCGATGGCCGCGAACTTCACGCCCCAGGGTCCCCCGGAGCGAAAGCGCGCGATCCTGCGAATCGAGGAGCGTTCGTGATTGCGGTTGATGAGATCGATCGTGAAGGCATTGTAGGCGTTGATCCAGAAGGCGAGCCGATCGGTCGGGGCAAGCGTCCCGGGGCGTGCCGCCGCGAAGGAGGCGAGGTACCCGGCAAACTCCGGCGCCCGGGCGAAGGCGTCGTAGTCGACCCTGCCATCGTGCACGTGCGCTGCGAGCAGGCGATCGAAGCGGCTGTGGTCAAACTGGGCCGCCGCCGGGGAGGGGAGCGCGAAAAGCGCCCCGGCAAGGAGTAGACTGCGAACCATCAGGCATCCTCGGGCGGTTGTGAGTCATCGCAAGGGCGACGCAGATTGGTGGGGCTAGCCGTACCGTGTCAATGAAACACCAGCGGGGGTGTGATGGATCCCACCAGTCGTGGAGACGGCTCCAGTCAGGCGAGGCCCACCGGGGCCGCCGTGCGCCTCCTCTACGCCGCCTTTTTCCTCAGCGGCGCCGCCGCTCTGATGTACGAGTCGGTCTGGACCCGCTACCTCGGCCTCTTTGTCGGGCACGACGCCTACGCCCAGGTGCTGGTGCTGGTGATCTTTCTCGGCGGAATGTCGGTCGGTGCTGAATCCGTGGCCCGGGTCGCCGACCGGCTCGAGCGCCCGCTGCTCTGGTACGCCGGCATGGAAGGGGCGGCCGGGCTGATTGGTCTGCTGTTCCATGGCGCCTTCCTCGGCGTCACCAGCTTCGCCTACGGTACGCTCTTCCCGGTCCTGGCCGGTTCCGCCCTGCTCGGCCCAGCCAAATGGGCCATCGCCGCCCTGTTGATCCTGCCGCAGTCGGTGCTGCTCGGCACCACCTTCCCGCTCATGAGCGCCGCCGTATTGCGCAGGGCACCGGCGCAACCAGGCCGCGTGCTCGGCTGGCTCTACTTCACCAACTCTCTCGGTGCCGCCATCGGTGTGCTCGTGGCCGGCTTCGTCCTGCTCGCGCTCGCGGGGCTTCCCGGCGTGCTCGTGAGCGCGGCAATCCTGAACCTGTTGGTGGCATTGGTGGCGTTTCTGGTCTCGCGCAGCGGCGACGCGGCTGCCGTTGCCGCGATGCCGCGCGACGCGCAGCGTCCGGGCGATCGGGTGACCCGCCTCCTGCTGGCATCGGCGTTCGTCACCGCAGTGGCATCATTCTGCTACGAGATCGGCTGGATCCGGATGCTGTCGCTGCTGCTCGGCAGCGCCACCCACTCGTTCGAGCTCATGCTCTCGGCGTTCATTCTGGGCCTCGCGATCGGTGCCTTCTGGGTGCGTCGCAACGCCGACCGCTTCGCCGATCCCGTTGGCGCACTGGCGCAGATCCAGATCGTGATGGGATTGCTCGCCTTGGCCACATTGCCGCTCTACCTCGGCGGCTTCCATGTGCTGGAGTCGGTGATGGCCGCCACGGCCCGCAACGGCTCGGGCTACCTGGTCTTCACTGCAGTGCGCTACCTCATCTGCCTCGTGGTGATGCTCCCCGCCACCATCTGCGCCGGCATGACGTTGCCACTCATCACTCGAACACTGCTCGCGCGCGGACAGGGCGAGTCGGCCATCGGCCGTGTGTATGCCCTCAACACCGTTGGCTCCATTGTCGGCGCCGCGCTCGCGGGGCTGCTGCTCTTGCCGCTGCTTGGCCTCAAAGGACTACTGCTGCTGGGCGGCGTGCTCGACATCAGCGTGGGCGTGGCGCTCTTCCAGCTGTCGCGGCCTTCGCGGCACCGCGCGGTACTGCTGCTGGGCGTTGCGTTGGCGGTGGCGGTGATTGTCGCGGTCACCCGGCTCGATCCGTTGCTCATCACCTCGGGCGTCTTCCGGTCGGGAAAGATCATCCCATCGGGCAACGCCACGATGCGCTACTACCGCGATGGGCGCACTGCCACCGTGACCGTGTCGGAGGCGCCCAATGGGCTGCGCGTCCTCGCCACGAACGGAAAATCCGATGCCTCGCTCGCCCGGTCGTCGCGCGCACCCTGCGACAGCATCACCCCCAAGCGTGCGCTCGAGGGCGACGAAAGCACCCAACTGCTCCTCGGCCTGATCCCGCTGGCCTACAACCCTGCGGCGCGACGCGCCGGGGTCGTGGGCCTCGGTTCCGGGATGAGCTCCCATGCGCTGCTCAGCTCGCCCACGCTGCGCGAGGTGGTCACGATCGAGATCGAGCCGCGGATGATCGACGGCGCCAAACTCTTCATGCCCGCCAACCACCGGATATTTCTCGATCCGCGCTCGCACATCGTCGTGGGCGACGCCAAGTCGTACTTCGCTGCCAGCAACCGGCCGTGGGACATCATTGTCTCGGAACCCTCGAATCCGTGGGTGAGCGGTGTCTCGGGCCTCTTTACGGAGGAGTTCTACCGCCGGGTCCGACAGCAACTGGCTCCCGGCGGCGTCTTCGGGCAGTGGCTGCAGGCCTATGAGCTCGATGATGCCATGCTGCTTACCGTGCTGACCTCGTTCCATCGCGTCTTCCCCGATTGGCGTGTGCACCAGGTGGGCGTGGCCGACCTGTTGCTGGTCGGCTCACGCGATGGCACACTCCCGCCACCGGACTGGGCGAGTGTCATCGCGTCGAGCGCACTCGAGGGCGACCTCTGCCGTACCATCCCGATCACCGTCGAGGCGCTGGAGTCGTCGTTGCACGCTGATCGAGCGCTGTTGGCGCCGGTGATTGTTCGCTTCGGCACGGCCAATTCCGATTTCTTCCCGGTGCTGGATCTCGGCGCCGAGCAGCGGCGGTATGAGCAACGCACGGCGACGGGGATGCTCTCCCTCGGCGATCGCTGGTTCAATCTCTCACGCGCGCTGGTGAATCGACCGCAGCCTCCCGTGGACTTCCCGACTCTGCTCTTCCCCGGATTGCGGCGTTCGAGTGCGATGTTCCAGCGGACCTGGCAGAGTCGCACCGCGCCACTCGACAGCGCCGCATGGCAGAACGTCGCGCGCGCCCGGTATGCTTGGCAGAACTGGTCCGCGACACTCGCGGCGGATCAGACGCCTGCCGACTGGCGCCCGTGGCTGCAGCAGTTCAACGAGGTGGCCCTGATGCGCCACTTCGGCACCGCCGGGTGGGTTGATTCGACGCTCTACGACAGCGCGGAGCATTTCGCCGTGAAGCACGCGGCACCGCGCCGGGTGCTGGCGGTGCTCCACTTCCGCCGGGCCGTGCAGGAGTGGGATGCGCCGGCCGCGCTGACGGCAGCGCGTCAGATGGCCGATACCGCCGCGGTGGGGCAGGGGTGGATCGGCGGCGAGGAGTTGCAGGACGGGGCGGTGGTCGCGGCGCTCCGCATGCGGGACCATACGCTGGCGGCACAGTGGTATTTCCGCCTTGCCGGCTACTCGAGTCGGCCGCTGGATGACATGAGATCGCTGATACTGAGAGCGTGGATAGCCGACGAGAGATGATGGATGAGCGAGGAGGGATGAGAGATGAGAGATGAGAGATGAGCAATGCGCGATATGGGAAGAGAACGGGGGTGCACTCAAGCAAGGGTGAGGGGCGGTTCGAGGAGCGATCAGTAGGGAGCGCGCCTGTCGCCGGCGCTCTGGCGCCGGCGGACGAATCGCGAGACAGTTGCGAGCGAATCGTCGGCGCGCGGAATCTGATCCGACGACAACCGCCCCTCGCCCGGCACTCACGATCATTCGTTGGCAAGACGCACTGAAACGATCGCGGGGCCGAATCCGAGAACTGGATTCGACCCCGCGCCGTGAATCGTCGCGCACCAGCTACATCGCGTGCTTGGTCCCGGCGGTATGGAGCGCCTTCACCGAGTCGGGTCCCTTGCTGTAGTACGCCATCGCCGAGCCCATCAGCTGTCCGTTCACGAGGTGAAAGACGCTGGTGGTGCGTACCGTCACGCCCTTGCGGAGCACGCTCTCGTACGGAGCAGACGAGCCCATGACGCTGTCGCCCGAGACGGTGATCGTCATCGGCACCGGCTTGCGCTTGGGGAAGTTCAGCGTCCAGCCGCTGGTGTCGGCGGTGGCCGTCATCGTATAGGTCACGAGCACGCTGTCGCTTCCGGCGGCCATCGTCTTCATGTCCCAGGTCCCGGCCACGGCGCTCATATCGATCGGTGCGGGGGCGGGTGGGGCCACCGGCGGCGGTTCAGGTGCCGGAGGGGCTTCCTTCTTGGCACAGCCTACGACCAGGGCCAGAGCGGCCAACAGCGCAAACTTTCTCATGAATTCCTCTCTTGAAGGGTCGGATTGAATGGTCGGGAGTGCGCCCCCACTCGGCACAAATATTACGACGGATTCCCGGAGCCGGTAAGCGGGGGGTCTCCCGGTATCTTCTGGATCCTGCTGATATCTCCCAGGAGCCCGATATGCCGCTCGCCCGTCGTGAATTCCTCGCCCTCGCCGCCGCCGCGGCGGGACCGCGCTGGCGCTGGAGTGCGGGGGTGGCACGGCCCCGACCGACGCCGGCCCAGCTGCGCTGGCAGCGCGACGAACTGGCACTCTTTGCCCATTTTGGCGTGAACACCTACAGCGACCGAGAATGGGGCGATGGCAATGAATCGCCGGCGAGCTTCAACCCCACCGCGCTCGACGCCATGCAGTGGGCGGGGGCGGCGAAGGCCGGCGGACTCAAGACGCTGATCCTCACCGCCAAGCACCACGACGGCTTCTGCCTCTGGCCCACGGCAACCACCATGCACTCGGTGGCGGCGTCGCCGTTCAGAGCGGGGGCCGGCGATGTGGTGCGCGAGGTCGCCGACGCCTGCCGCGCCACTGGGCTCGGTCTCGGACTCTACCTCTCGCCCTGGGATCGCAACGCCACGGTCTACGGCAGCGATGCCTACTCTGATTTCTACTGTGACCAGCTCACCGAACTGCTCACTCGCTACGGAACAGTGCAGGAGGTCTGGTTCGACGGCGCGAATGGCGAAGGGCCCAGCGGGCGGCGTCAGCGCTATGACTGGCCGCGCTACTGGGGGCTCGTGCGCAAACTGCAACCCGAGGCGGTGATCTTCTCCGATGCCGGTCCCGATGTGCGCTGGATCGGCAACGAGAGCGGATCAGCGGGGAGCACCAACTGGTCCACGGTGGACCCCGCGGTGGTGCCGGTGCCGGGAAGCGATGGGCCTGAGGTCATCCGGATGCTGCAGGAGGGCGATCCCGATGGCAGCGTGTGGCGCCCGGGCGAGAGCGATGTCTCGATCAGGCCGGGGTGGTTTTATCACCAGACCGACGACGACAAGGTGCGCACGGTCGACAACCTCGTCGCGCTCTATCTCAGCTCAGTCGGACGCAACTCCAAGTTACTGCTCAATGTGCCGCCGACCCGTGAGGGCCTGCTCCATTCCGTGGACGTCGATCGGCTCGCCGGCTTCCGCTCGGCGCGCGACCGGCTCTTCGGGAACCCGGTAGTCGAGACTAGGGCCTCGACTTGGCAACGAGCGGCCCGACAGCCGACCGTCTTGCTTGAGCTCGGGGGCGCCAAGGAGGTCGGGATGGCCGTGCTCTCGGAGGATATCGCCCAAGGGCAGCGGATCGCCGGGTGGCGTCTCGACGGCCAGGACGGCGACGTCTGGAGGCCGCTGGCCCACGGCACGACCATCGGCAACAAGCGGATCGTGGACTTCCCGGCGGCGCCCGTCCGCCGGGTCCGGCTGGTGGTCACCGAGACGGTCGAGTCCGGACCGGCCCCCGCGCTCACCCTCTTCCGGCCCTGAACCCGCCTCCTGTGCGAAGGCTGTAAGCGTGCGAAACCAATCAGACACTACGACCGTAGTTCGACACTTGTAGAAGTTGCCTTGGGCCTGTTCCGCAGAGGCCCTTTCGGACTACAGGAGTCGGAGCATGCCCGTGCCCAGCCTCGTCGGTCGGTTTCTCTCGCTCACCCTCTCGGTGCCCATCTTCCTCGCAGCTCAGTCGCCAACGGCACCCCCCAACCACGCCGCGGTCCCCCAGGTCGCGGCCGCGAAGCTGATCGGTTCGGTGCATCTCGACGGCCATCTCGATGAGGCGGCCTGGGCCGCCGCCACGCCGGTGGAGCTCACCACCCAGAGTGACCCCGACGAGGGGAAGTCGTCCACCGAGCGCACCGAGATTCGGATCCTGATCGGGTCCGATGCGATCTATATCGGGGCGCGGATGTACGACCGCGACGCGTCGAAGATCATCAGCCGATTGGGACGGCGCGACGACCTGGTTGAGAGTGACGGTTTCGGGATCCAGCTCGATGCCCGTCACGACCACCTCACCGCCTTCGAGTTCGACGTCTTTCCAGCGGGAAACAAGATCGATGCGGCCATCGGTTCCGATGGTCACTCCGATGACTCCTGGGACCCGGTCTGGCAGGTGGCGACTTCAGTCGACGACAAGGGGTGGACTGCCGAAATCAGGATTCCCTTGTCGCAACTCCGATTCAATCGCGCGCTGGATACGTGGGGTATCCAACTCACGCGCCGCATTCAGCGCAGGCAGGAGGAAGACGTGCTCGCCTTCACCCCTCGCAGCGAGGTCGGCGGGGTCAGTCACTACGGCCATCTGACCGGCATGGGCGGCCTCCCCAGACCCCGGCGCATTGAAGTCACACCCTACGCGGCGGGAACGGCGCAGTTCGACCGAACCCCTCCAGGCAATCCGTTTCGTGATGGCTCCGACTTCTCTCGCAACGCCGGGGCCGACCTCCGCCTCGGGCTCGGCAGTGACCTGACCCTCGACGCCACCATCAACCCCGACTTCGGCCAGGTCGAGGTCGATCCGGCGGTGGTGAATCTCTCCGCCTTCGAGACGATCTATCCCGAGAAGCGCTCCTTCTTCGTCGAAGGCGCCGATCTTTTCTCGTTTGGGCAGCTGCATACCTTCAACAATTTCAGGACGCCGAACCCCTTCTTCTCTCGCCGGATTGGTCGGTCACCGCAGGGGTTCATCGCCGATCCGGATGTCACGGCGAGTGACGTGCCGTCACGGACCGCCATCGCGGCCGCCCTGAAGCTCACGGGGAAACTCAAGGGCGGCTGGTCGGTGGCGCTGCTCGACGCGGTGACGCCCGAGGAGCGCGCTCGCTATGTCACGGCGCTCGACGGCCCGATTCTCCGCGCCGCGGTGGAACCGCTCACCAATTACTTCGCCGGGCGGGTACGCCGCGAGTTCCAGGCCGGCAACACCGCCATTGGGGGGCTGGTGACCGCGGTCGATCGCTCCACCGACGACCCCGTCCTCGCCGGGTTGTTGCGGTCGAGTGCCTACCTCGGCGGCATCGACTTCACCCACTTCTGGGGCAATCGCAACTGGGTACTCGATGCGTCGTTTGCCGCGTCGAGACTGGAGGGCAGCGCGGAGGCGATCGCGCGAACCCAGCGTGCCTCGGCGCGCTATCTCCAACGGCCCGACGCCCCCGACCTCGGCTATGACCCCACTCGCACGACGTTGCGTGGGCACGCGACGCAACTGGCCATTACCAAGGCAGGCGGCGGCCACTGGGGCGGAAACGTGGCCCTGCAAGAGACGAGTCCGGGCTACGAGACCAACGATTTCGGCCTCACCAACACGGTTGGACGCCGCGGGTTCGCGACCGACCTGCACTACTACGAGTCGAAGCCGGGTCGGCTGCTCCGGCAATGGACGGTCGGCGTGCTGAGTGGCAACGACTGGAACTACACCGGGGATCACACCACCAGCTACGTCGGCTCGATCCAGAACTTCACCTTCTTGAATTTCTGGCGACTGAACACCAACATCTTTCACAACCTGCCGTCATTCGACGACCAGTTTACCCGGGGCGGGCCGATTGCCAAACTGCCCAGCCGCACCAATGTGAACCTCTTCCTGCAAACGAGTTCCCGACACGCCCTCACTGGGGGGGTCGAGGGGAGCCTGAACTGGAATCCGGCGGGCGGATACGGCCGGACGCTGGGACTCAATCTGACGCTTCAATCGGCATCCAACATGACCGTGAGTTTCCAACCCTCGTTCTCGCGCTTTCACAACGTCAGCCAGTACGTGCGGCGCGTCGACGACAACGCAGGGCTCACGCCCTATGGTCGTCGAGATGTCTTCGCGACGCTGGATCAGCGAGAGCTCGCGCTGGACACGCGACTCAACTGGACGCTGTCGCCAAAGTTTTCGGTGCAGTTGTTTGTGCAGCCGTTGATCTCCACTGGTGCCTTCACGGACTACAAGGAGTTTGGCGCTCGCGGGACATTCGATTTTGAGGTCTACGGCCGCGACCGCGGCACCATCGCGCGCGACCCCGCGACGTCGCGCTACACCATCGACCCCGATGGTGCGGGCGCCGCGACCCCCTTCATGGTGGGCGATCCCGACTTCAACTTCCGCTCATTGCGCGGCAACGCCGTGATTCGGTGGGAATATCGTCCCGGCTCGACGATCTTTCTGGTCTGGCAGCAGTCGCGCGAGGGGAGCGAGAATTACGGCGATTTCTCCTTCCGGCGTGATTTCAACGCGATCTTCCATCGTCCCGCGACCAATGTGTTCGCGGTGAAGGCCACGTATTGGTTGGGGCTGTAGCTGGGGTTTTGTCTCGACAGGTGCGGTCGGCGGAGCAGCATTCGTCTACAGGAGGAGCGTCACACTCAGTTCCTGTCGCACGAGGTGCATCATGTCGAAGTCGAAGGGGTCCAAAACGGAACACGTCGAGCCGACGGCCGCCACGCGGCGACCCGAGACGCCGGCTCTGGAGGGACGGGAGCCACTGCCGGAAGAACTCACGGGGCGCGCGAGTGGCACCACCGAAGATCTTTCGCGGCTCTTCGCGAACGACAGTGCGGCGCACTATACCGACGGCTTTCGGGGGGGGAGTGACGATGATGCGGAGACCGACGTCCGCAACCTCGATTCCATCGAGATCGCCACGCCGGACGAAGACGAGCCGCCGCCGGCGTGATGGGCGGCGGGACTAGCTCGTGCGATCGTCCAGTGGCGCCAGCCGTGGGGTCGCCCACACGGCCATGAGTGCGATCGCGAGCCCGGCAACGGCGTCCATGGCATAGTGGACCTGGAAGTACACCACGCCCACCAGAATCCCAGCGGCGACGGGAAACAGGAGCCACCCGAGGGCGCGCCAGTGCTTCAACGCCAGCAGCACGGCGGCGGTCGACGCGGCGACGTGGCTCGATGGAAATGCCGAGCCCCAGGAGTCGCCATCGTCGATCAACTGGCGGACCATGCGCGTGGGGAAGTCGCCGCCGGCGCCCGGCGTGGGCCAGCCCCAGAGGTACGACGGTCCCGCGACCGGGAACAGCAGGAAGAGCAGGTAGCAGGTCAGGAACACCAGCGAGATGCCGAAGATCGTCTGCCGCGCCTGCGCCCGATATCCCTTCCACCAGAGCGCGGCCGGCGCCAGGATCACCGTCGGGAAGAAGAGCAGATAGGAGAGGCCCAGCGGCCACGAAAGTGCCGGGCGGGCGGCGGTTCGGCTCCAGTCGTAGGCGAGTTGGCGGCCGAAGGCGGTCGCCTCCCAGTGCTGGACCATCCCGTCGAACGAGGCGCCACCGGCCGCGCGGGGACCATTGAGCAGCCCCACCGATCCGTAGACTGCCGTGAGGATGAAGAGGGGGTACCAGTCGGCGAGGAGGCAGCCCTTGGGGCCCGCCCGTCGCCGGGCTTCCGAGGCCAGACCCACTAGCAGCAGGAGCAGGACGTGGGCGGTGAGCAGCCAACCGATCTCGTGGCGACTCATCGGGCTGCCGAAGCGCCCGATCGACTGACCGATCAGGATGCTTGCCGAACAGACCGTATAGAGCCCGGTCAGTTTGTCGAGCGGCGTGAAGGCCGCAGACACCCGTCGCGGCCACGCGATCGTGTCCGAAGTCCATGCAAGCGGTGTTGCCAAACCGAGGTCTCCCGTCCGATGCCGAGGCGGTATGAGGGGGCCCCGGTTCTCCGAGGACCGTTAAATCTGGCGTCAGGGGGGCCGTTCACGCCACTCCACCCCCCGAATCGGCCAACCGCCGGGAGGCGCCCGGCGTATCTCCAGCGTCCCGTGGGCCCTGACTTCGGCCCCGGTTTCCCAACCGAGGAGCTATCTGATGGACGCGCAGCCCCGCCGCATGGTTTCAGTGGTCACCGCCCTGCTCCTGATCCTCTCCCCTGGGGTGCTCCGGGCACAGGGGGGCGGGGGGGGCGGCGGTGGCTTCGGTGGTGGGGGGTTCGGGGGGAACCAGGTCGAGACGCCCCGACTGGTACAGAGCGATGTCTCGGGTCCGGCGAGCGCCGATTCGGTGCGCTCGGCTTTCGCACTCGATTCGTCGTCAGCGGCGGCGTACGCCGACCTGCTCAAGTCCCACCTCGCCGCCACGGCCGCGCTCCGAGACAGTGTCGGGCGGAGCGCCGAGGCGGCGGGACTCGCCCGCGCCAAGATCAAGTCCACCGCCTCCCTCGAGGAGCAGACGGTCCTGGGGCTGATGCTCGATCAGCTGGTGAAGCGGGTGCGCAAGGCCGACGACGAGTTCTTCGACAAGCAGGTGAAGCCGCGGCTCACCAAGGATCAGTACAAGCAGTACAAGAAGTGGGTCGACCGCGAGCGCCACCCGAGCTGACCCGGCTCAGCGCTTGAGCAGCGGCACCAACGCGTCACGGAGCGAGAACCAGATAAACTGCGGCAGCGTCTCCTCCGGCGTCCAGCGGTGGGAGATGTTGCCATTGAGCGCGGGTTTGTCTTTGGCCGGATTGTCGTCGCGCACCAGGAAGGCGTTGGCCGCGATCTTCGCCACGGCACGCTTCAGTTTGCCCAAAATGTTGGTCTGGCTTCGCGCGACGCCGGGGACCTCGATGCCGAGTCCCTCCCAACGCGGCTGCACCGTGCCGCTCGCGACCCCACCTCGCACGGTGACGTTGAACCGCACGCTGCTGATGTGCCCGCGGATGAAGCGCACGCCCGTGGCATCGACGATCAAAGGATTGAACGCCTCGGCGTCCATCCCGCCCAGCGAGCCGCGAAATGCCATCGTGAATTTCGGCGCCAGCAACGGGATCTCGGCCTCGAGATGGAGTGCTCCTGCGCCCATGAGTCGGCTGTCGACACGCAGCGTCATCGGCGTCGAGTCCGTCATCCGCCGCGGGTCGGTGCTCAAGTTGAGCACGGTGGCGCGGATGCCCTCGAAGGTCAGTACGCCCGGTTTGGGGGCCTCGGCGTCGCGTTCGCGATACTGCACTCGCCCCGTGATGGTGACGGTGTCGGCGTGGAGCTGCAGCCCGAGTTCGCGCAGGGCATCCTGCGGCATCCGATGCCGCGCCCGCCCCGGCTTGGAGGGCTTCCCCTTGTCGGCCATCACGTCGAGTGCAAGGCCGGTGATCTCGGCGCGCCGGACCCAGAAGCTTCCCTCCCGCAGGTATTCGGGCAATCGGATTCCGAAGACTTCGACATGCGCCACATCCAGAGACGTCCGTTCCGCGCGATAGCGACTGCGGCGCAGGAACGCCGCGTCATTGCCGAGCGG
>JBDUDP010000055.1:0-14732 GCA_040002895.1 Gemmatimonadota bacterium
TCGGCAGCCGCTTCTGCATCACCGAACGCGAGAAGGTATCGGTGCCGAAGAGTTCGTCGACGCGGCCGACGGGAGTGGCGGGGAGGGTCACGGGACGATCCTGGAGAGACGAGAGAAGAGAGACGAGAGACGAGAGACGAGAGATGAGAGATGAGCGACGAGGGCAACTTAGGGGGAGTGAGTCCTGTGGCAAGCTTTAGTTGTGCGTCTAACAACATGTCGAGTTTCCGCTACAATCGGGGCATTTCACGTGATTGCTCGATCTGTAACAATTTTACTTGTCTGCCTAATAATATTTCCACGCACTGCCGAACGGCACTCGGATCCGGCGTTACCTCCTCTCTCCTCTCTCCTCTCTCCTCTCTCCTCTCTGGCTGTAAGCTCCCCCCCACCCGGAGCGTTGTCCTGCTGTGACTGACGCCCTGGTGCCGCGGGGTACGCCCCCGACCTCGCTGGCCGCCCTGAAACGGGGCGACCCTGCCGCCATGGCGGTCGCCTACGAGCGGCACGCCCCTGCCCTGCTCCGCACCCTCACCATCATGCTGGGCGAGCGCAGCGAGGCCGAGGATGTGGTCCATGACCTCTTCGTCGGCCTCCCCGAGGCGATGGCCCGCTACGAGGAGCGAGGACAGTTCGGCGGCTGGCTCCACCGGATTGCCGTGCGGCTCGCGATCTCGCGGCTCCGGCGTCGCGGTCGGCGCGGCGAAGTGGCCATCGAGGCGGCCGATGGGGTGGGTCACCGAGCCGAAGGCGAGGCGGTGGCTGACCAGATCACCGTGACCGACGCCCTGGCCACCCTCCCCGAGTCGCTGCGCGTGGTGGTGGTGCTGCGGGAATACGAGGGATGGTCACACCGGGAGATCGCCGCCCATCTCGGGATCAGTGAAGGCGCCGCCATGACGCGCCATTGCCGAGCGCTGCAGAAGCTGCGCCGGACCTTGGAAGGAGATCGATGATGCTGATGCACCCGGGCGAACTGGCCCTCACCCGCTACGCCGCCGGCTCGGCCGCGGAATCACTGCGTCGCCGCGTGGCAGGACACCTCGCCGATTGCGATCGCTGCCGGGCCACGGTGCAGTCCACCCGTGACGTGCGCGCGGCGCTCAAGGCCACCGCTGAGGCAAGCGCACCGGCCGCGCTGTTCGAGCGGATCATGGCGTCGCGTGCGAGCGGAGCGCGGGCGCTGCTCCCAGTGGAGGCGCCGGAGGCGCTGCAGCTGGAGGTGCGCACGTTGCGGGTGGGCAATGGTCCGACCATCTCCCGTCCGGTGCTTTGGGCCGTGCTCGGCGGCGCCGCCGCCTTCGGCGCCATCCAAGTCGGCGGCAACTACCTCGAGTCGTCGGCGGTGCGCGCCATCACCCACGCCGATCGCACGCCGCCCCGGCGCCCTGCCCCGCTGACGCTTGACACCAGCATTCCCGCCGCCGGCCCGCTTGATGCGCGGCGGATGCGGCCGCTCAACCTGCAGTACGGCAGCATCTCGTTCGCGGGCGGGAAGACCCAGAGCACCGTAGCGGGGCCTCGGGTGCAGCTGCGACGCGATGGCGGCAACGGCCAATGGATGGCGATCACCAGCTGGCCGGCCGGTACCCGCAACAGTGTGCCCGACACCATCTGGCTCAACCCGGAGACCCTCGAGCCCGCGCGCTGGCACTCCAGCTATCGCACCAATGGCGTCACCACCGAAATTTCGCGACAGGTGGCGGGAAATCAGTTGCGGGTCAGGCGCAGCACGCAACTCCCCGCCGGCGTCCCGATGACGCTCGCGCGCGCGGAGAGTCTCACCAAGGCCAACGGCGCCACCGATACCAGTTACACCTTGCCAACCGATCACGCCACCGTGGCGCTGAGCATCGCGCACACGACTGCCCTGATGATGGCCGCTCCGCTGGCCGTGGGATGGCGCGGTCGCTTCACCATCCTCGATGTCTGGCGACGCCGAATCAGCGAGCGGCCCTCAACCATCACCATCACGGGGAGCCGCCGCGTGGTGACCCCGGCCGGTGTCTTCGACTGCTGGGAGGCGGTGAAGCGGAGCGAGGGCTGGGAACGTCGTCAGTGGTACCGGAAGTCCGACGGCATCTTCGTCGGCGAAGCCCTCGCGGATATCAATTCCCCGATGTTCTACCGCACCATCCTCATCGCGGAGGAGTGAGCCGCTCGCCCCGGCTCACGATCAGCCATGTCGCGGTCGCGACCACGCCTGCGATCGCGGAGAGCATGAGCGCGGCGGCACTGCCGCGCGCGTCCACCAGCAGGCCGAACCCCACCCCGGTGGCCAGTGCACCGAAGCCAAGCAGCGCCTGCGCCTCGCCAAACGCCCGCCCGGCACCCTTCGGCGCCAGCCGCGCCACCAGCGACTTCTCGGCCGGCTCCCCGATGCCGGTGACCAAGCCAAGCGCCAGGAAGACGCCCACCAGCACCAGCACACCGTGGGCGAGTGAGAAGGCCAACGCTCCCGCGGCAGCGAGCGTCCCTGACAGCGCCACCACGCCGCGTTCGCCGACACGGTCCACCAGCAGGCCCGCAGGGTACGCCGCCGCACTACGCACCACGTGCAGCCCCGCCCACACCAGTGGCACCAGCGCGAGCGCGACGCCGCCACGCTGCAGGTGCAAGATCAACAGTGTCTCGGGCAGCCGGGTGACCAGCAGGAAGGCGAGCGCGGAGATGTTCCGGTAGAAGCGCGATGGCGCGGCGCGGAGCATTGCGTCACCCAAAGTGCCGTGCGGTGCCGGCTCCGCGACGGGCTCAACGCCGCCCGCGGATCCGAGCCGCGATCCGAGCGTGATCGCGAGCACCACCAGGACGACCACCCCCGGCACTACGCTCCAGCCGATCACCTGACGTGGGGTGAGTCCCTGACTGATCAGTAACCACGCGAGCAGGCCGCCCACCACCGCTCCCCCATGATCAAACGCGCGATGAAACCCGAAGGCGCGGCCTCGATCCTCCACCGCCACCGCGTCGCTGATGATGGCGTCTCGCGCCGGCGAGCGGAGTCCCTTGCCGAAACGGTCGGTCATTCTGAGGCCGATCACCACGCCGGCCGATTGCGCCAGCGCAATCAGCGGCCGCACCGCGCCAGCCAGCAGGTAGCCGGCGAACACCATCGGTCCGCGTTTGCTGGAGCGATCGGCAAAGCGCCCCGACACGAGGCGAACCAACGCGGCCGTGAGGTCGGCAGCCCCATCGAGGGCGCCGAGGGCAGCAGCCGGGGCACCGAGGGCACCGGTGAGGAAGGCGGGAAGAAGGGGATAGACCATCTCGCTCGCCGCGTCGTTGAGACCGGAGACGAGCGAGAGACCGCGCACCGTGCGCGGAAGCGGCGTCAGTTGGTGAGCGCCCACCGTGCCAGCGGAACCGACAGCCCACCCCCTGCGAGGGCGCGCTGCAAGAAGATCACGGGGTCGCCACCCTCCTCGGCGTACCACGACTGCCAGGCCTCGTGGGCAAGTGCGGCGGCGAGCGCCGCCAACGGCTCATCGACCACCTGACGCATCAGCGAACGGGCAGCCTCGGCGGAGACACCGGTGAGTCGCATGGTGCGCTCGTTGAGCTCTTCGAGGCCGGCGCGACGCGACTGGAGCAACAGGTCGGACTCGGCGGCCACGGCATCGAGCAGAGCCAGATACGACAACATGAGCCGTCGCTCCGCCTGGTCGGTCACCGGAGTCGCCCGCAGTAGCGCCGCCACGGTGCGGCCCCAGCCATCCATCAGCCCGGGCGCGAGCAGGAGTCGCCGCACCGCGCGCGACTGCATGTCGCGTGCGGTATCGAGCGTGAGCGCGGCCTGCTCACGGACTGCCGCGACCGCGAGGCTCCAGCGGTCCTCGGCCTCGAAGGGATCCTCCACCGGCGGATCGTCGGTCACCGGCATGCCAAGGGTCGCAAGCTCCTCGCGCACCCGCTCCCATTCCGCGGGCCACTCCTCGAGCAGGGACTCGAAGTCGAGCGGCTCTTCGGCAATCAGTGTGCGCACGAGTTGCAGGGCATTGTCGGAGCCGAGTTCCTCCGCGGCCGACAGCAGCGAGCGTTCGACGCCGACGCGACGCAATTCGAGCAGGCGCAGCGTGCCCTTCACCCCGACCGGCTCACTGCTCAACGTGGCCAGGTGCCGCTCCACCGCCTCCTCACCGAGGTACGAGGTGCCACCGAGACGGTCCGGGTCATCGAGCCAGGCGCGATGTTCCGCCACCGCCACGAGCGCCGGTTGCACCGCGGCGTCCTCGAGGTATTCCGAGGCCTCATCGAGTGCCTCCAGCAGCAGCGAAGCGGCGTCGCGCGTCACCTCGGCCACGTCGGCAGGAAGCCTCCGCGTCTCATCGCGCAGCGAGGCAAGGAAGTCCGGCAGTGCCGCGATGCGGTCCCGCAGCGCCGCTTCCGAGTCGGCATCGAACTCCTCGTCCATGAGCGCGTAGAGTGCGTGGCGCGCGTGCTCGAGCGGACGGCGGCCGTCGAAGCTGTCGCCGCCGGCCAGCGTCTCGAGGTCGACGATGTCGGTGCGGATGGTGTTGAGCAGCATGGTGCGATCGACTTCGTCATCGAGCGACTCGACCTCCTCGAGGTCCTCGATGGCATTGGCGATGCTCTTGAGTGCGGCCACCTGCGCCATGAGCCACGGCGCGTCGAAGCGGCCGAGCCGATGCTGCGTGGCTTCGGGGGCATCGAATGGATGGCGCAGCGGGTCGAGGTGGCGGGTCAGGTCGAGGTAGGAGGCGAGCAACTCGTCGAGCGGACTCATGCCTTCCCCGCCACGACCGAGTTCGACCCGATCGAACCGGTGCCATGGAAATCCTTCACCACCACGTCGTCGCCAAGCATGGAGCGGACCAGGGTCGTCCTCTCGATCACACAGCGCGCCCCGATGATGCTGTCGCTGACACTGGAATCCCGCACCTCGCACCCCTCATCGAGCGTCACGTTGGGACCAATGGTGCAGCGCTCGAGCACACACCCCTTGGGGATCCGGACCGGCTCCACCAGGGTGACATCCTTGCCGACCTTGGGGTGCTCCGCCGCACCATTGGCGAGCAGGATCGCGTTGGTGTCGAGCGTGGTGCCCAACTGGCCGCAATCGTACCAGCCACCAACCTCGGCCGTGAGCAACCGGCGACCGTGGTCGATCATGTGCTGGAAGGCATCGGTCAGGAAGTATTCGCCCTTGTTGGCGGGCGCGGCCAGGGTGGCGTCGATCCCGCGCCAGAGCGCCTCGACATCCCGGATGTAATAGAGACCGATGTTGGCGAGCTTGGAAATCGGCTCGGTCGGCTTCTCGACGATCTTGGTCATGTAGCCGAATTCATTGGTCACTACCACGCCGAAGCGCTGGTAGTCCTCGACCTCCTTGGCCCAGATGATTCCGTCCACATCGGAGCTCTCGGCGATCGACAGATCGGCCTCGAACACGGTGTCGACGAAGATGATCATCACCGGACCCTTCACGAACGGACGCGCAAGGTTCACGGCACCCGCCGTGCCGTCCTGCACCTCCTGCTCGATGAAGCGCGACGGAATGTCGTAGTGCGACCGCGCGTATTCCTCGACCTGTCCCTTGAGATGGCCCGTGATGAAGATCAGCTCGTCGATCTTCAGTCCGGCGAGACGGTCCATCACCCAGTCGATCACCGGCCTGCCAGCCACCTTCACCATCGGCTTCGGGGTGAGGTGCGTGTGCGGCCTGAGCCGCGTTCCCTTTCCGGCCAGCGGAATGATCACCTGCATGAGGTCACGTTCTCCCGTAGCGGTCGTTGAGGCGGACGAGGTCGTCGAGTTCCGGGGTCGAGGCCTCGAGCACATCGCTGTCGACGAGCGCCTCGATCTGGTGAATGGTCAGCGCCGGAATATGCACTGATTCCCCCGCCGCGAACGGGCGCACGTCGGGATCCGCCCCCTCGCGAGGCCAGATCCGCAACAGCAACTCGCCCCGCAGGACGTGCATGGTCTCGTCCTTCAGATGGTGGTACTGGCAGGAGAGCACGTGCCCCGCCTTCACGTGGAGAATCTTCCCCACGTAGCGATCGGTATGCGCCCAGATGAGTTCGTACCCCCAGGGCTTGTCGATCTTTCTCGGGACCTCGGACATCGGCGCTCCGTGGGTGGATGAGGCGAAACGTAACGGAAGGGGACGAGAGAAGAGAGAAGAGAGAAGAGAGACGAGAGAAGAGAGACGAGAGAAGAGAGAGGAGAGAGGAGAGAGGAGAGAGGAGAGAGGAGAGAGAGAGACAGGGATTGGTGTCACCCTGAACGAAGTGAGGGGGCAGAGCTCTGGTCAGGCTGAGAGCAGCCCCCTCGCTGCGCTCAGGGTGACCACCCCTTCTCCCGTTTTCCTACCTTGCAACTTCCCGAAAGGCAAACGACGACGGCACCGTGATGCAGTCGCGCACGCAGACTCCGCACGCCACGCACCCTTCCGCCTTGAGCACCGGACGCCCCTCGGCATCGAGCGAGAGTGCCGTCTCGCCCACCGGGCAGGCCCGCACACAGACGCCGCATTCCTGACCGTCGAAGGTGACACAGCGCTCGGGGATGAATTCGATCCGGCCGAGTCGCTGGCCTTGCCAGGCATGCTCGGGCACCAACAGGGCATCGGTGGGGCATTCGCTGGCGCAGGGCATGGTGGGGCAGGCGATGCACGGGATGCGCGCCGGCTCGAGGAACGGCGTACCGGCCGCGAGTCCGCCGCTGGTGGGGACGTGTAGAATGGCCCCCGCCGGACAGACGGCGGCGCAGGCGCCGCAGCGGGTGCAGGCCGCGAGAAATTCCAGTTCCGGGAGGGCACCGGGAGGGCGGACGTAGTGGCGCACCACGATCCGCTCCTCGGTCGCCTTGCCCAGCTTGCGGATGGCATCGCCAAAGGCACGCCGGAAGAAATCCCGGCGATCGCCGGGGTCGTCATTGTTCAACATGCGGGAGTGGGGAGGCGGTTCACGTCGAGAAAGATATGCCTCCCCCCTCCCATTTCCTCAGGGGCGCTTGACCGTGAACGGCTTGGAGCCGGCCGAGACGCCGTTCAGCAGCACATCCACCTGGTAGTCGCCAGCCGGCCAGGCGCTCTTCTTCATGATGTGAAACTCGGTGCGGGCCTCGCCAGCGCCGGTGATCGGCTGCGACGAAGAATCGATCAGCTTGCCGGCGGCCGTGGACCAGCGGACGGCCAGCACGGCGTCACCGACGCCGTCGGTGCGCACCGAGATGTACATGGTGTCGCGCGACTTGAAGGCGTCGGCGTGATCGTTAATGCTCTTGTCGGGATTGATCGATCGGCCGAGGTCGATGTCCTTCACCGACACGGGGGCCGGAGCGACCGGCGCCGGTGCGTTGGCCTTCGCCAGGCTGTCGGCATCGGGGGCCTTCTCGGTCTTGCCGCAGGCGGCGAGGGTGCCAATCAGGGCGAGCAGGGGTAGGGCGCGAAAACGAAATGACATATGCACTCCAGAGTGAGGGTCAGGGCAGACGCAGCGTCTGGCCCGGCTTGATCTTGTCGGGATCGTCGAGCACGTCCCGGTTTGCCTCGAAGATGTCGTGCCACTTGGAAGCCTTGCCGTAGGTGTCCTGCGCGATCTTCGAGAGCGTGTCGCCGCGGACCACGGTATAGGTCCGGTCGGCGGTCCCGTCGGCCTGGGCATCGGCTGAGGGGGCGGTGGACGACTGTCCCGACGTCACATCGGAGAAGTCATCCCCTTCGGGGGTGGTGCTGTTCATGGGTCCCTCCCGGGCTGGGGCACCGGCGACATGCCGGGTCCGTACTACCACCGGGAGACGTCGCTGGGGCGGAAGTCGCACACGGCAACGTCGGCCAGTGCACCTCCGACCACAGCGGGTCGTCTCCCCGGCGTCCCCTATCTGGAGCTGGCAATGGACGACGAGATCGTGGTACCCATCCCCGGACGTCCGCGACCGACTTCACGGACCTCCCAATTCATCAACTACGCCTTCTGGCTGCTCTATTCGCTGCTGTTCATACGCTTGCTCCTGGTGTTCGTGGACGCGAGCACCTGGACCGGGTTCGTGCGCTTCATCAACACGGTCACCGACCCCTTCTACGCCCCGTTCAAGGGCATCGTCGCCTCGCAGGCCATCGAGGGCACCAACAATGTCGTCGCCGTCCCGATCCTGATCGCGATCGTGGTCTACGCCCTGTTGCAGCTGGCGATCCACAAACTGCTGCGGATGTTCGCGTATCGGCAGATCGAAGTCTGAGGCCCGGGGCGACTCGCGCAGTGCAGGACAAGCCCCCGATCTGTCGATCGGGGGCGCTGTTGTACCCGCGCGCGAGTTGCAACGGGAAACCCTGTGACGATGCAGCTCGTGACGCGCTCACCGTTCATGAATGCGACAGCGTGTCGCCCGACAAATGTCGAGGCGTCCCCGGAGTGATGTCATCGTCGCACACCTCTGCGCGGCGCGTGGCCATCTGATTCGCGACTCACGATCTCACTCAGGAGTGACCATGTTCTCGACATCCTTCTCGCCGGTGCGCGCCCGCCGACGGCGTCTCCCTGTGACCGCCTCCCTGCTCCTGTTCGCCGGCGTCGCGTTGGCCGGATGCAGCGACACCACTGGCAGTGCCGGAATCGCCGCCAACATCTCGATCGTCAGCGGGAGCAGCCAGAGCGGCACGGTGGGCACCGCCGTCGCTTCGCCCCTCGTGGTCAAGGTGACCGACTCCCATGGTGATGCCGTGTCGGGCGCCGCAGTGACCTTCGCTTCCACCGCCAGCGGTACCATCGGTTCACCCACGGTGACCACCGGCGCCGACGGCAAGGCACAGACCAGCTTCATCCTCGGCCCCACCGCTGGCACGCAGATCGTCACGGCCACGGTGGCCGGCGTGACGACCCCCACGAGCTTCTCCTTTACCGCGCTCGTGGCCACGGCCTCGGCGGTGACAGCGGTCTCCGGCAACAACCAAAGCGGCGCCATCGGTGCCCAGCTGGCGGCTGCCTTGGTCGTGAAGGCGCAGGACCTGCTCGGAACCGGGGTGGCGGGTGCCACCATCAACTGGACCACGACCGCAGGGACGTTGGGCGCGGCCACGACCACCACCGCTGCCAACGGCCAGACGCAGAACACCTTCACGCTGCCGGGAACGGCGGGTACAGCGACCATCACCGCGACCCTCAACGGCACACAGATCAAGACCACCTTCACCGCCACGGCGAACTGACGGGCAGGCACAGGCACCCCAGCGATCGGTTGAATCGCTGGGGTGTTCGTGCCATGTCATGAGGTCGTCAGGGCACGAGTCCGGGGATGCCTCGCCGAGACCTCGACGCCAGATTCCAAGCATGACGCACTTCGCCTGGACTCGTTGTTTCGGTTGGTTGCTGAGCCTCCTCCTCGGTTGCGCAAGCACGACAGCCACCGTGGTCCCGCCGCCACCGGTGGTGAAGCGTGTGCTGTTCATCGGCAACTCGCTCACTTACACCAACGACCTCCCGCATACCGTGGCCGCCATCGCCACGGCGGCGGGCATGCCCATCGAGGTGGCGGTGGAGGCCGAACCAGGACTCGCACTCATTGATCATCTCACCGGCGGCTCGAACGCGCTCGCCACATTGCATCGTGGCCCCTGGGACTATGTCGTGCTGCAGCAAGGCCCGACGCCAGCAGGCATCTGCCGAGACTCACTGGTGCTCTGGACGCAGCAGTTCGACACGCTTGTCCGTGCTGCCGGAGGGACGACAGCCATGATGATGCCCTGGCCCGCCGTAGACGCGTCCACTGGATTCGACGAGGTGCGGGAATCCTTCCTCGCGGCGGCCGCGGCCGTGGGCGGGGTGTTCCTCCCCGCCGGTGAGGCGTGGCGCGCCGCGTGGCGCGAGAATCCTACCCTCGAGCTCTATGGCAAGGACGGCTTTCATCCGTCGTCGGTCGGCAGCTTTCTCGCGGCACTCACGGTCCATGAACGCCTGACGGGTCGTGATGCGCGCACCTTGCCGCTGCGCGCGTTCCGCGGGCTCGGTGACCTGACCCTTCCGCCGTCGGAGATTCAATTGCTGCAGCGCGCGGCCCACGCTGCCAACATCCAGTTCCCGGCGAGGCCGACGTTGCGTCTCGCGGCGACCGAGCTTCGCAGCGCGCGACCATGCTAGGCCGTGGAGTCCGATTCCCCTCGACGTAGCCACTGATACAAAACGCCGCCCTCATCGGGCGGCGTCTGTCGTTCCCCACTACCGGCGCGCTAGCGCGCGAGCAGCTTGTGGCGCAGCACCGCCAGACGCTTGCGCACCGAGCCGTCGTACACCCGGTCGCCGATCCGCACCAACACGCCGCCCAGCAGCGTCGCGTCAGTCGCGAAGCCGGCGATGACATCCTTGCCGATGGCCTGTGACAACCGCTCCACGATCACCGAGCGCGCCAGCGCATCCATCTCCCGTGCCACGGTGATGCCGGCCCGCACGCGACCGAGCTTCACGTCGACCAGCGCGCGGTACTCATCGGCAATCTGCGACAGCATGAGCTGCCGACCACGCCGGATCACCGCCGCCAGGAAGCCGACGTAGTGGGCCGGCGCATCGCGCAACGCCTCGCTCACGATCTGCACCTTGCGCGCCTTCGTCACCCGCGGCGACATCAACACCGCTTCGATCGACGGCGTGCTCATCGCCGCCGCCGTCGCATCCATCAACTCGCCCCACGCCTCCGTCGCCTCGGCCTTGCTCGCGAGCGCGAACACGGTCTCGGCATAGTTGCGGGCGATGGTCACATCCCTCACGACGCGGGCCCGATCTTGGCGAGATATTCCTCGACCAGTTTGCGATCGGCGCCACTGTCGAGACTGGCCCCCACCACCTTGCCGGCCGCGGCGATCGCGAGATCCACCGTCTCGCGCCGCAACTCCATCACGGCGCGCTCGCGCTCGGCGCCAATCTCGCGCCGCACCCGCTCCAGCATCTCCTGCTGCTCGACCTTGGTCTGGGCGACCGCCGCCGCGCGTTCCCGCTCCGAGGCGCCACGCGCCTCGGCCATCAGCGCCTGCGCCTCACCCCGCGCGCTGGCCAGAAGCTGCCGCTGCTCTTCAAGTGCCGCCTGTGCCTCGCCATGCATCCGCTCGGCGTCGGCCAACTGCTTGGTGATCGCCGCCTCCCGGTCGGCCGTCGCCTTCACGATGATCGGGAAGACAAAGCGCGCCAACAGATAGAGGAACGGTATGAAGACGACGAAGGTCCAGATGAAGAGACCCAGCGTCGGTGAGAAGGGAGCCGGCAACTGGCCGGCCTCCACACTCAAGAGCAACGGTAGCATCATGACTCGTCCGCCTGGTTAGGCCAGCTTGAACAGCAGCGCGAACACCAGCGCGATGATCGTGGCACCCTCGAGCAGCACGGCGAACAGCAGGCCGGCGGCACGAATCTCGTTCTGGGCCTCGGGCTGACGCGCAATGCCCTCCGCCACCTGGCCACCGATCCGGCCGAGGCCGATGCCGGCGCCGATGAGGGCGAGACCCATGCCGATGCCGGCGCCAAGCTGGCCCCAACCCGACGCGGCGGCCTTGACGACTTCGAGCGAGCCCTGTTCCTGCAACAACAGTGGGAGCAACATGATCAACTCGTCATTTCAGTGAGGATTTCAGGTCAGTCGCATCCTCGACCAGCACACCGTCTCCCCAGGAACAGTGGCCAACCGATGGGAGTCCGTGGGCCCGAAGGTCCAACTCCCGCAATCAGCGACGATCGCCGATTGGAAACGCAGTTGCCCTTGGATGCATCGGGCAATGCGGCGTACTACTTCTGCGAGTCATCCTGAGCACAGCGAGGGAGTGAAGCTCCGCCCCTTCGACTGCGCCCGCTTCGCGGACTTCGCTCAGGGTGACAACCCCTCGCTTCTCGCTTCTCTCTTCTCTCTTCTCTCTTCTCTCTTCTCTCTTCTCTCTTCTCTCTTCTCTCGTCTCTCGTCTCTCTTCGATCGTCTCTCGTCTCAATGCTCGTGCTGCATCAATCCAATGAACACCGCGCTCAGCAGCGCAAAGACATACGCCTGCAGGAAGGCGACGATCAGTTCCAGGAACATCACGCCCAGCACCACCACCGCCGTCACCACGCCGATGCCGCCGCTGGTGAGCCAGCCGAGCGTCCCGAACAGGAAGATGATCCCGAAGAGCGAAAGGATCACGAAGTGACCGGCCAGCATGTTGCCGAACAAGCGGATTGCCAGTGCGATCGGCTTCACCAGCTTCGAGAGGATCTCGATCGGCCCCATCGCGATCGACATCGCCACGCCCCCCGCGCCGCTCATCCCGCTGACCTTGGGGAAGATGGTGCGCAGGTATCCCTTGGGCCCCAACTTCACGATCCCGCCGATCTCGATCACCGCGAACGCGAGGATCGCGAGCGCGGCCGTCACGGCCAGATTGCCGGTGGGCGACGCCCCCCACGGCACCAGGCCGAGGAGGTTCATCATCAGGATGAAGAAAAAGAAGGCCATGATGAGCGGCGCGTACACCGGTCCCATCTCATGGCCGATGTTGACGATCGCGATCTCGTTGCGCACGAAGACCACGAACGCCTCCATCGCGCCAGCGTAGCCCTTCGGCGCCCGCCCCTCGGCGCGCGCCCGCGCGATCCCGTTGGCGGCGAGCTTCAGCAGCGCCAGCGTCAGCACCGCCGCGAAGATCATGAGGACCACGTGACGCGTGGGCGACAGGTCGATCGCGAGCGACCCGATATGGATCGGCTCCCAGATCGGGAGATGAATCGTCCCGAGCGGAGCGAAATCCAGCTCATGGGCGTCGCCCGTGTGATGGAACACCATCTCGGCGATGCTGAAAGGCTCTTGCACGTCGCTCATTGGTCCAGTCGTGTCTCCAGATACAACAGAGGGAGCATCGCTCCCAGGTATCCCAGCGCCGCCCCCGGCAGGGAGAACCCCTCTCCCGCGCGGAACGCCGCCACCCCGATCACCACCACCCCGCCGAAGCGGAGCAACACACCCACCGCATACACGCTCAACCGGTCGAGCGTGGCCCGCCCACCCAGTCGCCGGGCGAGCCGGTCGGCCAACAGCTGCAGCGCCGTGGCCAGCCCCCCGAACAGCAGGGCGGCGCGAAATCCGGCCGGCCCCCAGAGCCACCCTGCCAACGCGCCGGCCAGCGCGGTGCAGCCCGCCCCCCAGAGGAGGCGCCGGCCCTGCTCACTTCGGGGCGTTGCCAGACGCCTTCACTCGCTGCCAGAGCCAGAACCCGCCCAGTGCCGTCCCGGCTACCATCCCAATCAGCGTCAGCAGCGGGGTGCTCCCAAGCCGCCGGTCGAGCCAGAGCCCACCCAGCGTGAACCCGGCCAACGTCAGGGCGAAGGTGATCCCCACAGACACCAGGGCATAGCCCTCGCCAATATCACGATTCGGGTTCCGATCCGGCTGCTTCACGGGGCGGAAAGTACGGGCTTGTGAAATGTTTCGCAAGCGATTCCAGCGGCCCTCCGGGGCGGTTTTGGGCCCAATTGGAAACCTTCACAGGAAGGGGGGCGTAACCGAACCAACAGGGATGAGAAAGGAGAGATGAGAGAAGAGAGAGGAGAGAAGAGAAAGGAGAGCGGCGGGAGGAGGGGTACCTTTCCTACTCTTGAGCCACGCCGCGGCGGTTGCCGCCCGAATCCCTCTTCTCTCTTCTCTCATCTCTCTTCTCTCCTCTCTCTTCTCTCCTCTCTCCTTTAACCGCAGATCCCGATGACCTCTGAGTCCAACGACGTCCAGCAGCTCCGCCACCTCGCCGATGCCATTGCGGCCCTCCGG
Source organism: Gemmatimonadota bacterium (assembly GCA_040002895.1). GTDB lineage: Bacteria > Gemmatimonadota > Gemmatimonadetes > Gemmatimonadales > GWC2-71-9 > Palsa-1233. The sequence goes on from JBDUDP010000055.1 coordinate 13,735, forward strand.
ACCCAGGTCGCCGCCCGAGTGGTGGGGCAGCACGAGGCGGTCGACGGCATCGTGACCGCGATCCTCGCCGGCGGCCATGCCCTGCTCGTCGGCGTCCCCGGCCTCGCCAAGACTCTGATGGTCTCGACGGTGGCAGAGGCGCTCGCGCTCTCGTTCAATCGGGTGCAGTTCACCCCCGACCTCATGCCCGGCGACATCACCGGCACCGAGCTGGTGGAGGAGGATCCCGCCACCGGCAAGCGGCATTTCCGCTTCGTGCACGGGCCGATCTTTGCTCAAGTGGTGCTCGCCGACGAGATCAACCGCACCCCGCCCAAGACTCAGGCGGCGCTGCTGCAGGCGATGCAGGAGCGCACCGTCACCGTGGCCGGGCAGACCTACCCGCTGCCGCAGCCGTTCTTCGTGCTTGCCACCCAGAACCCGATCGAGCAGGAGGGGACCTACCCGCTCCCCGAGGCGCAGCTCGACCGCTTCATGCTCGAACTGCGTGTGGGTTATCCGTCACGCAGCGAAGAGGAGGCGATCGTGACCCAGACCACCGGGACCCACAGTGGCAGTGTGAGTCAGGTGGTCGACGGCGCCGCACTGGTGGCGATGCAATCGCTGGTGCGACGCATTCCGGTGTCGGAGTCGCTCATCGCCGCCGCCGTGCTGCTCGCGCGCATGACACGACCCCATGAGAGCGAAGCACCAGCCATGGTCCGCGAGTATGTCGAGTGGGGTGCTGGGCCACGCGCCTCGCAGTATCTGGTGCTGGGCGCCAAGGCGCGCGCGGCAATGGCAGGGCGGCCGCAGGCCGATCTCGACGACGTGCGCGCCATCGCGCCGGCGGTGTTGCGTCATCGCGTGATGACCAACTTCGCGGCGGAGGCGGCCGATCACAGCAGCGAGGACGTGGTGCAAGAGCTGATTGCGAGCGAGCTGTGGTGGAAGAGCTGAAGGAGAGAAGCGCTGACGGAGAGAGGAGAGAAGAGAGAGGAGAGAAGAGAGAGGAGAGA
>JBDUDP010000056.1:0-14702 GCA_040002895.1 Gemmatimonadota bacterium
CCTTGCGCTCGTTGGCCTCGATCTTCTCCTGCATCCGCTCGAACGACTCGAAGGCGCTCTTGTCGCCCATCCCCGAGAGCGTCTCCTGGATCCGCTGTTGCGCCTCGGCCCGACGCGCCCGCGCGATCAGGATGTTCTTCTTGCGCTTGGCTTCCTCAATCTTGTCGTTGAGTTGGCGCAACGAGGATTTGAGCGCCTCGGTCTCGGTCTTGCTCTTGACCCAGGTCTCGTGCAGCTGCTGGGCGCCCTGCAGCGCCTCGTTGTAGCGCATGAGCGCCTGCTTGGCGAGGTCGTCGCGGCCTTCCTGCACGGCCAGCATCGCGCGACGCTCCCAATCCTCCGCCTGCTTCTTCATGGCGATGGAATCCGCCTCGAGCTTCTTTTCGTCGGCAATGGATTGCGCCACCTGTTGCCGAGCCTTGTCGAGCTGCGTGCGCATATCAACGATGAGCTGATTCAACATCTTCTCGGGGTTTTCGGCCCGAGAAATGAGGTCGTTGAGATTCGAGCGCATCATGGTGGCAAAACGATCAAAGAATCCCATGGTGATTACCTCTCCCCGAACGGCGCGAGTGCGCTCACGTGGGATGCCAGAGCCAGGGCGAGTGAATCGACGCTCGCCTCGAACTCGCTGAAGTCGAGATCGGCCAGTTCCATCGCATCGGTGAGGACCACGTGGTCTCCTTCGATCCCGTAGGAGCCATGCACCAGGTCGTGCGCGTTGTACTCCAACAGGCGACGGCAGAGCTGCGCCGACTTGATGGGGTCGGCCGGCAGCTGCATCACCCGCACCCGCATCACCAGCACCGGCGGCGCGAAGTGCACCACCAATTCGGCGTCCTCGGGGGTCATGACCCGCCACATATCCGGCGCGACCAGCTCCACCGGCAGTTCGAGCCGATCGAGGTAGGCCTGTACATCCTCACGTGAAGTCATCGTACTTCCTCCAGCCCGGGTCATCCGGGGGTCTTGAAGGGAAACGTAGTCCGGGCCCGAAGCCCCCGGCAATCAGTTCGGCGGCGTGGTGTCCTGTTTCGCGAGCAGGCGCTCCGAGAAATCGACGCGCTCCTCCAGTTCCGACAGCCGCGTCCGCACATCATCAAGCTCGGCGTAGACCTCCTCCGGCACCTGCACTACCACCTCTTCGGCAAGACTCCGGCCCGCTATGCGGTCGGCGATCGCCTTGCCGAGGGGGCCTCGGAGCGCGAAGGCCGCTCCGCCCATGGTGATGAACCAGATCGGAATCGAAGCCGGGCCGAGCTGGCGGCTCACCTCGCTCAGCCCACTGAAGAGCGCCACGACCGAGACACCGATCAGGATGAACGGCCACGCCGACCCACTGCGATGACGTCCCAGCTCACGACCCATGACGCTCCTCCCGCTGTCCGCTCGCGATCATCCGCTCGGTGAAGTCGAGGCGATCCTCGAGCTCCGCCACCCGCGATTGCTCCATGGTGAGTTCACTCACGCGGGCTTCGAGGTCCTCGACCCGCATCGCCATCTGGTCGTCGAGTGGCATCTCGCTCTCGAGCATATGGCCGATCGCCTTGCCCACCGGACCAAACATCAGCGCGGCAAAGGCGCCGCCACCCATCAGCAGCGAAAAAAGCGGCATCGGCCCGTTGATGCCTCGTGCCTCGTCCATTACGAAGCCGAGGAACATCAGCCCCATCGCGGTGAGGCCGAGGCTGAGGAAGATGCCGGCGCCGCGCGAACTCTTCTGGCTCATCCCTGAGACTCCGTGGGAGGAAGTGACGTCTTGGTGAGCAGCCGCTCGGCGAAATCCAACCGCTCCTCGACCTCGGCCAGCCGGACGTACTGGGCTTCGACTTCGCCCGAGGTCAGGTTCCGCTGCTCCATTCCCGCGAGGCGCGTTTCCAATTCCTCAACGCGGAGGGCGAGCTGCTCGTCGTCTTCCCCCTCGATCAGCTTGCCGATGGCGCGGCCCAACGGGCCCCGCAGCGCCGCACCAAAGGTCACGCCGCCACCCGCGAGTGCCGCGAGCGTCCATTCCAAGCCTCGTGCACCGGGTCCCTCGATGGCCCAAGTCACGAAGAGCAGCCCCATCACCATCAACCCGACGGCCAGAGCCATCCCGGTGCCCTTGCTGGCCGAACTCATTGCTCACCCTGCGGGAGTGCGGTTTCCGTCTTGGTCATCATCCGTTCCGCGAAATCCAGTCGCTCTTCCACTTCGGCGAGGCGAGTGTACTGCGCCTCGACCTCGCCCGACGTCAGCCCGCGCTGCTCGAGATCGGCGAGGCGGGCCTCCAACATCAGCATGCGATCGTCGCCAGGGCCGGTCTTGCTCTCGATCCGGCGCGCGAACGCCTTGATGATCGGTCCCATGGCCGACCAGAAGGCGAACTGCCCGAGTCCGATGGCGATCCAGAACGCGAAGTCACCGACGCCGTCACCCATCAGCAGTCACCTGCAGCGTGAGAGGAACTGCATTCATGGCGTGGTCTCCGAGGCGTCCTGCGGACCTTTGGCGAGCAACCGTTCCGCGAAGTCCACCCGTTCCTGCAGCTCCGACACATCCATGCGCAGACGGTCGAGCTCGTCGTAGATCCCGGGATCGGGTTCGGCCGGAGCCAGCGGCTGCGGTCCGTGGCGAAGTCGATCGGCCACCGCCCGACCCACCGGCGAGAACGACATCGCCGTGAGTGTTCCGCCACCGAAGATCAGGATGATGGCCAGGATGTCTTCCACGCGACCGCCTCGGAATAGAGGGAACGCCCCCAATTACGGGGGCGCCACCAAGAATGTTTCAGCCAGAAACGACGAGGTCAACCCCCCTTGCGGGGCTTCAGCTGGACCAGCCGCTCCCGGGCCAGTTTCCGCCCGGTCGGGGTGGCCGCCAGCCCACCTCCGGCAGTTTCACGATAGCGCACATCCATCTCGCGGCCAATCTGGCCCATGGTATCGACCACCTCGTCGGCGGGAATCGGGAACTCGACGCCGGCCAAGGCCATCTCGATCCCGGCCAAGGCCATCGCCGCACCGGTGGCGTTGCGGTAGACGCAGGGGACCTCGACCAGCCCGCCGAGCGGATCGCAGACCAGGCCGAGGGTGCCCTGCATGGTGACCGACACGGCATGGATCGCTTGCCAGGGCGTCCCACCCAGCATCTCGACACCGGCGGCCGCCGCCATCCCCGCCGCCGCCCCTGTCTCGGCCTGGCAGCCACCCTCGGCGCCGGAGAGCGAAGCGCGCACCGCCACCACCGCACCCACGAGTCCGGCGGTCGCGAGGGCACGCACGAGGTCGGCATCGCTGAAGTTGTGATGCTTCGCGAGCCCGAGGAGGACTCCCGGCAGCACCCCCGCCCCGCCGGCCGTCGGTGCCGCGACGATCACCCCCATGGCGGCGTTGACCTCTTGCACGGCGAGTGCGGCCGCCAGCGCATCGGTGAAGACGGTGCCCTTGAGTGGTCCCTTGGCGTTGGCGAGTCTGGCGGCATCGCCGCCGACCAGGCCGGAGACGCTGTGCAGGTCGCCCACGAGGCCTCGCTCGACCGCCCCGCGCATCACCGCGAGTGCACGACCGAGTGAATGCTCCACCTCCTCGCGCGTGCGCAGCCCTTCGGCCACCTCGGATTGCAGCGCGAGTTCGCCGAGGGAGATCCCCTGCGCGGTGGCGTCGGTGGCGGCTTCAAGCAGTGATTCGTACATCAGGACACCCGATCCACGACGCGAATGGTCTTGACCGCGCCCAGGGCGCGGATCCGTTCCACCGCGGCGTCGCTCGGCGGTGAATCGAGTTCGTACACATGGATCGCGTCGCCGCCCTTCTGGCGTCGCGACACCCGCATGGTGGCGAGGTTCACACTCTGCTCCGAGAGCGCGGTGGCGACCTTGGCCACGATGCCCGGCTCGTCGTGCGCGACCACGACCATGGTGGCGTAGGCGCCGGTGACCTCGACCGGGAAGCCGTCGATGGCGGTCACCATGATGCGACCCGCACCCAGCGACGACCCGACCATGGTGGCGGTTCGACCCTCGCGCGTCACGGTGATCCGGGTGGTGTTGGGGTGGTGATCCCCGCGCAGCTTGACGTTGTCAAAGGTGATCTTCATGCCCGCGGCCTCCGCCGCCTCGAGCGACTCTCGCAGCCGTTCATCGTCGGGTTGGAAACCGAGCAGGCCACCGGCGATGGCGCGATCGGTACCGTGTCCGGTGCCAGTGCGCGCGAACGAGCCGTGCAACTCGACTTTGGCGACTTCGGGGGTCCCGCCCACCAGTGCCCGGGCAATGAGGCCAATTCGGCAGGCGCCCGCGGTGTGCGAGGAGGACGGGCCCACCATGACCGGGCCGATGATGTCGAGCAGTGAGACCATAGTGACCTAGACCAGTTCGGCCGACGCGATGGCCTCGATCGAGATGCCGATCTCGGTTCCGTCATCGTGGATCGGCTGCAGGAAGACTTCGTGGGCAGTGATGTGAGTGTCGACCACGGCCGGAATCCCGTGCACCTCGCGTCCATCGCGGAGGACCAGTCGCACGGGGAGTTCTTGTCCGTTGGCATAGCGCAGCGTGTCCATGATCGCGTCGAGCAGCATGGCAAGCTCCTGACGGGGAGGTCGGTAATCTAGCGTGGTTGCCCGCGATCGGGCGTCAGGCTGATCCGCTGGCGAGGGCGCGCTTCAGGAAGCGACCGGTGTGGCTCCCGTCGATCGCGGCCACCTCTTCGGGCGTGCCCTGAGCGATCACCAGTCCACCCCGAACACCACCCTCGGGGCCCATATCGATGACCCAGTCGGCCGTCTTGATGACGTCAAGGTTGTGTTCGATCACCACGACTGAGTTCCCCTTCTCCACCAGCCGGTGGAGCACGTCGAGCAGCAAGCGCACATCCTCGAAATGGAGGCCGGTGGTCGGTTCATCGAGGATATAGAGGGTCCGCCCCGTGTCCCGCTTGGCGAGTTCGGTGGCCAGCTTGACCCGTTGCGCCTCACCGCCCGACAGCGTGGTTGCCGGTTGGCCGAGGTGGAGGTAGCCGAGGCCAACATCGTTGAGCAGTTCCAGCCGCTCGGCGATGCGGCCCTGGGCCGAGAAAAAGTCGAGTGCGTCCTCGACTGTGAGCTCGAGCACATCGGCGATGCTGCGTCCCTTGTAGCGCACCTCGAGCGTCTCGCGATTGTAGCGCTTCCCCTTGCAGACCTCACAGGGGACATAGACGTCGGGGAGAAAGTGCATCTCGATCTTCACCAATCCATCGCCCTGGCATGCCTCGCAGCGACCGCCCTTCACATTGAACGAGAAGCGGCCCGGGCCGTAGCCGCGGATCTTGGCCTCCGGCAACTGGGTGAAGAGCTCGCGGATCGGCGTGAAGAGGCCCGAGTAGGTGGCCGGGTTGGAGCGCGGCGTACGGCCGATCGGCGACTGATCAATCTCGATGACCTTGTCGATCTGGTCGAGCCCTTCGATGCGCGTGTGCGCCCCGGGCAGCACCTTGGCGCGATAGAAGTGCCGCGCCAGCGACTGATAGAGAATGTCGGTGACCAGCGTCGACTTCCCCGACCCGGACACGCCGGTGACCGCGACGAAGAGCCCCAGCGGCACGTCGACGTCGATCTTGCGCAGGTTGTTCTCGCGGGCACCAATCACCCGCAGACGCTTCGCCAGATCGCGCGGGCGCCGCACGTCCGGCACCGGAATCCGCAGTTCGCCTCGGAGATAGCGCGCCGTCAGCGAATCGGGGTGCTTGAGGATCTCGTCGATCGTTCCTTCGACCACGATCTCGCCGCCGAAACGTCCAGCGCGCGGTCCGAGGTCGACGATATGGTCGGCGGCGCGAATGGTGTCTTCGTCGTGCTCCACCACGATCACCGTGTTGCCGAGGTCACGCAGCCCCATCAGCGTCTCGAGCAGCCGCTCGTTGTCGCGCTGGTGCAGCCCGATGCTCGGCTCATCGAGAATGTAGAGCACGCCGACGAGCCGGGAGCCGATCTGGGTCGCGAGCCGGATGCGCTGTGCCTCGCCACCGGAGAGCGAGCCGGCACCGCGGCCGAGCGTCAGATACTCGAGCCCGACGTCGCGGAGGAAGGAGAGCCGCTCGATGACCTCCTTGAGAATCGGACCCGCGATGTCCGGGTCCACGGCACCCGGCTTGCCGCGCGCCACCGGGATGCTCTGGAAGAAGCCGACCGCGTCATCGACCGAGAGCTCCACCACATCGCCGATGCTCTGCTTGGCGATGAGTACCGAGAGGGATTCGGCCTTGAGGCGCTTGCCGTGGCAGACCGGGCAGGGCATCTCGATCATGTAGCCCTCGAGATCGCCACGCACCGAATCACTCGACGATTCCTTCCAGCGTCGCTCGACGTTGGTGAGAATTCCCTCCCACTCCCCTTCGACCTCGCGCCCGCGGCCCCCCTCGGCGACATAGGTGATCTTCTTGCCTGGTGCCCCGTGCAACAGGATTTTCTGCGCCGCTGCGGGAATCTTCCGCCAGGGGGCGTTGAGGTCGAACTTGAAGACGCGTGCCAGCGTCGGCAGCACCACCTTCCGCAGGTAGCCGCTCGGCTCGCCCCACGGCAGCACCACTCCCTCGAGAATGGAGATGCCCGGGTCGCCCAGCACGAGGTCGGCATTGGGCGTGCGCGAGGTCCCCACGCCGTGACACTCGGCGCAGGCGCCAAAGGGCGAGTTGAACGAGAACTGCCGCGGCTCGAGTTCAGGCAGGGAGAGGCCGCAGGTGGAGCAGGCGAAGCGCTCCGAGAACATCGTGCTCTGGCCGCCGGGATGCCGCACGACTTCGGCCACACCATCGGCCACGCGCAGTGCGGTCTCGATCGAGTCGACCAACCGGGCCCGGTCGGCCGCCCGCACCACGAGACGATCGACCACCACGGCGATATCGTGATTGGAGCGACGCGCCAGCGTGGGCACATCGCCCAGATCGCTCGTGGTGCCGTCCACGCGCACGCGGACAAAGCCCTGCTTGCGGAGATCTTCAAACAGTTCGCGGAACTCGCCCTTGCGACCGCGCACCATCGGGCCGAGCACCTCGATCTTGGTCCCCTCAGGCCAGCCCAGCACCGTGTCGGCGATCTGCGCGGCACTGGAGCGGGTGATGGGGGTGCCATCGTTGGGACAGTGCGGTACGCCGGCTCGCGCCCAGAGCAGACGCATGTAGTCGTACACTTCGGTCACGGTGCCGACCGTGGAGCGCGGATTCTGTCCGGTGGTCTTCTGCTCGATCGAGATTGCGGGAGAGAGGCCCTCGATGGCGTCAACGTCGGGCTTCTCCATCAGGCCGAGGAACTGCCGCGCGTACGCCGAGAGCGATTCGACGTAGCGGCGCTGCCCCTCGGCGTAGATGGTATCGAAGGCGAGCGACGACTTCCCCGACCCCGAAAGGCCGGTGAACACCGTCAGGGCGTTTCGCGGAAGCGAGACGCTGACATTCTTGAGATTGTGCTCGCGGGCGCCGCGAACCACCAGAAACTCTTCAGCCATAGCCCTGAATGTTAAGGTGGTTGGGGAAAACCGAGCAACGCGGACCCCTTGCGAGAGGCCCGAGCCTTGCGGAAGAAGCACCCCATGTCCCCCCGCCTCCCCTCGCTGCGCGCCCTTGCCGCCGTCGCCGTGCTCACCGCGTGGGCCGTCGCCCTGACCCTGCTGGGGCTCCGATCGCTGGGTCAGGGGGGAGCAGCCGATCTCTCGAATGAGGCCTCCCTGCGGCTTTCTCCCACGGCGAGCTGGTTCGCGGTCTATTCCGGTCCGGAGCAGGTCGGCAGTGCCGGGATCACGCTCGACACCCTCTCGCCGGGCTACCGCATCCGCGAAACCGTCACCATGGAAGTCCCGGCGGCGGGCGCGTTGGCCCGGGCATCCCGCCTGACCGAGTCTCATCTGAGCGCGAGTCTCACGGTCGAGGCCATTCGCTCGCGCTTCTCGCTGGGCGATCGCCAGCACGAGTGGACGCTCTCACCGACGCACGACACCCTCACCGTGGGGTACGCCGCCGGCACGTTGCAGTTTGGCAGCAGTGCGACCACACCGACCCCAGCGATCTCGCTCAGCGCGGCGCTGTATCGGCTCGCCCTGACCGGTGGCCTGGCCCCGGGCCGCTCTCGTGAAGTGTTGGTGTTCGAGGGATGGCCACCGGCGGCGCGCGCCACGACCTTTCAGGTCGGTCGTGATTCTGTCGTGAGCTTTGCAGACAGCGCCGCGATCGACCCTGCCACCGGGATGTTCACAGCGGCGCATCGCGATTCGGTGGCCGTCACCGAAGTCCGGGTCAACTCTCCGCTCGGACCGCACCGACTCTGGGTCGATCGCCGAGGGGCGATTGCCGGGGTGGATTGGCCGCTCGGGGTCCGCTGGGTGCGATCGGACTTCGATCTCGCGGTGCAGGCATTTCGCCGCGCGGCCCCCGGTCGCGAAGCCGGGATCCGCATGGCACTTGGCAACCTGACCCCGCTCGCCGCGCCGGGCACGCTGCCCGATACCTCTCGACGCGAGCGCCGATTCCGGATCGATCGGCGTGACGGCGGCACCGTGAGCGGGGCGCTTATGGTGCAACTTGGGGGCGGTCGGCAGGCGCTGCTGGCAGGCGTGATGCGCGTGAGTCCGGAGGCACCGACCTCGCCACGCACGCCGAGGGCCGATGGGACCTACGACCCGCTGGTGCAGGAATCCGCGGCGGAAATCCAGACCGCCGCTGATCGGGCAACGGCGGGCACAACCGGGATGTTGGCCCTCGATCGACTCGCGGAGGCGATCCCGCGGATGGCCGTGGTCGACACCTCGGCGACCGCGCCGGAGGACGCCTTGGGTACCCTGCGGGCGCATCGGGGGCGACCCGACGGCCTCGCGCGGCTCTATGTCGCACTCGCGCGCGCGCGGGGAGCCGATGCCCGCTATGTCGTGGGTGTCGCGCCGCGCGGCGACACTCTGCTGACCCACGCCTGGGCGGAGGTCAGAGATCCGAGCAGCAATGCGTGGACGGCGGTCGATCCGGTGTTCGGGCGTGCGCGCGCCGGCACCGGCCTGATCCGGCTCGCCTTCGCGGGCTCGAGCCATCCTGACGACCTGCGCACGATGCTGGCGCAGGCGCGATTCACCTCACTCGATTCGACGGAGGCGCCGTGATCCGGCTCCGCGGCGTGGTCAAGCGGTACGGCAGTTTCCTCGCAGTGAACGGCATCGATCTCACGATTCCGCGAGGTGAGTTGTTCGGCTTTCTGGGCCCCAACGGCGCCGGCAAGACGACCACTATGCGGATGATCGCTGGCATCCTCGCCCCGACCGCGGGGACGATCGAGATCGGCGGAACGGATCTGAGCCGCGATCCGATGGGCGCCAAGGCCAAGATGGGATTCATTCCCGATCGGCCGTTTGTCTATGACAAGCTCACCGGTGCGGAGTTCCTGCGATTCACCGCGGCACTCTACGGTGAGGAGGGGCCCGACCTCGAAAAACGGATCGACGAGCTGCTCACCCTGTTCGAGCTCGACCGCTGGAAGCATGAGTTGACCGAGTCGTACAGTCACGGCATGCGGCAGAAGCTCATCATCTCGAGCGCGCTGGTGCATCGCCCCGAAGTGATCGTGGTCGACGAGCCGATGGTGGGCCTCGATCCCAAGAGCGCGCGACTGTTGAAGGCACTCTTCCGGCGGTTCGTCGAACGCGGCGGCACCGTCCTGATGAGCACGCACACCTTGGAGATCGTCGAGGGGTGGTGTGACCGCATCGGCATCATTCGCCAGGGCGAGATGGTGGCGTGCGGCACACTCGACGATCTCCGCCGTGACGCTGCATCCGAGGGGGCCGGGCTCGAGGAACTCTTCCTGCGCCTCACTGGCGCGCATGTCACCCATGACCTCGATGCGATTCTTGGCTGACCGCCTGCGCCAGCCCGCGTTCACCACGCTCACCTCGCCCAAGTGGCGCAGTGCGCTGGCCCGGCTGCGACTCCGCTCGGGAGAGTCCCCGCGAGGCAGGGGGGTATTGCTCACGATCGCAGGGCTGTTGTTCTTCGCGGCGGCGTTCGGCATCGCCTGGCGAGTGGTCAGCTATTTCAAGGCCGTCCCCGAGATCGGCACCCTGCTCGCCGGCAAACTGCTGGGCATGGCGTTCCTCTCGTTCATCTCGATTCTGTTGCTGTCGAACCTGATCTCATCGTTGTCGACGTTCTTTCTTGCCAAGGATCTCGACATGCTGGTGGCGGCGCCGCTCGACTGGGGCCGCTTCTATCTCGTGAAACTGGGCGAGACCGTGATCCATTCGTCATGGATGGTAGCCCTGCTCTCGGTGCCCCTGCTGGCAGCGTACAGCGTGGTCTGGAACGGCGGATGGCTCTTTCCGCTGGTGGCGTTGGGCGCGTTGCTGCCGCTGTTCATCCTCCCCGGGGTCATCGGCACCGCGATCACGCTGCTGCTCGTGAACATCTTCCCGGCGCGTCGCACCCGCGACCTCCTTGGCCTGGTGACCATCGGGGCGGCGGGCGCACTGGTCGTGGCACTGCGCGTCCTCCGACCGGAACAGCTGGCGCGGCCAGAGGGCTTCCAGTCGCTGGTGGATTTCATCGCGGTGCTGCGCACGCCGAGCACGGTGCTGCTCCCGAGTGAATGGGCCAGCAGCATGATCATGAACTGGCTCACGCATGTCGGCGACCCGCTCCCCATCGCCCTGCTCTGGACCACCGCGGGGGCCTTCGTGGTCATCGGCGCCGCCCTGCATCGTCGGCTCTATACCTCCGGATTCGCGCGGGCGCAGGAGGGGGCGGAAGAGTTCGTTCGCGGGGCACGCTGGGACGCCATCGCCCGACGGCTGTTGCGCGGCATGTCGCCGATGCGCCGCGAGTTCATCCTCAAGGACCTGCGGCTCTTCTTCCGCGACAGCACCCAGTGGAGTCAGCTGATCCTGCTGGCCGTACTGGTCATGGTCTACCTCTTCAACATCCGGGCCCTGCCGCTCTTCACCGGCGAACAGGTCCCGATCTTTCTGGTGACCATCATTGTCTTCCTCAATCAGGGGTTGGCCGGCTTCGTGATTGCCGCGGTGGCGGCGCGCTTCATCTTCCCAAGTGTCTCGCTCGAGGGTCGCCAGCTCTGGCTGCTGCGCTCCTCCCCGCTCGATCCGGCCGCGATGCTGCGCAGCAAGTACCTCGTGGGAGTCCTTCCGCTCCTGATCCTCGCGCTCGGGCTCACCATCACGACCAACACGCTGCTGCGCGCAAGCCCGTTCATGATGTTTGTGAGTGTGGGCACGGTGCTGGGCTTCACGCTGGCCATCGGAGGTCTCGCCCTCGGCATCGGCACCCTCTATCCGCAATTCGACAGCGAGAACGCGGCGCAGATTCCCACCTCGTTCGGCGGCCTGGTGTTCATGCTGCTGGCCATCGCCCTGCTGGCCGCGATCATCATGATCGAGGCGGTTCCGGTGATCCAGCACTTGCGCGCGGCACAGGGCGGGCCCGGAAGAGCTCCGGCGCCCGACGCGTTCGGCTGGCTGATGCTCGGGGTGGTGGCGCTGACCTGCACCCTGGCCGGCGTGATTCCGCTGCGGTTGGCGCGCAATCGCCTGCTACAGCTCGAGGCCTGACGCACGATCCTGTCCCCGCCCGCACTCGCGGGCCACTCGGCCGCTCGATGGACTTCCCGACTTTGACGACCGCGACCGGCACTCCGCCGCGTCGCAGTTCGCCGTTTTCCCGGGAGGATCCGATGCGTCGCAGTCTGTCCTGCCTCACCGCCGTGGTGCTGTTCGGTGCCTGTGCCGACCATGACACCACCACCCTGCCCCACTCACCGCCGGATGCCAGCGCCGCGCAGGCGGCCCAGACGCCGCGCGAGCGGCTGGCACACCATCTCGCCCTCGCGCTCGCGAACCCCGCCACGCGCGACGCACTCGCGCGCCGTCTCGAGCAGTCGCACGCCCCGGAAGGGAAGTTGCAGTTTCAGGCTCTGGTGCGCGCCGATGGCGGCGCCCTGCTCGCGGATCTCGCGCGCAGTGGCGCCACCACCACCGGCGAGTTGCTGGCCGATCTCGACGCCGCTCGACACCTGGAGATCTACCTGCCGGTCGAGGCGCATCGCGCGGCGTGGCATGGCGGCAGCAACTATCTCGTAGCCACGCAGGAGGTCGATGGCGACGCGCCGATTGCGTTCGATGCCACCGGCCGGCGGAGCGTGCTCTCACCCAGCACGCCCCCCGCAACCCCGGTGATCGCGCTGGTACCGCAGGAGACCGATTTCACCGGTGGCCGGCCGGCGCTCGCCATGACCTGCTATGACGTCTGCTCACCCTCCGACGGCGGCGGTGCAGGCGGCGGGAGCGGTGGCGGGGGCACGCCAGCGGGTGCCACCCCCGGGCTCATGCTCACGCAGAGTCACTTCGACGACTACTACGAGAGCTGGATCAAGGGGAAGCCGGAGTTCGAGTACCACGTCTATGGCGTGGGTGACGGCGGTGAAGCGGTGCAGCTCGCCTGCACCGGAGAACACGCCGGGGGCAGCTACACCTGGGACCAGAATGAGCTCGACTGGAGTGGCTCGGCCATGCTGCTCTCCGAGAGCGACCGCGCCGCCTACGAGCGTGCGCATCCTGGTGCACCGGTGCGCGTCGTGGCCTATGAAGACGACGACGAGGCCTGCGTCCCGCGGGTCGATGCCAATCGGGTGCGGGACCTGCTCACGTCCGTGGACGCCGCCTACAAGTCGGTGACCAGTGGCAAGGTCGAGCCCTGGCTCGTCCGCGGCATCAAGGCTGCGCCATCGGTGTTCGCGCTTCTGAAGGCGATCCGCAACGTCATCACCACTGCGGATGACTTCATCGGCACGGCGGTTGAGAGCTCAGTGGTGGGGAGTGCACCCGGCGGGGCCAACTGGGTGCTGAAGACCGAAGGCACCAAGACCACCGGTTGGTTCACGACGCTCTCGGTGCATTGAACCGCACGCTGAAGACGGTCGGGAATGGCGAAGTGTCGAGGGCGGGAACGGCGCTGCCCTCGGCACTCACGCCGCACGCTACCGGACGGCGACCCCGCACTGGGCGCAGAATTGGGCGCCCGCGGGGAGCGGCACGCCACAGGCGGTGCAGAAGCGGGCCGTGCCTTGCGACGCGACCCGCTCGGCAATCAACGTCTCGACGCGATCGCTGTTTGCAGGTGTGGCATCGAGCGTGGCAAGTGCCGCGGTGGTATAGCGGGCGTGCAGCGAAGCGAAGTCCTCGTCGGAGAGCTTGCCCGTGGCGCGATCGAATTCGATCTCCTTGAGTGCGAGCAGTGCCCGCCCACGCGGCGTGTCCTCCGGGTCGAGCGGCTCGAGCATCGGGGCGGCCACCACGCCGGGCAGGAGCAGCGGCTGAAGCACGAGCCAGAGCAGCGCCACGCCGACAACGCCCGATGCCACCGCCTCGAGCACAATCACGAATCAACCTCGTCGAGCGCGCGACGCAGGCGCTCCAGATCTGCTGCATCAGGTGCCGGTGGCGGGGCAGCCGCGGCGGACGCTTCCGCAGCAGCCACGACGGACCGGCGACGCGACAGCCAGGCGGCCAGTGCCAGCCCCACCGACGCCATTGCGAACCCGGGCACGAGGTAGCCCGTGAGATTGAACCCCTCAGGCACCGGCGCCATGAGCATCGTCTCGCCCTCTCGCGCCACGAAGCTGTCGACAATCTGCTGGGGCGTCCGCTTCGCGAGCACCATCGCCACGATCTCCTTGTGGAGTGCAGGCGAGTAGGTGCACGAGAAGTCGGTGGTGCGGCAGGTGTAGATGTCGAGCGTGCACCCGCAGGTGCAGCGGAGTCGACGCTCCAGCGCGATCACCGTGGGATCATTGTCCATCGCGGTGATCTCTGCCTGTGGTCGCCCCACCAACCACGGCTCGGCGAGGCGGTCGGCCGCGGCGATGGAGTCAGGCGAGAGCACCTTCATGACGGTGTCCTGACTCAGCGCACGGCGCACCAGCAGCGGGAGTGCGGCCAGCGACGCGGCGCCCAACATCCGGCGACGAACGGGGTTCATTCGCCCACTCCGGCCAGCGGCACCGCGTAGCCCGCCTGCGGCACGGCACGCCGCCGCACGGTGCGCACCTGCGCTCCACCTGGCCACATCGTGATGAGGCCGCCGAACGTCAGGATGCCGCAGCCGATCCAGAACCACATCACCAGCGGGTTCACAAGAATGGTGAAGTTGGCGCGTTCGGTGCCATCGGGTGACCCGGCATACACCACATAGAGATCCTCCCGCAGGTCACTGCGAATGCCCACCTCGGTCGAGGGTTCAAAGGTCGGGTTGCCGAAGGAGTCGACGTGCTGCCGCTTCTCCGAGGTGATGGTGCCGAGCGGCTTGCCGTCGCGTGATACCTGCAGGGTCGCGGCGGACACACGGCGATTCAGCGCCGAATATTGCGAGACGCCAAGATGCGTGAGGGTGTAGTCGTAGCCGAACGGCGAGTGGATGGTGGTGCTCTGGCCGGGCAGTAGCTCGGCCGTGGTCTTCACCTTGAAGGCCAGACCGGTGAACGCCACGAAGTACACCACGATGCCGATATGGACGATGTAGCCGCCGTAGCGGCGGCGATTGCGTCCCACCAGATGCGCCAGTGCCACCACCGAGGACTCCGCATACATCCTCATTCGCGCGCGCACGCCGCGGGTGAACTCCTGCACCACCGTGCCCGTCACGAAGCCGGCCAGCGCCAGCGCCATCAGGGGGTAGAAGTCGCGCATCCCCAGCGCCAGCAGG
>JBDUDP010000057.1:0-14281 GCA_040002895.1 Gemmatimonadota bacterium
GGGGAATACGAGAAGATGAAGTAGCACTCCTCCGCAAAGCCGTGACGATCGAGCGGAAGCATGTAGTCGACCAAGGTGGTGGCGCGACCCTGCATCACGTCACGGAACATCGGTCCGATCACATCCCAGACTTCAGAAAAGGTCTCCGGTGTCCCGAGGCCCATCGCGGCGGGGTGTTTGGTCGACCCAAGGATTGGACGGTAGCCGTCGTTGTAGAACTGGGTAAACTGGGGGCCCCACGCGATGTACATCGGGAAGCCCGTTTCCATCAGGATACTGAGCGCCGTGCGCAGGCTCTGCGGCCAGAGGTCAACGGGCCCCACCGCGGTCCGGCTCCAGTCGATGCGGCGCATCAACTTGCCCATCTCCCCGCCGCCGGCGAGGATCGCGTGGCGGTCTGGACCGGTCACGTGCTCGGCTGCTCCGACATCAAGCAATCCGGCATCCTAGTGGGCCGCCGGGAAGGAAGCCGCCATCAGCCGCATCAGCGCGCCGTGATCAATCGGCTTCACCAGGTGGCTGTCGAAGCCCTCTTCGCGTGACCGTCGGCGATCCTCGGCCTGTCCCCAGCCCGTTTGCGCAATCACCACCATCTGCTTCCCCCAGCTCTGCGCCCGAATCGCCCGGCAGACTTCGTAGCCGTCCAGATCGGGCAGGCCGATATCCAGCAGAATCAGGTCGGGCCGGAACGCCTCGGCCCGCGCGAGGGCGTCATGACCGTCGTACGCAATCTGCGTCTCGTGGCCCTCGAGGTCGAGCAGCATTGCGAGACTGTCGGCGCTGTCGCGGTTGTCATCCACCACCAGCACCCGTCGCCCGGTACCGCGCTCCGGCGGCACCGTCGCATCGTGCTCGGGTTCCGCCGCCGGCGCCGCCGTCAGAATCGGCAACCGCACCGTGAACTCGCTGCCGCGCTCCAGTCCGTCGCTCTCCACGGTCACGGTGCCCTCGTGCAGTTGGGCAAGCCGCTTCACCAGCGACAGCCCAATGCCCAATCCGCCCTCGCCTCGTCCCTCAGCGCGACTCGCCTGCGTGAAGAGATCGAAGACACGCGGCAGCATCGCGGCCGCAATCCCCATTCCGTTGTCGCGCACCCGGATGACAACCTCTGCCTCGTCATGTACAGCCGTGAGCGAGACCTTGCCCCCGGGCGCGGTGTACTTGGAGGAGTTGATCAGCAGGTTCCCGAGCATCTGCGCCAGCCGGATGGGATCGGCATACAGAACGAGCGGCTCCGCCGGGAGCGTGATGGTGAGTTCGTGACCGGCCCGGTCATAGAGATGCCGGACCCCTTCGACCGCGTGGTGGACGACCGAGGCCAGTTCGACCCGGCTGCGCTTCAGTTCGAGGCGGTCACGCGTGATCCGACTCACGTCAAGCAGGTCATCCACCAACCGCACCAGCTGCGAGAGTTGCCGTTCGATCGCACCGCGCGCCTGCCGCAGGAGCTCCGGATCGTCCTCGACATGCTGCAACAGGGCGAGGGAGTTGCTGATGGGCGCAAGAGGATTGCGCAACTCGTGCGCGAGCGTCGCGAGGAACTCATCCTTGCGGCGGTCGGCGTTCTGCAGGGCGCCATAGAGCTGCGAGTTCTCGATCGCGATCCCGGCCCGCCGCGCCAGATCCGAGGCCACCGCGAGGTCCCGCTCGTCGTAGCGATGTCCTGACTCTGCCGTGAGGAAGATGATCGCGCCGAGGGTTTTGCCGCGGACAGAGAGTGGCACACCAATGTACGATCGCAGCCCCAGGGCGCGCACAAGCTGGAGGTGCTCGGGGTCTCGGGTCGAGCGCTCCAGCAGGTCGTCGGAGATGGTTGGAATGAACTCCGCCTTGCCGGTGCGGAGGATATTCCCCGCGCCCTGGGGCCACGAAAGATCGGGGGGAAAGCGCCGATGGAGATCGTGTACCACCTCGCGCTTGGCCGGATCCACGTGCGCAACCGCGATCCGGCGCAGCGTACCGTCCGGCTCGAGAAAGTCGATCGCAATCCAGTCCGCAAAGTAGGGCACGCCGAGGGCGGCAAGGTTCTGGAGAATACTGTCGAGATCGGTGGGCACGGCGAGCGCAGCGCTGGCGTCGGCGAGGAACTGGGACGTCTGCTGCGCGCGATTGCGTTCCGTGACATCGAGTCCGACGCCGATCAGCCGCTTGGACCGACCGTCGGGCCCCGGGATCGCCCGCCCGGTTCCGGCGATCCAGGCAATGTCGCCGTTGGCGCGGAGGTTACGGAACTCCACATTGAAGCCGCCACTGGTCTCGAGGGCCTCGCCAATGGCCGCCCGGACCCGATCCCGATCCGCCTCATGGACCAGTTCCTGAAACGCCTCGAACGTCCCCGCGAAGGTGCCCGGTGCGAGCCCGTGCAACGGTTCGAGCTGCTCGGTCCACGAGAGCCCACCGGTCTCGACATCCCAATCCCAGACTCCCATTCCGACCGCGTCGAGCGCCAACCGGAGCCGCTCCTCGCTCGCGCTCAGCTCGGCCTCTACCGCCTTCCGTTCGGTGACATCCTCGGCCACAAAGCAGAACCGGGTCCGGCCGGTGGGGCCCACCCCGATCGGACAGACCGTCGCCGCGAGCCAGCGCATGCCGTCAGGACGGCGATATTCCTGGTCGAACTGCACCGGCTGCCCGGTGCGCTCGCTCTCGGCATAGCGCCTCAGCCGACCTTCCAGTTCGGCCGGATCCACGCCGATATCGGCGAGCGAGCGCTTCCCTTCGAGCGTGCCGGGCTCGGCGCCGAAGAAGCGACTGCTGGCCGGATTGTCATAGATGTGCAGCAGATCGCCGTCCGCGGTGGGTTCAACGATCCCCATGCAGGCGGGGGAATTGTCATAGAACGCACGCAAGGTGGTCTCGCTCTCCCGCATCGCGGCCGCAGCCGCGTTGCGGGCGGTGACATCGACCGTGAAGCAACGGGTATGAATGAATTCCCCGTTCTCGAAAAGGACGTTCGAGCTGATGAGCACTTCCCGGACCGACCCATCCTTGTGGCGCAACCGCGCGGGACATTCGTGCAGCGCCACGCCGGCCGAGAGCGCCTGCAGGATGTCGTTGATGGTCTCCTGATCGGCGTGGAAGTCCGCGATGTTGCGCCCAACATATTCCTCGTGCGTGTAGCCGAGCAGCTCCAATTCGGCCTGATTGACGCGGAGTACCGTACCATCGGGACCGACCCAGTGCAGTCCGATGGAGGCGTTGTCGAAGAGGTCACGCAGCTCGAGCTCACTCCGTAGCAACGCGGCCTGCTGGCGTCGTCGATCGGTGATATCGCGGAACATCAGCGCGGTGCCCACTTCGTCACCCGCGTCATTCCGAATGGCGGCGCAACTCTCCTCGATGAGGCGTTCGCTGCCGTCGCGCGCGACCAGAATCGGATGGTGCGCCCCCTTCGGGCCCTGCGTGCGCATCGCCCCTGGGGCGAGGCACTCGACCGGCTCGCGGCTCTCCTCGTGCACGATCCGGAAAACATCGTGGAGCGGGCGACCGAGTGCTCCCCCTTCGCTCCAGCCGGTCAACGCCTGGGCCGTCGTATTGATTCGGGTGATCCGGTTCTCGGTGTCCGTGGTGATGATACCGTCCCCGATGCTCCCCAGCGTGATCCGCAACAGGTTGCCCTCGGCCTCGGAGCGGTGGCGCGCCCGCCGCTGCGAGTCGATGAGTGCGATCGCGGCGAACCCCAGCAGCGCGAAGGTGATGAGCGCGATCGTCTGCGCTTCGGTTTCGACCCCGAAGTGGTGCGTCGGAGGAAGCAGGAAATAGCGCACGCCCACCTCGCCCGCGATCAGGGCCAGGAGCCCGGGTCCAGTGCCGCCATACCATGCCGCGAACGCGATGGCCACGAGGGTCAGGGAAAACGGCACCGACTCACCCAGGATGGGGGTGAGCGTCAGCCGAACGCCAATGGCCGTGGCCACGGCCGCAAGCGCCACACCATAGGCCGCTACTGACTTATGGAGCGCCATCACGATCCTCATCCGGGAACGGGTACATGGGGTTCAGCACGGGCTTGTCGCGATGCAGGCACGCACGCACGCAACGATAAGCTAGGGCCTGCGGGCCGCTTCGGAAGGGCCCGAGGGCGGCGGCTCCTTGCGGCGGACACAGTACCGCTCCACGTGCGCCAGCAGCGCGTCGAGCACAATCGGCTTGCGCATCACCTCGGCCCCCGCCGGAGCCCGCGAGGGATCCGACGTCGAAACCAGAATCGGCACCGACGCGAGTTCCGGGTCCGCCTTCATGATGGCATAGACCGCATTGCCATCGAGCATGGGCAGGATCAAGTCGAGCACGACCAGACAGGGCTTGACCGCCGTCTCCCGCAGATAGCGCAACGCATCGCGACCGTTGCTGACGGTGCGCACGTGGTACCCTTCATCCGTGAAGACTTCGCGCAGGGTCTGCACCAACTCGAACTCGTCATCGACCACGAGTACAGTGCACTCGGCTTCGGAGGAGCGCATCAGGCCGTCATCTCGACGGTCGCCTGCCGCGGGAGTTCGACCCGGACCACCGTGCCACCCGCGGCGCTGGAATGGACGGCTATCTCCCCCCCGTGGGCGCGAATCAGCGCGCGCGTGAGGTAGAGCCCGAGACCGAGGGCTTGGGTGTGTTCCCCCTTGAGCCCACCGTGCATCGGCGCGAAGAAGAGCGGCATGACCTCAGGGGATACCACACCGCCATTGTGTACCGAGACCGTGAGGCTCCCAGGGTCTGATCCGTCGAGATCCAGGCGGACGGGCCGTGCGTCGTCACCATAGTGGACGGCATTCAAGAGCAGCGTGGAGAGGACCTGTGTCATCCGTTCGGCGTCCAGCTCGCCCACCGCCACTCCGCGCGAAGCCAACACGATCGTGCGACCGGGGTGGGTCGACTGGAGTGTCGTGACGAGGCCCTGACAGAGCTGAAGGAGATCGGTCGTCCCGCGCTCCACATGGAGTCCTTTCCCAACTTGGATCCTGGTGAAGTCGAGCAACTGCTCGATCATCCGTGCCATCCGCATCGAGCTCGAGGTGATCCGCTGTGCGGCACGCAGCAGTTTGGGCTCCGTGCTGATCCGCGTCAGGTAGTGGGCGGTGGTGACGATGGCATTGAGGGGATTCCGCAGATCGTGTCCCACCATGCGCGTGAACAGTTCGTTGTAGCGCACGCTCTCGTCGGCCACGGCGTGCGCCGCGGTCGCCGCGGACAAGGCCTCCCGCAGGTCGCCCTCGAGGGCCGTGCGACGGGTCACTTCGAGTGAAAGCGCTGCCGCCCGTTGCTGGAGCAGCGTCAACTCGCGCAGACGCCCATTGGCATCCGGAAGCGCCCCGGCCTGCTCTCGCGGCACGACGTAATCGTGCGCCCCGCACACGGCCTCGAGCCCAGTCTCCCCCGCGTCGCCCCCGAAGTGCGCGGCGTGGTAGGCACAAAGCAGCGCGAGCGGCTGGCGAGCGCAGAAGTCATTCCACAGGGATTCGAGTTCGAGCGCGGCAGCAGGGTTGTCGTCGCCCCAGAGGAGGTCCACCATCTCGCCGTACGCGCGGATGCGCACGCCCGGGCGGGTCTGTTGCATGGCTTCGATACGGTCACCCACCAGCGCCTCGAACTTGGTGGCATCGGGCCGGCCATCCACCAGGAATCCGGCCAGCAGATCGTGGGCGTCCAACTCCGTGTACAGCCCCGCCGCCTGCGCCCGCTCCAGATCGAAGGCCCGATCAGTCAGCTGCCGCCGGATCGCGCTGCGATGCGCCGCGGTCGCGATCAGGATCACCATCTCCCCCGCGGCGAGGCCCGCGCCGAGATACTGCGACACGACCTCGCTGAGGGAGGTGTCGTTGTCGAAGAGCTGCACCATGTGACAGGAATCGCTCGGTGCCAGCGCGCGGTCGATCACGGAGGCTGTCACCTATCGGGCCCGCGGGTGTGCCAGGCGATGCTGCGCACGCCGCGACATTGGTGGCTGCCACTGCGGACCCGGATCGATCCGCCACTTGCGGTTGAAGAAAAGATGAAGCAGCAGAAGCAGGACGAAGCTCACGGCGAAGAAGACATCGAGCACGCGGAGCAGGAGGGCCGGGGCGCCGCTGATCCCGGGTCCGAAGGCGAACGGTGCCAGCAGGACAGCCGCGAGCAGCGTGTATCGGATCGGGTAGTTCATAGCAGCCTCAACACGTGCCGATCGTTGAGCCGGCGGAAAATGCCGATGCGTGACAGGCGGAGCGTTGCGGCTTCGCGCTCCGGATGGCAGGTGAAGGCATCATCGGTCTCCACCAGCGTGGGCTCGGGGGCATCGGAGGTAAAGCGCATGCAGTCGCCCATTCCGTCGGTGGGCTTCAGGGGCGGCAGTTCATCAACATCCGGAGTCATGGGGATCTCCTGTGCAGACCAGTGGGACACAACAAAAAAGGCGCGACCACATTCCCCGTTGAGGGAGGGATCACGCCTTCGTCTCGGAACGCCAGCAATCGTTCGCGACAAGGCTGCTGCCGATTGGACCTACAGGTAGAAGCTTACACTCGCCCCCGATCGCGTCAAGACCCCCAGGTCGGACGCCCTACACGTGCTGCAGCACCAGCTCCAGTTGCTGGCGCAAGTCGCCGAGTTGCTTGGACTTGAACGACGCTCTGGTCGCCTCCAGCACTGCCACGGTCTCGCGCACCGCCGCCTGGAGCTGGGCGCCCCGGGGGCAGTTCATCAGCTGACAGGGATTGGCACCCGCCTGCCGACCCGTGAGTGCCTGCCCCAACACGCCGAGGTCGCTCAGCGATCCCATCACGTTTCGCAGGGTGAGCGCGAGAAAGGCGTCGACCGATGGCGTGCCCTGCCCCGGGGTCTGCGCGGTCGTCGTGATCTGGCCGAGCTCACGGCGCCACTGTTCCATCCGCTGCTCGGTGTCCCGCATGGTGCGATAGGTGTGGAAGCGGCTGATCGCGGTGGCGGCCTTCTCGAACAGGGTCGGCAGGTCCACCGGCTTGAGCAGGTAGGCGCTCACCGGAAGATCGATCGAGGCAACCGCGGACTCGATCGTCGGCAGGCCGGTCAGGATGATCACGGGAAGGCCACCGGCCTCGGCGGCCACGTCGCGCACCAGCTGCAACCCGGCATTGCCCGGCATCTCCAGATCGCTGATCAGGAGGTCGTAGCCCCCCTTCCGGACCGCGGCCATCGCGGCAGCCGCATCGGGCGCCGACTCGACCGTGTACCCCTCGCAGCGGAGCAGTTCCGCGGTGGCTTCCCGGAAGGTGGCGTCGTCATCGGCGATGAGGATCTGTCCGTCACGTGGCATGAGTGGTGACTCCCCGGGGGTCAGAGGGCAGCAATACCTGGATCATTCCGTGTGGTCCATCGGCGGGGGCAATTCGCAGCGCTCCCCCAAGTGCGCGCACCAGCTGCTGGGATAGCGCCAATGCAAAGCCGGGTGGGGCCGAACGGGGCAGTTTCTCGACCGAGGGGTCCGGACCACTCCACGCGACGGCGACTGACAACATGCCGGCCTCTTCTCGCCCTTCAACCTGGATCTCGCTGGCGTTGGCACCTCCCTCGATGGCGTGCTGCAACGCGTGACGGATGGCCGCTTGCCCCACTACTGATACCTCGGGATCCGTGTCCGTGGGGCCGGGGCTGCGGAGGGTGATGGTCACGCCACGCGCCATCGCCAGTGGCTTCAGCGCCAAGAGGGCTGCCCCGATCGCCGAGCCAAGCGGCACTGACCCGACGTGCGCCTCGTTGAAACCGTAGCTCTGCTGCAGCCGTTGCGTCAGGCCACTGGCCCGGGCGATTTCCCGCTCGATCGCGCCGACATAGCGATAGTGCGGATGGTCGGTCGGAATGAGCCGCTGGAGGAGCGCGAACGAACTCTGGATGCCGCCGAGGGAGTTGTTGACCTCGTGCGCCACCCAGCCGGTGAGCTGGCTCAGCTGCCGGAGCGCGGCGTGTGCCTCGCCCAGTCGCCCTTCCGATGTGTCATCCTGCACCATCGACTCGTCCTCTGGCTTTGG
The DNA here is from genome assembly GCA_040002895.1 of Gemmatimonadota bacterium. Lineage (GTDB taxonomy): Bacteria > Gemmatimonadota > Gemmatimonadetes > Gemmatimonadales > GWC2-71-9 > Palsa-1233. The sequence continues at coordinate 7,980 of JBDUDP010000057.1, forward strand.
GCGCAGGAAAGGTATCCCGAACACCCCCCTTGCGCGATTCAAAACAGCGTCGCATTGTAGGGGAGCATCACCACAAAATGATGGGAGGCTCGCTCTCCCATCCGTTCGATCGCCCGGGATATTCGGTCCCGGAAGATGCGGGCGCGACCACTGGACTTCACGGTCCTCTGGCGTGCCCGTTTTTGCGTTGGCGCATTCTCCACCCTTCTCCCCCGGGGCGCGACATGGCACAGGCGTACGAGTTCGCTCAGCGCGACGAAATCCAGCTGCCCTTCGGCGGCATCGAGGGTCGCGCCAGCGCACGGACGCCAAACCAGGCGCCCGTTCCGGGATCGGGACTCCGTTCGCCGACACTCCGACTCCTCGGCGACGACGACGACGGGGTGGAACGGAAGCCGGGTCTCTGGGCGGGGATGGTCGAGCTCGGTCGCTGGGCGGCGCACGCGCTTCGGGTCGCGATGTGGGCCACCCCCACGGCCGGCGAGTGCCTGCACGCCGATCCATCGACCCTGCGTGGGCTGATCCGCACCAGCCGAATCGCGTTGCTCACGACGCGCGATCGGTGCGGCAAGCTCCACACCCGGCCGATGGCCCCCACGCGGCGACTGTTCGATGGCGAGATCTGGTTCGCGACCCCGGACGCAGATCCGCTGCTCGACCACGTACGCGCCCGTGCGCCGGTGCAGGTGACGTATCTCGATCGCGAGACCAACCGCTCGCTGGTGCTCAACGGCGTGGCGCGAGTCTGCCAGCGTGCGACCCACGGTGCCGGCATCGCCGCGATGATGCCCCGCCGGCCGAAGGCCACCGCCATCTCGTTCATCCGGGTTGACGTGATGAGTGCCGACGTATGGGAATGACCCTCACCCCATGGGCCGCTCCTGATCCGGCTTCCCATGCGCCACTTGGGCAGCTCGCCGGCGTCATGCGCACGATTCCGGCGGCCCTGATCACGACGGTGGATTCCACCGGGATCATGCATACCCGGCTGCTGCCGAACACGAACACTGATTGCCACCGGGAACTCCACTTTCTCGCGCCCGGCGACATGCCGATCGTGGCCGAGGTGCGCAAGCGACCGGATGTCCTGGTGACCTTCAGCCGGCCGGGCTCCGATCGCTTCATCGTGGTGCACGGCAGCGCGCGGATTGAGCGCGATCTCGACCTCGTGGAGCGACTCTGGCATCCGGCCATCGCCTCCTGGTTTCCGGCGGGTGAGGACGAGGCCGCGCTCGTCGTCCTCACGATCGCGGTCGACGGCGTGGAAGTGTGGGATTGAGATGACGAGCTTCCGCTTCGCGCTGTCGGGCTCCGAGCGCCGTCCCTTTCGCATCCCTACCCCGAAGTGGCTGGGGCTGGTGATCGTCGGTGCCATCCTGGGTGTCATCGGCGGGGCATCGCTCGCCGAGATGCTCGCGATGATGCTCCTCCGCGTCCTCTTCATCGTCTTTTCGACGGCGTTCCTGATTCTCTTCTTCGTGCTCGGGATGGCCTGGGCACGAACGGCGTCGAGCGTCCCGCCGGCAGAGCGTGCGGGCCCCGATCGCCGCTCGCCTTTGCGCGAATGTGCACGCATGTTGAAGTGAATGCCTCGCCTCGTTGACGTAGTCTGCGCGCCCCCCGAACACATTGTCCCCCAAACCTTCGCCGCCGAGTTTGCCCGGGCGACGTTCGGTCCGAAGGTGCCCAACCTCGAACGGCTGATGCCGATTTTTGAGCACGCCGGCATCAGCACTCGCCACCTCTGTCGGCCGCCTGCGTGGTATCGCGACGAACACTCCCTCGGCGAGATCAGCATGGTTTATATCGACGCCGCGACCACGCTCTGCGCGCACGCGGGCAAGACGCTGCTCGAGCGGCACGGTCTCGCGCCAGAGGCGATCGACCGCGTCCTCTACGTCAACACCACCGGGCTGGCGACGCCGTCCATCGATGCCCGCCTCATCAACCGGCTCGGATTGCGCCACAACATCCGTCGGACGCCGATCTGGGGTCTGGGCTGCGCCGGCGGCGTCGCCGGCCTCGGCGTCGCCTACGACCACCTGGTCGGTCATCCGCGCGAGCGGGTGCTGTTGTTCTGCGCCGAGATGTGCAGCCTGACCCTGCTGCGCGACGACGCGTCCACGAGCAACATCGTCGCGACCGCGCTCTTTGCCGACGGCGCAGCGGTGGCGCTGCTCTCGGGCGACGAGACCGGTGACGCCGGCTATCGGCTGCTCGACGGGCGCTCAGTGCTCTATCCCGATTCGCTCGAGATCATGGGCTGGAACGTCGTGTCCAAGGGACTGCAGGTGATCTTCGACCGCCGCATCCCGCAGCTCGTGGATCGCCATGCGCGCGAGGAACTCGACACCTTCCTCGCCGCCCATGAGCTGACCATCGACGACGTCACGGAATTCCTCTATCACCCTGGCGGTCCGAAAGTGCTGTCGGCGTACGCGAGCGCGTTTGGCCTCGAGCCGGACCGGTTCGGCTACTCCCGCGGCGTGCTGCGGGATTTCGGCAATATGTCTTCCGTGACGGTGCTGTACGTGCTCGAACGCTACCTGAGGGCCCACCCCCCTGGCCGCGGAGGCCATGCGGTGATCAGCGCCCTCGGTCCGGGGTTCTCGTCGGAATCGCTGCTGATGGAGCTCTGACACCGACACCCGGGCTCGGTGCCGAGGGCTGCCCGAACGGAACACCCGGTCGCCCTGAGCAGTGCTCACGACGACCGGGTGTCTTTTGCGCCTCCAGCCTATGCGCGCCGCGCAGGACTGTCGAGCGGCTCGTCCGTCAGGAGCAGCTGATCGACGGATTCCACTGGCTGAACATTCCGCTGGGATTCGTCTCCCAAACCCACACGTGCTTGTCGAAGTGCCATGGCATCCCCGGCTCATGCCCTTCCATGGGCCCCTCGAACGCCTCGCCGAACACGGACGGCCGCGGGGTAAGCTGGGTGTAGCCGGCGCCCCACTGAGTCGGCCCAAACCAGGGGGTCACGGCGTTGGTGGTGTTGTTGCGGACCAGCACCGGCACCACGTATTCCACGGCGACGAGCTTGAATCCGCCATTCTGCTTCGGAAGATAGAGCAGGACTTCCGGCTGGTCCGGTATCACGGCCTGGTCCATCGCCAATGATGCCTTCGCGGCATGCACGCCCATCGTCCCCGCCGGGCTGGCCACGCAGGGAATTCCGGCGGGATTGGCATACCCGGCGGCCATGGCGGCGTCGACATCATGGAACCGTGCCGTGGCGTTGCGCAGTGATGCCAGCGCCTTGGACACGTCGGGGCCGAGGCGCGCGGCGGCCGGCGTGAGTTCGCTGGCCGAGGTCGCGCCGGTCACGCTGGACGCCTCCGGGGCCGCCGGTGCGCACGCGGTGGTGATGGTGGCGGCGGCTCCCACCAGCATCAGCCATCGCGCCGAGAATCGAGTACGGAAAGACATGAGTTCTCCATTGAATCCAAATGGGGGTACCAACGAGCGAGTGCCGCGATAGTAGCGATCTCCAATCACGGCGCGCCGAATGCTATTTCGCCGGAAGCACCGGGACATTGGCGAGGCTCACCACCTTCCACTCCTTCATGCCACGACGGAGCACCACGAGATAGCGCTCGACGAGCTCCGGCTTTCCGGCCGAGTGGAATTTCGCGGTGCCATGGTCGACGGCCGTGTTGCCGTACACCGTCATGCTGTCGGAGGTGATCACCACGTGGGTGAAGCTCGGCGCCCCGGCCTTCAACCCCGCCGTGATCGCCGCCTTTCCGACGGTCATGCTCCCATCATTGGCAATCACGATCGCATGGTCGCCGTACATCACCGCCAGCTCCGCCACATCCTTGGTGTTGTACATCTCGGCGTAGCGTTCACGGAAGCGGGCGAGCTCGGTGAGGGCCGTCTGCAACGGCACCCGCCCCGGCTCGATCTGTGCGCTCGCCACCGAGGGCGCAACGAACACCAGTGCCACCAACAAACGAACCGACAGGCGTGAGAGCCTTTTCACGGGTACCTCCGAAAGGGGTTGGCTTGGACATCCGCAATGAACGTAGCGCCCAATCTCGAACCCCGTAATCCCGACGGACGAGCCCCCCGGGCCCAGCCCTGCCCCCCGGGCCTCTGCCCTGGCCAGGGGTCGAGGTATTTGCCGCGACGCACAAGGGACTCCCCACCACCCCGGGGCATGGCGCGGTAGCCGTTCGAGCACGCGACGGAATAGCACGAGGCTCAACGCAAAGGCCAAGAGCAGTCCGGCGAGTCACTGCCGCCGACCACAATATTCAAGTCGACAACGGCGACCCGCTCGACGTGCGTGACGTGCATCGGCACAGCTACCGCACGTTCACAATACTTGCCCGAATGATCCGGTCGAGCCCGGGATAGACCCGGTCGAGATAGCGCCGCCCCGACGCCATCACCGAATCCCACTGGTCGAAGACGCGGTTGCCGTACTGTCGATTGAGGGCCTCCAGCACGTCCATCCCATCGATCACCTCCGCGATCGGTGGGAAGCCGCGCACACCACCGTAGCTCACGGTGTCCATGGTAGTGTTCGCCGTCAGGTTGATCGCCAGCTCGACCGTCCGCGTGTTCGGCCCAGCCCGCGCGAAGTTGACAGTGCCACGGGCGTTGCCGTGTCGCACCGGCTCGTCGGCGAGCGGCGCACGATCCCACGCGCGATTGAGGTCGCCGCTGTTGCCAATGCCGAACTGCACCACGAAACCACCCTTGAAACTTGCGGTTGGCCCGACCCGGTAGATGACAGTGCCATTGTAGTACCCGGCCCGCACCAGTTGATACAGGCGATCGACGCCGAGCGGAGACCAGGTACGATGAGCGTGCAGGATGACGTTGCCCTTGGTGGTCTCGAACCGGACCAGGAACGAATCGGGCGCCTGCGCGGTGAGGTGCCCATCGCTCGGAAACGGCGGGCGCTGTGCCACGAGGGGCGCCGCCGTGAGGCAGGCGAGAAGTCCGGTCAAGCGCTGGCGGCACGCGATCATGGTGGGTCCTCGGCAGCGGGGAGCATGTGGAGCAGCGTCAGATGGCGCACGATACCCCCGGGCAGCGATCCCACGCGGCTACCGATCCGTTCGAGTCCGTGCGCATCAGCATCGATCCGGATCTTCATGTGGGCTCCATCCCTGGCTTCGTGTACTGATACACCCACCACATCAGCAGTCCCTGCACCGGTAGCCGCAGCCAGAGTGCCCAGACGGGTGCCTGCGGATAGATCGCGGGATGGACGGCCATGTTGATGTTGGCCGGGAAGATCGCGATGAGCAGCGCGATGATCCCCCACGCCGCAACCCGTGCCCACCCCCGCACCAGCAACATCGCCCCCAACCCGCACTCGGCGACGCCGCTCAGATAGACCAACGCCAAGGGCCACGGCAGGTAGTCGGGCATGATTTGGACGAAGCCGTCGGGATGCCGGAAGTGGTTGGTGCCCGCATAGCAAAGCAGTACGCCGAAGATCCAGCGAGTGACGGTGCGGATCAGGGCGAGCGAGACGGGGCGCAACGGGGCGTGGCTCCGAGCAGCGAGGACATCGAAAGATAGCGCCCGACCCGCTCCGCCTTTCCCGACGGATCAGATCCCCCCGGGCCCAGAACTGCCCCGGGCCGCCACCCTGGCCGGGGATCGAGGTATTCGCCAGGGCACCCTCTGGCAATCCATCCTGGGTGGCGTTCTTCGACCTCGATCGGAGCTTGCCCCAGCATGGCGAGGCCAGTCGCGCAAGGTCGTTCGAGAGCGACACGAGTCTGCTCACACCGTACTCGCGCGAACAGAAGCGCCCACTGATCAGTTGGCGAACCGACCCTCAGCCCGCGCAGCAGGAGAGCTGTGACACGTCCTTGGTGAACGTTTGCGCCGCCAGCTTCAGCCCCTCCACCATCGTGAGATACGGGAAAAGCTGATCCGCGAGCTCCTCAACGGTCAGGCGCGCGCGCAGGGCCATCGCCGCGGTCTGGATGATCTCGCCAGCCTCGGCCGAGAGCACCTGGACACCCAGCAGCCGACCGCTCCCCGCCTCCACAACCAGCTTGATGGCACCGCGCGTGTCGAAATTGACCAGCGCGCGGGGAACATGTAGCAAGGAGAGCGTGCGCTGATCCGTGGCGATCCCACGTTCGCGTGCCGCAGCCTCGGAGAGACCGACGGTCGCGACTTGGGGATCCGTGAACACGACGGCCGGCATGCTGGAGAGATCCAGCGTGCGGTTCCCGCCCATGAGATTCACCGCCGCTCGGGTCCCTGCCGCCGCCGCCACGTAGACGAATTGCGGCTGGGTCGTGCAGTCGCCGACGGCATAGATGCCA
>JBDUDP010000058.1:0-13538 GCA_040002895.1 Gemmatimonadota bacterium
CGAACTTCGGATCAGCCGGTTGCGTCGTGACCGACGCGCGCCGCATCCAGATCGGCGCCGAATACACCTTCTGATCGAGTGGGTGGTGGGGCATCAGCATGGTGCCCCATCACCGCTCCATTCCCCGGGGCGCTTCGACCATGTCCAACCTCACGCCCCGCCGCTGGCTCACGTTCCTCCTGCTCGCGACGGGATCGGCCTGCTCCACGGTCAATTCCGATCCCGTCGCCGCGCCACCCTCGCCGCGGGTTGAGGCGCTGCTCGACACCCTCTCGCGACGCACCTTCGACTTTTTCTGGGAGCGCACGCCGGCGGGCACCGGACTGACTCCCGATCGCTGGCCGACGCAATCCTTTTCCAGCATCGCAGCCGTCGGCTTTGCCCTCACCGCATACGGCATCGGGGCGGAGGATGGCTACGTCACGCGCGCCGCCGCGGCTGAGCGCACCCTCGCGACGCTGCGCTTCTTTTACGACCTCCCGCAGGGGCCCGCGGCATCGGGAACCGGTGGCTATCAGGGATTTTTTTACCACTTCCTCGATCCATCATCCGGTCGGCGATTCCAGACCGTGGAGCTCTCCACGGTGGATACGGCGCTGTTGATGGCCGGCGTGCTCTTCTGCCAACAGTATTTTGACGGCGCCGGCGGTGACGAACCGGCGATTCGCGCGTATGCGGATTCGCTCTATCGTCGCGTGAACTGGAGTTGGGCTCAACCCCGGCCCCCCTTGGTGACCATGGGGTGGTACCCCGAGAGCGGCTTTCACGATCTCGATTGGCGAGGCATGAACGAGGCGATGCTGGTGTACCTGCTCGCCCTCGGCTCGCCGACGCATCCGGTCGCGACCGAGGCGTGGGACGCCTGGACCGCCAGCTACACCTGGGGCGACTTCTACGGCCAGCAGCATGTCGGGTTCGCCCCGCTGTTCGGGCATCACTATTCCCAGGTATGGGTGGACTTCAAGGGCATCGCCGATGGCTACATGCGCGGCAAGGGCATCGACTACTTCGAGAATTCCCGACGCGCCACTTATGGTCAGCGCGCCTACGCCATCGCCAATCCTGCGGGATGGACCGACTATGGCAAGGATATCTGGGGCCTTTCCGCGTCGGACGGTCCGGCCGATGTGACCCGCGATGTCGGCGGGCGAGCACGCCGGTTCTTTACCTACGCGGCACGTGGGGCATCGTACACTGAGATCCGAGATGACGGTACGATTGCACCCACCGCCGCTGGCGGCTCCATCGCCTTCGCCCCAGAGATTGTCGGTCCCGCCCTGCTCGCGATGCGCGAACGCTACGGCGACGACCTGTTCGGGCCCTACGGATTCCGCGACGCCTTCAACCCCACCTGGCAGTGGACGGACGCCCCGCCGCAGGCGGGCCGCGTCGTGGCAGGGAAAGGGTGGTTCGACACGGACTATCTCGGTATCGACCAAGGGCCCATCCTCGCCATGATCGCCAATCATCGCTCCGGACTGGTCTGGAAAACCATGCGCAAGAGCCCATATCTCGTCACGGGATTGCGTCGCGCCGGTTTCCGCGGTGGCTGGTTGGATCAAGCACCGTGAGGTTGGGTCATGCCTTGGCGGCGCTGGGATCGCTCGCCGGTCTCGGCGGGTGCGCCTCGTCAGCTGATGAGACGACGCTCCGCTTCTGGGCATTCGGACGCGAAGGCGAGGTGGTCCAGGAACTGGTGCGCAGCTTCGAGGCCGAGCACCCCGGTGTGCATGTGCGAGTGCAGCAGATTCCCTGGACTGCGGCGCACGAGAAGTTGTTGACCGCCATTGTCGGGCGCGCCACGCCGGACGTGGCGCAGATGGGGAACACCTGGATTCCGGAGATGGTGACCCTCGGTGCGCTCGAGCCTGTGACCGGCGCCCTCCCCGACAGCGGCTACTTCCCAGGCATTCTCGCCACCAATCGCGTGAACGACACGCTCTACGGCATTCCCTGGTATGTCGATACCCGGGTGCTCTTCTATCGAAAGGATCTGCTCGCCCAAGCCGGATACACGGCGATTCCCGACAACTGGCCGGCGTGGCTCGAGGCGATGCGGGCGGTGAAGCGACTCGCGGGACCGGCCAAATACGCGGTCTACCTGCCGGTGAATGAATGGCCACCGATGGCGATCCTCGGCCTGCAGCAGGGCTCGGCGCTCATCGACTCCACCGGCCATGGCGTGTTCCACCAAGCCGAATTTTCGCGCGCATTTGATTTCCTGTTGCAACTCTATCGCGAGGGGCTGGCGCCGCCGGTCAGCAGCACCGAGATCGCGAACCTCTACCAGGAATTCGGCCGGGGCACCTTCGCGATGTACATCACCGGCCCGTGGAATCTCGGGGAGTTTCGCCGCCGCCTCCCGCCCGAACTGCAGGATGCCTGGGGAACCGCGCCGCTGCCGGGGCCAACCGGGGGAGAGTCCGGTGTCTCGCTGGCGGGCGGAGCCTCGCTGGTGGTCTTCAAGGCCTCCAAGCACGCCCAGCTCGCGCTCGCGCTGGTCCAATTCCTGTCGCGACCGGAGCAGCAGGCGCGCTTTTACCGACTGACCGGTGATCTCCCCGCACGCCGCGAGGCGTGGGCAGATTCGGTCCTTGCGGCCGACCGGGAGGCCGACGCCTTCCGGGTGCAGCTCGGGCGCACCGTCCCCACGCCGATGGTACCCGAGTGGGAGCAAGTCACCACCAAGCTGATGGACCGCACCGAAGCTGCCGTGCGAGGAAAACAGTCGGCCGCCGAGGCGTTGCGAGCGCTGGATGCCGATGTCGACCGACTCCTCGAGCGCCGGCGCTACTTGATGCACCGCACGCCGGCCGAGCAACGATGAGCGGGATCGACAGCCGGGCCGAGGCACGGGCGGGATGGGCGTTTGTGAGCCCGGCGCTGATCCTGATTGGCGTCTTCTTCGCGATCCCGGTCGCCGGCGCGTTCCTGCTCTCGTTTACCGACTTCGACCTCTACTCCATTGCCAACCTCGGCAACACGCGCATCGTGGGGTTCAAGAACTATCACGATCTTGCGACCTCGCCGCTCTTCTGGACGGCGCTCAAGAACACGCTCTACTTCGTGATGGTGGGTGGCCCCCTCTCGGCGGCGGTCTCGCTCGCGGCGGCGATCCTCGTGAACGCCAAGGCCGTGCGCTTCAAGCCGTTTTTCCGCAGCGCCTTCTTTGCTCCGTGGGTCACCACGCTGGTCGCCATGGCGCTGGTGTGGCGGTACATCTATCACCCGCAGTACGGCCTGCTCAACGCCGGACTCGGGCTGCTGGGCATCGGTCCGATTGACTGGCTGGGCAGTCCGCACTGGGCCATGCCGTCCCTGATTCTGCTCTCGGTCTGGAAGAACTTCGGCTACAATATGCTGGTCTTTCTTGCTGGGCTGCAGAGCATTCCCGAGGAGCTCTACGAGGCGGCGGCCCTCGACGGCGCCGGGGCGTGGGCACGCTTCCGCCACGTGACACTCCCGATGCTGGGCCCCACCTTTGTCTTCGTGGGCGTGGTCACCATGATCGCGTCGTTCCAGATCTTCAGCGAGCCCTACGTCATGACGCAGGGTGGCCCGCTCAAGAGTACCCTGACGCTGGTGTTGTACATGTACGAGGAGGGCTTCCGCTGGTGGCGTCTCGGCTTCTCCGCCTCCATTGCGGTGGTGCTCTTCCTGCTGACGCTGGTGGGTACCCTGGTTCAGCTGCGCATCCAGCGTCGGAGCAGCCAGTGAGGGCCCGGTGGCGTGCCATTGGGCTGCACCTGCTCCTGCTGGTCGGTGCGTTGCTTGCTGCCACACCGCTACTGTGGATGCTCTCGGCCTCGCTGATGCGTTCGGGCGAGGCGAATAGCTCTCCGCCGCCGCTGCTGCCGCACCATCCCACGCTGGAGCACTATCGCGCCCTCTTCACGACCCAGAGCCTTGGGCGCTACTTCGTCAACTCGCTGATCATTGCCGTGGGTGGGACGGTGCTGGCGGTGCTCATCACCGGGATGGCAGGCTACGCCTTCGCCAAGCTGCGCTTCCGGGGTCGGCAATCGATCTTTCGCGCCCTATTGGCGGGGATGGTGATTCCCGGCCAGGTGGCGATGTTGCCGATGTTCATCCTGTTGCGCGAGATGGGCCTCATCAACACCCTGTTCGGCGCCATGATTCCGGTGCTCGCGCCGATCTACGGGATCTTTCTGGTGCGGCAGTACGCCCTGTCCATTCCGGACGACCTGCTCGATGCGGCCCGGCTCGATGGTGCCAGCGAGTTTCGAGTCTTTCGATCGATCGTGCTGCCCTCGCTCGGTCCGGTTCTCGCCACCCTCGGCGTGTTCACGTTCCTGAGCGCCTGGAACGACTTCATGTGGCCGCTCATCGTCCTCAGTGATGACGCGCGGTACAATCTTCCCGTCGCGCTCGCCAACCTCGCCGGCGAGCATGTGCAGGATGTGGAGCTGATGATGGCGGGATCGGTTGTGACCGTGATTCCAGTGTTCATCGCCTTCCTCTTCCTGCAGCGCTATTACATCCAGGGAATCATGGCTGGAAGCGTGAAGGGATGATCGGAGTCTGCTGGGCCCTGCTGCTGGCGGCCATGCCGGTCGATACCGGTCGGGTGCTGGATTCGTTCGACCGCATCGAACCCTGGTCCGCGCACCCGGCCGATGGAGTCGGGCTCACGTTGCACGCCGATCGCGGGCGGACCGGCGGGGCGTTGCGACTCGACTTCGCCTTCTCCGGCGGCGGCTACGCCATCGCGCGCCGGGAGCTCCCGCTGGACCTGTCGGGGAATTACGCCTTCTCCTTCTGGATCCGCGGCGTCGCGGCAGCCAACACCCTCGAGTTCAAGCTGATCGATGCGAGCGGTGACAACGTCTGGTGGTACACCGAACGCGACCGGGGATTTCGCGACGGCTGGGAACGGGTGACCATCCGGCGGCGACAGATCGCATTTGCGTGGGGTCCCTCGGGCGGTGGCACGCCTGGGCACGTGGCGACACTGGAACTGGTGATCACGGCGGGTCGCGGCGGAGGGCGGGGGAGCGTCTGGTTCGATGACCTTCGCCTCACCCAGCTCCCCGAGAGTGCCGCGGAGCCCATCGCGCCGATGGTCACGGCGACTCGGGAGGAGCCGGATCACCCCGCCAGCGCCGTGCTCGATGGCGACAGTACCACCAGTTGGCGCGCCACGGGACTTCGGGCCCAGCTGACAGTGGACCTGGGCGCCTATCGCGAATATGGTGGACTGTCGTTGGCCTGGGAGCCGGGCCGCGCGCCCACCCGCTACCTGCTCCGGGATTCCGACGACGGCGTCACGTGGCGCGTGGTGGAGCGACGCACCGGCGGTGAGGGACTCGACGACCACATCTTCCTGCCCGACCACGATGCGCGATACCTCCGCCTCGAGACCGAATCGCGCACCGCGAGCACTGGTGTGGGGTTGCGCGAGCTGCGCATCGAACCGCTCGCTGCTGGCGCCTCGCGCAACGCCTTCTTTGCGATGGTCGCCCGGGATGCTGCCCGTGGCAGCTACCCGCGCTACCTGCTCGGGGAACGGGCCAATTGGACGGTGGTGGGAGTCGAGGGCGCCCCGCAGGAGGCGCTCTTGAACGAGGATGGGGCCGTCGAGGCCGGCAACGGCGACTTCAGCGTCGAGCCCTTCGTGTTCGCGAATGGGCAGTTGCTGACATGGAGTGATGTCGCACGTTCTGCGTCGCTCGAAGCCGACCAGTGGCCGATCCCCACCGTCCGCTGGGATCATGATCGGATCGGTCTCGATATCACGGTCCTGGCGGTGGGACAGGAGGACCGTTCGAGTGTGGTGGTGCGCTACGTGGTGCGAAATCCCACGCAGCAAACCCTCCGTACCAAGCTGTTCCTCGCGATTCGTCCCTTCCAGGTGAATCCGCCGTGGCAGTTCCTCGGCACCCCGGGCGGCTGGAGCCGGGTTGACTCGCTCCGCCTGACGCCGCGGGGCGTCACGGTCAACGCGACTCGCATGGTGCGCACCATCTCGCGAGGCGTCGCGTTCGGGGCGGTGCCGTTTTCACGTGGGGACGTGACGGACTGGCTCCGGCGCGGCGCACTGCCTCCGACCACCGCGGCGCGCGATCCCTTCGGCTCGGCCTCCGGTGCGCTCGCATGGAGCCTTGTTGTGCCCGCGGGCGGTGCCGATACCGTGGCGATCGAGGTGCCGCTGGTCGGGAGAGCGGCGGTGGCCGGATCGCCCCGGGTCATGGGCGACGTCGCGGCCGCGATGCAGCGTGGCATGCGGCACTGGTCGGAACTCCTGGGCAAGTCGGGGATCGAGCTTCCGCGCTCCGGTGCGTCGATCAGCCACAGCATCAGCAGCACGCTCGGCTACATCCTCATCAATCAGGATGGCGCGGCCGTGCAGCCGGGGTCGCGCTCGTATGAGCGTTCCTGGATTCGCGACGGCGCGCTCACCAGCACGGCACTGCTGCGTTTCGGGCACGCCGATGTGGTCCGTCGATTCCTGCTCTGGTACGCCCAATACCAATACCCGAACGGCAAGGTGCCGTGTTGCGTGGATCATCGCGGCGCCGATCCGGTGGCCGAACACGACAGTCACGGTGAGTTCATCTACCTGATCATGGAATATTTTCGGCACACCGGTGATCGAGAGATCCTCGAGGAGTTGTGGCCGCAGGTGAACGCGGCGATCGGGTACCTCGACTCGCTGCGTCGCAGTGAACGGGGCCCGGCGTTCATGACGGGGGAGCAGCAATTGTACTTCGGACTCCTCCCCCCCTCGATCAGCCATGAAGGCTATTCTGCCAAGCCGATGCACTCGTACTGGGACGATTTCTTCGCGTTGCGCGGATTCAAGGATGCCGCCGCCATGGCATCGGTTCTGGGCCGCGCAGCGGACGCGACGCGCATCGGGGCGATGCGCGATGAGTTCGCGACCGATCTGTACACCTCCATTGACCGAGTGATGGCGACTCGCAAGCTCTCCTTCATTCCGGGATCTGCGGACCTCGGCGACTTCGACGCCACCTCGACGACCATCGCCATCTCGCCCGGCGAAGAATTGCCGCGACTGCCACGGGCGGCGCTCGACGCCACGTTCGAACGATACTGGACCGAGGCGAGCAGTCGGAGCGATACCGCGAGTCGATGGGAGGCCTACACGCCGTACGAACTCCGCACCGTCGGAGCGATGCTCCGTCTGGGGTGGAAGGCGCGCGCGTTGGCGATGCTGGACGCCTTTCTGGCCGATCAGGAACCGGTCGCTTGGCATCAATGGCCCGAAGTCGTCTGGCATGACCGCCACGCGCCGAAGTTCATCGGCGACATGCCCCACACCTGGGTCGGGTCGGATTTTCTCCGTTCCGCCGCCGACCTCTTCGTGTATGAGCGTGAAGCTGACAGCACCCTGGTGGTGGGGCAGGGGATCGCCGAGGCCTGGTTGGCTGATTCCGGTGTGTCCGTGCGCAAACTGAGCACCTGGTGGGGTCCGCTCAGCTACACCGTCCGACGAGACGGTGGGCAGGTCGTGGTCAGGATCGAGCCGGGCCTGCGCCTTCCCCCCGGCGGGGTGGTGCTCCATGCGCCTGGTGAGGGCCGGTTCCGCTCTGTCACCGTGGATGGAGTGCGGTCCGCGATGCAGCCGGGAGGAGGGATCGCCCTGAGCGAAGTTCCCGCCACCGTGGTGTTCGAACCATGAACGGCGATCGGCATCTGCTCACGAACGGCCGCTACCGCACGCTCGTCACCGCCGCGGGCGCGGGTCATGCCAGCTTGGGTCAACTTGACCTGACGCGGTGGCTCGACGACCCCACGCGGGAGGCCGACGGCATCTTTGCCTACCTGCGCGACCTCGACACGGGCGCCTTTTGGTCAACCGGCTTCCAGCCGGTGCCGGTGCCGGGGATGACCTATGCCGTATCGGTCACCCCGGCCGCGCTCACCATCGAGCGTCGGGATGGCACCCTCGCGGTGCGTACCGAGATCACGGTGGCACCACACCACGACGTTGAACGTCGGCGAGTCACCATCCGCAATCACGGCTCCGACGCGCGACGGATTGAACTGACCACCTATGCCGAAGTCGTCCTGAACCTGGCCGGTGCCGACGCAGGGCACCCCGCCTTCTCCAAGCTGTTCGTCCAGACGGCATGGTCGGCTGAGCACGAGATCGTGTTGGCGCATCGGCGGCCGCGAAGCCCGGAGGACAACACGCTCACGTTCGGGCACGCCCTGCGCTGGCGTCAGCCCGGTCTCGCACTCGAGCCGTTGCAATGCGAGACCGATCGCGCGCGCTTCGTCGGCCGCGGGCATGGCCTGCGCGATCCGTGTGCGCTCACCGATGCGGCCATCCTGTCGGGGACGGTCGGCGACGTCCTCGATCCGATCGTGTCGCTGCGGCGTGCCTGCACCATCGCACCCGGTGGCATGGTGGTCCTTGACGCCCTCTTCGCTGCGGGCGTCGACCGGCAGGAGGTGGAGGGCGCGATCGCAGCGGCCGACCACGAGGAGACGTTCGCGCGTCGCCTCGAAGAGGCGACCGTGTCGGCCGTTGCGCTGCGCACGCCCGAGGTTCCGCTCCCGACCATGGCACGTCCCGTATCCGCCCTGCCCGCGCCGGCCGATCGCACCGAGATGCTCCAGTTCGACAATGGTCATGGCGGGTTCTCCGCCGACGGCAGCGAATACGTGATCCGGCTCGATCGCACCGCGACCGCAGTGCGACTCCCACCGTTGCCGTGGACCAACGTCATCGCGAATCCTGCCGCCGGGTGTGTCGTCTCCGAGACGGGATTGGGGTTCACCTGGGCAACCAACAGCCGGGAGAATCGACTCACACCGTGGTTCAACGATCCCGTGTCTGATCCGGTGGGCGAGGCGCTCTACCTGCGCGATGACGACGCGCGCGAATTCTGGTCGCCTACCCCCGCGCCGGTTCCCGGCGACGGCGCCTACACCTGCCGCCACGGCTTTGGGTATACCCGTTGGACGCATGAATCCCGCGCGCTGGTGCAGGACGTCGTCTGCTTCATGGCGCGTGAGGCACCGGTGAAACTGGTGCGATTGCGGGTCACGAATCAGGGGCAGGGGACACGTGCGCTCTCGCTGTTTTACTACGCCGAGTGGGTCCTCGGCAGCCTTCGCCAGACCTCGGGTGCGTCAATCGTCACCGAGTCGGTGGCCAACGATCGCGTGTTGTTGGCACAGAATGGTGCACGCCCCGATTTCGCAGCGGCGACGGCTTTTGTCGCCGTGCGCGGCCCTGCAGAAGGGGGTCTGACGTTCACCGCGGATCGGTTGGCGTTCCTGGGTTCTTGCGGATCACCTGCGTCACCTGCCGCAGTGGCTGGTGCCCTGGAGCTCGACGGCCGAACTGGTGCCGGCATGGATCCCTGCGCCGGCTTCCACCTCCGGACCACCTTGGCCCCGGGTGAGAGCGCCGAATGGACGGTGCTGCTGGGGGAGGCGCCGAGCCGTGACGAGGCCGTGAGCCTTGCAGCACGGTTCGACAGTGCGGCGGCGGTCACGGATGAATTGGCAAGCGTCGTGGCCGGATGGCGTGAGCTGTTGGGCGCGATTCAGGTAACAACGCCGGTGCCGGCGCTCGACTTGATGGTCAACGGATGGCTTGGCTATCAAAACCTCTGCTGCCGCATCTGGGCCCGCTCCGCCATGTACCAATCAGGCGGCGCATTCGGCTATCGCGACCAGCTGCAGGACGCCGCGGCGCTGGTCTATCATCGCCCGGAGCTCACCCGGAGTCAGATCCTGCTGCACGCTGCGCACCAGTTCGTTGAGGGCGACGTGCTGCACTGGTGGCACCCTCCGGCCGGGCGGGGAATTCGAACCCGCTTTGCCGATGACCTCCTCTGGCTACCGCTCTTGACACAGTTCTACGCTGACACCACCGGCGATCAGTCGGTGTTCGACGAGCGCACCGGGTTCCTGACAGCCCGGCTGCTGCGCGATGGCGAGGATGAGGTCTTCCTCATGCCTCACGACTCCGGCACGGCAGGGACGGTCTACGAGCATTGCTGTCGCGCCATTGACCGCTCCCTTGCCACGGGGGCACACGGACTTCCGCTGATCGGCACCGGTGACTGGAATGATGGGATGAACCGGGTGGGCCGCCTTGGGCGAGGCGAAAGTGTCTGGATGGGCTTCTTCCTCCACACCATCCTGGAGCGATTTCTCCCCACCTGCCGCGCGCGTGGCGACGATGACCGCGCGCTTCGATACCAAACCCACATGGCCTCGCTGCGCACCGCCCTGAACGCGGGCGGCTGGGACGGCGCCTGGTTCCGCCGTGCCTACTACGACGATGGCACGCCGCTGGGATCGGCCACGAGCGACGAGTGTCGCATCGATGCGATCGCGCAGGCGTGGTCGGTCATCTCCGGCGTGGCGAGTCCGGAGCGCGCCGCGAGTGCACTCGACGCCATGGAGGAGTATCTGGTCGATGAGCCCGCGGGACTCATCCGGTTGCTCACACCGCCGTTCGACCGTACGCCCCACGATCCGGGCTACATCAAGGGGTACCTCCCGGGCGTGCGCGAAAACGGCGGGCAGTACACCCACGCCGCGCTCTGGGCCATCAAGGCGCTCGCCGAGGCTGGGCGAAGCGAGCAGGCCGCCCGCCTGCTGGAGATGGTCAGTCCGGTCACGCGCGGCGGGTCGGCCGATGCGATTGCGACCTACCTGGTGGAACCGTATGTCATTGCGGCGGATGTCTATGGCGAGTCGCCGCACACCGGTCGCGGAGGCTGGACCTGGTACACCGGGTCGGCGGGATGGATGCTCCGGGTGGCGCTCGAGTCGGTGCTGGGCATCACGCTGCGTGCGGGCCGGATACTGCAGTTGCGTCCGGCGTTGCCGTTGTCGTGGCCCGGATTCTCATTCCGCTACTGCCTGCCCGAGGATCGAGGGGTGGTGACGCTCGATGTGCGCCGCGTGAAGGGAGCCGCTGCGGTGCGGTCGACCACACTCTCAACAACGCTCGATGCGGAGGGCGTGCAGATCTCGCTTCCCGTCGACGGCGGGGATCATCAGGTGGTCATCGAGTTCGGCGACAATGACGAGGTGGCCTATCGGCCGAGTGCGGCGCCGGCAGTACGGATGACATCGGCATAGAAGCGGGCGCTTGCCTTCGGGATGCGGCGGAGCGTGCCGGCTTCGATGCGATGGAGTCCGAATCGCTTGGCGAAGCCGGCGCTCCATTCGAAGTTGTCGAACAGCGACCAGGCGAAGTAGCCGCGCAAATCGACGCCCTGCCGGATCGCGTCGTGCGCGGCGAGCAGGTGGGAGCGGAAATAGGCCACCCGGAGCGGATCCTCGACTTCGCTGGCCGTCCCCGGATCGAGGTCCTCGAAGGCGGCACCGTTTTCGGTGATGTACAGCGGCAGGGAACCGTAGCGCTCCCGGACCCAGAGCAGCACGGCCGTGAGCGCCTCGGGGTACACTTCCCAGTCGAGCGTGGTGTGCAGGGCCTCGTTCTGGCGGACGCGTGCCGCGCGCACTGGCACTGCTCCCGGGTCATCACGAGTGACGGTGCGAGTGTAGTAGTTGATGCCGAGGAAGTCGAGCGGTTGCTTGATCAACGCAAAGTCGTGGTCCGGAAACGCCGGCCAATCGGCTCCGAAGATCTCGGACATCTCCTCGGGGTACCGGCCGAGCAGGGCGGGGTCGAGAAACTGGCGGTTCATGTAGGCGTCGGCACGGCGTGTGGCGGCAAGGTCGTCCGGATGGTGGGTCGCGGGATATTTGGGCTCGAGATTCACGACCAATCCGGCTTCCCGGCCCCCTTCGGCGCGGATGGCCTGCATCCCGGCCCCGTGTGCGCGAAGCAGGTTGTGACTTGCGATCGGAGTCTCTGATACGCTCGCGTGCCCGGGGGCGTGGACCCCGTGGAGATAGCCGGCATCGGAACAGACCCACGGTTCGTTGAGGGTGGTCCACATGGAGACCCGATCGCCCAGCGCACGCACCACGACGCTGGCATAGTCGGCGAACCAGCCGGCAATGTCGCGATTGAGCCATCCGCCCGCATCGTCGAGCGCGGCGGGAAGGTCCCAATGGTACAGCGTCAGGCAGGGGGTGATCTGGCGCTGCAGCAGGCGGTCGACGAGACGGTCGTAGAAGGCGAGTCCTGGAGCATTCACCCTTCCGCGACCGGTCGGAAGCACTCGGCTCCAGGACACGCTGAAGCGGTAGGCGTTGAGGCCGAGCTCCTGCATCAGCTGGACGTCGCTGTCGGCCCGATGGTAGTGGTCGCACGCGATGTCGCCGGTGTCACCGTTGTCGATGCGACCGGGCTCATGGACAAAGCGGTGCCAGATGCTCGGACCGGCGCCGTCGGCGAGGGGCGAACCCTCGACCTGATAGGCAGATGTGGCGGCGCCCCAGCGGAAGTCTCGGGGAAAGCGAATCGTCTCAGACATGAAGGAAGGCATCTCGATGGCAAAGGTCACGCTTGAGGGCGTCCAGAAAATATACCGTGATCGCGCCGCCGTTCACGTGGCCGTGCACGAGATCTCCCTTGCCGTGGACGAAGGGGAATTCCTCGTGCTGGTCGGTCCATCGGGCTGCGGCAAGACCACGACCCTGCGGATGGTGGCGGGGCTCGAATCGGTCTCGAGCGGAATCATCCGCATCGGCGATCGGGTCGTGAACGATGTCCCGGCCCGTGATCGTGACATCGCGATGGTGTTCCAGAACTATGCCCTCTATCCCCACATGACGGTGCGCGAGAACCTCGCCTTTGCGCTCACGCTGCGGAAGCAGTCGGCCGCGGAGGTGGAGACGCGGGTCCGTGAGGTCGCCGGGCTGCTGGGCATCGAGGAACTGTTGCAGCGCAAGCCCAAGCAGCTCTCCGGGGGGCAGCGGCAGCGCGTGGCACTGGGGCGTGCGATCGTGCGCCAGCCGGAAGTCTTCCTGTTCGACGAGCCACTGTCGAATCTCGACGCCAAGTTGCGGGTGCAGATGCGTCGTGAGCTGGCCGCGCTGCGGCGGCGATTGGGAGTCACCACGCTGTACGTGACGCACGATCAGGTCGAGGCGATGACCCTCGGCGATCGGATCGTCGTGATGCATGCCGGCCGAGTGCAGCAGATCGGCAGTCCGCTCGACATCTACAATCGGCCGGCCAACCTTTTCGTCGCGGGATTTCTCGGCTCGCCGCCGATGAACCAGGTCGCGGGGCGACTGCTGCGCGGCTCCAGCGTGCGCTTCGAATCGACCGATGGCGGCCTGGTGATGGAGGTCCCGGAGTCGCAGCTTCCGGCGCGGTGTCCGGAGGAACCCGTCGTCCTCGGGATCCGTCCCGAAACCATCCGACCCACGGCAGGGAGTCCCGGGTTCGATCTCGTGGTCGAGGGCGTCGAGCCGCTGGGATACGAATCGTTGGTGAGCGGGACCGCGGGTGCCGTCCCGATGACCCTGCGTGTCGACGCCGGCGTCTCCCCCGCCCTGGGGAGCGTGATCCCATGCTCCGTCCCGCCCGGAGGGTGTCACTGGTTCGACATGGTGAGCGGCGAGCGGCTCTGAGTCGTCACTGACGTGGCAACGCCAGCGGGGGG
>JBDUDP010000059.1:0-13298 GCA_040002895.1 Gemmatimonadota bacterium
GAGCCCCCGTCGGTGATCCGGCGGGGGCTCTTCATCTTGCCTTCACAGCGGTTCACTACTCTCCCCACACACCCTTTTGGGGAGAGCCATCCCATGCGTAGTGCGACAGCCCTCTTTGCCATTCTCTTTGCCCTCCCGCTGGCGGCTCAGGCCCCGGCGCGCGAGATCGCTCTCGGCGCCGCCAACGCCCGCAATCCGTTCGAGTTCTCGCTGATTCGCGGCGTGCGCGAATTGACCAACGGATCGGTGCTCGTGGCCGCGCCCACGGATGCCGTGCTCTTGCGTATCGATCGCGGGCTCGGCCGCAGCGATACCCTGGGCCACAAGGGTCGTGGGCCTGGCGAGTACCTCCAGCCGGACGGGATCTGGCCGCTTGCCGCCGATAGCTCCTTGCTCGTGGATCTCGGCAACAACCGCCTCACGTTGGTTGATGCCGCCGGCAAGCTCGGCAACACCCTGCCGATCATGGGCGGGGGAGAGGGCTCCGTGTCGGTCATGCTGCCGGGCGGCGTTGACCGCATGGGGGGCATCTATTTCCGTGGCGGGCCCGGCGGAGACTCCATCGCGCTGAATCGCTTCGATCGCGGCTCCCGTCAGGTGAGCCGAGTCGCCATCCTCAAGGCGCCCGACACCAAGCGCGCCGAATCGGGCGGGCAGAACGCGCGCCAGGTTCGGATGACGCCGGTGCCGCTCGCCGCGGCCGATGGCTGGGCGGTGGCCACATCGGGCACGATCTACCTGGTACGCAGCGGCAGCTATCACGTCGAGACCGTGTCGCGACAGGGCGCCCGGCGTGTGGGCGCCAATGTGGTGTATTCGCCCGTGAAGATCGGCGAGGCGGAGCGGAAGGAATACGCCGCCGACGTGACGCGCAGTGGCATGATCAACGTTGGAGTCGAGAACCGGAACGGCGAGCAGACCTTCACCCTCGGTCGAGGACGCCCGCGAGACGACGAAGCGCCGGCGGCGTCCCTCTTCCCGGCCACCAAGCCAGCGTTCGATCCGGCCCAGTTGTTTGTCGACGGCAAGGACCGGCTCTGGGTTCGCCGCTACCAACCCGCCGGGCGAGCCGCGCTGTACGACGTGTTCAACGATCAGGGGGCATTGCTGGCGAGCGTGCGACTGCCGGCGAGTCGGATAGTGGTCGGCATGGGTGCAACCTCGGTCTACGTGGCGCACATCACCGAGGATGACCTGCAGCGGCTCGAGCGCTACCCGCTCCCGCTATGATCCGGCGAAGCGCGGGCGGCTGACTCTGGGGGAATGGTGACACAACCCGGTCGGATTCTGGTGGTCGAAGATGACACGCGGACGGCGGAGCTGATCGCGCTCTACCTACGCCACGCCGGTCACCGGGTGTGGGTGGAGGGGCACGGAGGTCGGGCGCGCGAACGCCTGCGTGCGGAACCGTTCGACCTGGTGATTCTCGACCGCATGCTCCCGGGTGTCGACGGCATGACGCTCTGCCGAGAGCTCACGGCGGAACATGGATTGCCGGTGATCATGGTCACCGCACGGACGCTCGAGGAGGAGCGGATCGAGGGGTTCGAAGGTGGCGCCGACGACTATGTCACCAAACCCTTCTCACCACGGGAGCTCGTCGCACGGGCCAATGCCCTGCTCCGGCGTGCTCCGCCCGGCGAGCGTGACCAGGTGATGGCAGGACCCCTCTGCGTCGACCTCTCACGGCATCGCGTCTCCCTCGATGATGTGCCGGTGGAACTCACGCCCAGCGAGTTCGAGATCCTGCGCGCCTTGGCCGAGCAGCCTGGGCGAGTCTGTTCGCGTGCGGCGCTGCTCGACCGACTGCCTGCGCGCGGGCGTGATGCGCTCGAGCGAACGGTGGATGTGCACGTGCGCAACCTGCGCCGGAAGCTCGGCGCGGTGATCGCGGCCCCCGACGATCTGGTCGAGACGGTGTTTGGTGTCGGGTATCGCCTCGGCACTGGTCGGCCGTCATGAGGTCGCTCCGACTCCGCTTCTTCGTGGTGGTCTGGCTGTTCGTGGTGGCGGCGATGGTGGCGCTCGCCGCGCTGCTGGGGAAGTGGTCGCTCACCGAGATCGACCGAATCGCGGTCGAGACGCGTGTCGACCGACGGATCGATTCCCTGGCGCGGCCATTGCGCGACGCGCTTGAGGCGCTACCGCTGGGTGATTCGGTCGCACTCTCTGCCGCGCTGGCGCGGGTGACCCGTGGCGACACCACCCTGCTCGGTGCGGCGGTGCTCGATGCGCAGGGCCGAGTGCTCGGCTCGTCGATTCCGGGGCTCACGGCGGGGGCGCTCACCCTCATGCCGGGCGGTGCGGCGTCGTTCCGGCAATCGGTTGCAGCCAACGGGGTAACTCGCCGAGTGCTGCTGGCGATTCCGGGGCACAGTTTTGAGCGTGCGGGGATGCAGAACACGTTGGTGCTCATCCCGGCGCTGCGCAGTGCGGCGATGACCTCGCGGATCTCTGGGCGGAGCCCATCCGACGATCTCTCGCGCCGTATCGTCATTGCGGTGTTGGTCGGTTCACTGCTCTCCGCGGTGGTGACGCTGCTGATCGCGCGGCCGTTGCTCGGGCGGGTGGAGGAGTTGTCGCGCGCCACCGCGGCGCTTCGCGAAGGGAAACTCGATTCGCGTGTGCCAGTGCGCGGCAATGATGAGGTGGCTGACCTCGGGCGGTCATTCAACGAGCTGGCCTCGAGTCTCGAGGCATCGGAAGCCCAGCGTCGCCGGATGGTCACTGACGTGGCGCACGAACTCCGCACGCCGCTGACCAATATCATTGGCCTGCTCGAGGCCGCACGAGATGGCATTCAACCCATCGATGACGCCGTCCTCGGGGCACTGCGGGAGGAGGCAGCGTCGTTGAATCACCTGGTCGATGACCTGCGCGATCTCTCCCTCGCCGATGCAGGCGAGCTGACACTCGCGCTCGAGTCGCTCGATGCCGGAGCAGCCGCGAGGGCGGCCGTGGCCGCGTTCCCGGTACAGCCGGATGCGGCACGCATTGTGGTTGAGGCCAGTTCCCCGGCACTGCAGGTCGTTGCCGACCGGCGGCGGCTGGGGCAGGTGCTGCGCAACCTGTTGCAGAATGCGCGGCGGCATGCGCCGGTCGATTCGGTGATCGTGCTGCGCGTCGCCTTGGCGAGCGGCCGGGTGCGCTTCGAGGTGATTGATCAGGGCGAGGGGATCGCGGCCGAACATCTGCCGCATCTCTTCGAGCGCTTCTATCGGGTGGATCCCTCCCGCGACAAGACCACGGGCGGCATGGGACTTGGGCTCGCGTTGGTGCAGCGGCTGGTGGAGGCGCAGGGCGGCCGGGTGGGGGTGGAGTCGCAGGTCGGGAAGGGGTCGACGTTCTGGGTGACCTTGCCGAGGGGCTCGCAGATGGAGCGTGGGACGCCGACAATCCGGGTCAAAGGAATGACAACTACTGCGGGTGGCTCAGCGCAAAACCTATGATGGCGCCCAGTCCGGCGCCGATCAGGGCCAGCGGCAGGATCAGTACTGTACCCACCCCATCCCCTCCCTTTTCGCGGGAGGCCACATAGCCGAGTGTCGCGCCAACCAGTCCCCCGATCAACGCGCCAGTAGCAGTCGATGAGCGTGATCGTGAGGCTGAGACCGAGTGACTCCCAAGGCTCACACGTGGTTGAGCTCTCAAGACCGAGGGCTGCGCACGCGTGATTTGCTGTGCTGGGAGCGGACCGACGCAGAGTGCGGCGCAGAGCCCAAGCGCAACGTAACAACCGAGTCGGGCATGCGTGCGAGGCCGCAGATCAATTGCCATACGTCCCCCGCCATCTCGTTGAGGCAGAGACGGGCCCCGGATTTCAACCTTGGTAGGCAAGACGCCCTCAGGGAGTAGTGGGAGGGCAAAGATATGCTGTCGGGTTTGAAGGACGTCAATTCTGCCTTGGTGGTGTTCCCCGCCGGTGCTCACCCCTGCTTAGATTCCCGCCCCTATGAAGCCCATTCTCCCGCTGCTCCTGGTGCTCGCCCTGCCTGTGGTGCTCTCTGCGCAGGCGGTCGCCCCCGCCCCCGCGGTCACACCGCCCCGCATCGAGGCCACCATTGTGCTCGACGGCGTGCTCGATGAACCGGTGTGGCAGCAGGCGGCACGGCTCGACGGATTCCACCAGACGCGTCCGGTGGACGGCCGGCCCGCCGAAGATTCGACCGTGGTGCTGGTGTGGTACTCGCCCACGGCCATTCACTTCGGCATCATGGCCTACGATCGCGATCCCAGCTCGGTGCGGGCGACGCTCTCGAAGCGCGACAACATCAGCAGCGACGACCAGGTGAGCATCTACCTCGACACCTTCAACGATCGCCGTCGCGCCTACTTCTTCGGCAGCAATGCCTATGGCGTGCAGGACGACGGCGTGCGCAGCGAGGGCGGCTTCTCGGCCAGCGCGGGAATGCAGTCGGGCACGACCGACCGCAACCCCGATTTCCTCTGGGAGAGCAAGGGCCGGCTGACGTCGTTCGGCTATGTCATTGAGATGCGCATCCCGTTCAAGTCGCTGCGCTATGCCGGTGGGGTGAGCCAGACCTGGGGCCTCAACGTGGCCCGCACCACCCAGCGCACCGGCTACGAGGACACCTGGACGGATGTGCGTCGCGCGAGTGCCACGTTCCTTGGGCAGGCCGGCACGCTGGTGGGGATCCATGATATCAAGCGCGGCGTGGTCACCGAGGTGCAACCGGCGGTGACGGCCAACCTGCCCGGCACGCGGCAGCCCGATGGCAGTTTCAAACGCGGCGATCTCAAGGCCGATGTCGGCGGCAATGTGCGCTTCGGCTTCACCAACATCACCCTCGACGGCACCATCAACCCCGACTTCTCGCAGGTGGAATCGGATGCGGGACTGGTGACCATCAACGAACGATTTGCGCTCTTCTACCCCGAGCGGAGGCCGTTCTTTCTCGAGGGCATCGAGCTGTTCGCGGCGCCGAACAACCTGGTCTACACCCGCAGCATCGTGAATCCGCTGGTGGGCGCGAAACTCACCGGCAAGTTCGGCCGCTACACGGTCGCGCACTTGACGTCGATCGATGAGGCGTCAAGCGGACCCAATGCGCTCGTGAACATGACGCGGTTGCGACGCGATGTCGGCGGCAGTTCGGTGGCGGGGCTCACGCTCACCGATCGCGAGCAGGACGGAGCGTTCAATCGGGTGATGTCGGCGGACGCGCGCCTGGTTTTCAAGAAGCTCTACTACGTGCAGACCCAGCTGGCCAACTCGTGGACCCGTGATTCGCGCACCGGACAGACGCGCTCAGCGCCGCTCTGGGACGCCGAGTTTGATCGCACCGG
Source organism: Gemmatimonadota bacterium (assembly GCA_040002895.1). Classification (GTDB taxonomy): domain Bacteria; phylum Gemmatimonadota; class Gemmatimonadetes; order Gemmatimonadales; family GWC2-71-9; genus Palsa-1233. Next base: position 5,308 of record JBDUDP010000059.1, read on the forward strand.
ACGTGCCTTCGGCTTCAACTATCACCTGACGGCCTTTGGCGGCGACTTCGAGGCGCGCAGCGGCTTCGTCAATCGCGTGGGCATCCTGCAGGGGCGGGCGTTCAACCGCCTCTCGTTCTACGGCAAGCGGGGGGCGTTGGTGGAGCAGCTGACGCTGTTCGGTGGCTCCAACCAGATCTGGAAGTACGGTGACTTCGTGACCGACAAGTCGATCGAGGGCGCCACCGAGCTCAATTGGTCGTTTCGCTTCCGCGGTGGTTGGAATGTGAACGGCAAGCTGTCGGAGGGGTTCGCTCGATTCGATCGTCCCAGCTATGGCAGCTACGGTGTGGCCGGCCTCAACGGTCCCCAGCCATTTGTGCTCGCGAGCGGCGTGTTCGATCAGTGGAGCGGCAATGCCAGCATTTCGACGCCGCAGTTCCGGCAGTATGACGCCTCGCTATCCGCGAATCTCGGGCGGACGCCGATCTTCCCTGAGGGAGCCCCGGGGTCGGTCACCAGCATCCGCGGCAGCCTCAACCTGCGTCCGTCACCCAGTGTACGACTCTCCGGCACGGTGAACTGGACCAGGCTCAATCGCACGGCAGACGGCAGCGAGTTTGGCCGGACGGTGATCCCGCGGATCAAGCTCGAACTGCAACCGAACCGTGCCTTCTTCGTGCGCGTCGTGGGGGAGTATCGCTCCGAGCGGCAGGCCGCCCTGCGCGACCCCACGACCGGACTCCCGATTACCCTCAACGGGGTGCTGGCATCGGCCAGCAAGCGGAACCGGTTGCGGATGGACTGGCTGGCATCGTATGAGCCGACCCCGGGCACGGTGGCCTTTCTGGGCTACGGCTCCACGCTCGAGGGCGATCGCGCGCTCACGCTGCGCGACCTGCGCCGGATTGACGACGGCTTCTTCCTCAAGGTGGCGTACCTGTTCAGGCGATAGCGTTTTTCCGGTGGCCCACCTCGGCTAGCTTTGGGGTGGTGATGTTCACCCGAGGGTGTGCCCTATCTCAGTCGCTGTGGTGTCACCGATGTTGCAACTTCTTGCCGCACTGGCGGCCGTCCACGGAACCGTGCGCGGCGCCGGCTCTGGCCCGGCGGCCGGCGTAGAGGTTCAACTCGACGGCACCGAACGGACCATCACCGACTCCCTCGGACACTACGCCGTATCCATGATGGCACCCGGTACGCACCGGTTCCAGTTTTCTGGCGTCGGCTTCGCGCCGCGCGCGATCATCGTGCTGCTTGCGGATTCGTCCGACCTCTCCCTCGATATCGAACTGACCGTTCAGGCGGTCGCGCTGCCGACCATCGACGTGGTTGCGCACGATTCCGTGCCCGATGTTGGTGACCTGTCCGCCGCCGGCACTGCCCAGCCCGAAGGTGGATTGCGACGGATCGAGCGCGGCTGGCAGGAAAGCTCGCCGGGCGGTGGAGTCGACCTGCAGCAATTCGTCGGCACCCTTCCGGGGGTATCGATGCGCAGCGGCAATGCCACCGCGCTCAGCATTCGAGGTGGGCGTGGTTCCGAGAATCTCCTGCTGCTCGACGGTGTCCCGCTGCTCGGTGCGGTCCATTTTGCCGGGGCCACGAGCGCCGTCAACCCCGATGCGATCTCCGGCTTCGACCTGCACACCGGCGTGAGCTCGTCGCGCTTCGGCGGCAGCCTTGCCGGGGTGACGGAACTGCGAACCGACGACAAGGATCCGGTGCGCCCGCAACTCTCGGGGACGCTCACCGCAACCGATGGACGCTCACTCCTGCGCGCGTCGCTTGGTGGTCGCGGCGGGGTGCTGCTGGGCGTCCGCTCCTCGTTTCGCAATCTGTTGAGTGATGGGACCGGGTTCGGCGTGCACAATGGCTACGACGATCTCCTCGCGGCGGCACATCTTCGCCTCGGCTCGGGCATGGCGCGCCTGGTGGCGTTCGGCAATGACAACCGCTTGGGATGGGAGGCGGGACCTGGCGATGCGGACGGAAGTGGCCGCTCGTCGCCTGGGTCGCTTGGGGTGCCCGTCGACGGGAACCGCGCCGTGTGGCGCAGTGGTGCGCTCGGTGCATCATGGACCACCCCTGTCGGCCGAACCGGCGAGTGGCGCACGGTAGCGTCGTGGTCCGGGAGCAGTGGAGCGATCCGGACGTCGGGTGCCGGCAACGTCGCACACGTCACGAGCGGAATGTCCGAGTTTGGCGTGAGGAGTGAGCTGGTGCGCCATAGTGGCGCGGGGAATGTGCTTGCCGGCCTGGAGGTGCAACAACCGACGACGTGGTACACGGCATCGGCGACCACGAGCGATGCAACCCAGCGACTCGATCTGCGCTCCCGGCCGGTTTTCGGTGCGGCCTATGGTGAGTGGGACTGGCAGGCCGGAGCGCGGCTCGATGCACACGTCGGCCTGCGTGCCACCAGCGACCTCACCACGGTGACCGTCGATCCGCGACTGCGGCTTGGTCTGACGCCGCGTGCCGGGACGCGATTCGAGTTTGGATTCGGTCGCACGCACCAGCCGGTCCAGTCGATGCTGAATGAGGACAATCTCGCGAGCGGGATCATCGGAATGTCCCTGCCGGTGATCTCGGTTGCCGGCGCGCCCGTGGCCATGGCGGATCAGTGGGAGTTCAGCGTCGCACAGCGGTTGGGACTGTCCACGCGCCTGGTGCTCGAGGGATATGCCCGGCAGTGGTTCCACGTGCTGACCCCCGAGGCCACGACCGGCGCACTCTTTGGTGCCGGTACGCCGCGCTACGATGACGGTCGCTCCCGCGGGCTGATTGCCGAACTGAGCGGACGGCGTGGGCGGGTCGTCTGGCATGCCTCCACGGGATGGACGTACGCCACTCAGCGGATCGGGACGAGCGCCTTCCATACCGGTGCGGAGCAACCGTGGTCGGTTGCGGGCGATGCCAGCTACCGAGCGTCCGATCGCACTGCCGTGCAGCTGCGATGGAACACCGGTGCGGGACAGCTGCGGTCGCCGATGGCCGCCGGATTGGAGTGGCATGCGTACCAACCTGCGACTGGGGTCGGCGAGCTGGAGGGGGTTCCGACCAATCTTCCGGGCACCATCAACTCCCTCCGCCTCGCCGGCCCGATCCGAATTGACCTCGGTGTGGGGCACTTCTTCCCGTTGGGCGGAACGCAGTCGACCCGCGGCCTGCGGGCCGGACTCCGAGCGGAAAATCTCCTCAACCGCGCGGAGCCCGTCGGGATCGTCGCCCAACCCGACGGGAGCTACCAGTTGCTTCGTGGGAATGGCCGCGCGGCCATCCTCGAAATCGGCTGGGTCTTCTAGGTGCGGCTGCGGGGTGCCCTGTCACAAACACCGTGACTGGCGCGTTCCTCGTGCATGATCACCGTGCTGGACCCCTTCCATTCCCTCGCCCCTGGCCCTGTTCTGGCCTGGGGATCGCATGCGAGGGCCATCGCAGTGACTGATCCCTTCGAGCACGAGGTGGCGCGCTGCTTTCAGCGCCAATTTCCCGCGCTGTTCCGGTACCTCGACCGTGCCCTGGGTGATCCCGAGCTCGCGTCCGATATCGCGCAGGAGAGCTTCGTCCGCCTCTTTGAACGTGGCGCGATGCCCGACGAACCGGCGAGCTGGCTGATCACCGTGGCCCGCAATCTGGTGCGCGACGGCGCTCGCAAGGCCGGGAGACGGCTGCGGTTGCTCGAGCAGGCCGGCCGCGACGAGGAACTTGGTGCGGACGAGGCGGGGCCGGCGGCGGCGTTGGAACAGCAGGAAGCACGCGAGCGCGTCCGCGCGGCCTTGGCACAGCTTCCGCCGCGCGATCGGGACATCCTGCTGCTGCGTCACTCGGGCTACAGTTACCGAGAGATCAGCGTCGCGCTCGAGCTGGCGGAGGCAAGTGTCGGCACCATCCTGCTGCGCGCTGGTGTCCAGTTTCGCTCGACCTATGCGGCGCTGAATGGCGAGCCCGACTGAGATGGTCCACCCCGACGATGCCACCCTGCTCGCCATGATTCACGGCGAAGCACCGCACAGCGCCGCGGCACTCCAGGCACACCTTGGGACCTGCGCCGATTGTACGTCGCGAATGGATCAACTGCTCCGCGAGGATTCTGCGATCGCGGCACAGTTGCGACTCCTCGATCATCCCGTGCCGGCCACTGCCCCAATGCCTCCGCGGCGGCACCGGCGTGCGGGTCGGTTTCGTCGGGTGGTGCTCGCGACGGCGTCGGCCGCCGCTGTCACCGCGGCAATGCTCGCGGCCCTCCCGGCCTCCCCGCTTCATCGCTGGCTCACCCGACTCGGGAAGGGTACTCCGAGTGTTGCGCTCGGCTCGACCGACGCGGCATCAACGCTCACCTCCGGCATCGCGGTGGCGCCATCGCCGATCATGCTGGTGCGTTTCGTCAGGGAACACGCGACGGGCGTGGTGGAGATTTCCCGGACGACGTCACCGTTGTTGACCTTCCGCTCGCGGGGTGGTGTGACCGCCTACACAGTGACGGATGCGCAGGTTGCCATCGACAATCAGGTGGCGGCTGAGACCTACCTCATCGAGGTCCCCACCATGGTACGTGAGCTCAAGGTGTTGGTCGACGGTCGTCTCGCGGCGCAGTGGCCCGCGGATTCGGCACGCCTCAGTGATCCCAGCGACTCCTCCCGGTTCCGGGTGGACCTCCGTGTGCGGCAGGGGCGTGTTCCATGAAATCGGTCAGCCTGACGGTATGCCTCGGCTTCCTGCTCGTGACCGCCGCGGCTGCGAATGCCCAGGAGGCGATCGACCAGCCCACCGCGGCAGCGGCGTCGGAAGCCGCGTGCGGCGCCTGTCTCGATGGCGGCATGGTCGGGCTGCGCAACAGCCGGGTTGCAATCCTGCCAGATACGGTTCGTCCCAAGGCCATCGAATACAGCAAGGCCTATGGTGTCCGGCTCAAGATCCATCAGGTGGCCAGCTATACCGAGATCCCGCTCTTTGTCGGTGAGTACTTCCTCGGCGAGAAGCTGCTCCGGGACCAGCGGAACGGGGTGACGGGTTTTGGTCGGGAGAATGAGTCGAGCGTCAAGGGAGCCCACAGCGCTGTGGCCGCTGGGTTGGCTGCGCTGTTCACCATCAACACCGTGACCGGCGGATGGAATCTCTGGGAGTCACGCAAGGACCCCGCCGGTCGGACGCGTCGCTGGGTACACACCATCGGCATGCTCGCAGCCGACGTGGGTTTCATCATGACGGCGCAGGCAGCTGGTGACGCACGCCGTACCGATGCCGGGGCCAACCGTCACCGGAATCTGGCCATCGGTTCCATGAGTCTGGCCACCGCGTCGACCCTGATGATGTGGCTCTGGAAGGATTGATGCTCGCTGCACTGATTGAGGGATTGACACGATTGTTCGCGCCGTGGCAGGCGTTTTATGCCGATTCCCGGCTCACCGAGACCCTGCTCACATCCACCCACGTGGTCGCGATGCTGGTCGGCGGTGGCCTCGCGGTGGCCGCCGATCGAACCACACTGCGTGCCGCCCGAGCCGCACCGGGTGAGCGCGAACTGATGCTGGAACACCTGCACCAGACGCACAGGCCAGTGCTGATTGCCCTCGGCGTGCTGTTCGTGAGCGGGCTCGCGCTCGCGGCCGCCGATATTCCGACCTATTCCAAGTCGGTGGAGTTCCTGGTCAAGCTCTCGTTTGTCACAGTGCTCTGCATCAACGGCGCCTTCCTCTCCGTGACGGAAGGCCAGTTGCGCCGTGCCGCCGCGCCGCCGCATTGGCGGCGACTCTACATCGTGTCATGGATCTCCCTGTTGCTGTGGATCGGGACCGCGGTCGCCAGCGTCGTGCTGACGGACGCGGGCTGATCCCGTTCACCCTGACGATGTCCCGTTTGCGAGGTATCGCACCATGAGCAGGATGCAGGATCCGATGGATGACGACGATGCCTGTGACGGCTGCCAGCTGTCCCAGCCGCGCCGCTCGTTCCTGCGCCAGGTCGGCATCAGTGCCGTGGGGGCACTGGTGATGGTCGGCGTGCCCGAGGTACTCGCAGCAAGCTTTCATCCCACCAGAATTCGTTCGCTCCGGCAGGTCGACGCGCACCCGAGCTACCCGATCCCGACGGAAGATGGAGTGCAGATCGACAAGGAAAACCAGGTCATCCTGGTCCGCTGGAAGGGCGCGATCTACGCGTTCAATCTCTCCTGTCCCCATCAGAACACCGCATTGCGATGGAACGGCGGTGACAGCGAATTCCAGTGTCCCAAGCACCACTCTCGCTACCAGCCTGACGGCACCTTCATCAAGGGGCGCGCGACCCGCAACATGGATCGCTTCACCCTTGCGCGGGCGGGCGGCGAAATCGTCGTGAATGTCGATCAGATGCACAAGAACGATGCCGACCAACCGGGGTGGACGGCTTCGGTGATCCACCTCGCCAGCGGGTCGTGAGATGCAATGCGCGGACTGTGCCGGGATCAGTCGCCGCGACTTCCTGGAGCGCACAATGGCGACGATGGGAGCTGGGGCACTTCTGGCCTGCGCCTCGGGGAGTCCAAGTGGACCATCGCTGACGGCGTTCACGGTGACGTTGGCCAGCTACCCCGAGCTCGCCACCGTTGGGGGAATCGCCGTGGTCAACAACGGGAGCCAGGGCGGACACCCGATCGCCGTGGCGCGCACCGGTGATGTCACGTTCGTTGCGCTGTCACTGGTGTGCCCACACCGCGGCGTGACCGTGAGTGTGGTCGCCAACGGTTTCTACTGCACCGGGCATGGCGCACGATTCGCCAGCAACGGCAACTGGACCGGGGGGCAGCAAACCAGTGGACTGGCCCATTATGCGGTGAGCTATGACCCCACGGCCGGGACCCTGCTCGTCTCGTAACCCATCCACTCGCCGGGTGTGCCGCTTCCGTTCCAGGCGACCCCTCGCTTCAGGCGACTTCAGGCAGGGGGCGGACCCCGACCTCTGGCGCTGCCAGCAGTCAGCCCCGATATTGCCCACAACTCAAGACAGGGCCGCCCGACAGGGACGGCCTGATTTGAGGGCCGCAGCGGCCCTCGGTGTCGCGCCGACCGGCGCGGCGCGCGCGGGGACACCCCTGTCCCGATTCCTCCGCTCCAGGAGGCACCATGCGTCGTTCGTTCTTTGCTGCATCACTCCTCACGCTCGGCCTTGCCCTTGCTGCCCGCCCCGTGCAGGCGCAGGTATTCATCGGCGGGGGTATCACGTCGCCCAGCAGTGACTTCGGCAATGGCTACAAGACGGGTTGGATCGTGAACGCCGGTTTTCGCCCGTGGATGAGCGAGAACAAGCGGGCCTCGATCTGGGTTGAAGGGCTCTATGGCGCCAACAAGGCGAAGGGCGGCGTCGACGCCACGGCCGACATCTACGGCGCCTTTGGCTCGGTCACGTACAACCTGACCGCCGCTGCCGCAGCGAACCCGTATGTCATCGGTTCCGTCGGCTACCTGAAGAGCAAGGTCAAGGTCGGTGGCACGAGCTACACCGGCGATGGGGCGCTCGGCTTCGGCGGCGGTCTCGGCCTGAGCTTCAGCAAGAAGTTCTACGTCGAGGGTCGCTACATCACCGCGAGCAAGAACAGCAGCACCACGGCCTTCCTGATGCTCACGGCTGGCGTGGTGCTCTGACGCACTCTCGTCGGAGTCGCTCACCATCGGGCGACTCCGGCGTGCAGTCTCCAGGAGGACCCCCATGATCCATCGCAGACGATTTCTTCACGCCGCCGGCGCCATCGCTGCGGGGATTTTCCTTGTGCCCGTTCCCGGCCGCGCCGCCACGCGGCACCGCTGCGGGATGGCGCCGCTCGGCCCGCATCCCGTGCCACGCCCGGGAATTACGGGTGCCAAGGTGCTCGCGAAGGAGAAGTTGCGCGACCAGAAGCTCGGGCCGCTCTTCGATTCCGTGCGCGAGATTCCCGGTGTGATCGATGGCATCCGCTGCAACTGCGGTTGTGCCGGTACGACCGGCTTCTATTCCCTGCTCTCCTGCTATGAGGGCGACGCCATGGCACAGCACTG
>JBDUDP010000060.1:0-13007 GCA_040002895.1 Gemmatimonadota bacterium
CCGTTCGGACATCGTGCCCCGCCGCCGCAGGTGTTGATTCTCGACACGCCCGAAGTTGCCGTCGCGACCCCGCATGTGCACTGACGTCCGGTCCGGCATGCGGTCACCCTGCAGCGCGATGTGGTCCTGCTGAAGCCGCGACGCTTTTCCCCACGAGCGCTGTTGCGGCTCTGGCCCAGAGTCCGACCGTATCGCGGCGGCCTGTTGATTGCCTCCGTCACCCTCGTTCTCGCCTCGGTCATCTCGCTCGCCTTCCCGCTGGTCGTGCGCTACATGCTCGACGCGGCGTTCCAGCAGCATGATCGTGCCCTGCTCGACCGCATCGCCCTCGGGCTGCTGCTGCTCTTTGCCACGCAGGCCGTGCTCAACTACATCCAGACCTACTGGCTCTCCGCCACCGGGGAACGCACCGTGGCCGGCCTGCGGCGCGAGCTCTTTGGCAAGCTGCTGGAGATGCCGCCAGGTTTCTTTGCCGATCGGCGCACCGGGGAGCTGACCTCCCGGCTCACCACCGACATCACCCAGCTGCAGGGAATGGTCAGCCACCAGCTGGCAGAGTTCTCGCGCCAGTTCCTTGCGCTCGTCGGCAGCGTGGTGATGCTCTTCCTGATGCAGCCCAAGCTCATGCTCACCGCCCTCGGCGTGATGCCCGTGGTGATCGGTTCGGCGCTCTTCTTCGGCGTGCGGTTGCGGCGAATCTCCACCAAGGTGCAGGACCAGGTCGCTGAGGCCACGGCGACGGCCGAAGAGGCCTTCTCGCAGATTCGCGTGGTGCAGGGCTTCGCGCAGGAGCCGCAGGAGGTCGCGCGTTTCGGGGGACGGATTGCGGAAGTGGTCGAGCGCGCACTGCAGCGAGCGCGAGTACGGGCGATGTTCTTCGGCGTGATCACCTTCACCACCTTCGGCGGCATCACTGCGGTGCTGTGGGAGGGTGGTCGGATGGTGCTCGCCGGACAGGTGACCGCCGGCCAGCTGGTGTCGTTCCTGCTGTACACGGTGACGATTGCGGCGTCCATCGGCGCCATTGCCACCTTCTTCTCCGCCTTCCAGGAATCGGTGGGCGCGGCGGAGCGGGTGTTCGAGTTGCTCGAGAGCAGCTCGCCGATTGCCGACCCGCCGGTGGCCACACCGCTGCCGCGCCCGGTACGTGGCGAGGTGGAGTTCCGCGATGTCACCTTCCGCTATCGTCTGCTCGACGAGGCGCTACCCACCATCGAGGGGCTCTCCCTGCGGATTGCGCCGGGCGAGGTTGTCGCGATTGTCGGACCCTCGGGCGCCGGGAAGACCACGATTGCGTCGCTGCTGCCGCGCTTCTGGGATGTGGAGGAGGGCGCCGTGCTGCTCGACGGCATCGACGTGCGCCAGCTCACGCTGCACGATCTCCGCCGGGCGATCGGCGTGGTGCCGCAGGAACCGACGCTGTTCAGCGGATCGGTGCGCGAGAACATCGCCTACGCCCGGCCGGAGGCGAGCGACGCAGAGGTCGAGGCAGCGGCCCGTGCTGCCTACGCACACGATTTTGTGGTGCTGCTCCCCGAGGGATATGACACCCTGGTGGGCGAACGGGGCGTGAAGCTCTCGGGCGGTCAGCGGCAGCGCATCGCCATTGCGCGCGCCGTGCTCAAGAACCCGGCAGTGCTCGTGCTCGACGAGGCGACGTCCTCGCTCGACAACGAGAGCGAGCGGCTGGTCGAGGCGGCGCTGGAGCGGCTGCTGGTGGGGCGCACCACGCTGATCATCGCCCATCGGTTGAGCACGGTGCAGCGTGCCGACCGGCTGGTGGTGCTCGAGAAGGGGCGGATCGTGGAGGAAGGGACTCATGCTGACCTGCTGCGTCGCGGCGGGATTTACGCGCGACTCTTCCAGATGCAGTGGCGCGACGGCGAGGACCTCGCCGCCGCACTGAGCGCCCTGCAGGTTGCGATCCCGGAAGCCTGACCGGCGGCGACGCTACGGCCGACCGTTCCCCCCATCAGAGATGAACCTGATGCTCCCATCGGACTGACGCCGCCACAGCGTCAGGTACTTGGACTTTGACAGGCCATTCTTTCCTGCAATCACCGCCTGCCCAACCGTCCACCCTAGCAAGCCATCACTGGACGCTCCTGCTGCGACTGCTCCCCACGACCAATGATTGTCGTCGCCCGCGAAGCCGGCACCGATGGCGGCGCGGCCAATGGCGAGCTCGCCACTGCCGGAGAAGGTGACGGCATCGGGGGCCGCAAAGGTCGTGAAGGCGTGCTGCGCTCCAGACCTTTCTGCGAGGGCCGCGAAGCTCGAATCGGCGGCAATGAATTTGGCCGCCGGGCCCGTGGAAGGGAGCAGGGGCGATTCGCGCGCAGCCAGTGAATCGGTCCACATGGTCTCGCCGCCATTCAACAGTCCACTGAAGGCGAGGGCCGAGATCTTCCAGTCACCGGCGACCGGCTTCCACGCCATCAAGACTCGCCCGATGCGATGTGTTGCCGAGGCGGAAGTGCTGGAATCGCGATCCACGACCGCGACTCCCCAGGCGAGTGCGAGTGAGGAATCCCGAGCCATCTCGAGATGCAGGAGCTGCCACGAGATGTTGGCCCCGGTGATGGAGTGCTGCGCGTCAAAGAAGCGCGTGATCGCGATGGTCCCTTGCAGCACCGCGGCACCGGGCCACACCAGCACGGCGTCGTGGCTCAGCTGAGCGGGGAGGCCATGGAGCACACCCTGGCTGCGAACCGCCTCTGACGCTTGAACAGAGCGCTCCAGGACGCGCTCGCGGGTCTGGGATGGGGCCTGCTGGGCGGCAAGGGGTGACGCAAGCAGTACGAGCACAGCGAGGTGGCGCATCGAGGGTCCGGGTGGGAGTCCACCCAAGATATGAGTCGACCCCCCGGAGTCGTCACCATGGAGAGCGCACCCTTACCAAACGCAAACCACCCCCGCCCGGAAAGCCGGACGGGGGTGGTTCGCGATCAGGACTGACAACCGACTACGGCTGCGACATCCGGAACTGGAACCAGGTCACCGGGCCTTCCGATCCATGGAAGTTCACCACGGCGATGATCACCGTACCCGCGGCCAGGTTTGCCGCGACACCGGAGCAGTTGTAGCTCGAGCTTGCCTCGCCCGTTGAACCGCTCTGGCGGCCATTGTCATCGGCAAAGAAGTTCAAGCACGCGGTACCGGTTGAGTTGAGGACGTAGATACCGAGGTCACGGTTTGCCGGGGCATCCCAGAGCAGTTGGCCTGACATCGCGGCCGCCGTGACGGTCACCTTGTAGAACCGGCAAGTTGCGTCGGCACCAAGAACTGCGGCGAGACCACACGGTGTGGCAATGGTACCGCCCTCGGTTACCACGAGGGACTGGCTACCGGTCAGCGTGAGCGTCGGTGCAGTGGCGAGGACGTTCGAGAGTGGGTTAGACGGACCGGCGAAGACGGCCGATACCGTGACACTCTTGTCGCCTGGAACCGTCAGCAGAACCGTATTGAGGAAGCTCAATGCGATCCCGCTGTAGCTAACGACACCGGTCGAGCCGGACATCGGCATGATGGTCGCCGTTGAGCTGTCGGCGCTGGTGGAAATGATGCCTGCCTTGCGCCCCCCGATCAGGACCTGCGAGGCCTTCGTGAAGCGCAGACCCCCGCCCAGTGTCACAGTGATGGACTGACCAATATCCGGAGTGAGGTTCGACACCGTCGTCGGTGCCACCGTGACACTGGGTACGAGCGCCACCGAATTGGTCGTGACCACGGTAAACACGCCGACTGCAGGCGCCTTCACGATGCCGACCTTGGTGATCGTCGCGGGGCCGGAGGTACCCGGACCGATGACGATGGTGATTGAGGTCGAGTCTGCCGCGCGCGACTGGATGGCGATCGCACCAGTCGGGAAGGTGACGACCGAGGTCTGCGAGAAGACCAGGCCTGCCGGCGCCGTGATGGTCACGACACTGCCAGCAACCAACCCGGCGGTGGCAGAGAGCGCCGGGCCAATGTTGGTCAACGTCGGCGTCGTAACGACCGCGTTGGTGGTGACCAGGGTCAGCAGTGGAGTCGTCGGAGCATAGGCGCGAAGGACGTTGGTGACCGTGGCCACCCCGCCCGTGCCCGGCCCGAGGACGACCTTGATGGAGCTCGAGTCAGCCGAGCGCGAGGCGATCGAGCTGGGTCCCGTGGCGAAGGTCACGGCCGAGGTCGGCGTGAATTTCAGGCCGGCCGGCGCCGTGATGGTGACGGTGTCGCCGTACGTCAGGCCGGTGGTCTTGTTGAGCGCCGCCTCGAGCGTCTTGGGGCTCACCGTCACCGTGACGGTCTGGGTGAGACCATTGGACGTCAAGTTGAACGTCGACGTTCCGAGGGCCAGGCCCTTGGCGAAGTAGCGCTGTTCCGGCTTGATGAGCGGCGCCTGGAGGGTGCCGCCGCCGGTAGCGTAGTCGGGGCGGTACGCGGCGTCGTAGGCGACCGAGATCGCGGCGCCGACATTGGCGACGTCGAACTGGGATGCGATGGCCTGGTTGCGGTCGTTGACCAACCGCACAAGGATCGCGACGCTGTCACCCTTGAGGGTGAACGCCTTGGTGGGCGTGGCCTGGACGCCGGTCGGAGGCCCCATCAAATCGATAGTGGCGTCGTTGGCGCAGGCCGACATTGCCAGCAGTACGGCGAGTCCTGCGGCCCCACGAATCAGTCCCTTCATACGCTGCTCCTCACGAAATGTGATGGATTGCTGCACTTCCGAATTCCGGCCGCAGGCGACCGGCGGGTCACTTCTTGTTCTGTTCCAGCCATCAATTCTGGATCCCACTGCCGGATCCGAGAGCGTTCCCAAGCAGGTTCACTCCCAGGTACTGTCCGATGGCGATGACCGCTTCCGGGGTCATCAGGTCCACCCACCCAGCGGTGCCGGGCTCCTTCAGGTCGTTCGAGTTCATCAGCGAGAACTGGCCGATGCCACTGCGGTCGGCGAAGACGTAATAGCGCAGCCGTCCGCGGGTATAGCGCCACACCTCATACGAGGGAGCGCGTCCTTCCTGTTGCCGCTTGAAATTGTCCGACGGGGCACCGTTGCGCGCCCAGATCCTGCCGCGATCGGTCTTCCACCCTGGCCGAGCTCCCCGCCCCGATTCGCCGAACGCCTGATTGACGTAGTCGATCGCGTTGTAGAACTCCATCCGGGTCTCGTTCTCGGGCGTCGCCTTGTTGAGATCGCGCTCGGCCCAGAAGCTCACCAGAAACGCGCGCTTGGCGTTGAGCGAGAGCTTGTCCGATCCGCTCTTCTTGTACACGGCGAGCTGCTTGGAGGTGGCGATGAGCTGCAACACATCCGCCGCGTCGTCGAGCTCCTCCTCGGACATGCCGCCGAAGAAGGCGGCATCGAGTCCCTTGGCCGCGGACCGGGCCGCAATGGTGCGGGCCAGCGAGGTTTCGAGATCGCCCACCGCAAAGTCGCCGGTGCGCTCCATGGTCTTGCCACCCAACGTCACAGCCATGGCAAACTTGTAGTTGCCTTCGCCCAGTCCCTCGAGCGGGAGCTGTCCGCCGATGATCCCGCCGCCTGCCGGAATCATCTGACGCGTCGCGGGGAGCTTGTAGATCATCTTTCCTGCCGCGTCACGTACTTCGATCGCCATCGAGGCCTCGCCGTCGGCGTCACTGTACGCTTCCATCAGGTAGGACAGTACCGGCTTCGCCCCATCGAGCGTGAGGTCTGGGGCAGTGATGAACCGATAGGCGCCGCGGGAAAACTCCCCGAGCGAAGAAGTGGTGTCACCGGCCGGCACTTTGCGCATCGAGCTCGCCAGCAGCAGGTCAGACACGCCGGGCGAGGCTGCGAAGGCTTCGATCCCGGTTTGCGTGGTGGCCACCTTGCCGCTGACACTGTCTTTGACGGACACCTGAATCACATAACTGCCAGGGGTCATCGGCGGGAAGCGCAGTGGTTCCATCCCCACGGCATCCTCCCGGCGCGCCGAAGCCGGCGCACCAGACCACCAGCTCTGGGTCCCGAGCACCGTGCCGGCGGCATCCTTGATCGTCACCGTGGTTTCCCACGCGATCCGGTCGCCTCCGACTTCCGTGAGGGCATACGGTACCTGCAGGAATCCCAGCACCTGGGTCTGCTTGACCGACGGCACGTAGAACCGGACCGCCCGCACCGCCAACCGTGGCGGCGTGGAAGGCACGGCACTCGCAGCGCCGAGCAGGAGCAGAAACCCAGGCAGCATCATTACCAGCCCAGCGACACGGTGAAGAAGTTCGTCGTTCCGAGCAGGCCGACCTTGCGGTAGGCGTAGTCGAAGCCGAGCGAGAAGTTCGCGCTGGTGTAGTTCAAGCCACCACCCACCGCGAGACCCTGCGACTTCTCGGCGCTGGTCTTGTCGACCCCGACCCCGAAGAAGTCCGAGCTGTAGGCATTGGCCGGTGTCGAGCTGTAGGAACCGCGCACCGCCACGCCGAAGCCGCTGCCGCCGAGCTTGTTGGCTGCGAACTCGCCGGCAAAGCCGAAGGCGGCCTTGTTGGAGCGCTGCTGGTTGAACTCGCCCATGATGGTGAAGCGATTGTTGCCGGCCGCCATGATGTCATACGCCAAGCCGACGCGGAAGGTGGTTGGCAGCGAGAATCCGCTGGTTCGCACCGTCGACGGCTGGGGCAGGTTGGCGATCGGGTCCTGGCCCTCGATCGAGTCCCGGGGCGAGGTGGTCCGGAGTGCGTCGCCCTGATACTTGAGCGACGTCCCGAGGTTTGTGAGCGTGAACGCGAAGCGAATCGGCTTGCCATTCAAATTGGAATGGAAGTGGGTACCGAAGTCGAGCGCGAACGCGGTGCCGGTGGCTTCGCCGAGCTGGTCGAAGACGCCCTTGGCCGTGATACCGACCGAGAAGCGATCCGAGAAGTTCTGGGCGAAGGTCAGTGCCGCGAAGGTTTCGGAGACGCTATACAGCTCGCCGGTACCGTCCGGATTGGACGGCGTGTACACCGGCTGATTGCTGAAGCCGTAGGTTCCAATCTGCATGCCGAACGCCTTCGACCCGCCGCCGAATGGGAACGCGATGGCGCCCCAGTTGAGCTTGGTGTCGGCGACGTAGTTGTACTGCGAGAACTGGGCGCCAGGTCGGGTCATCAGGGCGATGGCCGACGGGTTGGCGTTGACACCACCGACATCGGTGGCAACGGAAATGTACGAGCCGCCGAGAGCGGTACCACGGGCGTTGGCACCGAGGAGCAGGAACTCCGCGGAGGTCGTTCCGTAGCCCACGTTGTCGGCGTTGGATTGCTGCGCCGCAGCGACCGCTGGCGTGAGGCCAGCGAGGGCAGCTGCGAAGATCCAGCGAGACTTGGTGAAGCGCATCATGCGTCGTTCTCCTGAGGTGGGGCGACGCGCCGCAAGCGGCGCGCCGTCCCGGCTCCGTGGACTACTGGGCGTAGTTGACGATAGTCATGCGGCCAACGGTGGTTTCACCGTTCTCCGCTGTGACGTGATAGAAGTACACCCCGCTGGCAACGAACTGGTTGTTGCGGTTTCGGACGTCCCACGTGAGTTCGCCGCCGAAGATTCCTGAGGCCTGCTTCAGGACGCGGACGAGAATGCCGCTCGACGTGTAGATGCGGACCGTGGCTTGTTCGGGCAGGTTCACGAAGCGGATGATCTTGCTCGTGGTTGTGGCCTCGAACGCACTGGTGACGTAGTACGGATCCGGCACCGTGTGCACCTTCGCCACCGAGGCGGAGGTCGAGGCCTGCACCTCGTTGGTGACATCGAACTTGAACTTCACGGCTGCACCGATGGACGTCAGCGGACGGGGCATGCCCTGTGTGCTGAAGCTGTAGTTGCCGCCGTTGCCGGCCGCGCCGTTGCCGCCGTTGACGGCGCCAACGTAGTCGCGCACGGTCCACTGGGTTCCCGCTGCCGGCACCGCGCCACCCGTCAGTTCGACCAGGTATTCGCGGCCCTTGAGGTACAGGATGAAGCCGGCGTTCGGGGCTGCTGGTGCGGTCTTGTCGGCTCCGTTGCCGCCATTGAAGGCGTCGTCAAAGACGATCGGGCCAGGGACCACCGTATTGCTGAGCGCCACCGCGGCGCCGCTGCACGGGAGGTTGCTCTGGAACAGGTTGTGGGTCTTGTACGGCTCGACGCAGGAGATGTCGGAGGCCGTCAACGCGGCGCGCTGGTCATAGCTCTGACCGGCCGGGACCGCCGAGGCATTGAGCACGCCCCAGGTGGCCCGCGCGGTGCCGTTGTTCGGCACGGCGACGTCGTGCGTGAGGTCGATGACCGAGTCGATCTTGCCGCCCGCACCCCAGTAGAGGCGGACGTCGGCCGCGGTCACGAACGGCGACATCGCGCCTTCTGCAAAGCGCCAGCCACCACCCGGACGGTCGTTGTACGACTTCGGCATGTGGATCGTCGCCACGCCAGTCGGCTTGGCGCCGACGTTGTTGTAGTCGGCAGTCGCGACGCCAGAGTTGAACGTGCCCGCGTTGGCAGAGTTCGGGTTGTTCTGGGTCTCGTTGTCGCCCACGAACCAGCGCGGACCATTGTAGAAGCAGCTGGTGCCGCTGAACCCGCCCGCCCCGTTCACACAACCGCGTGAGGTCACGCCGGTGTAGTAACCAGCCGGGATCGCGATGTTGTAGGCACCAGCCAGACCGTAGCCCGCTCCACCGCCGTACTTGGCGGCGAGGCCGGCATCGGCCGTGATGGCCGGGAACGAGCCCGACGCCGTATGGATCGACACCGTCAGGTTGGTCGACAACGGGACCGCGATCTTCGTGGTGCCATTGGGCGTGGTGATCGAGAAGTACTGCGTGGCGTTCTGGTCGCCACCGTCGGCCTGTGAGCCGAGGGTGATCGAGTCGAGCTTCACGCCTACTTCACCCGGCGCCTTGATCAGTTCCTTCACGAATGCCGCGAGGGAGACCGAGAGGCCGTTGGCCGGCTGGAACTTCTTGGAGAACTTGCCGGTCGCCGGATCGATCGACGGCGCCACAGCGTCGGTCCGTACGCCCTTGCGGCCGTAGACGCCCGACTCGGTGACGGCGGTGTTGACGTAGTTCGAGGCCTGTGTGTTCGGGACGATGCGCTTGGTGATGCGCGCCGACTCGAGCGACGACGGACCCGACTGGATCGAGTTGTAGTCGAACGCCGTGACCGCGTAGTAGTAGGTCAGGCCGTTCTTGACATCCCGGTCAGTATAGGCGAACGGGACGCCGGTGTTGCTGAGCGCCGGATAGCCCGAGTTGCCGCCGGTGATGGCCGTATCGGCCGTCAGCGGGAGGATGTCGCCCGACGCCAGCTGGACGCGGTCGCCGAACTTGATCTGGATCAGCTGCCCGGTGATGTCGTACGACACCGACTTGGTGCGTGCCACACCCGGCGCGACCGGATCAAAGACCCCGGCGCACGACGTGGTGACATTGATTTCCGGCGCGCACGCTGACCCAAGCGGAACCTGCCCGCCAAAGTCCTTGAACGTGGTGCCGTCATAGTCGTACTGGGCAATCAGGCGGAGCGAGCCCGGCGAGTCGATGCGGCCGCGATAGATGCGGTAGCCCTCCACGTCGAACTTGCGGTAGTTCGGGTCATACAGTGCGTTGGGCACCTGGGCTCCGCCACCCGGAGGGGTGACTTTGGCCTGGTTGGCAATCTGGAAGAACGCGTCGCCGCTGGTCTCGGAGGCCGACGGCTTCCAGAGCACGGTGACCTGCTCATTGCCCGGAATCAGGAAGAAGGTCGGCGCCTCAGGAGCGAACGGCAGCAGGAACTTGCCGTCGAACACGGCCTGAGCCACGAGACCCTTGCCGAGCGCCGAGCCTTTGATGGTGGTGAACTCATCCTGCTGCACGAGGCCGTCGCTGTTGGCGTCGCTGTAGCCGGCAAAGCCCATCATCGAGTCGATGCGGTTGGCGCCCTGCGTCAGCAGCGTGACGTTGCTGAGGCGGGTCGGATCGCCCGGGGGGACCTGCACGCCGCCGGTGGTGTAGCCGACGAGCGACACCGGCGCGGCGTGGACGTACGCCACCACGATCGACTTCGCCTCACCCGGCTTGAGTGAGTCGCGCTTGGCCGCCTGAATGGTGCGCACGTCGGCCGGCGGACCCTGGAGCACGAAGCAGATACGCGAGACCTGAACGATGCCGTTGTTGCACTGCACGCCAAGGTCCGGTCCGACGTCGCCCGACATGTAGCGGAAGAGTCGGGTGGTGTTGGAGGCGTCAGGGAACGCGCCGCCGTTGGTGGTGAGCGAGAAGAGCGAGATCTCACCCGGGCCGCTCGGCGACTTGAGGTACTTGATGCCCACGAAACCGGCACCGGCAAAGAACGGCTTGCCGAAGATGGCCGGGTCGAACTTCCAGCCCGCAGGCTTCGAGAAGGTCGCGTCGTAGGCGTAGGCCATGGCGAACGGGAGGTTCACGCTGGCGAAGTTCGAGCCGGCCGAGGCGACGTCTTCGTCGGCCGAGAAGGCGGCGTAGAACGGATTGATCGTGTACCCGTTGGTCGGCAGCGTGATGCCGAACTTGGCGTTGTTGAGTCGCTGGTAGTCCTGCGCCACCGAGAGCAACTTTTCGCGGAGGCCGGGACGGACATTGGCATACGCCGCGGGATTGACCGAGGTGATGTTGTAGAACGTCACAATGAAGTAGATGATGTCTTCATTGCCGGCCGGATAGTTCCAGCCAAGGCCACGGTATTCTGCCACGATGCCCAGCGGGTGCGGACGACCGGAGTTGACACCCGGGTCGCCTTCCCACGAGAGGAACCAGACGTCGCCCTGCGAGGCCGAGAGCCGGCCACGGAGCAGCGGATCGAAGAGCACCTCGCTGCTGTCGCCCTGCGGCACGAAGCCGTAGCTGGGCCAGTTGGCCACATCGGTCGGGTTGGTGGCATTGAAGAGGTCGCTCAGTCCGATGCCGTGCTCGTTGGTGCCACGGGGATCGAAGAAGAAGCCACCGGTGGTGTCGCCACCCCAGGGATTCGACGCGGACTTGACCCCGGCCACGATACCAGAGACCTGGAGACCAGAGTTGAACATGTACTGGTCGCCCGTGCCTCGGGGCCAGAACCCGCCGCCGATGGTGGACGAGTTGGTGGAGTCGACGCCGACCAGGCCGCCGGTGCTCAGGCCGTAGGCGACCCGGTTGATGGTCAAGGCGCCGAGGGATCCGGCGAAGAGCCGGAACCGCGACGCAGACGGCTTCGCGCCTGGCTCCGGACCTGCTGCAGCCGGGCTCGGCAGTGTCGTTGCCGCCGCGAACGCCAACAGCAGCGTCGCGATCCTGCCCTGCTTACCACGCAGTGAATGCATTGCGACCTCTCGAGAATGGAAACTGGCGACCGGAGCGGGGTGGTCGGGCCGACTGGCCCGAGCACCCCTCCCAGGGCGAAGCGTGGATCAGAAATTCACTTCCATGCCGAAGCGGACGATCCGCCCAGCGAATGCGAATCGCGAAATGTGGTACGTAGCCAAGCGGTTGCTGTCCGAGGCCCGACGCTGTTCGGCGAGGGTGTAGATGCCATCGCCATTGCCGAACCGCTGTTCCGACTTGCGGTAGTAGTAGCAGGTCGGCGCGGCCGAGTTGCCGGAAGCGTCCTGATAGTTGCCGCAGGCCGCATTGCTCGGTGCCAGCGTGATGTTGCCGGTCGCCGCGTCATACGTCCCCGGATTCTTCGTCCAGAACGAGGCGAAGGTGGTCGAGTCCGCCGTCCACGCCTGCGCCTGCGACTCGGGGTTCACCGTGCTGCCGGTCGTGGTGTAGACCGTGCCGATGTTCTTCAGATTCAGGATGTTGCGACCGTCCATGTAGGCCGTCAGGTCGAGCTTCCCGATCGCGAAGCCCTTGGTCACGCGGAGGTTGAACTCCTTGAAGGCCGGAAGCCGTGCGGCATTGAAGTCGCCTGCGAGTTCGCGAGCACAGGGAATGCCGTTGGTCACTTCCACGGAGCCGAGGTCGTCCGACGAGCAGCGGGTGTAGGGCGTGCCCGACGCGTATCGAAAAATGCTGAACACCCCGACCCGCTTCAGGATGGCCCCCACCACGCTGCCCTGCTTGTAATCGGCCGGAAAGTTGAAGGCCATCTGGCCCGCGATGTTGTGCGGACGCGAGGTGCCGACCGGCTGCGCCTGCTGCGGCGGTGCGGCGTTGGTGCCGCCCAGACCCGACAGGATGCGCGAACCGTAGTTGATGTACGAGTACGGATCCGAGCCGGTGTTGCGGGCGTCCTGGAACGAGTACGCCAGCGAGCCGTTGAAGATGTTGCCAAAGCGGCGATCGAGGCGCATGTCGAGGCCACGGGTGTTGCCGAAGTCCTGGTTCACCGTGAGTCGAATGTCATTGCGCTTGTTGCCGATCGGGTCGTTCAGCGGGATCAGGCGTCCGGCCGGATTGGCCAGGTTGTCCTTGTTGTACACCGTCACGTCCAGCACCATGTCGTCGCTGAAGGCGTGGCGGACGCCGAACTCGAACAGGATCGACTTGCCGAAGTCGAGATCCGATCCGTAGTTGTTGTTCGTGTTGGTGATCGAGAGGTCGGTGTTCGACCCGAAGAGCACCACCGAGAAGTCCGGCTGCTGGACCTGCTGCGCGTACGAGAGGCGGAAGTTGGTCCGCTCGGTCACCGGGAAGGCGACCTGGACGTGCGGCGAGAGGTAGTTGTGGCTCTTGAAGGGCTCCAGATACGCGTCGAGCTGGTCGGGCGTGAAGCCCGGGGCCGACGAGATGCGCGGGAAGTCCTTCCACTTGCTGGCGCCGACATCGAAGTAGTCGTAGCGCAGGCCGCCCACGAGCACCACATCACCCAAGTCGAGACGATCCTCGGCGAAGAAGTTGTAGCGGGTCGGCTTGGCCAGCCAGATGTCGGAGAACGACTGGTTGGTCGCGCCCTGGTTGTAGGTCGACGTCTTGTACTTGGTGTACTCGCCGCCGAACTTCAACCGGTTGTAGCGGTCCAGCTGCCAGTCGAGGTTCGCCTTGCCGATCAGGCGGTTCTCGCTCGCGGTGTTGAGCACCCCGGGGGCCGTGCCGCCGAAGCC
>JBDUDP010000061.1:0-12862 GCA_040002895.1 Gemmatimonadota bacterium
CTTGTTGTCCCCACGCGGCGGGTAATAGTTGATCCGCACCTTGTGGTACATCTTGGCGTAGAGGTCAGGATAGAGCTGCGGTTGCAGGATGAACTCCAGCACGCCGAGCTTCGACTCCTCCTTGGTCTTGAATGACTCGGGATCGTCGAGCACCTCGCCGTCCCGATTGCCGAGGATGTTGGTGGAGTACCAACCCGCCACGCCCAGCATGCGCGCCTTGAACATCGGGGCGAGCACGGTCTTCAGCATGGTCTGGCCCGTCTTGAAATCCTTCCCGCCGATCGCCACACCCTTGTCCCGAGCCAGCTTCTCGAGCGCCGGAATGTCGCAGGAGAGATTCGGCGCGCCGTTCGCGAAGGGGACGCCTTCCATGATCGCGGCGTAGGCATAGAGCATCGACGGGGCAATCGCCACGTCATTGGCGTCCATCGCCTGCTCGAAGCTCTCAAGCGTGGCGTGCTGGGCACCTGGCACGATGAAGATTTCGGTCGAGGCGCACCACACGATCACGCATCGGGCCGCGCCGCTGGACTGCTTGAAGTCGCGGATGTCCTGGCGCAGCTGCTCGGCCAGCTCCCGCTTGGTCTTCCCCGTCTTGACGTTCGTGCCTACGAGCCGCTTGACGTAATGCTGGTCGAACACGGCCGGCATCGGCGTGATGGTCTCGAGGAAGTCCTTGATGGGATAGATGTGCTCGTGCTTGTCGAAGACACCGCAGTGCAGGCACGACTCATAGAGGTTGTCCGGCACCGGATCCCAGGCCCCGAAGACGATGTCGGAAAGCGGCGTGATCGGGACGAAATCCCGGATCAGCGGGGTGCGTCCCTCGGTCCGCTTGCCCAGCCGGATCGTCGCCAGCTGCGTCAGCGAGCCGTAGGGTTGGGTGAGGCCGCGGCGCGCGAGCTCCACGCCGGCAATGAACGTCGACGCGACGGCGCCAAGGCCGACGCACAGGACACCAAGCTTGCCATCTGCCGGCGCGACGGGCCGAGCCTTCGAGTCTGCCACGGAATATCCTCTCTACTTGACGTCGGCGGCGGCGGCTTCCCGTTGCACGTGGGCGAACCGTTGACCGACGGTGATGAACGACAATACGGTGAGCACGACCACGATGGTCGTCAGCACCACTCCCCCTGCACCTGCACCCAGAATCGCCGTGGTGAGCCCGAGCCCGATGATCCGCTCCGCCCGCTGCACCATCCCCACCTTGCCGCTGAGCCCGAGTCCTTCGGCGCGCGCGCGCATGTACGAGACCAGCGACGTCGACAGAATCCCGAGCATGCAGGCGATCACGGCGAACTCGCGCCAGCGCACCTCGGGCGCCTCGACGAGATAGGCCGCAATCCCGATGAAGGTGGCGCCGTCGCCGACCCGGTCGAGGGTCGAGTCGTAGAAGGCCCCGAACTTGGTGGCCTGCTTGCTCGCCCGGGCCACCTGCCCATCGAGCGTATCGACCATCCCGCTCACCAACAGCAGGACACCGCCCATCTGGATGGCCCCCACCCCATAGGCCACGGCCGAGGCCAGGATGATCAGGGCGCCGACAGTGGTCAGGGCGTTGGGGGTGACCCCGAACCGCAGGAGGACACCAACCACCGGTGCCATCCCGTCGAGATAGACCCGCTTGACCGACTCCGGAACAAGCTCTGCCACGTGCCCCCTGACCCAAGTCGTGGGAACGAACCCCTTGCCCTCGCGAGGCGGCCGAGAAGGGTCAGAACGTAACGAGCGGCGGGGAACGGAGCAACGCGACGCGGTCAGCGGTACAGGAGAAAGGGCACCGCCCGAGCGCGGAACGCTGCTTCCCCAGCCGCCCAGCCAGCCACGATCGCATCGGGGCTGTCGCCGCGCAGGAGCGCCGTCCGGAGCGCCGGGCCCCCCGCCAGCCGATCGAACGAACCCCCGATCCGGATCCGCTCGGGATGCACCGCGCGGACAGCCGCGAGGAGGTACACGGCGGTGCGGGTGGGGTCGTAGCGCACCGGGTCGGTCAGCTCCAACCGGATGCCCTGGACGGTGGTGTCGGCAAACTTCCGGTCGCCGGGCATGATCGGGGTGAAGACCACTCCGCGGAAGCGCACTCCCGGAAGGTGCGCCGCGCGCAGCAAGGTCAGCACAGCGGTGGTGTCGAGCCAGGGAGCGCCGACCTGGCTGAAGGGCGCCTCGCTCCCCCGCCCCACCGACAGCGCGGTCCCCTCGAACAGGCACGTGCCTGGGTAGTGGAACAACGACTCGACGTCCTTGAGGTTGGGACTCGGCGCCCGGAACGGAAGCCCAGTCTCGGGAAAGAGCATGTCGCGACGCCAGCCATCGACGGGGACCACGTGGAGCTCGACCGGGATCGCCAGATCGCTTCGCGCGAGGCGCGACTCTTCCCCTAGGGTCATTCCGTGTCGCATTGGAACAGCGAGCCGCCCGACCATCGAGACCCAGGCGGTGTCGAGCAGGTTGCCCTGGACCGCGCCGCCGATCGGATTCGGTCGGTCGAGAATCACCACGGGGATGTTTTCCTTCGCCGCCGACTGCATCACGTGCACGGTGGTGGCGAGGTAGGTGTAGTAGCGCGCTCCGACGTCGGGAAGGTCGACGAGCAGGACATCGATTCCGCGCAGCATCTCCTGCGTCGGCGCCACGGTGGTGCCATAGAGTGAGTAGATTGGGATGTTGTTTGCGGCATCGATGCTGGCCGAGACTTTCTCGCCCGGCGCGGCCGTCGCGCTGAGTCCATGTTCGGGACCAAACAGCGCGACGACGCGAACGCCCGCCGACCGCAACCGCTCAATGGCACCGACCCCACGAGAGTCGACGGCGGCGAGATTGGTCACGAACCCGACGCGCTTGCCGGCCACGAGCCGCATCGAGTCCGTGAGCAGGACTTCGAGCCCGGGCCGCACCGTGTGGCGTGGTGCGATAGCCTGTGCCGCGGGACCCTGACGCACGCAGGCGCAGCACACCAGCGCCGATACCATCCACCCTCTCGACCCGACGTGACCGTGACCCTGCATCTGCGCTCCCGGAGTGTCTCACTCGTTCTCGCGCTAACGGCCTGCGCGCCCGCGTCCGGCCCCCGGCCCACGCCCATTCCCGTGGTGCCCGACCGGCCTGCGGTGATCCTGGTGCCGGCTGGTGCCGACACCATTGCCACCCTGCTGGCCCGACTGTCGGTCCGTCAGAAAGTGGCCCAATTGGTGATGCCGTGGCTGCTGGGTGATTATGTCGCGAGCGATGACCCCACGATGCGGCGCGCCATGATGTGGGTCGACTCGCTTCAGGTCGGGGGCATCATCATCTCGACCGGGACACCCTTCGACATCGCCGAGAAGTTGAACGCATTGCAGCGTCGCGCGCCACTCCCGCTGCTGATCTCGTCCGACTTCGAAGGGGGGACGGTGATGCGGATGAGCAGTGGCACACCGTTCCCGACCCAGATGGGTGTCGGCGCCACGGGGCGGCTTGACGACGCCTACCAGATGGGGCGCATCACCGCCCTCGAGGGTCGTGCCGTGGGAGTCCACCTCGCCTTTGCGCCGGTCGCCGACATCAACAGCAACCCCGACAACCCGATCATCAACACCCGCTCCTTCGGGGCCGACCCCCGCGAGGTGGGTGCCATGGTGGCGGCGACGGTGCGCGGCATGCGCGACGGCGGCATTCTCTCCACGGCGAAACATTTCCCGGGTCACGGTGACACCGACACCGACTCGCACCTCTCGCTGCCGACGATCACCGCGCCGTGGGCGCGATTCGACACGCTGGAGTTGGTGCCCTTCCGGGCCGCTATCGCCGCCGGCGTCGACGCCATGATGTCGGCACACATCGCCGTACCCGCGCTCGACAACGGGGTGGCCCGACCCGGGACGCTGTCGCCCGCCGTGCTCACCGGCATCCTGCGCGACTCGCTCCACTTCCGCGGCCTGGTGACCACCGACGCCCTCGACATGGGGGCGATCGCCAAGGAGATCGGGCCCAGCGAAGCCGTCCTTCGCGCCTTCGAGGCCGGCGGCGACCTGCTGTTGATGCCCGCCAATCCCGCGGACGCCATCACCGCGATGACCGAGGCCGTCGCGAGCGGCCGCATCTCCGTCGCCCGCCTCGATCGATCGGTCCGCAAGATTCTCGAGTTCAAGCAGCGCATGGGACTCTTCCGTCAACGCGAAGTCGATCTCGCGGCCATCCCCGATGTCGTCGGGCGGTCCGAATTCACCACGATCGCCCGCGGGATATCGGAACGCTCGCTGGTGCTCCTCAAGGACTCCCTCGGTACGGTCGACTCACTGCGCCGCCGCGCGCGAAAGGTCGCGGTGATCACGGTAGCCGACGGCAACACTCCGCTCGGTACCGTGCTCGCCGCTGAAATGCGGAAGGCGGGACACACCGTCACCACCACCACGATCCCCACCGATCCCGCGCCCAAAGACCTCGAGGGGGCCCGTGCAGCCATCGCGAGCGCCAACATCACCGTGCTCGCGACGGCAGTACGCTGGGGCTCCTATCGCGGAACCGTGGGACTCAATCCGACGACCGCGGCACTCTTGACCGACCTCGCCCGTCGACAGCCGACCCTGCTCGTGTCGTTCGGTTCGCCGTACATCATCCGGCAGGTTCCGTCGGCGGGCAGTTACCTGATTGCATGGAACAATTCACCGATGATGGAGACCGCGGTGGGCCGTGCGCTGGGCGGCTTCGCCGCCATCACGGGCACAGCGCCCACACCGATTCCGCCAACCTTCCCCATCCACAGTGGATTGGTCCGGCCGGTGGAGCGCCGGACGCCATGATGCAACGCGCCCAGCGCTGTCTCCTGCTCTCGCTTGCAACGCTTGGCGCCTGCGGCGGGCATCCCCCCACGGTCGTGCCGCTGCCCCGCTCCGATGC
This sequence comes from Gemmatimonadota bacterium, assembly GCA_040002895.1. Taxonomy (GTDB): domain Bacteria; phylum Gemmatimonadota; class Gemmatimonadetes; order Gemmatimonadales; family GWC2-71-9; genus Palsa-1233. Next base: position 4,876 of record JBDUDP010000061.1, read on the forward strand.
GCTGGCGGCACAGCTCGCACCTGCCGCGCGCGTACTCGACTCAGCGATTGCCGCAGGCGCGGCCCCCGGCGCGGTGCTCGCCGTCTCGCTGCGCGGAGAGCGCTTCGTGTACGGTACCGGTCGGCTCGGCATTGACGACGCCACACGCCCAACCGGAACCACGTTGTATGACATGGCCTCGCTCACCAAGGTCATCGTGCTCACAACGCTCGCCATGGAAGCAGTGGAAGAGGGAAAGCTCGATCTCGATCGCACGGTCGTGTCGTATCTCCCCGATTTCGCACGCGGCACCGGCGACAAGCAACGCGTCACCGTGCGCGATCTGCTGCTGCACGACAGCGGCCTGCCGGCGCACCGCCCGCTCTGGAAGGAGACGTTTGTTCGCAAGGGCGCCATCCTGCGCACCATCACGAGTGACTTGGTGACGCCGCCGGGCCTGCACATGGTCTACTCCGACCTCGGCGCCATCACGCTAACCACCATCCTGGAATCGCTCTACGGCAAGCGCGTCGATGCGCTCTTTGCCGAGCGCGTGAGTGGTCCGCTCGGACTGCGGCGGATGCGCTACCTGCCACCGAAGGGATGGCGCAGCGAGATCGCCCCAACGGAGAACGACCCTTGGCGCGGGCGCATACTCCGGGGCGAGGTGCACGACGAGAACGCCGGCCGGCTCGATGGGGTCTCCGGGCATGCGGGTCTCTTCGCTGATGCGGAAGACCTCCTGCGCTTCGGCGAGTGGGCACTCGCGGGCTCGTTGGGCCGCATGGCCCCCGGCACGACCGTGACGCCGCCGAAGGAGTTCGCCAGCTGGACGGTCACTCAGGACACCCCGAAGGGATCCTCGCGCGGGCTCGGCTGGGACACCCCCTCGGGACTCAGCAGCGCGGGCACCATCATGTCGACCCGCTCCTTCGGACACACCGGCTTCACGGGTACCTCGATCTGGGTCGACCCCACTCGCGAGGTGGTGATCGTACTGCTGACGAACCGGGTCAACCCGACCCGCGACACCCCCAAGTTCGGGCTGATCCGGCCCACGGTGGCCGATGCGGTGATGCGAGCCCTCTTCCCGGATGCCCCGCCGCGGGAACCGGCCCGGGCGGCCCGGCGTTCCCCGAATTGACCCGGGGCGCCTCTCCGTCCTAAGTTTTTGGTAACAAACCAGTTGCTGGAGTGCACCATGAGCGATACCACGACCCAGGCCCTCCCGGAGGGCTTCGTCCTCAGCATCACCGACAACGCCGCGAGCGAAGTCGCGAAGTTCGTGAGCGCCGAAGGGGTACCCGTGGAGACCGCGGGTCTTCGGGTGTCGGTGCTCCCAGGCGGCTGCAGTGGCTTCAAGTACTCGCTCAACATCGAGGACAAGCCTGCCGAAGACGACATGACGGCCGAAATCAACGGCGTGCGCGTCTTCGTCGACGCCTTCTCGGCGCAGTACTTGACCGGTGTCACCATCGACTACACCTCCTCGATGCAGGGGAGTGGCTTCACCTTCAACAATCCGAACTCCACGGGTGGCTGCGGCTGCGGGAGCAGCTTCAACGCCTGAGTGGGTGGCGCACGTGTTGATTGCCAAGGACGAGGGCTTCCGTTGAGGGGGCCCTTTTCTCTTCACCGGCTCACCAGGACAGGCGCGTGAACCCCATCGATCTCGCGGTCATCCTCGCCTATTTCGTGGCCACCCTCGGCATCGGGTTCTGGGTCTCCCGCGGGCAGCGCTCGTCGAGCGACTATTTCCTCGGGGCCCGCAACCTGCCGGCGTGGGGTGTGCTGCTGTCGATCGTGGCCACGGAGACGTCGGCGCTCACGGTGATCTCCATCCCAGGCGTCGGCGCGCGCGGGGACCTGACGTTCCTGCAGTTGCCGATGGGCTACCTGATCGGACGCATCGGCGTCGCGCTCTGGTTGCTGCCGGGCTACTTTCGTGGCGAACAGGAAACCGCGTACGCCCGCCTCGAATCTCGCTTCGGCACCGCCACCCGGCGCATGCTTTCGATGGTGTTCATGGTCACGCGCTTCCTGGGCGATGGCGTCCGGGTCTACGCCGGAGCGATTCCGCTGGCACTGCTCACCGGCTGGAGCACGCCGGCCGCGATCATTGCCATGGGGACGATCACCCTGGTGTACACCTACTTCGGTGGCATCAAGGCCGTCATCTATGCCGACGTGGTGCAGCTCGCCGTCTACCTCGCGGGCGGAATCGCAGCCCTCGTGATTGCGATCCAGCTGGGAGGTGGGCTGGACCATGTCCACGCCCTGGCCGACGCCGCGGGCAAGCTTCGGGTGTTTGACTTCACCTTCAACTTCACGACGCCGTACACGCTGGTCGGTGGCCTGCTGGGCGGAGCCCTGCTCAGCGCGGCATCGCACGGCACCGACCATCTGATCGTGCAACGGTTGCTGGCGACGCGGTCCCTGCGCGACGCGCGCATCGCATTGGTCGGGTCCGGCGTGCTGGTCATCCTCCAGTTTGCACTCTTCCTGCTGGTGGGCACGGCACTCTGGGCCGCCCAGCTGGCGCCGACCGACGTGGCGGCGGACACGCTCTTCAGCTCCTTCATCCTGAGGCACCTGCCGGTCGGGCTCGCCGGACTCGTGATCGCCGGCATTCTTGCCGCCGCCATGAGCACGCAGGCCTCCTCGATCAACGCGCTGGCATCCTCGGTCACCCACGACCTCTACGCCGGGTTCACCGGGGTCACCGACCCTGCCCGTCTCCTCCGGGTCGGTCGGATCGTGTCGGTCATCTGGGGCGTAGCGATGCTGGGCGCCGCCCTCGGCTTCAACGCCTATGCCAATGGCAGCAACACGCCGGTCGTCGTCCTCGCGCTCTCAATCGCCTCGGTCACCTACGGCGCCACCCTCGGCGTCTATGTCCTCAGCGGAACCAGTCGGGCCATCGCGGGCGTCGACGTGATCCGGGCGGCGAGCGTGACAATGGCGATCATGCTGGTCACCATCTTCGCGAAGCAGCTGGCCCAGATGGGCGTGTCTTGGCTTGCTCCGCTCGGTACCCTCGCGTGGCCGTGGTACGTCCCGATGGGACTGGTCATCACCCTGGGCGTCGCCAAGCTCTCTTCACTGCTTCGCGGTGGAGTGGCCCCCTCGTGATTGTCCTCGGGGCGGATGTCGGCGGCACCTCGATGCGCGTGGCGCTCTATCACGGCGAGAGTGAGCGCGGACGCGCCGAGGGAGCCGGAAGCCCAATGCGCGCGGGCGAAGGGGAGCGCCTTGCCGAACAGCTCGCCCACCTCGCGCGACCGTTGCTGTTGCGCGAGAGGAGCACCCGAGCGGATGCATTCATTGTGGGCGCGTCGGGTGCCGGGCGGAGTCAGGAGCAGGGCGAGCTGCAGGCGGCCCTCGAACGCCAGCGCCTCGCCTGGAGGGTGCGGGTCACCAGCGACGCCGAACTCGCACGCGCAGCCGCATTCGAGGGCGGTCCGGGGGTGTTGCTGATCGCGGGAACCGGCAGCATCGCGTTGGCACGCGACACGAGTGGGCGAGAACGACGCGTCGGCGGCCGCGGCTGGCGCATGGGCGACCAGGGCTCCGCGCACTGGATCGGCCTCCGCGCCCTCGAAGCCGTGGGGGCGATGCACGACGGCCTCGGTCCGGCCACCCGACTCCCCGAAGCGCTCTGTGTGGCCGCCAAGGTCGATGGCATCGCCGGCCTCATTCGCTGGTCGGTGCGGGCCTCCTCAGCGGAAGTCGCCTCGCTCGCACCGGGGGTGTTCCATTCCGCCGACGGTGGCGACCCGGTCGCGATCGAGTTGCGCGAACGTGCCGTGGACTGGCTGGTGCGGATTGCCGTCGCTGCGGGCGCCGGACCGTTGCCTGTGGCGCTCTCGGGGGGGCTGCTGGCCCTCGATCGCGGACTCCGCGAGCCCGTCGCCACGCGACTCGAACAGCTGCACGCCGCGACGGTGTCGCGACGAGCCATCGACCCCTGCCGCGGTGCCGTGTATCTGGCCGAGCGCGGCTGACCAACGCAGCACGCCGGATGAATCGGGACCTCATCGTTCTGCGTAGGATGGCTGTGCCACCGACTGGCCTCTGGAATCAACCAAGGATGGATCCGTGATACGTCGTACCCGCTTCGCGCTGCCACTGCTGGCCCTCCTGGCCGCCGCACCTCTGACGGCTCAGTCGCCCAGCACGCCGCGGGCACTCTTCGGGCAGGTGCTCGGGATGATCGCCGAGACGGCGGTCGATTCGCTCCCCCTCGATTCGCTCTATGAGCGCGCCGCGCGCGGGCTCGTGGCACAGCTCAACGACCCCTATGCGGCGCTGCTCTCCCCCAAGGAGATCGCCGACTTCCAGCGCAACAGCATCGGCAATCGCTACGCCGGCATCGGCGCGCAGATTCGCAGCCAGGGGCAGCACGTCACCCTGTTCCGCGTCTACAGTGATGCACCGGCTGCGCGCGCCGGGCTGCGACAGGGCGACCGCATCCTCCGCGTGGACACGGTGGACGTCTCCGGGCTGCCGGTCACCAAAGTCACGTCGTACTTGCTGGGTCCGCCGGGCACGGATGTCCGCGTCACCTACCAACGGAATCCCGAACTCACACCGCACACCACCGTGGTGCATCGCGGCGAGATCCGGATCCCGGCCGTGCCGTTCACCCTGATGTTCGGCGACCATGTGGGATACATCCCGATCCAGCGCTTCAATCAGACCGCAGCCCTGGACGTGGCAGCGGCCGTGGCGCAGCTGACCCGCGACGGGGCTAGTCGGTACGTCCTCGACCTCCGCGGCAATCCCGGCGGCGATCTCGACGCCGCCACGGCGATGGCCGGTCTCTTCCTGAAGCCCGGCCAGGAGGTGGCTCGGGTCAAGCACCGAGGTATCGATCCGGTGTTCTACAACGCCGAGCAGACCATGCCGCTCGGCGATGCACCCATCGCCGTGCTGGTGGATGGCGGTTCCGCGTCGGCATCCGAAATCGTCGCCGGTTCGCTGCAGGACCATGATCGTGCGCTCATCATCGGCACGCGTACGTTCGGCAAGGGATTGGTGCAGACGCAGCGCGTGCTCCCAGGCGGCTGGGCGCTCCGACTGACCACCGGCAAGTGGTATACCCCCAGCGGTCGCTCCATTCAGGCGGATCATGGCGGGCTCGGCGACGAGCGATTCATCGAGGCGGACAGCGTCGGCGCTCGGCCGATCTTCCACTCGGACGCCGGCCGCGAAGTGATCGGCGGTGGCGGCGTGACCCCGGAGCACATCGTGCGGCCCGACTCCGCGGCGCCGGCGGAACAGGAGCTGGCGCGCGCCCTCGGGAATCGTCAGATCGAGTTCCAGGATGCCGTCTACGAGGTGGCGCGGGAAGTTCAACCCACGATCCACGGGGCGTTCACCGTCCAGCCGGCGTGGCGTGACTCGCTCTTCGCCCGCATCGAGCGCGCCAAGTTGCCGGTGACGCGAGCACAGTTCGACGCCGCCGAGGATGTCGTGAACCGACTGCTCGACAGTCAGGTGTCCGGCCTCGCCCTCGGCGATGGCGAGGCGTTCCGCCGTCAGGCGGGGCGCGACCGCGCGCTGGGGGCCGCCCTGCAGCTGCTCGACGGCGCGACGAACCAACACCAGCTGCTCGCGACCGTCGGCAAGGGTTGAAACCCGGCAACGCGAACGGGGCGATCAGGATCGCTGATCGCCCCGCACCGCGCCGATCCGTCCCGCGTCAGTCGAGCGGGTCGGTGACCACTGCCCGGCCGGTCTTTAGCGCAGAATTCCGGTAGCCATACGCGAAATAGAGCACCACCCCAATCACCAGCCAGATGCCGAATCGTTCCCACGCGGTGCGCGGCAGCCCGACCATCACGAAGAGGCATGCTGCTGCCCCGAGCGGCGCCACCACAAAGACGAAGGGGACCCGGAATCCACGCGGACGGTCGGGCTCGCGGATCCGCAAAACCAGCACCCCGACGCACACCAGCGCGAAAGCGGCCAGCGTGCCGATGTTGGTGAGATCATAGATCATGTTCTCCTCGGCAAGCAGCGCACCGAGACCGACAAACACACCAGTGATGATCGTCGTGACATGCGGCACCCGAGTCTTCGGGTGCACCTTGGCCGCCCAACGCGGCATCAACCCATCCTTCGCCATGCCGAAGAAGATCCGCGGCTGACCGTACTGGAACACCAACAGCACCGCGGACAGCGACACCACCGCCCCGGCGGCCACAATCCAGCTGGTCGTGTGCAAGCCGGCAAGTTCGAGCGCCCGTGCCAGCGGATCGGCCGACGCCAACTGTTGATAGGGCACGATGCCGGTCGCCACGGCGCCCACGATGACATAGATCAGCGTGCAGATCGCCAACCCGCCAAGGATGCCGATGGGGAGGTTCCGCTGTGGGTTCTTGGTTTCCTCCGCCGCAGTCGACACAGCATCAAAGCCGATGTAGGCGAAGAAGACGATCGCCGCCCCCTGGTGGATTCCGCGGAATCCGTTCGGCGCGAAGGGGGTGTAATTGGCCATATCGATGTGCTGCGCGCCCACGAAGACAAAGAGGGCGAGGACCGACAGCTTGATGGCGACCATGATGTTGTTGGCCCGTGCGCTCTCGCGGACGCCGCGTAGCAGCAGCCAGGTGATCAGCGCCACGATCGTAAAGGCCGGCAGGTTCAGGATCACCGGCACACCGAACACGTGCGGGGCCGATTCGAGCAGTCCGTGCAGTGCCGGGTCGCTACTGCTCGAGGCTTGGAGGTAGCCGTGAGTCAGCCATGGAGGCAGGGTGACCCCGAATCCGCTCAGCAGCGAGACGAAGTATCCGCTCCACGCCACCGCGACCGCGATGTTGCCAACGGCATACTCGAGGATCAGGTCCCAGCCGATGATCCAGGCCAGCAGTTCGCCGAGGGTCGCGTAGGTGTAGGCATACGCGGAACCCGCCTGCGGAATCATCGAGGCGAGCTCAGCGTAGCAGAGGGCGGCGAGTCCGCAGACGGCGCCGAGCAGAAGGAACGAGAGAATGAGGGCCGGCCCGGCGCCGGCCCGGATCACGGTGCCATCCCGGGCGATCTCGCCCGCGGCCGCCGTGCCGAGCGAGGAGAAGATGCCGGCCCCGATCACCGCGCCGATGGCCATCATGATCAGGTCGCCGGCGCCCAGCGTGCGGATCAGGCCGCGGTCCGACTCTTCCGTGATCGGCTTGCGGGCAAAGAATTGTCTCAGCATGGGTCCCCTAGTTCACGGTGACCGTGATCACCGTGGTTGCAGCGACGGCGCGCCCCAGCGAGTCGCGGGCCGGGACAAAGGTATAGGCGCGCATCAGGTCCTCGAACTTCTTGCCATACGCACGATCGGAGATTTCCGGACGGATGTGCAGCGCGACCACGTTGCCCGCCGCATCGATGGAAAAGGTCACCTCAATTTCCTTCCCGCGCAGCGACTTCGGAGGGTCCGGCGCCGGCAACACCATCTGACGACCCACAGGCTCCGTCCCCCCCTTCCCGCCACTGCCGTTCCCGCCGCCAGTGCCAGAACCACTCCCCGGCCCGACCCCGCTCCCCGTGCCGGGTCCGGTCCCGGTTCCGGTTCCGCCACCGGATCCTCCGCCTCGACCGGCCGCCGCCACGGCGCTGGCGGTGGGCGTGGTGTCTCGAAAGGCAGTCTCGGGTGCAACCGGAGTCAGTGGCGGTGGTACGATCGTGGGGACAACGACGGGGGGCGGCAACGCCTGCTCGACGGGCGGCGGGGGCGGCGGGGCCGCAAACGCCGCCCCACCCTTGCCGCCGCCCCCACCGCCACCGATCGCCAACTGGAACGCATCACCAATCGGGGAACGGGTCGGGTGCACCACCTCCGCCGTCACCCGCACCAGCACCGCAATGAGAATCAGGTGCACCAGCGTCGAGATCAGCGTGGCCGTGCGACTCCGCTCCGACGACGCGGGGAGGGAGGCACGAACGCGGACGCCCCCATGGGGAGCGTCCGCGTCGTGGACCTCGGTCCCCGGCCCCAACTCAGGCTCAGTTCGCC
>JBDUDP010000062.1:0-12851 GCA_040002895.1 Gemmatimonadota bacterium
TGTCAAATTCCTGTACGCCACCGTTCCGGCGGGGAACGGCGCTGCCTTGGGAGTTCTCGCCTGCCCGCTGTATCAACTCGCGACGCCTCAATCGCGTGTGTGCCTGTTGACCTCGGCGAGCGTTTCTCCTGTGGATCGATGCAGCCTTCCCTACAGGAGCACTCAATGCACCCACTGTTCAAGACCACACTCGCCGCGGCCGTGGTCCTCGCCGCCGCCGGCTGTTCAAGTACTTCGTCGTCACCCGTCGCCGGCATGGGTCGCGTGAACGTGCGACTCTCGAGCATGGCCTCCACGGGGTCGGGTGCGTCACTGCTGGCTCCCGGTATCACGGTGACCCAGGGCGCGGATGTCGTGGTCATCGACAACGTCCAGCTAGTGGCCCGCAAGATCAAGCTGGAACGTGCCAACGGCAGCTGCCCGACCCCCGTGGTCGAGTCCACCGGCTCAGGGAAGGAATCCGACGAGGACGGCACCGATGAGTGCCCCAACCTCCGCCTCGGCCCCATGCTGCTGACGCCGCCCATCGGTGATGGCGTCGCGGCCGCGTTCGTCGTGGACATCCCGGTGGGTACCTACCACGAGCTCAAGCTGCAGATCCACAAGCCGACCTCCCGCTCGGCCGATGTGGCCTTCCTCGCCGACAATCCGAGCTTCGCCGGCACCAGCATCAAGGTGATGGGGACGTTCAACGGCGTGCCCTTCACCTTCACGACCGACCTCACCGTCGAAGTGGAGATGGAGCTTGAGACGCCGATCGTGGTGACCGAGGCAGGCAATACCAGTCTCACGCTGCTGCTCGACGTGCGCGGCTGGTTCCTGGCGCAGGGCGGTGGATCGCTGCTGAATCCGCTGACGCTGTCGCAGCAGGCCCGCTCGCGCGTGGAACAGAACATCCGGGCATCATTCCATGCCTTCCGCGATGAGAACCAGGACGGCCGGAAGGACTGAGCCAGCGGGACGCCAGTACTCTGAAGCACCGGGGGTCACGGTCACGTGGCCCCGCTGTGTATGAAAACGAAAAAGGAGCGTCCCTGGGGGTTCGCGCATGTGGCAGGTACCCCTTACCCGGACGGTCCTGATGCACCCTTCCGATCCATTTCCCTCGCTCGCCGCCACCGGGGCATTCGTCGCCCCGAACGGGGAGGACCACAGTCTCGCGGCCGGCGTCTCCTGGAGCGCCGTCCTCGGCGGCGCCATCATCGTGGCCTCGATATCGTTCATTCTCCTCGCGCTCGGGGCCGGCCTCGGGCTGTCGTCGGTGTCGCCCTGGTCGGCGCCGCGAGATACGACCAAGGTCATCGGCATGGCGACCATCGCCTGGCTCGTGATCATGCAAATCATCAGCGGCGGACTCGGCGGCTATCTCGCCGGACGCATTCGTCATCGCTGGCTCGGCATCCACACCGACGAGACCTACTTCCGTGACACGGTCCACGGTTTTCTGGCCTGGGGACTCGCGCTCTGCGGCACCGTCGCATTCCTCGCCGCCGCGTCGTCCGTGATGGCTGGCGGGGCGGCCGCCTCGCCACCGGACAAGCCGGGTGAGGTGTCGACCAACGCCTATTACGTCGATGTGATGCTGCGCCCCACCACACCGGCGGTGGCGCCGGCGTCCGCCGAAGTGCGCGGTGAGCTCGAGCGGATTCTTTCCCGTACCCTGCTGATGACGAACTTCGCGGGCGATGACAAGGCCGCCGCCGGGCGGATCATCAGCCAGCAGACCGGCATCGGACAACCTGCCGCGGAACAGCGCGCGGTCGATGTGGTCGCGATGGCGTCGAAGGCCGCAGAAGACGCCAAGGACGCGGTGGGCCATTCGCTGCTGTGGATTTTTGTCGGGCTGCTCGTCGGTGCCTTCAGCGCGAGCTTGGCCGCGACGATCGGTGGTCGCACGCGTGATCAGCTGCAACGGGCCTGACCCGCTTCTCTCCCTCAACCTCCGGAGGTTCTCGTGAAGTCGCTCCTGCTGTGGTTTCTCGGCGTTCCGATTCCGATCATCATCCTGATTGCCCTGCTGCGCTGACTCAGGAAATCGTCGGGTCGATGGATGACTGATGACTGATGACAGATGACTGATGACTGATGACTGATGACAGATGACAGATAGGGCTGAACTGGCGACCCGGGCTCCGGGCGCCGGTTCAGCGCCTGCCGTGGTGTGCTTGGCTCCCGGCCTCCGCCGTCTCCCTGAATGGAAGTCCACCAACCCGAGGGAGAGCGACTCATGAGCGACGCGAAAAAGATCATCGAGACCACCGAAGTGACCACTGAAACCGAGAGGGACTCCCTGGGAGGCCTCAATACCGAGTACAAGAAGGCGACGGTCGTCAAGACGGAGCGCACGGTCGAGAAGGAAGAAGAGCGGCCGATCATCATCATCAAGAACGACGGATAACTCTCAGGCGGCTGGCCACCTGAGAGCGAGAACGCCGCCCCGACTGGGGCGGCGTTCTCGGTTCCATGCCCGCTGTCCGGCGCCGGTCGCTCGCATTACATTTCTCGGCATCGACCACCTTTCCGAGGTGCTGCATTGGGCGTCGCGCGCCACTTCCGACCGATGAGACACCAGCGCCTGAACCGCGTCCTCAGCCTGTTGCTGTTGGCGGTTTTGGCGACAGGATCGCTTCCGGCTTGGGTCGGGATGAAGAGTCAGCACTGTGCAGTGCATGCTCGCGGCAGTGTGCCGATGCCCGGGATGAACATTTCCCCGGACCACACTGCCCACCACAGCGCCCCAGCGCGCGATGCGGCCCACCACAGGAGCTGCACGCACTGCCCGCCCGCCGAGTGTGAAACGACGCCCGGCTGCTCGCCGACCATCGGGGCAAGCCTTGCGGCCCACACTCCTGAACCAATGGCCTCGTCGGTCGGGTCAACGGCCACTGCCACTGCGCCGACCATCGGTGCTTCCACTCACCCCGGACTTCTCACACCTCCTCCGCGATCACTCATCTGAGTTCGTAGTCGTTCTTGTCGTTCAATCCACACGACTCAGAGAGGATCGTCATGTCCCATTGTGTTGCCACCGCCTTCGCGGTGGGGCTGCTGTCGTTCGGCGCCCTGCCGAACGCGGCGCACGCGCAATCGACCAAATCAGACAGCAACCATGCCGGCATGCCCGCCATGCCGGGCATGGCGAAAAAGCCCACAGCCAAGTCCATGCCCTCTCGGGGCAAGGCGCAGCCCGGTGGTATGCACGAGATGGGGAGCAGATCCGACACGGTGCCAGAAGCGATGTCGGCCATGGACCGACCGCTGGACATCCCACACTCCCGCGCCGGCTCCGGCACCTCCTGGATTCCCGATGCGAGCGCCACACGAGAGTACCAGCGGATGGCAGGTAGCTGGATGCTCATGGCCCACGGTGTGCTCGACGTCTATGAGGACCACCAAGGCACGCCGCGCGGCGACACCCAGTTCGGGAGCGCCAACTGGGTCATGGGCATGGCTATGCGCCCGCTTGGCGGCGGCGCGCTCCAGCTCAACGCGATGCTGAGCGCCGAACCATGGACCGTGGGCAGCGGCGGATATCCGCTCTTGCTGCAGAGTGGCGAGGCCTATCAGGGACAGCCGTTGCATGACCGGCAACACCCTCACGACCTCTTCATGGAGCTTGCCGTCAGCTACGAACACACGCTCAGCAACAGGCTGGCGGTTTCACTCTACGCCGCGCCGGTCGGCGAGCCCGCCTTGGGCCCGGTGGCGTTCATGCATCGGCCGTCGGCGCAATCGGATCTCTTCGCTCCGATTGCGCACCACTGGCAGGATGCCACGCACGTCAGCTTCGGCGTCGCGACGGTGGGCCTCTACACCAGGACCGTCAAGCTCGAGGGATCGGTCTTCAATGGGCGCGAACCGGACGAGAACCGGACCAATTTTGATTTCCGACCGCTCGATTCGTGGAGCGGGAGGGTGTCGGTCAATCCGGCCGCGGCGTGGAGCCTCAATGCGAGCTATGGCTATCTCAAGAGTTCCGAGGGGCTCCATCCGGACGAGGAAAAGTATCGTGCCGGAGCCTCCATCATGCGCACCACCAAACTGGGCGAGCACGGTGAATGGGCCTCCGCACTGATCTACGGCGGCAACCACCCCCGGACGGCTGGCGTGTCGGGCCTGTGGCAGCACAGTCTGCTGCTCGAGACGAACGCGCAGCTTGACGCTCGCAATGCTGTCTTCGGGCGGTGGACGTGGGTGCAGAAGACGGCAGAGGAACTGGTGGTATCGTCGCTTCCCGCCGAGACGCGCTTCGCGATCACGACGGTATCGGTCGGGTACTCGCGCGAGCTGGCAACTTTCCGTCACACGGCCTTCTCGCTCGGCGCGCGCGGTGAAGTGGGATTCATACCCTCAACGCTGGAGGCCGCGTATGGCACGCGTCACCCCGCTGGCTTCGCCCTGTTCGCGCGACTTCGTCCCATGGCCTCGACTCATGTTATGGACGGGATGAAGATGTCGACACCGATCGAAACGCATGCATCCACAACCGCCAACGCAGGAGTATTGCCATGATTCCGATGCATGGATGGCACCCGTTCATCATTCACCTGCCGCTGATCGCGTTCGCCGTCGCGGTGCTCTTTGATCTGGTGGATGCCTGGGGCCACACACCACGATTCCGTCACGCGGCGCATGTGCTATGGGGTATCGCGTTCATCGGCGCTGCCTTCGCGGTGGCATCTGGCCTGCTCGCGTATGGACAGGTCAATCACTCCGAGGAAGCGCACGACTTGATGACGCTGCATCGCAATGTCGCCTTGGTCACCCTCGGTGCGCTGATCATCGCGGCGATCTGGCGGTGGCGTCGTCCGACGTCGAAAGCCGCCTCTGTCTATGCCGCCCTGGCGTTTCTGGGGTTGCTGTGGGTGGGGTATCTGGGTGGCGAGTTGGTCTTCCACCACGGGGTTGGCATTCCCTCGGCACGACTCGAAGAGATCATGCATGAGCGAGCGGCGGACGAGGGCGAGGGGCACCATCACGGCGGCGCGGATCCGGTGGCGCCGGCGAGCGATAGCGTCAAATTGCACGAATAGTTCCGGGGGCGGCGGGCCCGCGTCCTGCGCGGGCCGCCTCGCCCGACTTCGTTCTCGAGCCCGTTCTCGCCGACATTGCTGTTGGAGCCCACGGTCACGGAGCGCTGCCGACCATCCGGCGAGGCCAGGATGTTCTTGGTCCAGTGGTGATTGATCGGCCAACCGGGCAGGTCCAGTCCGGTCGCGAACGCCGTCACCGACAGCCCGGGAGCAGCGGCGGGTGCCGGTGCCGGGCACGGAGGAGGACGCGCAGCTGGAGGGCGGTGGCACGCGCGGCGGCTCACGGTGAAGTGTTCCGTGGTGCCGGTGCAGTCGCCTCGGGGCCGCGCTGGAACTCGGCAATGAGCGCCGGACGGTACGAGTGGAGCCATTGAATCACATCGATCCTGAGAGCGGTCACCACCGAGTAGAGCTCACCTGCCTCGGCGTCCGATGTTGTGCCGGCACGTTCGTAGTTGCTCTGATTGCGCCGGCGCCGGATCGTGTCCAGCAGGTCCACAATGGCAGTGGAAATTCCCGCCGTTGTCTCGAGCGAGAGAAGTGCTCGTTCGTGCGCCCGTTCGCGTCCCATGCGATATCCCGAAGCGGCAAGCGCGATGATGGCAAGCTGGAGTGCGGCGTTGTAGGTGATGCCGAGCCGCCAGTCGGCGCTCAGGCCCGGGACAGCGGCGTCGATTAGATCTCGGTCGACCACCGCGAAGAGGTCCGCGATTTCGTCGGCGCTCTCCTCATGCTCCACGATCCATCGGTTCGCCAGCCAGTCGTCCAAGCTCACGTTCATCCCCTGCAATGAAGAGCTTCTGTCCCGCAATGATCTGGGTCAGGAAGGACGCCCGGGCACGGACCTTCTTTCGGAACTCCGCAACCGGATAGACTGACGGGTTCACTTCCCGTGCCAATCGCAACTCAGCGCTTCGCAGGAGCGGCACCACCTCGCTAAGCGTTGCCTCGCCGAGGAGGAGGAGGTCGATGTCGCTTCGGGCGGTCTGTGATCCCTTGGCCACCGACCCATAGACCAGCGCGACAATAATTCGGTCACTGCGGATCAGGGGCACGAGCGCCCCCCGAAGGATGTCGACGGCACCAGCGGTTTTCTGTACGATCGACTGCAGCTCGGCGAAAATTGGCGCATCCCGGTTGGCAGAGAAGTAGACCAGTCGCCCTTCTTGGACCCGGTGGAGCAGTCCGACTTCAACGAGTTGTTTGAGCTCCCGCTGCACGCCACCAGACCCGCCTCCTGCCGCGCGCAGGATTTCGCGGAAGTAGAACCGTTCGTCGGGTCGTCCGAACAGAAGGGCGAGTACGTCGCGCCTGGTGTGGCCGAAGAGGAGGGTCGCGGCGGCGGATTGAGATGTGTCTGTGCCCATAGTGGGCACCAATGTACCTATTTTAGGCGCGAATGAGAAGTTCTCGCCACTGGAGAGACTTCAGCGGGCGTTGGTTACGGGGCGGTCCACGTTTCAGGCGGCGCGAGGGAAGTCAGCGGCGCTGATCGATCGGAACAATCGCCTGACTCGCTGGCCGAGCGCGACACGACCAATGGCCCCGTGGTGACCGAGTTGACGGATCGCTGCCCAAAGCGGACATTGGGTGAGGCGCCCTCGGAGCGCCTCCGGTCCGCGGGAAGGGAGGGTCCCCTCCGAAGCACACCGACACCGCTGTCATCCCACTCTTTTCGGGCCCACTCCGCGGACACCGGGCCATACGAAAGGAGTTCGCATGTCCAACACACCCATCGCCGTACCCACCGATTTCCCGGACGACCTCCGGCCCCTTCCACCGCGCCCAAATCTCGAGTTCGAGCGGAAGGACGCGAAGCGTTTCCTCCGCGAACTCAGCGCGAGTGATCGTGCGGCGCTCGCACGCGCGGCGCGTCGACACCCCGATGCGCGCGCGCCGGGGGAATGGCAACTCGCCGACGCCCAGTTGATTCTCGCTCGCGAGTATGGGTTCTCGAGTTGGCCGAAGTTGGTTGCCTATTTCGAAACCTGGGAGCTCCACACCCGGGTGGCGCCGAGCCGGGTGTCGTATGGTCCTGAGCACTATGACCGATCGGTGAAGGAACACATCCGTGGGCACGCGCTGCGTCATCCGATCATCGCGCATCAGCTCGCTTCGTTGGTGCCGCGATACTACGGCATGACCGACGAGGAGATCTTTTCAGGGCCGTTGCGAGAGGCAGACGCGAGAGTGCTGGTCGCCCGGAGTGAGCGATGCGCCGACTGGGCCACCCTCGGTGTCCTCGCCAAGAACTCCACAGCGGAGCGCGACGTCGATCACCGCACCACCCCCCGTGGCAGGGCACATGCCGCGATTGTGGCGCACGACTTCGAGGCGGTGAAGGCGCTGTTCGAGGCCCACCCCGAACTCGTTCACCAGGCACTCGGTTCCTCGCCCTTCGATGTGACGCTGGTGCTGAGTGCACTGCTTGCGGAATGGAAGACATCGGCACCAGAAGCGCCGCGGATCACGCAGTGGCTCATCTCACAGGGTGCCGATCTCCAAGGTCAACTCAATCGCGCGATTCTCGGGCACCGTTCCATCACGGCTGGAGAGATCGAGTGGTTCTTGGCGCGAGGTGCCGATCCACATTGGGTTGCACCGAACGGCGTCACGGTAATCGAGCACCTGTTGCTGCGATGCTGGAAGCCTGGTCCCGTCGATGTCGTCGCTCCGCTGGTGACGCCACCTCGGGCGTTGTGGATCGCGGCCGGACTCGGCAACACCCAGGAGATGGCGCAGTACTTCGACCGGGCGGGAAAGCTCACGGAAGCTGCACGTCGCCATCGTCCTGAGCTCGGCGCAATGGGACTTGGCCAGCAGATAGGATGTCGGCCCGACGCGGAGGATCGACTGATTCTCTGGGAGGTATTCTTCGTCGCGGCACTCAACCAGCGCGTAGCCTCGATCGACTTCCTGCTGGGCAAGGGATACGACATCGACTACACGCCATGGCGGCAGAACATGCTCCACTTTGCCGTCGGCAACCGGATTGTGCCCCTGGTGGAACTCCTGCTGTCTCGCGGTGCCTCGCTCGAGGTCAAAGGTGAGCGACCGAATGCCTCGGCCCGCGAAATGGCCGCGGTTGCCTACCAGGAGTATCCCGAGGAGCCGGGTGTGCGGCGGATCTATGAATTGACGAGGTAGGAGGGAAGAATGCCCGTCACCCTGAGCGAAGCGAGGGGGCGAAGCCTACCAGTTAGGCCGTCACCCTGGAGGAAGTGAGGGGGCGAAGCTTGGCGCCGAAGCCAAACTCCGCCCCCTCGCTACGCTCAGGGCGACCTGCTGTTGCCGCCCTTCACCCCACTCAGTGCATTCCGAGCGCGGCCCTGAGACTCGCCGAACCGCCAACCACTGGAATAGTGAACGATGACCCGTCAAGGTCGATGGTGATCTCGGCGCCGGGTGCCGGGTGCAGGGTGAATCCCAAATCGCTCGAGAAGATCATCAGGGCGAGTTGCTGACCCGGCAGGATCACCTGGTCATCGGTCTGCAACGGGAAGGTCATGGTGTAGAACTTCCCCGGCATGAGCGGCGTGCCATGCGCCTTTGACGTGTAATCCTTGTCGCCCTTGAGCGACTTGAAATTCTGTGGATCAGCCCAGCTCCGCGTGACCACGCCGACCTGTCCCGCGCTACCGATGCGCGTCGAGTCATACGGCAGCGTCACCAGATACACCGAGAGATTCACCGCAGGCTTGCTGCTGGCAAGTTTGAGGGTGACCACCGCGCGGCCCGAGAGATGCACCGATTCCTTGAGCGCGGGCAGTGCGTAGAGGAGTCGGTTGGGCGAGGACGCTGCGAGCGCCATGGTGGCCGGAGACACATGGAAGTCGTCGGTGAACATCTCGCTGCCTTGCGAGCCCGCTGCCGCGAATTGTAGCGCGCCGACATGGCCGCCACCCTTGCTGAGATGCAACCGTACCGGGGCCGATCCAGGCAGGGGATAGTCGGTGAAAAAAGTTGGTGCGGGTGTCGGCGCCCCGCGCGGGCGGCCGCCGGCCGCATCCGGCGCCGGTGCAACTACGGGGGCGTTCGACTGCACGATCATGACGCGCGGCAACGTATCGACACCGTTGGCGACGCCGTAGAGATAGTGCGCCCACCACTTGGCCTGGATCTCCTGCGGTGGCGGTGCGCCGTGACCACCCTGGCTCAGGTACAGCTTGGCCGAGGGGAGTCGCTTCTTGAGCGCGTCCCACATCCGGAGGGTGTGCTCCGGCATGACATTCCAGTCATTGAAACCATGCGCGAAGAGCACGGCAGCATGAATCTTCTTGACCAATGGCGTCTGGTCGCGATCCGCCCAGAACTTGTTGTAGTCGCCGCTCTGACGGTCGGATTGCTGGAAGATTCCATCGCGCCAGATGCTGTCGCAGCGAGCACGCACTCGGCCCGAATGGACGAAGTCGTACAGCGCCTGCACGTCCTCGCCGAGGTAACCGCCGGGTGAACGCACCAGACCATTGGAGCGGTAGTAGCGGTATTGCGAGGTGTTCGGCGAAATCGGGATGATCGCTTCGAGTCCCTTCACGCCGGTCACGGCGGCTGCGAGCGGCATCGTCCCTTCATAGGAGGTGCCGGTCATGCCGACCTTGCCACTCGACCACGACATCGCGCTCACCTGCACATTGCCGTCAATGGTGGTGAATCCCTTGGCGCGGCCATTGAGCCAATCGATCGCAAACTTGGGCGTGATGTTCTCGATGCCGTCCCCCACGGTCGGACAGCCAGCGGAGAGACCGGTGCCGGCATTCTCCACCGCCACCGCGGCAAAGCCACGCGACACCCAATTGGTATATCCGGGATTGAGCCGCATGGTGTCGCTGAAGGCGCGGAACACCGGGATGATGCGCGGCGGCGATGGCGCACCCAGTTCCTGGTTGACGTCCCAGTCCGGCGCGTTGCCGTTGGTGGGACCGATATAGGGCGAGGAGAGCATCAGCGTCGGGATCTTGAGTCCGGCCTGTTCTGCGGCGCCGGGTCGGGTGACCTGCACGTGCACGCGGTCGAGCTTGCCGTCGTGGTCGCTGTCGAAGTTGGTCTCGACCCAGAGGGACTGCCGGATGATCTGGCTGCTGTCGGCGAATTCGAGGACGGGCTGCATCATGCCGTCCTTGACGATCGGCCCGAGCTTGCCGTTGGCGCCGATCCCCGACGCGGGCGGTGGCCCGGCCGCCGGGCGACCCTGAGCCGTGGCCTCGTGGGCGGGGATGAAGGCAAGGATTCCGAGCAGCGAGAGCGCAGCGCAGCGACGGCTCGTGGGCGTGATCATGTCACATCCGAAGTGGTGGGTCGGTCTGACGTGGGGGCCGAGTAAAAGTAGGTGCAGGTCGCCGGCCTCAGCAAGCGAGGTGGTGGCCGTGCGCGCGAGTCGATGCCACACATTGTCGCCCCGGGGGCTCCACGTGACCTGATCTCACTGGACGCATCCCCCGGGGCCTCCCGGCTCGTGGTGTGGCCGACGCCTGCCGTGCGCGACTCGAGCGTCGGGGACTGCGCAACTTGGGAGACCCCGGGCCTCGCGTCACGATGCCCTCGTTTGCCCGACGGCCCGGGGTGACAACCTGCGGGGTACGTGTTGGTGCGACGGCCCGGGGTGACAACCTGCGGGGTACGTGCTGGTGCGACGGCCCGGGGTGACAACCGGCGGGGTACGCGCCGGTGCTCCCGACCCGTGACGGGCCGACGTCCCGACCCAGGGTCACTCCGCCACGGTGATATCTTCGACGTGCCATGCATATCGTGCTCGTGCACCCCGAAATTCACTGGAACACCGGCAACGCTGGCCGCACCGCGTTGGCGGTTGGCGCGACGCTGCACTTGATCGAGCCGCTCGGCTTCCGCCTGGATGCCCGCGAAGTCAGGCGCGCAGGCCTCGACTACTGGGAGCACGTCGATGTGCGGGTGTGGCCGAGCTGGGAGGCGTTCGAGCTGGCGCTCCCCACGCTCGGTGACGCGTGGTTTTTCTCAAGCGAAGCCACGCGATCGTTCTGGGACGCACCACTTGGCGAGGCAGGGAAGGTGGTGCTCGTGTTCGGGCGCGAGACCGTGGGACTGCCAGTGGAGATTCGCGAGCGATATCGCGACCGACTGGTCGCGATCCCGATGCAGTCGTCCCAGGTGCGGTCGCTCAACTTGTCGACCAGCGTTGCGGTTGCCGCTTACGAAGTGCTGCGACAAGCGCGCGGCGGGGGCGCGGGGTGACAGTCTCCTCCGCTTCTCTCCTCTTGCTTCACACCCCCTTCGACCATATTTGATGCATGCCATCGCCCCCTTCGACGTGCATTTCCTGCGGCAAGCCCTTCGCGGCCAACTTCGAACTCGTCACCCTTCCCGATGCCAGCAAAGTCGTCTTCGACCCGGTGCATCGCCGAGTCTGGCGCATCTGTGGCTCGTGCAACGACTGGAACCTGCTCGGTCCCGAAGCCGCGGTGGCGGCGCTTCCGGAGCTTGAAGCTCGGATCCGCTCGTTCCACCCGGAAGCGGCGAAGAGCCAGGGCTTTGCGCCGGCGCGGGTAAGCGGTCGGCTGGAACTGCTGCGGGTCGGATCCAGCGTCAATGATGACACCGCCTTGCGGTTGCGCGCCGAAGTGGAGAAGCGGGCGAAAGCACTGCGCTATCTGAAGTCGATTGCAGGCCTCCTCTTTGTCGTGTGGTTAGTCACCACCTGGCCCGGGAAGGATGCGCTCGGGGTCTACTCCCTCATGGTCTTCATGTATGCACAGATTGCATTGGCCGGCTTGGGAGGAAGGAAGTTGCGCGGTGAGGAGATTACAGCTCGCGCACTCATTCTGCCGATCCTCTCACTCGTGGGAGGGGGCGCCATCGCGGTCGCGACATCTGGCCTCGAGACCCTGAGGTATAGCCTCTTCGGGTTTCTGTTCATTGCGCCGGTGGTCGCCATCGGCCAGCCCTTCTTCGACCGGCTCCTGATGCGGGCGTCGCTGAAGTTACCGGATGGAACCCGAGTGTCGATGGCGGAGGCAGAGATGCGCTGTGTCACGATCTCGTGGGCGCTCGACGCGTCAACAATCTCGATCCACGACGTTCCTCCGGGCCGTACCCAGTCCGGCTCGCACGTTCCCGACCTTTATCGGAAAATCTGCGGCTGGGCCTCACCCCACATCACGTCGTCGGCAATCGCGAAGTTGGCTGAGTTGAATGAAGAAGCGTATCGGCTCCTCAATACCGTCGGTGGGCTTCCAGGGCTGCTCCACGCGCTCGAAGGCTTTCGTCGGGATCAGGATGGGCGCGTGCTGCTGTCTGATTTGCCGTTGGTGTATCTGGTGGCGATTGATCTCGCACTCACGGCGGGATCGGACAGTGGCGCGGTGGGCGATGCGTTACGAGCGAAGGCCTTGGAGGCCGGTGAGGTCGCCGCGATTGCGGAGGAGCTGTCGGCGATGAGCGGTGAGCAGCGAGAGGATGGCTGAGCGAGAGTTGTCGCCTCGGGTCTCCCAGCTCGTTCATTCCTTGACGCTGGTCCTGCGCGCCAGGCGACTGTCGGCGACTACGCAACTTGGGAGACCCCGGGCTTCGCGTCACGGTGCACCCGACTGCCCGATGGCCCGGGGTGACAACTCGAGTGTGTCCCGCAGTGTCGCCCCGGGGCTCCGCCTGACTTGATCTCACCGCACGCAGCCCCCGGGGCCCCCCGGCCCGTGCAGTCGCAGAGGCTGGTCATCCGCGGAGGGGAAACGAAAAACGCCGCTCCACGTGGAGCGGCGTTCTCGTTGTCCATCGGGGCGCCCGGATTTGAACCGGGGACCTCCTGCTCCCGAAGCAGGCGCGCTAACCGGGCTGCGCTACGCCCCG
>JBDUDP010000063.1:0-12666 GCA_040002895.1 Gemmatimonadota bacterium
CTCATCTCTCTTCTCTCTTCTCTCTTCTCTCACCCCATCTCGACGCGGTCCCGACCCAAACTCTTGGCGCGGTAGAGCGCGCGGTCGGCGGCCGAGGCGACCTCGTTCGCGGTCTTGCCGGATCCTGGGAAGGTGGCAACGCCGATGCTGACACGCATCGAGACCGGATCGCTGCCCCCAAGGGAGAGCGTGGCATCGGCGAGTGATTGGCGCATCTTGTCGGCGATGGTGCGCGCGTTGGCGGGCGGGCAGCGACGCAGGATGATGCCGAACTCCTCCCCGCCGTACCGACCGAGCAGGTCGCTGCCACGGATTCCCTTCTTGAAGGTTCTGGCCACGTGCATCAGCACCTGGTCACCGACCATGTGCCCGAAGGTGTCGTTGATCCGCTTGAAGTGGTCGAGGTCGAGCATCAGAAAGGCGAGCGGTTCACCATGGCGTGAGGCGAAGGCAATGGCGTGCTCCAACTCGGCCATCAGCGTGGCGTGGTTGAGCACCCCGGTGAGGCCGTCGCGGTGGACCAGCTCGCGGATGCGGCGACCGCGTTCCGTGCGCGTGAGCACGACCTGCAACAGGTGACTCCGCTCCACCGGCTTGCCCAGAAAGTCGTCGCCGCCTGCGCGCAGCCCCTCGAGTTCGTCGGCGAGCGAGTGCCGCGCCGTGAGAAAAACAATCGGGACCAACGCGAGCCGCGGGTCCTGTCGCATCAACCGGGCGAGCGCGTAGCCGTCGACATCGGGCAGGTCCACGTCCAGGAGCACCAGGTCGGGTGTCTCCAGCGCGAGTGCCTCGCGCGCCTGCCCGGCGGTCGCGCAGATGGTGACGCGCGCGTTGAGCTGTCCCAGCCAGGTCGAGAACAGCTGGGCCTGCGCCGGGTCGTCCTCGACCACCACGACATTGGCCGGCGGCGCCCCGATCTGGGCCAGAGCGCGGGCGTACTGCGCCAGGCCACGCGGAAGCAGCGACGCGCCGAACACGGCATCCACGCCGGCGGCAGCAGTTCGGAGCCGGTCGAAGCGATCCGTGGGGTCGGCAAGCACGACGGCGCGCGGACGCTCGGGCGTGGCAGCGGCCCAATAGCGGGCGAGCCCGAGCGGGTCCTCGCCCGATTCAGTGCCGATCACGACCAGATCAGGACGCTCCGACGGTGCCACGTCCCACGGGTCCACATCGCCTTCGCGGATGTCGACCACGAAGCCGGTCTCCTCGAGCGAGTGAACGATCTCGTCGCGGATCCCGCCGGGGCGCATCACCAGCAGGGTGCGCCACCCGAAGCCCGGCAGGCGGCCGAGCACCATCGGCAATCCGAGATCCACCGCCGCGTTGTCAAACGCCGCCTTGAGATCCTGGATCGCCTGTTCAAAGGTGTCGGCCTCCTTCACCGTCGGCATCGGCGGCGTCAGGATGCGATGCTCCATGGCGCGGCTGACCTCGGTCACGCGCGGAAAGCCGTACGACCCTCCGGAACCCGCCAACCGATGAAACCGTTGCCGCAGTGATTCCAGCGCATCGTGTTCGCCCGACCGGAACGCCGCGAGATCCTTCCGCAACTCGGCGAGTCGAGCGGGTGCCTCGCGCAGATAGTCACGCTGGAGGGCGACGAACGCTTCGTCGTGTTCCTCGTTGCCGGCGGCCTCTGCTGCTGGAAATCTCACCGACCCTCCTTGAGTGCCGTCAGGGCGCGCCGCGCGGCGGCCACGAACGCCGGGCCACTGCCCCAGTGTCCCGAGAACTTCTCGCCACTGCGTGCGCCGAGCAGTGCGGCCCGGTCATCCACGACCAGCAGCACCGGATCTCCCGGCCAGTCTGGTGGCGGGATCACCGTGACCTCGATACTTCCGAGCGGGACCGGGGAGAGCGAGCAGACATCGAGGGTCACGCCGAGGGAGGCGGCACGACGCAACTGCGGCAGCAACGCGAGGCAGCCATCGGCGGGGGCGAGCAACTCGATGTGACTGTCGGCGCGGGCGACTTCGTGTCCCATCAACTGTACCGCCCCGCGCGGGGACGCGAGCTCCACCAGCGTCGGGGTATCGGGAACGGCCAGCGCCGCCAGCGATTGCCCCAGTCGATCCATCGCCTCACCCTGACGATCACTCAACCGGGCCAGCAGCGTACTGGGCGGCTCGGGACGGAAGCGCCGAGGGCGTCCCTCCTCGACTCGCGCGGCACCCTTGGCGACCAACCCCTCCAGTGCGGCGTAGACGTTGGCACGGGCGAGCCCGGCAGCCCGCGCAATGGTGTACCCAGTGCCCGGGCCGCCGGTGAGAAGGACCTCGTAGATCAGCCCTTC
The DNA here is from genome assembly GCA_040002895.1 of Gemmatimonadota bacterium. Lineage (GTDB taxonomy): Bacteria > Gemmatimonadota > Gemmatimonadetes > Gemmatimonadales > GWC2-71-9 > Palsa-1233. Next base: position 2,294 of record JBDUDP010000063.1, read on the forward strand.
CGTCGGCGTGAAGCCGAAGGGCGTCAAGTCAAGATGATCGGCCACGTCAGGAGAACTCGAGTCGCCAGCCGAGTCGCTTCGCAATCAGGGCCAGCCGGAAGGTGATGTCGGCCTGGCGCGCCGTGAGGCCACCGTCATCCGGCGCCAGCGGCCAGCAATGGTAGCTCACCGGGCTCGCCGCCTTCGGCTGCGAACGGAGGTTCTTGGGATGCCAGACACCGTCGCCGTCGAGGTCCTCGAGCAGCCGCTGGAATGCCATCACCGTGTTCGGGGCCGCCAACAGCTGCGTCTGCCCCATGCCCGCGAGCAATTCGATGTAGTGCAGCGCCAGCGGCACGTCCTTCAGCTGACCCTTGGAATCGAGCTCGATTGGATCACCCAGCAACACATGCGTCGGCTTCATCGTCTTGCTGCCGATCGGAATCATGTAGGAACGCGAGGGCGCCGGCTGCGCCAGGTACTGGCCGAGTCGCTCGACGAATCCGCCGCGTTCCCGCTGCAGGCCCGGCATCGCCGATAGCATCGCCAGCGACCACCAGCTCGGCGGCGCGGCGTCAGGGTGAAGCTGGAAGCCTCCGCTCCGCTTGATGAGTGGGTCCTCCACCAGCGGCGAGCGCAAAAACGCCGAGATCGAATTCACCACTTTGTGGGCGGCGCCGCGCAGTCGCGGATCCTCTTCGTGACCCGCCTCGGCCAGGGCGGCGGCCGCACCATCACGAATCAGGTTGCGGTACCACTCCCCCGTCTTCGGCTCCTCCTCCACCGCTTCGTCAAACTCACCCAGCAGCAACGGATCGTCGTCGCGCGAGAAGACCCGAAACAGGGCGCGATCGGCGAGCCGGAAGGGCCGAGTGGAGTTGGGCACCCCGAGTTGGACCAGTCGACGGTATTGGGCCACGGTGCCGACCTCGAGCACGTCCCGATTCGGGATCGGCTCAAAGGCGAGGAACCCCTCGCCCCAGAGGCCGGTCTCCTGCTGCCGGGTGGTGATCGCCGAAACCTGCGCCGACTGCACCACGGCCGTGAGGTACCCCAACAGCGAGGCAGGATCGGCGCTTCCCTCGGGCGCCAGCTCGTTCAGGGTGCGGTACTGGATTGACGGGCCGCCATGCTCCAGCAGCCAGGTCAGGGGGATTCGATGTGTGATGGGGAGGTCCAGGGTGCGACTCCTCGCGTGGCGCGGGATCGAACAGGCCTGCTAACCGACTGACGAATCTAGCGGTTAGCGGTCGCCGGGGCTAGTCGCCGGGTCCGGGATCGTTGTGGCGGATACTACGCGGTGAGAAAAGCGGAAAGGAACAGGTGAATTAGTTGCGACAAATACTCCGAAAATCGGATCCCGCTACCAAGTTCGACCGAGTGCCGATTGCGATCGAGTAACGCTGACAGATTGTGGTAGTTGATAGTGCTACTCCTTGGTCGCTGGGTCACAGCCGAGGGTGATGACCGTCCCTGACTTGAAGAGCCCGCGTTCGCTCGTCAGCAGCAGTCGGTGGCTGCCGATGAAGGCGATTCCTTCGCCCTGTGGCTCGAGCCCGAGGATGTCGCAGGCGGTTGGCTTTCCGAGTGGCGTCAGGCGCCCCGCCTCGCCGACGGCGAAGGGGTAAAGGTCGCGATAGGTCCGGACGACGAGTCGCGTCCCATCTGGGGAGAGCGCCATGCCGGTGACCTCACGACCCATCCCGCCGGCCGGAGTGATCGCCAGTGAGTCGATCCGGGTGGGGAGTGCCGGCTGGGTGGAACGCCACGCCTCCTCCCCGATCCGGAACAACAGCATCCCGCCGGAGCGGCCCTTGCTGACAAGCAGGATCTCGCCCCTCGCGGTGACTGCCATCGCTTCGACGTCGTGGGGGTGATCGGGGTAGCGGATACGCAGCGACTCGACCCCGCTGATGACCCGGGAGTCGATCCCCGATCCACCCCGCAGCACCGGCTCGACCACGCGGTAGATGACCGACTCGGTGCGCCGTTCGGCGTTGTCGCCGGTGTCGGCGATGTAGACGCATCGCTGGGCGCCGCAGGGGCCCAGTGCGACCTCCTCCCAGTCGACGTTGCTGGCACCCTGCAAGGGCAGGTCGGCCCGCAGGGCGCCGGTGCTGTCGATGGCCAGCAGGTTGGGAGGGTTGCCCGAGTCGTCAATGGTCCAGATCAGACCAGGGTTGGCCGCGCTCACGGCCGCACCGCTCGCCTCCGCCAGTCGCGGATGGCTCAGTCGGCCCGTCACCACCACGGCGCTTGGGGCGATCATGGTCCAGCCACCCGGATCGAGTGCGCCGGCGCTTGGGGTGGAGCGAAGGGTCGATACCACGCCCAGCAGCGTCGCGCCCGTGAGCGCGACGACCCAGCCCGCTCGGCGGGTCATTCGTTGGGGGTACGTCGGTGCAACTCGAGCACGTAGGCCGCCACCAGATCGACTTCGGCATCGCTGAGTCGCGAGCCACCTCGCGGGGGCATCGCCGTCCCGCTCTGCGACTTTTCCGACTCGATCCCGCTCTTGACGAGCTGGGCGATCTCACTGAGCGACCCCTTGGTGTGAATCCAGCTCTTCCCGGCAGTCAGGCGGGTGGTCGGTCCCAGCATGCCCTCGCCGTCCTTGCCGTGACAGGAGAAGCAGAGCCCCTTCGATTCGAACAGGCGCTTGCCCAGGGCGAGGCGGGCAGCCGCGGAGTCGGTCGGTTGCTGCGCCGCGACGCGCGCCGGCGGCAGCAGGACCCACAGCACAGCGGCCGCGAGGGCGAAACGGAGTCGTGACATGCAGGAAGAATAGTCGCCTGCCGTTGGTCGGTTCCAAGGTGGACACTATCATTCCCCCTCCTCACCTCTACCGCGCACACTGAGGGAGCTCTCGACTCCACGTGAAAATTGCCATCTCCACCGGCGGCGGCGACGCCCCGGGTCTCAACGCTGTCATTCGTGCGGCGGTGTTGACCGCCCATGATCGCGGCTGGGAAGCCGTCGGCATCCGGCGCGGCTTCCTCGGCATCTACGACGGCAGCGGCGTGATCCCCCTCGGCCCCAACGAAGTCCGCGGTATTACCCACCTCGGCGGGACCATCCTCGGGACCACCAATCGCGGCAATCCGCTGCGCTGGCCCAAGCTGCAGCCGGACGGCCGGGTCATCGAGGTCGATCGCTGCGATGAGCTCATGAGCGCATTCCACCGCGAGGGCATCGACGCGCTGATCTCGATCGGTGGGGATGGCTCGCTCGGGATCGCCGCAGAACTCTGGCGCCGAGGGCTCAAGGTGGTCGGTGTGCCCAAGACCATCGACAACGATGTGGTCGGCACCGATTGTACCTTCGGCTTCGACACCGCCGTGAGCACCGCGACCGATGCGCTCGACAAACTGCACACCACCGCCGAGGCGCACGACCGCGTGATGGTCGTGGAGCTGATGGGACGCCATGCCGGATGGATCGCACTGCACAGCGGGCTCTCCGCCACGGCGGACGTGATTCTCATTCCGGAAATTCCCTTCGACATCGATATTGTCTGCGAGAAGATCCACGCTCGGGAGCGCGCCGGCCGCCACTTTTCCGTGGTGGTCGTGGCCGAGGGGGCCACGCCCATTGGCGGGACGGTGACCATGCGGGAGACGGGCATCGCCGGCAGCAGCGATCGACTCGGCGGCATCGCCGAACTGGTGGCACACGGCATCGCCCTGCGCACGGGCAAGGAGACGCGCTCCCTCGTACTGGGACACCTGCAGCGCGGTGGCTCTCCCACGACCTTCGATCGCCTGCTCGCACTTCGCTTCGGTTCGGCCGCCATTCGCGCCATCGCCGATGGAGATTTCGGGACGATGGTGGCGTTTCAGCCGCCCAACGTGACGCGCGTCCCGATGGACCAAGTCGTTGGCCGTACCAAGACCGTGCCGCTCGATTCCGGCATCATTCTCACCGCCCGCCACCTCGGCATCTCCTTCGGGGATTGAGCCATGACGCGCACCGACACACTGCCTGCCTCTCGCGCCCTCGCCTTCCTCCGGATGGTCACCGGGCTCGGGCTGCTCTTCGGGGCCTACGGCAAGTTCATGATCCTTCGCGTGGCCGGTGCCGTGCCATTCCCCGTGGTCGCGCTGCATTGGCAACTGGAGCTGCCGGCCCGCCTGGCCAACTGGCTGGTGGAGCATCCCACTGGGATGCTCGCCACCATCGTGCGTGACCTGCTCCTGCCGCATGGTCCCCTCGCCGCCGCCCTGATTGCCTGGGCACAGGTGATTGCGGGCGTACTGCTGCTGCTGGGACTCCGGACCCGGTTTGCGTCGATCCTCACGGCATTCGTCGCCATCTCTCTCGCGCTCGCCGCGGGCTATCGCGATTCACAGAACAGCCGGCCATACCTCATGCTGATGGCGTTGGCGTTCGCGTTCTTCGTGGGCGCTGCCGGGCAGACGTTCGGCCTGGATGGGTGGCGCCATGAGCGTCGGAGAAATCGGGAGCTGTAGCGCGCGACGCCCGGTCAGCGGCAGCGGGCGAGGAAGCTGCCGATCATCGCCATCCCGTGTCTGGTCAGCACCGATTCGGGATGGAACTGCACGCCTTCGATGGGGGCGAGTCGATGTCGCACGCCCATCACGGCGCCATCATCGTCGGCCACCGCTGTCCTCACCAACTCCGCAGGCAGGCTGTCGCGTCGGACGGTGAGCGAGTGATAGCGCGTGGCCTCAAGCGGCGTCGGGAGCCCGGCAAAGATGCCCATCCCATCGTGGCTCACGAGCGACGTCATCCCGTGACGCGGACGCGCCGCGCGCTCGACCACCGCACCAAATGCCGCGGCGATGACCTGATGTCCAAGGCAGACGCCGAGGATGGGGGTCGTCATGCCCAGCCCGCGCACCACGGCCACGGCCAGGGTGCAGCGCTCCGGTGTGCCGGGCCCCGGTGACAGGATGATGCCCGCGGGCTCGAGCGCGGCAACCTCTGGGTACTCCAGATCGTGGACTCGGCGCACGACGACCGAAGCACCGAGTTCCTGGGCATAGCTCGCCAGCGTGTGTACGAACGAATCATCGTGATCGAGCACAAGGATCACTGGGCCTCCGCCAGTGCAGCGACCAGCGCGCGGGCCTTGTCGAGCGTCTCGTGGTACTCGTCGTCGGGATCGGAGAGTGCCGTGATGCCACCGCCAGCGTGAATGGAGGCCCTGCCGTCTGCGAGGGTGACAGTCCGGATTGCCACGCTGAATTCCATGCTCCCGTCGCGACCGATCCAACCGATCGCCCCGCAGTAGACTCCTCGCGACACCGGTTCGATCGCGGCGAGCAGCTCGGTCGCGCGCAGCTTTGGTGCGCCGGTGATCGAGCCGGCCGGAAAGGCGGCCTCGATCAAGTCGAGCGCGTCGCGATCGGCGGCGAGGGTTCCTGTGACGCGCGACGTGAGGTGATGCACGGCCGCGTGGGACTCGAGCGCGCAAAGCCTCGGGACGCGCACCGTCCCGGGCACGCAGACGCGGGCCAGATCATTGCGAACCAGATCCACGATCATCAGGTTCTCCGCGCGATCCTTGGCGCTGGCCTGCAGCGCCTCGGCGAGCGCGCGGTCACTCGCGGGGTCAATTCCCCGAGGCCGGGTTCCCTTGATCGGCCGACTCTCCGCCATGCCCGTCGCGGCGTCGAACCGGAGAAAGAGCTCCGGCGAAGCCGACAGCACATGGTACTGCGGGTGGGCCAGCCAGGCCGCCATCGGTGCGGCCGCGCGCTGCCGCATCGCCAGGTAGAGAGCCAGCGGATCTCCCCGGAATGGGGCGGTAAATCGCTGCGACAGGTTGGCCTGGAAGATGTCGCCGGCGAGGATGTGTTCGATCACGGCGCACACCGCGGCACGATAGTCGTCGGCCGTGAAGTCGCCGACCAGCCCCTGCGGTGCCGCGCCGAAGCGGTCATCAGGGTGCGTGCGACCGGGGATCGGCTCGGCGCGGCGGGCGGGTGTGGGGAGATCGTTCGGCACGACGAGGGGCTGAGCGAGTCGCTCGATGACTTCACGGGCGCGTGCTTGGGCGCGCACCGCATCGCGTTGCCCCGAGGCAGCCATCCCGGTGCTGATGAGCCACGCCTCGTCGCGGATATGATCCCAGGCGATGACCCAGTCGTACAGCGCCATGGCAATCTCGGGAACAACACCGTCGTGGCTGGCCGCGCGCGGCATCCGGTCGAAGGCGGTGCCGAGTTCATAGCTCAGTGAACCGACCCAGCCCCCCTGAAACGGGGGGAGGAGCGGGTCGCAGGGGGCGTCGGTTGCGAACGTGGCGCGGATGCGCTCGCGGGCCTCGGGCCAATCCGCCGCCGACAATTCGAGCGCAACATGCGGATCGCCGCAGAGGTAGCTGTACCGTCCCAGACCCTCGCGGTCGGCGGCACCGTCGAGCAGAACCAGCCGTGGAAGGTGCCGCAGACGCGCGAGGAGGTCGAGCGGCGCGGGGGACGGGTCGAGACGACGGACGACGGCCGAACTGGCGGCCATCACGTCAGGACAGTCAGCTGGTGACCCACCCGATGGGCTGGTCGTGCACCAGCGCGGCGATCCGCGCGGCGAGGGCCATGTCGCGCTCGGTCACGCCGCCCGCGTCGTGGCTCTGCAACCGGACATCGACTCGCCCCCAATGCACCCCGAGATCGGGGTGATGGTCCGCCGCTTCGGCGAGGAAGGCGATGGCGTTGACAAGCAGCATGGTCGAGCGCCAGCCATCGGTGGCGTAGTCGCGCTGCAGCCAGCCGTCGACGTGCGACCAGCCCGGAAGGGCGGCGAGCCGGGAGGCGACCGTCGCGGGGTCAAGTGGGGCGGGCTTGGCGGGCATGGAATTTCTCCGGGAGAGTGGCGAGTTCGGCTAGCGCAACGACTCACTGTAGGTCGCCGTCTGTCCGAACGATTCCTCGATCTCGATCTCCAGCTGGGTCAGCTTGGCACCCTCGCTGGCCAGGTCGTCGCGCACGTTGATGGCCAACCATTCCGCAATCATCTCGGCGGTGGTGTTGGCGATCGGCATCATCGCGCAGTCCTTGGTCGGGAACTGGTAGGTCTGCACACCGAAATATTCGACGAAGGTCATCCCGCCATCGGTCCGATAGGCCAGCTTCGGATTGTTGGTCGGGAGCAGCACCCGATGGTCGATGAGGTCCACATACTTCCGCACGATCTTCTTGAGGATCGCGAAGTCCACCACGAAGAGACACTCATCATCGATGGGGCCTTCCACGCTGACGCCCACGCGATAGTTGTGGCCGTGGAGCGACTCGCAGGTGTGGCCGCGGAAGGTGATGAAGTGTGCCGACGAGAAGACCAGGTAGTCCTTGCTCACCGTGACGCGAAACGTTCCCACAGCGTGCCTCCACAAATGCCTGCGCCGCCGGAGCTCGGCGGTGCGGCACGAACATACCACGCCCAGCCGCCCGATGCCGAGGTCAGCTGTCCTCCATCCGGGACGGATGGGGTCGCGGTGCAATGTGGTAACTCCATGTTGGGCAACGATTTGCTGCTTGGCACGGTGCTGGCTTCCGGTGGAGTTGGCACGCTGTAGCATCAACACCCGGAGGGAACCATGCGCATCACGCCGTTTGCGAGCATTCCGTTCGCACTCATGCTGGCCACCGCCCCGGCCCAGGCACAGGTCTCGGTGGGCGTCCACATCGACATTCCGATCATTGGTCACGGGACCGGCGGAGATTACCGCCGCGGACCGGTCCGCGAAGTGCGCGTCTACGAGTATCCGCCGGTGCCGTACGGCAAGTGGAAGAAATACTCCCGCAACTGGCATCGTGAGCAGCTGTACATCTACGACGGCCGCTACTACGACTATCCGGTGCGCGGCGGCCGCGTCGTCTATGTCTATCGCGATCAGGACCGCTACTTCTGGGGTCCGGGCGATGGCCGCTGGGACCGCTGGGATCGCTGGGATCGCGGGCGCGACGATCGCTACGGGCGGGATGATCGGGATGATCGGTACCGGCGGGATGACCGGGACGGACGGGATGTTCGGTACCGTCAGGGAACTCGCTACGACCAGAACCGCAACGGTCGCGATGATCGCTACGAGTCCCGCAGTTACCCTGGGCCCGGGCGCGTCGTTGTGCGTACTCCGCCTCCCGCGCGTGACATGTCACGGGGGCAGGGTGGCGATCGGAACGATCGGTCGTCAACGCGCCGGGACAATGGCAATGGTAACGGCAAGGGGAAGAGCGACAGCAACCCCGGCAACGGTCGTGGCCGGGGGAATGGGCGGGCGAGAAATTGATCCACTAGTGGGCGATATGCTCACCCGTGATCGACACTGGCGGCAACTCGCCGGTGAGTCGCAAGGAGAGATTCCAGAGGCGTGCCCCGAGCACCGCGTCGTGTGAGATGAGTGACGAGGTGCCGGGGCGCGTCTTCTTGTAGTAGCGGCCGGTCACGCCGTCGAGGTCCGACGAGGAGGCGAGATAGGTCGGCCCGAGGGCTCCCTCGGCCGGCGGCACCGTGAACCGCTTCGCAATCGGCCAGGCCCACCGTGCCCACCAGCGATCGAAGCCGCTTTCCAGCAGGTGGGTCTCGACGACGCCGGGATGACAGGCGTTCACGGTCACGCCACTGCCCTCGAGGCGATGCGCCAGATCGTAGGTGTACATCACGTTCGCGAGCTTGGACCGTCCGTACGCCGTGATGCCGTTGTACCCCTTGGTGCTCTCCCAGTCCTCCGGGTCGGTCACCCGTTGGTGCGACTCCGACGCCATCACGACGACACGTGACGGTGCGCTGGCCTTCAGCAAGTCAGTCAACTCGTTGGTCAGGATGAAGCTGGCGAGATGGTTGACGGCGAAGGTGGATTCGATCCGGTCGACCGTGAGGGTGCGGGTGAGAAAGAAAGCGCCCGCGTTGTTCACGAGCACGTCCAGCCGCGGGGTGGCCGCGCGCACCTCATCGGCGAGCCGCTTGACCTCCGCTTGCACTGCGAAGTTGGCCACCAGCACGCTGATGCGGTCGTTGCCCGTCTGAGCAATGATCTCGTCGCGTGCCGCCTCGCCCGACGCTTTGTCGCGGCAGTGAAGCAGGATGGTGGCGCCCTGACCCGCCAGTGCCTCGGCGGTGGCGCGGCCGATGCCGCGGTTGGCCCCGGTGATCAGACAGACCTTGCCCTTCATGCCGCCTCCCAGAAGCAATCCCATTCGACGGGCAGAATATAGCGATGCCTCCGCCCGCCCGGCCCGCCCCTGCCCGGCAACGCGTATAACTTGCCCGGGTGAAGATCACCCGCGACCACCAGCTCCCGCCGGACCCCGAATCGTATCGGCGCGCCGAGCATCCGCGAGGTCGGGTCATCGTCATTGCCCCCACGCGCGCCGCCTGCGAGACGATTGAGCTGGCGCTCGCCACGCACATCGAGACCGTCCTCCAGCGCCAGCATGGCGAGACGCTTCTGGACTGGGCGCGCACCGGCAAGGCATTTGGCATCGTGGCCGGCACCGGGACGGGAAAAACTCTGGGCATCCGGCTCATCGCCGAGGCGATTCTCCGCGCGCCGCTGCAGGTCGGCGTGGTCAATCGGGAGCGGGAGGCGACGCCTGAGACCGCGCAATGCAATGTCGTGGTGGTGACCACCGGAATCGCCCGGCGGTGGCTCACGGATGACCTTGTGTCACCGCGTGACACGCTGGTGGTGGACGAGATCCACCAGACCTCGGCGGAGCTGGAACTCTGTCTCGCTCTCGGCAAGCGGGTGGGCTGCAAGTTCATCTGGCTCTCGGCGACAGTCGATCCCGCCTTCTATCGCGAGTATCTCAACAGCGACGAGGTGCTCGAGACCAGCGCGTTCGACCCCGCCCTCCGGGCCAAGGTCACCGTGGTACCATTGCAGCCGGAGGCCTTCCTCGACGACCGGATGGTGCGGCGGTTCGTGAGCGATCGTCGCGGCGTCGCCGTGTTCCTGCCCACGCGCGCCGAAGTGGAGCGCCTCGGAGTCGGGCTCGCGGCGCGGTTTCCGCGCCTCAGTGCCGCCTTCTATCACGGTGGAGAGCCGATTCGCGTCATCCGACCGTTCCTCGAGGGCGAGGTGAAGAAGCCCTATCTCCTCGCGATGACGGCGGCGGGTCAATCGGCGCTGAATCTCCCGGGGCTCGACACCGTGGTCATCTACGACGCCCGGTACAGCAATGTCGTCGACCATGGACGCAACGTGCTCCACCGGCTCTATCTCGGTGCCAACGAGATCTTGCAGATGGCGGGACGGGTACATGGCCGCGTCGCGCACGGCGAGGTGTACATCCTCTCCGATCGTCGGCTCGACTTCGCCTCGCTGCGGCCGGCTCCCCCCGAGTTTCAGCTCGCCGGCGACGCCGAACGCGTGGCCATCACCTGCGCGGCGATCGGCGTCGATGCGACGGACCTCGATCTTCCCGTGGCGC
>JBDUDP010000064.1:0-12421 GCA_040002895.1 Gemmatimonadota bacterium
GGGGGCGATGCCAAGGCATCGCCCCCGCGTTGCATGTCAGGTCGATCGGCGAATGACCAGCAGTGGAACGGCAACGCCCAAGGCGACCCCGGCGACGCTGTCCACCACATAGTGCATCTGGCAATACACCACGCCGATGGTGAGCAATGCCGTTGGGAGCGCGATCGTCAGCGCCACCCGCCGTGAGCCGAACCATGCGCCGACCGTGGCCGCGACCGTAGCGGCGACGTGCGACGAGGGGAACGCGGCGCCGAACGCGCTTCCGCGCGCCAACGTGGCATAGACGAGCCGCGCCGGACCGTTGGCGACGAACGCCCCGGTGGGTCGCGGGAATTCGTAGTACGGCCCGGCGACCGGGAAGAGGATGTAGCAGAGGTAGCAGGTCAGGTAGGTCGCGATGACGCCGTTGAGGTACTGCTCGAGTGCGTCGCTCCGTCGCATCAGCAGGAATGCGATGGCCGGCACCGGGACGATCAGGTAGTACGAAAAATATATGGCGTGAAACAGGGTGGACCAGAACACGCTGGGTGCCGACCGCCACCAGTCGCGGCTCGGCTGTCCTCCGAACAGCGCGGCCTCGGCCTGCTGCAGCGCGGCGTCGTGGGTGGTCGTGGCCCCGAAGCCATTGAGCGCGTCGATGGCAGAATAGAGTGCCAGCAACAGCACGAGGGGGTAGGCCGTGCGCAGGAAGCGGCCACTTGGCGTGTCCGGGGCACGCACCACCAGCCACACCAGCAGGGGGATCGCCAGATGGCCGAGCAGCAGCGGAGCCATGCCGCGCTGGTCGAGGCGAGTGGTGGCGATGACCGCGACGGTCAGGCCATAGCCGGCGAGGACGCGATCGACCAGCCGCCAGCGGGGCAACGACACGGTCAGAGCCATTGCTGCTGTCGGTACCACTCCGCCGTCTCGGCAATGCCGGCGGTGAAGTCCCATCGCGGCGCCCATCCGGTGGCACCCACGAAGGCCGTGGTGTCACCTGTCCAGGCCTCCTGGAAGAACTCATTGGCCTTGTCGGCGCGCAGGATGGTCTTGCGTCGGAAGGCGGCCGCCCACGCGCCGGTGGCGCCCAGCGCGGCGCGTGCCGCCCATTCGGGGATCCGCAGCAGCGTGACCTCGCGGCCCATCGTTCGGCCGATGCCGCGCACCAGATCGGCGCTGGTGATGACCTCGGGGTGATTGACGTAGTAGCGCGTCTGCCTGGTGTTCTCGCTGGCGCCGGCCAGGATGATGGCGTCGACCAGATCGCTCACGTGCACCAGCGAGAGTTCCATGCTCCCGTCGCCGAACACCGGGGCGAAGCCGGACCGTGCGGCCTTGAACAGGGTGAGCAGGTTGTCGCGGTCGCGGGGGCCGTAGATCGTTGGGGGGCGAAGAATGGTCCAGGCGAGCGACTCGTTCTCCAGCGCGCGCTCCGAGGCCAGCTTGCTGCGACCGTACATGGTGACGGGGAGGTCGGAGTCGGTGGCCCGCTTGGGTACTCCGCGGCGGGCCGGGCCGCCGGCGGCCATCGAGGACACCAAGACGAAGCGCGCGCTTCCTCCCGCCCGTACGATGGCGCGCGCGAGGTTGGCGGTGCCATCGCAGTTGGCCGCCATGAACTCCGCCTCATCGACGGCACCCGTGAGCGCCGCCGCGTGGTAGACGACGTCCTGATCGGCCGCGGCACGGTCGAGCGCCGCGAGGTCGCCCAAGTCGCCGGGGACGAGCCGGACGCCGCGTGCAGCGACGTCGGCGGCGCGAGCCGGCGTGCGGACGAGTGCGGTGACGGTGTCACCGCGCGCGAGCAACCGATCCACCAAGTGTCCACCGACAAACCCGGTCGCACCGGTCACCAGCGCCCTCATGTGGGGCGATCGAGCACGCGGTAGGTCTTGTAGGGAGTGAAGCCGGCCTTGGAGAGGCCCTGAATGATTCCGGGATTGTCCTCCAGCAGCCACCCCGCCTCGCCCCAGCCGATACCCACCGCGGCGGCCTTGCTCCAGATCCAGTGATAGAGCGCGGAGTCGATCCCCTTGCCGCGCCACTCCGGAAGGATGCCGAGGAGCGGGACGCGCGCGCGGGTGAGCTTCCGGGTCTTCAACTTGTACAGCATGGTGAGGGCGGCCGGGAACATCCCGCCGTTGCGATTGCCGCGCAGCGCCTCGTTCAGGTCGGGGAGCGCCAGGCCGAAGGCGATCGGCTCCCCATCCTTCTCGACGAAGGGGATGATCGAGGGGATCACCACCGGACGGAACTGCTTCGCGAGGTTGTCGATCTCGGCGTCCGTCATCGGGATGAAGCCCCAATTCTGTTCCCAGCCCGCATTGTAGAGTCGCTTGATCAAAGCGACCTCCTCGGGGAACCGCTGCATGTCGAGTGAGCGCATGGTCAGGCCGTAGCGCTTCTTCAGCAGTTCCACGGCCCGCGCCGTGCGCTCTGGCGGTGTCACCGGGGCCTGCAGCGAGCCACCCTCAAGGCACACCATGTCCTTGGCCTTCCGGAACCCCGCCGTCTCCAACAGGGTGAGGTAGTAGGGCGGATTGTGCGGCATCATCAGCGTGTTGGGCGTGTCGAAGCCGTCGATCAGCAAACCGCATTCGTCGTTGACGGAAAACGACATCGGCCCGCGCAGGGTGTCGAAGCCGCGCTCACGCACCCACGCTGCCGCGCGGTCGAGCAGCGCCTGGGCGACCCGGAAGTCGTTGATGCACTCGAAGAAGCCGAAGAACGCAACCTTGTCGTGGTGAATCTCATTGTGCAGCCGATTGCCAATGGCGGCGATTCTGCCCACGACCTCGCCGTCGCGTTCCGCGAGGAAGTAGTCGGCTTCGGCGTGCTGGAAGAAGGGATTCTTGGCGCGATCAAGCAGGTTGCGGATCTCGGCACGAAACGGCGGGACCCAGTTGAGGTCCCGCCGGTGCAACCGATACGGCAGGTCGATGAAGTGTTGAAGGTCCTTCGGCGTCTCGACGCGCCGGATGGCCGGCGCGGTTGTCAGATGACCCCCAACTCCTTTCCGATGGTGCTGAACGCCTCGAGGGCCTGGTCGATCTGGGCGGCGGTGTGCGTCGCCATCACGCTCGTGCGCAGGCGGCACTGCGAGGCCGGCACCGCTGGTGGCACCACCGGGTTCGTGAACACGCCGGCATCGTACAGCTTGCGCCAGAAGATGAACGTGGTATCGAGCGGCCCAGTGAGCACCGGAATGATCGGCGTCTCGGTGGGGCCGATCTCGAAGCCGAGGTGGCGGAAGCCGTCGCGCAACCGGCGGGCGTTGGCCCAGAGTGCATCGCGGCGCCACGGCTCCTGCTGCAACACCTCCAGCGCCGCGAGCACGCCGGCGGTGTTGGCCGGCGGCAGCGACGCCGTGAAGATGAACGGCCGTGAGTGATGCTTGAGGAAGTGGATCACCTGCTCGTCGGCCGCCACGAAGCCGCCCACCGAGGCCAGCGACTTCGAGAACGTGCCGGCGACGATGTCGACCTCGTGCTGCAGTCCCCAGTGCGAACCGGTGCCCTGCCCGTTGGGGCCGAGCACGCCGAGGGCGTGGGCATCATCGACCACGAGCGCGGCACCGAACTGATTGGCGATGCGGCTGAGCTCGGGGAGATCGGCGATGTCGCCTTCCATCGAGTAGACTCCATCGACGACGATCATCGTCCCCTTGCCGCTCGTGTTCTTCTCGAGCAGCCGGGTGAGTTGGGCCAAGTCACCGTGATTGAAGCGCTGCGTCTCGCCATAGGAGAGCTTGGCCCCATCGACGATGCAGGCGTGATCGAGTTTGTCGAGGTAGACGGTCTCGCCGCGCCCGAGAAGCCCGGAGATCAGCCCGAGGTTGGCTCCGTAGCCCGTCGAGAAGACCAGACAGGCCTCCTTGCCGAGGAATTCAGCAAGGGCGCTCTCCAGCTGTTCGTGGAGATCGAGCGAGCCGTTGAGGAAGCGCGAGCCGGTGCAGCCGGCACCGTACCGGTGAAGGGCCTTGGCTGCCTCCTCAAGCACCTTGGGATGGTGCGTGAGTCCGAGGTAGTTGTTGGACCCCAGCATGATGCGCTTCTGGCCTTCAATGACGACGACGGTGTCCTCGGACTCCGAAATCGGCTTGAAGTAGGGATACAGGCCGGCCGCTTGGATCTCGCGCGCCTGGGTAAAATTCCGGCACTTATCGAAGAGTGCCACCTGGGTCTGAAGCGTTTCAGCCACGGGCCCTCGCAGAGCACGGGTGGATCTTGGGCAGGGAACCCCCCAAGTTTGCAACTGGCCAAGTGATGAAACTATGACCCCCCTCGGACCGACACAAGGCAAAATGGCGTTTGGTGCCCACTTTTCGGTCCGGTCCCCTGCTGGTCTCCTGGCATTGGGGGCCCTCCTCTCCGCTGCCCCCCCGCTGGCCGCGCAATGGCCCCGCGCTCGGCTCGGCGAGTTCGAGGTACGCGGCCTCGACCTCCCACCGGACGGAGGGTGGCGCCGGGGAGCCGAACGAGTGATGGCTCTGCGACGCGCCCTGCTGCAGGCGGGGGCCTTTTCCCGACTCAATGACGGAAGTACCGTCGTCCGCCCGGCCGTCACGGGCCGGTTCTTTCTTCCGGTGATCCCGATTGCGTTTCGGGATGTTACTCCCCCGTTCGCGACCCCGCTCTATCAGGAACTCTTCTTCACGACCACACCCGTTGGCCGGCCGTGGAGTGTCCACACCTACTACGAGGCGCAGTCACGCGGGCTGGTGACGCTCGATGGGGCCGTCTTCAACTGGGTGCGACTCGACAGCGCCGCGGCGTACTTTGAGGATGGGTGCAACGGCGTGGGCGTGCGCGCCCCTTGCCCGGTTCGAGCTCGCTCACGCATGGCCGAATTGCTCACCTCCGTGCTGGACTCGATCTCCCTTGTGCCGGGCGGCGACACCCTTTGGAACCGATTCGACAACGATGGCCCCGACGGCATTCCGAATTCCGGCGACGACGACGGGGTGGTCGACCTCGTCACCTTCCTGCAGCCCAAGCTCGACGGCGCCTGTGGGACCGAGGCGATCTGGGCGCATCGCTACCGGATCGCAGGCTGGAACGGCGGTGTGCCGTACACCACGCGCACGCCACGGCGCGGCCTCAACGGCCAACCGATCCCAGGGCAGTTCCTCACTATCAATTCGTACACGTTGCAGTCGGCACTTGGGGGCACCACGGCCTGCACCGCCGGGCAGATCATGCCGGTCGGCACTGTGGCGCACGAAACCGGACATGCCTTCGGGTTGCCTGACCTCTATGACACCGACGTGAACGCCGGATCGGAGGGGATTGGGGAGTGGGGCTTGATGGGGTCGGGCAACTATGCGCGACCCTACTCGCCGAGTTCGTTCGACGCGTGGTCATTGGCACAGTTGGGATGGGTGGTGGTCGACACGGTGCCCGTCAACCGGGTGACCACGACCCGATCGGTGCAGACCAGCGACACCGTCTTCCTCGCCGCGACGTCCAGGCCGGGCCACTACCTCCTGATTGAAAACCGGCAGCGCGAGGGCAGCGATACGGCGATGATGAACAGCGCTTTCGTGCGCCCCAAGGGGCCCGGACTGCTGGTGTGGCTGGTCGATGACCAACGCATCGACGCGGGACGCAGCCCGAACACGGTCAACACCGGCGCCCATCAGGGGCTCGCGCTGATGCAAGCCGATGGTCGCAATCAGTTGCGATCCACGCTCGCTGGCGTCAAGAATCGTGGCGACGATGGCGACCCCTTTCCGGGCGCCACCCTCAACCGTGACTTCGGTCTGGCTGGAGTGGCACCCGCCGTCGATTGGGACGGCACGCCGTTGGGGATTCGTCTCGACGGGATCACCGTGGTCGGGGCTGGCAGCATTCGCTTCCGCTATCTCCGACGCGCCGCAACGCTGGTGGCGTCGCGCACGCCACTCGCTCGAATTCGAGTCAACGGGCACGAGGGCGCGTCCGTCTCGGAGATCTATGCCCCCGGCGACACCCTCGCCCTTGGGGTCGACTCGGTGCAGATCACGGCGGACGGCCGCAGCGGGGCTCGCTTTCTGCGCTGGAGTGACGGCGGCGCTCGCAACCACGTCGCACTGGCACGCAGCGGTCCTCCGGACACGTTGTTCGCCGATTTTGCGCTGGCACATCGCCTGCGCATCGTGGTGTCCGGCCCAGGCAGCGTCGGGCTCTCTGTCCCCGGCGATCCCGGCGTGGGTGTGTTCCTCGATGCCGGGAGTGTGGTGCGGGTGAGCGCGATCGTGCCGCCGGGTGTGGAGTTTCTAGGATGGGTCGGGGACACCACGGTGACGACCCCCGTCTTTGATCTGTCCCTCACGCGTCCTTTCGACCTCACCGCACGGTTCGTCACCATCGCGGCGGTCGATGCCGTGGCTGCCGTGCGCGCGCTGCTGGGCGGGCCGGCGCTGGATGCGGCCGCACGCGACTACCTCGACGCCGTGGGGAATCGCAACGGCAGCTTCGATGTGGGCGATTACCTCTCGTGGCTGCGTCGGACCGGGCAGCGCGTTCCGGTGGCCCTCCAACGCGTCGCCAATCCACCACGAGGTATCCGATGAGGTGGCGATGGCTGGTGGTGATGCTGTTGGCGGGGTGCGGTGGCGAAGCCGTCGTACCGCCCACCCCCGGCACGCTGGTGCTCCGCCTCGCATCGCCGGGCGTCAACGACGGTGCGCTTCTCGTGGTGCTGAGCGGGGGGCCGGTCGGTGCCGTGCACCCCGCTGACGGTCTCGAGGCAGTCCAGCAAACCGATGGTGCGGGAACGCATCTCCTGCTGGTCGGGAATGTCGCGGAGGGCGTACTCGCGACATTCGATGTCCCCGACGTCGCGCATGCGAGCGCCTATGTTGCAGCGGTCGTGCAGGTGGCCGATCGCACCACCTTCGCGTTGCTCGACGTGGCGCCGTACCGCGTCACCGTCGCCGTGCAACAGTAGTCGCTGGCTTCGGTCCGCCATCCGGCCTCCGGGGCCGTCAATCTTCCTGACCAGAGTGACTGTGAATCTCATCCATCGCCCACCACGTCTGCGACGGATCGCCGCCTCCTGTGACTATGCGCGGGCGCATCGACTCGGCGTGCTCGCGACCCCTCCCACGCCATGACCACTCCTCAGGTGGCGGTGATTGGCGGTGGGGCCGCCGGGCTGAGCGCCGCGTTGCGGCTGCACGAGTTGGGCGTCACTCCGGTCCTGCTCGAGGCCGATGCCGCGGTGGGGGGCGTGATCCGCACGGTGCGCCGCGATGGGTGGATCGCCGAGGCCGGACCGAACACGTTGGCCGAACCCGAGCCCGCGGTACGCGCGATGCTCGATGCGGCGGGGCTGGGCCCCGAGACGGTGCGAGCCACGGCGACGAACGCGCGCCGCTACCTCGTGCATCAGGGCGTCCCCATTGCTGTGCCGCGCTCCGTGGGGGAGCTCGTCTCCTGGCCGGTCTTGAGCACGGCCGGCCGGATGCGTCTGCTCAAGGAGCCGTTTGTCCGCGCGGGCGACCCCGATCTGGAGGAGTCCGTCGATGGGTTCGTGCGCCGGCGACTCGGCGACGAAATGGCGGAGCGGGTCTTCGATCCGCTGATCGCGGGGACCAGCGCCGGGGATCCATCCCGGTTGCTGGTGCGTTACGCCTTGCCACGCATGCTGGAGTGGGAGCAGCGCGGCGGGTCGTTGCTCAAGGGGGCGATGCGCTCGGGGATGGATGCCCGACGTCGCAGCGGCAAGTCAAGAGCCTCACCAAAGGGGAGTTGGTCGTGTCGCGATGGCCTCTCGCAACTATCCGACAAGCTGTCGACGGCCCTCGGTGATTCCATTCGCACCGGCGTGCAGGTCGCGCAAGTGGTGCGCCGGACAGACGGCTTCGAGGTGGTCGATGCCGTGGGACAGCGCGAACGGTTCGATGCGGTGGTCTGCGCCGCTCCAGCGCGCGCACTGGCGGGAATCGCCTTCGGGGCGCCGGCCGACGAAGTACTCGCCGAAGTAGCCGCGGTGCCGCATGCCTCGCTCGCCACGGTGTCGCTCGGCTATCGACGCGAGCAGGTGGCGCATCCACTGGACGGGTACGGCCTGCTGGTCCCGTTTCGCGAACGTCGGCAGATTCTCGGCACGCTGTTCGCCTCCTCGCTCTTCGATGGGCGCGCCCCCGATGGCCATGTGCTTTTGACGACGTTTGTCGGCGGCACGCGGCAAGCCGAGCTGGCCGCCTGGGCCGAGGCCGACCTTGTCGCCATGGTGCGCAGTGAATTGGCCGAACTGCTGGGCGCGCGTGGCGATCACGTCTTCGCGGTCGTGGCGCGGTGGCCTGAGTGCCAGCCACAGGCGGTCGCCGGCCACACCGCTCGGCTCGTGGCCGTTGCGTCGGTCGAGTCCTCGCTACCGGGGCTTGCCTTCGCCGGTTCCTGGCACGATGGGCTTGCGCTCGGTGATGTCATGCGCGGCGGTCGTGCCGCGGTCGATCGCCTCGCCGCGCGAATGCCCTGGATGGCCTGAACGCGCGCTCCTCTGAATCGGTCCCTGCGACGCTGAGTGTGGGTGTGATGCGCTCCACACGCTGCCCGAGGACATTCCGTCGGGCGCGAGCGAAACCATCGATGTGACGCTGGAGTTGGCCCGCCGCGGCTGCAACGGGTGGGGTCGGGCGGCGAACCGCTGCTAGCGGGGTGCCACCGGTGCGGCGTGCGGCAGCTCGCCGAGGCCGTAGTAGTGGTGCGTGAGGCCGCTGTCGCTGACCGCGACCAGGCGAATGCCGCTTTGCACACCGCCGAACGGCATGCCCACAGGGCCGGTGGTGATCATCGCGATCTCGCCATCCTTCGCCACCGAGTTCTGGTGGTAGTGGCCTGAAAAGAGCGCCTCCACGCCGTAGCGATGGAACAGCGCGAGATAACGTCCCCGGTGCACCAGCGGAATGTTGAAATACTGGTCCGGTTCCCCGGCGTCGGTGAGGAACCAGGGGTGGTGTTGGAAGACCAGCAGGTGGCGGGTCCCAGACGTCCGGGCCTTGGCCAGCTCGCGCTCGAGCCACCGCTCCTGCGCCGCGAACGCCTCGGGGGCGCCGGCGGAGGAATCGATGAGGTTCGAGTTCAGCACGATCCCGGTCACATCCCCGACATGAAAGGTGTAGTGATCGGCGCCGAACCCGGCCCGGTAGCGTTCCAGTGTGCGCGGGGTGGGCGTGTTCCCCACGTCGTGATTGCCGGCCACGTTGTAGAGCGGGATGCTGCGATCCAGCTTGTGGGCGATCCGCCAGAACTCCGCCGTCTGGGCCGCATCCCCCGGCTTGTTGATCAAGTCGCCGGTGATCACCACGAAGGCCGGGCGCAGCCGGTTGGCCGTCGCAATGACCATCTCGAAGTTGGCCGTCTCCTGCACAAAGTTCGAGTCCTTGGCATACATCCCGAATTGCGGGTCCGATGCCACCATGAAGAACAGGGGTGGCGAGGCGACTGCGGCAGCCGGCGAGCTCGGAAGCCAGCCGCTGGTGGCCAACAGCCCGGCGAGGGCGAGACGGAGATATTGCATGAGGGGAAGATGTCGGTCTTTCGCGCGTTGAGCCAGTGCCGGGGTGCAGCACCCAGCGAGTCGAACGCCTCTGGAGCGATGGACTCACCCAGCTACCTGGAGTCAACCATGCGCGTTCTCCTTCGCACCCTGCTGGCGTGCCTCGTCGCGGTTCCTGTTGCCGCCGCATCGGCACAGACCACGATCGGGCTCAAGGGTGGCCTCTCCTTCGCGACCCTCTCCAACAAGCACCCCGACTGGGACACGCGAACCGGATTCGCGGCTGGCATCGCGCTCGACATGCGTGCCGGGCCAATAGGCATCCAGCCGGAACTGCTCTACGTCCAGAAGGGCGTCAAGGGCGACGGCTCACCGAGCTCAGACGCGCCGAAACTCGACTACGCTGAGGTGCCAGTCTTGCTGAAGGTCACGATCCCCCTCCCGGCGCTGCAGCCGTTCGTGTACGCCGGCCCGTCCATCGGCTTTCGCTTGAGCTGCAAGCTGGGAGAGGTGGATTGCGGTTCAGGGGTGATCAAGAGCACCGACTTCGGGGCGGCTCTGGGCGGGGGCATCCGGCTCGGCGGGAACAAAGGGCTTACCCTCGAGGGGCGGTACATGTGGGGGCTCAAGGATGTCCACAACCTGACTTCTGGGGTCGAGAGCCGCACCCGGACCTTCCTCGTGTTGGCGGGTGTTTCGCTCTGAATCAGGGTGGCGGGCAACCTCGATCGGCGCGAGTGCGTATCATCGAGGTTGTCCCCCTTCCACCCGTTCGGAGTCCCGCAATGCCATTCCCGCTGGTTCGTCGCGCGCCCGTTCTCGGCGCCCTGCTGTCGCTCGCCGCCGCGGTGTCGACCCTCTCCCCGCTCGCGGCCCAGGAAAAGGTGGACGTCGCGACGATCGAGAAGATCAAGACCGAGGCCATGGAGCACTCCCAGGTCATGGACCTCATGAGCTGGATGACCGATGTCTACGGACCGCGACTCACCTGGTCTCCGAACTTGACCAAGGCCGGCAACTGGGCGGCCACCACGATGAAGGGCTGGGGACTCGCCAACGTCCACCTTGAGCCGTGGACCACGCCGGCGGGCCTCGGCTGGGCCAACGAGCGATTCGCCTTTCAATCCGTCGCGCCCAACCCGTTCATCATCCAGGCGGTTCCGCGCGCCTGGTCGGCGGGCACCAAGGGACGGGTGACAGGCCCGGCGGTCATCGTCGAGGCAGGCTGCGTCAGCGAACTGCAGCAGAAGTACGCCGGCAAGCTCAAGAACGCCTTTGTCATGGCGACGCGCGCCGACACCAATCCGGTCACTGAGTTCAACGCCTGGGCGAGCCGCCTCAGCGACTCGGCGCTCAGCCGGATGGCGCAGCCGCCGGTGGCTGGCACTCCGGGCGGCGGACGCCAAGGGTTCGCCGCCCCGGCGGCACCGCCACTGTCGCCCGCCTGTCAGGCCGAGGCCACCGCCCGTGCCGCAACGGCGCCGCCGGCCAACGCCAACACGCCGGCGGGACGCGGCTTCGGGGGCGGTCGTTTCAACGTCAATAGCGACACCACGGCGCTGCGCTGGCTCGAGAAGCAGGGGGTCGGCGCGATCCTGATCGGTGGTGTCGGCCGCGGCTACATCGGCGGCGATATCGCCACCGACAACGGCGCCTCGCGTGCCAAGAATGCGCCGCAGGTTCCGTTCGTTCACGTGGCGACCGAGTCCTACGGTCGCCTCTATCGCATGGCGTCCCGGGGCGTGGTGCCGACGCTCGAGCTGGAGATGCAGAACCACTTCTACCCGGCCGACTCAACGTCGTTCAATGTCATCGCTGAAATTTCCGGCACCGATCCGGCGCTCAAGGATGAAGTGGTGATGATCGGCGGCCACTTCGACTCATGGCATTCGGGCACCGGCGCCACCGACAACGGGGCGGGCTCGGCTACGATGATGGAGGCGATGCGGATCCTCAAGACGCTGGGGCTGCAGCCGCGACGCACGATTCGCATCGGGCTGTGGACCGGTGAGGAGCAGGGACTGATGGGATCGCGCGCCTACGTGCGAGACCATTTCGGCTTCGCTGATTCGCTCGGGTTCCACCCGACCATGGAGCAGGCGAAGTTCGCGGCCTACTTCAACGTCGACAACGGCAGCGGCAAGATCCGTGGTGTCTATCAGCAGGGGAATGCGGATGTGGCGCCGATCTTCACCGCCTGGATGACGCCCTTCAATCCGATCGGGATGCAGACGCTCACCATCGGCAACACCGGTGGCACCGATCACCTCTCGTTCGATGCGGTCGGGTTGCCGGGCTTCCAGTTCATCCAGGACGGGCTCGATTATGGCAGCCGCACCCACCACACCAATCAGGATGTCTACGAGCGAATCCAGCCGGACGACATGAAGTTCAACTCCGCCGTGCTCGCGGCGTTTGCCTGGCAGGCGGCCCAACGGGATGAGCGGTTGCCGCGCAAGACGCCTCCCGGGGCGGTGGCGCCGCGGGGCGCCGGCCGAGGCGGGCAGTAGCCCTCAGGACACCCCGGCAGGGCAGGTAGGCGCGGACGGGGGCGGCGATGGCCGCCCCCGTCCTGCGTTGACCCGGGGTCGAGTATTACATTTGGCCCTTCTGGGGCGGTAGCTCAGCTGGGAGAGCACCGCGTTTGCAACGCGGGGGTCAGGGGTTCGAACCCCCTCCGCTCCATTCAGCTTTCGTGCGACTCACCTCGACCCATGGACGCCATGCGCCTCTCTTTCTCGCGGGCTCGTTCGTGCCTCGGCTTGGTCGTGCTCGCATCGTTCGCAGTCGCCGGTTGCGGCGACAGCGGGATGAAGCTCGAGACCGCCCGGACGCAGGTCGCCGCCGAGGCAGCCGGTGCCAAGCTGCCCGGTGCCGCGCTCGAGCGGTGGTTGCTCGCCGCGCAGGTCGCCCCGACGCCAGTCGTGTCCGCGGGATTGGTGAGCGCATGGAT
>JBDUDP010000065.1:0-12113 GCA_040002895.1 Gemmatimonadota bacterium
GACGGGAGGCCACCAACATGCGAGCGTTGATTCTCGGCTGCGGTGAAATGGCACAGGCGGCGATCGTCGACCTGGTCACCCAAGGGGTGTTCCAGCGCCTGACCATCGCGAGCCGACGGCCCGAACGGGCCGAAGGATTCCTTGCGACACTGCCTCCCCACCGGGTCCGGCTCGAGACGGCGGCGATTGACGTCCTCGACCCGCCGGCGCTGGTACGCCTGATGAAGGGACACGACGTGGTATGCAACCTCGCCGGACCCAACTACCAGAACGCCGTGGCCATCGCCCGAGCCGCGATTGCTGCGTCGGTTCCCCTCGTGGACGTCACCGACGACTGGGTGGCGACCCTCGAACTGCTGGAGCTTGATGCCGATGCGAAGCGCGCCGGGATCCCGATCATCATCGGGTTGGGGGCCAGTCCCGGGATCACCAACGTGATGGCCCGGTACGGCGCCAACCAGTTGGACCATGTGGAGGAAGTGCGCACCTCCTGGATCATGCGCGGCTCGGATATGGGGGGGCTCGCACTGAGCAAGCACCTCCTCTACAACAACGCTCACCGCGCCTTCGTTTTCCGCAACGGGACCATGGACGAAGTGCGCCCGTTCATCGATGGTGCGGAGGTCATCGACTATCCGGTACTCGGACCCGTCGAGGTCCGGCACATCGGTCACCCGGAACCATTTACGCTGTCGCGGTTCATTCCCGGCATCCGGTATGCGGACGACAAGGCGACGTTCCTGCCGGTCGAGGTGAATGCCATGATCGCCGAACTCGGACGGGTCGCCCGTTCGGGGCACCCTGTCGAGGTGGAAGGCGTGCCGATCGACCCGATGGAGTTTGCCGCCAACTTCCTGCACCAAGCGTGCGCCAGATTGGTCGACGTTCCCCAAACAGGGGCCCTGCGCACCGAGGTGCGCGGCGAACGTGACGGCCGATCCGTGCGGTTGGTGTATGCGGCGGCGGGACGGATCACCATCGGGACCGGCGTGCCGGCCTCGATCGGAGCCATGATGCTGGCGATTCGAAAGGTCGCCACGCCCGGGGTCCATCCGCCCGAGGCCTGCATCGACCCGGAATGGTTCATGGCGGCTATCGATCAGCGCCATCTCGGGGAGATTGAGGAAACGGTGCATGACTGGGACCGCGATCCGCCTCCTGAGGTAGGGGACGCCACGTGAACCTGATCCGGCTCGCGATTCCGCTCGTGCTCGGGATGGTCTTGCTGGAGGTGGTGTGGGGGGCGGCTCGCCAACGCGCCGTGTACGGATTCGTCGACAGCCTCGCCGATCTCGGCTGTGCCGTCATGAGCCAGGTGGTCGGGCTCGCGGTCACCGCTCTCACGGTTGGCGCGTATGCCGTCACCGTTGATGCCCTGGTCCCATGGCGTCCGGTGCTCGCCGTCACGACAGGCGTCTGGATCGGGACGTTCCTTGCGGTTGATTTGGGGCAGTACCTGCTCCACCGCCTCTCGCACCGAGTGAACCTGCTCTGGGCTTGCCACGCCGTGCACCATTCGAGTGAGGAGTTCAACTACACCGTCGGACTCCGCAACAGCAGCTTCCACGGCTTCCTGCTCTGGTTCTTCTTCCTGCCCGCCGGCATGGTCGGGGTCCCTTGGCGCGTGGTGGCCGTCTGCTACGGACTGAATGTCCTGTACCAGTTCTGGTTGCATACCAGGCTCGTCGGTCGGCTCGGTCCGTTCGAACGCGTCTTGAACACGCCCTCCCATCACCGCGTCCATCACGGAACCGACCCCGCATACCTCGACCGGAACTTTGGCGGGGTGCTGATCGTGTGGGATCGTCTCTTCGGAACCTTCCGTGAGGAATCGATGGAGCCGACGTACGGGACCACGACACGACTGGCGAGTTGGAACCCCATCTGGGCCAACTTCCATGTTTTTGCCCTGATGGCGGCGGCTTGGCGCCGGGCACCGGATCTCGGCAGCAGGCTCGGGGTGATTTTCGGGCCACCGGAGCGGCTCGGCCGTCCGGCGCCCGCGACACCGCCGACTCCCGAGCCGCGCATTGTGAGATACGCTGCCGCACACCTTGTGTTCGGCATCGCCGCGACCCTTGGGCTGGTACTGCCCTCCGGGACACCTGGGATGCTGCGGCTGGGGATCGCGGTAGGTGTACTCGTGACGTTGGGAGTGCTCGGTGGACTCCTCGACGGTCGGCAATGGGCCATCACTGCAGAGCGAGGACGCCTTGCGATCCTGATCCTCGCCGGTGCCGCACTGCCCGCCGACCTGCCGGTTCGACTCGGAGTCGTCGCGGTCGCGGTGGCCTCGCTATTGCTCCTCGGACGTCCCGATGGACGCGCCCGGCCCGTTGTGGCATTGTGATGGTGGCGCTTGAACCACGAAGAGGTCCGCTGCCGAATGGGTTGCCAGAGCGGCCTGCGGTTCAAGTTTCTCCTCGGGAGCTGGCATCGGCGGTCCACGATTCTTCGTGGGCCGCCGTTTTGTGGTTCGTCATCCGCCGTGGTCGGCCTACCGAGCGGTCGGTTCGGCGAGGCAGCGCGTGCATCGTCGAAGCATCGCTCGGCCATTTCGCGTGGCGCGCCCTCGACACCCCCTACCAGGCTCCATCCTGTGGTCTAGATCCAACAAGCTGCTGTGGCTTCTCCTCAGCCACCGAGTCGCAGAGCCGCAAGGCCATTTGGGCAAATATTGCTGTAGCAACGAGTTAGCCCCTGGCGCTGCTGCGGTCTGTAGTTTGCTCTAGGGGGGGTATCCCTATACCTAGAGGTATTTTGTGGCGGTGTCACTTCAGACGCGTCTGGTCACTCTCGCCGCCGGGGCGCTGCTCTTCGCGGCACCAGCGCAAGCGCAATTCCAGCTTGGTGCGCTCCCGACCGGTTCCTACATCACGTTTGGTGGATTGGACTGGGCGTGGGCCAACCCACTCCCTGCCGATGCGGGCTATTTCACCCTGGCCGGTCAGTCCGGCTTTGGGTGGCGACTCCCGACTGCTGCAGAAATGCTCGGCGCACCCAGTGCGACCCAGTTTCTGTTCCCGGGGGGGAACGTTCCGTACGGTGGGTCTGATCCGAGCAGTGGCGCAACCTTCCAGGCGACGAACCCTGCATACGACGGCGCCGAGTCGGCGGGTGCGTGTGCGACGCCATGGTTCTCGAATGCCTACTCGCATTGTGATTGGCAGGATGGGAATGGACAGACCTACGGTCCATGGGCTGGTCTGGACGGCGCGAATTCCTTTGCGGACCAGCTCGTCGTTCGGGGGCAGGGCGACGTTGTCCCCGAACCCGCGACCATGACCCTGCTCGCCACCGGCCTCGCCGGCATGGCGGCCGCCCGCCGTCGCAAGCGGTCGGCGTAGTCGACCTCGGCTCGCTGCAGCACGAACGGCGCCCTTCGGGGCGCCGTTTTGCATTGTGGGTGGCCCGAGTCGGTACGACGTGCCTACGTTTGATGCCGTCGCCGTTCTGCGCCCCTCACTCCTCCGGCAGGCTCCGTGCGACTCCCCTTCGGCCACAAACCCCAACGCGGTGATGTCGGCGATCGCACTGCGCGGTATACCGCGATCGCGTGGTGCAGCGTCGCTGGAATGCTCGGTGCCTCTGCCGCGGTCGCGGTCCTTAGGGTTCCGGTGATTCCCGCGTTGGCTGGCGCGGCACTCTTCGCCTACTGCGCAGGGTCGATCATCGCCGGCCTCGCCGGGCATTCCTCGCACACCTTTGTGCACACCCTTCTCGCCGGCCGCGGTGAGCCCCGCGCCCACGAATATTCCGCGCAGGAAGCACTGCTGATTCAAGGGAAAGTCGAGGACTCCATCAAGTCGTTCCACAGTTATATCGCGCATCACCCCGAAGATCTCGACGCCCGCATCCGCTTGGCAGAAGTGCTCGCCAAGGAAGGGAACGACCGCGCGGCCGCCGAGGAAATGTTCCTTGAGGCGCGCATCCTCGGTACCAGCAAGCGGCAGGAAGTGTCTGTCGGCAACGGGCTCATCGACCTCCATCAGCGCTCGGGCCACGGCGAGAAGCTGAGGGCCGAGCTCGCGCGCTTCGCGCGGCTTCACGAGGGAACGGTCGAGGGCCGGAATGCCCGGGAACGGCTGCGCCAGATGTTGCAGGGAGACGCCTGAATCACCGCCCTTTTCTCTCCTCTCGCCTTTTTCTTCGGCGCGGAGTTGTCATGCGGTTTCTGTTCTGCTCACTCTTGGCTTTCGTCGCGCCATCGCTTGCCGCTCAGGCCCCCTACACGCCGTCGGCCGAGAACCTCGCTGCCCGCGAACACTTCCAGGACAACAAGCTGGGGATGTTCATCCATTGGGGCCCAGCGATGGTGCTGCAGGACGGCGAATGGGTGATGGAAAATCGGCACATCACCGTCAAGGAATACGAGACGCTTCCGCCGCTCTTCAATCCGGTGCAGTTCAATGCCGATGCGTGGGTGCGCCTCGCCAAGGAATCAGGACTGCGCTACATCACCCTGATCACCAAGCATCACGACGGTTTTGCACTCTGGGATTCGAAGGTGAATGATTGGAACATCATGATGCGCACGCCCTTCAAGCGCGACATCGTGAAGGAGATGAGCGAGGCATGCCAACGCGCCGGGATGCCGCTCTTTCTCTACTACTCACAACTCGATTGGTACAACACCAATTACTTCCCTCGCGGTCAGACGGGTCATGGGGCGGGGCGCCCCGAGTCGGGCGACTTCAATCGCTACCTGGATGACATGGATGCCCAACTCACCGAGTTGCTCACCCACTACGGACCGATCGCCGGAATCTGGTTCGACGGGATGTGGGACCGCCCCGAGGCCGAGTGGCGGCTACGGCAGACCTACGACCTGATCCACCGCCTGCAGCCCGCGGCCTTGGTCGGCTCGAACCACCACAAGGCACCGTTTCCAGGCGAAGACTTCCAGATGTTCGAGAAGGATCTTCCGGGGGCGAATTCGGCTGGCTTCAACACCACCCACATCAGCGAGCTACCGCACGAGACCGCCGAGACGATCGCCGACTCCTGGGGGTTCCGGCTCACCGATCGGGGTACCAAGTCACTCGATCGGCTGGTGCGCTATGTCGTGAGTGCCGTCGGCGTCGGTGCCAACTTCCTCCTCAATGTTGGACCGATGCCGATCGGGGCGATCTATCCCGAACACGCAGCCCGGATGCGCGAGCTTGGCGGCTGGCTCCGTGAGCATGGCGAGGCGATCTATGGCACGCGGGCTGGTCCCATCGGGCCCCGCCCGTGGGGGGTGACCAGCGCCAAGGGGAACCGCGTCTTCGTCCACGTGCTCGATTGGCCCGACCGCGAGCTGACCCTCCCCGCGGTTGGATCAAAGGTCATACGCGCCACGCTTCTGATCGGGGGGACGGCGGTGCCGGTGCGGCCGAGTGGCGATGGCGTGAAACTCGAGCTTCCTCCACGAGGGGCAGGGGAGATTGACCAGATTGTCGTGCTGGAACTCGCTCCCCGATCGTAATTCGGGAGCGAACCGCCGGAACCTTCTTGGACGAACCTGGCTGATCCGATACTCTGAGGGATGCCAATGTCACTCCGCTCGCGTTGCCTGACCCCTGCGCTGATTGCTGCAGTCGCGCTGCTCCCCGCCTGTCGCGCTGCCTTCGAGCCCGACACCGGCGTGGTGCTACCCCCGCCACCGGGACCCCCGGGTCCGTTGCTGCCGTTCCGGATCGGCGCCTTCGGGGACGACTACGCCAAGGCGGTCGCCGTCGATGCCGGCGGCAACGGCTTCGTGGTCTCCTCCTTCAGCGGGACGGTGGATTTTGACCCGAGCACTGCTGCGCGCTCCAAGATTTCGCAGGGCGGCAGCGACATGGCGCTCGCGAAGTACAAGCGCGATGGCTCGCTCTCGTGGGCGCTCTCCTTCGGTGGACCCGGCGCGGACATCCCCTACGACGTGAAGCTCACCACCGGCGGGGCCGCCTACATCGCCGGCTACCAGAGCGGTGGCGTGCTCTGCAACGGCAAGGTGGTCCCCAACGGCGGTGGTCGCGATGCCTTCATCGCGCGCGTGAGTGTCCTCGGCGTCTGCGATTGGGCCATCGGCATCGGCGGCACGCTCGATGACGAGGCACGCAACCTCGTGGTGGAACCCAATGGCGATGTGGTGGTGACGGGACTCTTCCGTGGCAGCGTGGACTTCGATCCGGGTGCCGGCACCGCGATCCTGATCTCCCGCGGCGGTAGCGACATCTTTGTGGCGCGCTATGGCCCCGATGGCAGCTTCAAGCAGGTAGTGCAGGCCGGTGGCGTCGAGGACGACGTGGGCGCTGCGCTCGCACGCAGCCCGGACGGCGACATCATCGTGGGCGGCGAGTTCCGTGGGACCGCGACCTTCGGCTCTCCCGCGGCACCGCTGCTGCTCGTGAGCGCCGGCGAGAACGACTACTTCGTGGCGCGGCTCGCGGCCTCGCTCGGACTGCAGTGGGCCATCCGCGGCGGTGGCACCGGCGCGGATCTCATCGGCCCCAACGGCATCGCGCTGGACCCGAACGGCACCATCATTGTGGCGGGCAACTTCTCCGGTGTCGCCGATGTTGACCCATCACCCGGCACGGTGCTGCTGACGTCGTTCGGCCTCACCGATGTCTTCGTCGTGCGCTACGATGGTGCAGGGGTCTGGTCGGGCCTCGCCCGACGATTCGGTGGCAGTGGCAGCGACGGAGTGCAGAGCGTCGCGATCGACGCTACAGGCAATCTCTATCTCGCCGGCTGGTTCCAAGGATCGGTGGATTTCGATCCCGGCGCCGGCGTGAAGGTCGTCAACGCCCTCGGCAGCACCGGTGCCGCCGACGGCTACGTCCTCTCGCTCGACCCCGGGGCCGAATTCCGCTGGGTCGACCAGATTGGGGCCGTCATCGCCGGGGACGCCAACTTCACGATTGCCAGCGGAGTGGGGCTTTCCGGAGACGGGGCCGTCTGGGCTGTGGGCCGCTTCTTCGGTCTGGCCGACCTCGATCCGGGCACCGCGGCGGTCCAGGTCCAGAGCCTGGGTGGGGCCGATGAATGGATCGCCCGCTACGAGGCCGATTCGGGGCTGCTCCGCCGCTAGCGGGGCGCCCCTTCCCTAAATCCCGTCCCCAGCCCATTTTACAGGGCTGAATGGAAGCCGGTTCGGAGGGTCCGCCCTCTGACCCCTGATGTGTCTGGTGCGCGGGAACCCGCGCGGGAGCAAGCAACGAGATGGCCAAGACGAGTTCGGTCCAGCGGAACCTGAAGCGCATCAAGCTGGCGGCGAAGTACAACGATCAGCGCCTCAAGCTGAAGAAGATCATCCGCAGCGAGACCGTGACGCAGATGGAGAAGGACAACGCGATCCGGAAGATGCAGGAGATCCCCCGCAACGCGTCGCCGGTCCGCGTCCGCAATCGCTGCCAGATGAGCGGCCGGTCGCGCGCCTACGTGCGTCGCTTCGGGCTCTCGCGCATCGCGTTCCGTGAACAGGCGCTCGAGGGAAAGATCCCCGGCGTCCGCAAGGCGTCCTGGTAAGGGCGAGGAGACGACACCATGGCCAAGAAGGGACGCGTGCAGGTCAAGCTCCGGAGCACCGAGAGCGCCTACATGTATGTGACGACCAAGAATCCCAAGAAGCACCCCGAGCGCATGGAGCTGCGGAAGTACGATCCGATGCTCCGCCGGCACGCGGCCTTCAAGGAAGAGAAGTAGCCCACGGACACGCATGAGTTCCGCCGGCACGGTCACGAGATCGTCGACTGGCTGGCGGATTACTTCCGCGACATCGAATCACACGCAATCGTCCCGGCGGTCACGCCGGGCGTTTTGCGTTCGGCCCTCCCGACCCACGCGCCGACGGAAGGCGAATCGTTCGACGCCATTCTCCACGACTTCCGCACCCTGATCATGCCGGGGATCACCCATTGGGGTCATCCCGGCTGGTTCGCCTACTTCCCCGCCAACGCCTCGCCGCCGTCCGTACTGGCCGAGTTCCTCACGGCGGGGCTCGCGGCGCAGTGCATGAGCTGGGCGACGTCGCCTGCCGCCACCGAGCTGGAGCAGGCGGTGATGGTGTGGTATCGCGAGCTCCTGGGGCTCCCGGAGGGCTTCACCGGATCGATCCAGGACACGGCATCGAGTGCCACCCTCTGCGCCTTCCTGACGGCCCGGGAGCGGTGCGGCGGCGACACCACGCGGATGACTGCCTACTGGTCATCAGAGGCCCACTCGTCGGTGGCCAAGGCGGCTCGACTCGCCGGTATTCCGGCCGAGCGCTGCCGCGTGATTCCGGTCGACGCGGACTTCGCGCTGCGGCCCGATGCCCTCGCCGCCGCGATGGCGAGCGATGCCGCCGCCGGCTTCCTGCCCGGGATAGTGGTCGCCACCATGGGCACCACCTCGTCCACTGCCTGCGATCCGCTGCGCGCCGTGGGCGAGCTGGCGCAGCAGGCCGGCGCGTGGTATCACATCGACGCGGCCTTCGGCGGCTCGGCAGCGATCCTCCCGGAGATGCGCCCGCTGCTCGACGGCGTGGAGCTGGCCGATTCGTTCGTGACCAATCCGCACAAGTGGATGATGACGAACTTCGACTGCTCCACCTACTTCGTGCGCGACGTCGACGCCCTGCTGCGCACCTTCACGGTGGCACCCGAATATCTCAAGACCCGCCACGATCCTGACGTGGTGAACTATCGCGACTGGGGCATCCCCCTCGGTCGTCGCTTCCGCGCCCTCAAACTCTGGTTCGTGTTGCGCAGCTACGGCGTGGCCGGACTGCAAGCCATGATCCGTACCCATATCGCCCTAGGTCACGAACTCGCCGGCTGGGTCGATGCCGAGCCCGGCTGGGAGCGGCTGGCGCCGACGCCGCTGGGCTTGGTCTGCCTCCGCCACGCGCCGCCGGCCCTCCTGGGCGACGAAGCGGCGCTCGCCGCGCACAACGCCGCCCTCATGGAGCGCGTGAACGCCTCCGGTAGGGTCTTCATGACCCACACGACGCTCGCTGGGAAATACGCCATCCGCGTCGCGATTGGCTCGTGGCGCACCGAGCGACGGAATGTGGAGGAGGCGTGGGGCTTGCTAAAGAGAGAAGTGAGATGAGAGTAGGGAGAAGAGAGATGAGAGAAGAGAGAAGAGAGAAGAGAGAAGAGGCATGGGGCTCGTCTCTCTTCTCTCTTCTCTCCTCTCTCATCCCGCCTCCAGCACCTCCTTCAGATACCGTCCCGTCCAGCTCCCCTTCGTCGCTGCGACCTCTTCCGGCGTGCCCATCGCGACCACCTCGCCGCCAGCGTCGCCGGCCTCGGGGCCCAGGTCAATGACCCAGTCGGCGCGCTTGATCACGTCGAGGTGATGTTCGATCACCACCACGGTGTGGCCGGCATCGACCAGTTTGTCGAGCACCGAGATCAGCACCCGCACATCATCGAGATGCAACCCCGTGGTCGGTTCGTCCAGCAGGTAGAGCTTGCGACCACCGCGTTTCTGCGCCGCGATGAGTTCGCGCGCGATCTTGAGCCGCTGCGCCTCGCCACCTGAGAGCGTGGTCGCCGGCTGCCCCAGCCGGAGGTAGCCGAGCCCCACCTGCTGCAGTTGCCAGAGCGCGGCGCCGAGCTTCGGTTGGTGGCGGAAGCGGCGAATCGCCTCGTCCACGCTCCACTGCAGCACGTCGGCAATCGAGAACCCCTGCAGGCGCACATCGAGCACCGCGCGCTTGAAGCGGGTGCCGCCGCAGACCTCACAGGGCACGAAGACGTCGGCGAGGAAGACCATCTCGACCTGTTGATAGCCGGCGCCGTCGCACTCCTCGCAGCGCCCGCCGGCCAGGTTGAACGAAAAGGTAGCCGCGGTGTATTTCCGCTGGCGCGAGAGGGGATGTGCCGCGAAGAGCTCGCGAATTTCGTCGTAGGCCTTGATGTAGGTCACCGGGTTTGACCTCGGTGACCGCCCGATCGGCGTCTGATCGACCAACACCACATCGGTGATCAGTTCCCACCCCTGCATGCTGTCGACTTCGCCCACCACCTCGCCCAAATGGGTCTTGGCGCTGTGCTCGCCCTCGATCCGGCGCTCGAGCTGCCGGTAGAGCACATCGTAGGCAAAGGTGCTCTTGCCCGATCCCGAGACCCCGGTAAAGGCGGTGAGCGTGCCCAGAGGAATGCGCGCGCTCACCCCGCGGAGGTTGTGCAGCCGCGCGCCGGTGACTGAGAGCCAGGCGGGGCCGAGCTGCCGGCGCACCGACGGGATGCCGATGCGTTTGCGTCCGAGCAGATAGTCGGCCGTGAGCGTGTCGTGCGCTTCCGCCACCGGCCCCGAGTGCACCAGTTGGCCGCCCTGTTCACCGGCACCGGGGCCGAGTTCGAGCATCCAGTCGGCGCCGCGAATGGCTGCGGGGTCGTGCTCCACCACGACCACCGTGTTGCCGAGGTCGCGCAACCGGAAGAGCAAGGCGAGGAGCCGGTCGGTGTCGCGCGGGTGGAGGCCGATCGATGGCTCGTCGAGCACATACAGCGCGTCCACAAGTCGGGAGCCGAGTGCGTTGGAGAGGGCGATGCGCTGCGCCTCGCCGCCGGACAACGTCCGCGTCTGGCGATCGAGTGTCAGGTAGCCCAGGCCTACGTCACGCAGGTACTCCACTCGGCTCGCGACCTGAGTAAGCACGAGGTCGGCCACCACGCGCGCCGTGTCGACCAGCTCGAGTGCGGCAAACCAGTCGTGCAGTGTGTCGATACTGAGTGCCGAGACGTCGGCGATGGTCCGACCGGCCACGCGCACAGCGAGGGCATCGGGATTGAGCCGGGCGCCGTGACAACTGCTGCATTCGTGGGCCATCTGGTACTGCCGCAGGAAGACTCGGATGTACTGCTTGTAGCGCTTGGCCTCGAGTGCCGTAAGCGACGGGAAAATGCCGAGGTATTTTCCGACCTTGCCGTGCAGCAACGTCTCGCGCACATCGGCGGGGAGGGTGTGCCATGGTGCACTCACCGAGACGCCGAGTTTCTTCGCGGTGCTCGCGAGCAGTTGCCGCTTGGCCTCGTAACGCGGCTTGGTCCAGGGATCAATCGCACCCTCACTGATGGAGCGATCGGGGTCGGGCACCACCAGTGCGATGTCGTATTCGAGCACCGCCCCGAAGCCGTTGCAGGTGGGGCAGGCGCCGCGCGGATTGTTGAACGAGAACAGCGCCGGCGTCACCACGGCCGCGGGCGTGTCGCAAGTGCTGCAGGCTGGGAACTCGGTGAAGCGGAGTCGTCCGGATTCGCCCAGCACCACGGCAACACCCTCACCCTCGTCGAAGGCAGTGGCGATGGCTTCGGCGATGCGCCCCGCGTGGTCCGGCTGGGCCACGAGGCGGTCGACCACCACCAGCACCTCAGCCGCCGCGATCAGGTCGAGCCCGTCGGGGAGTTCGTCGAGGTGATGGGCCACGCCATCGACCTGCAATCGGACGAAGCCGAGGGCGCGGAGATTCTCGACCGTTCCCAGGTGCGAAACGTGGGCGCTGGGCGGAAGCGGGAACGCCACCTGCAGTCGGCCGGCGAGCTGTGCCAGAACGGCATCGGTACTCGACTGCGGCGTGTCGCGCCGTACCCCGGCGCCGCAGCGAATGCAGAACTGCTGGCCAATGCGGGCCCAGAGCAGCCGGAGATAGTCGTGGACCTCGGTCGCTGTTCCAACGGTGGAACGAGACGACATCGCCGGGGCGCGCTGTTCGATCGCCACGGCGGGTGCGATCCCCTCGATCCGGTCCACCAGCGGCTTGGGCATCCGCTCGAGGAACTGCTTGGCATAGGTCGAGAGTGATTCGATGTAGCGCCGCTGGCCCTCGGCGTAGAGCGTGTCGAAGGCGAGCGAGCTCTTGCCACAGCCCGACGGTCCGGTGACCACCGTCAGGCTGCGACGGGGGATCTCGACCGTGATGCCCTTGAGGTTGTGTTGTCGTGCGTTGACGACGCGGATGACGGGACGAGGCACCCACGAAATCTAATCGTCCCTTCAAGGGGGGGTGAGAGAAGAGCGAGGAGAGAAGTGAGAAGAGAGAAGAGAGAAGCGGCATCCCCGTCCGTGCGCCGCTCCCCTCTCTCCCCTCCCCTCTCCTCTCTCCTCTCTCTTCTCTCCTCTCTCTTCTCTCCTCTCTCTTCTCTCCTCTCTCC
>JBDUDP010000066.1:0-11544 GCA_040002895.1 Gemmatimonadota bacterium
CTTCATCCAGCAGACGAAGCTCAAGAACACCCTGCGGTGGATGATGGGCGAGGAAATGATCACCCACCTCGGCCAGGACTATTCCCAGGACTGAGGCCGGGGCGCGGCGATCGTTCCACGGCGGCGCGACAGGTGCGACCCCTCAGGGGACGCACCTGTTTTGCTTGCCGGGAGTCAGATTGGCCGGTAACTTCTTCCCTCCCATGCAATACTTCCACCGAACCCAGATCTCCCCTGACACCGTGATCGGTGCCGCGACGGCGTTCTTCGCGGCACACCTCGCTCCAACGGACGAGTCGCCCCGCCTTCGTGCCTTCAAGGGCGCCCTGGGTGGTGTCAGCGTCGCGGTCCGCGCCGAGGGGGGCCACTACACGTTGGTCACCGTGGCCACCGACCAACCGGGAGAGAGCGAGTTGGATCGGCTCGCGAAGCGCTTCCTCGGTGAAGTGCACCGCCTCGCCGAGCCAGATCACGTCTTGCGCGGCGCCTACTGACGACCCTTCTGCACCCGGTGTGAATCCCCATGGCGATCCATCTGCTCCCGCGCGACGAAAAATTTTTCGAGTTGTTCATCGACCTCGCGACCCGCGCTGTCGAGGCGGCGCGTCACCTTATGGAACTCTTTGCGCGTCGCGATGCCGCCCGCTGGGAGCTGGTTGATGTCATCAAGGGACTGGAGCACGAGGCTGACGGGGTGACCCACACGCTCGTGACCCGGCTCGACCGTTCAT
The DNA here is from genome assembly GCA_040002895.1 of Gemmatimonadota bacterium. Lineage (GTDB taxonomy): Bacteria > Gemmatimonadota > Gemmatimonadetes > Gemmatimonadales > GWC2-71-9 > Palsa-1233. The sequence continues at coordinate 732 of JBDUDP010000066.1, forward strand.
TCATCACCCCGTTCGATCGCGAGGACATCCACGAATTGGCCTCACGACTCGATGATGTGATCGACCGGATTGATGGCACCGCGCGCCGGGCCAGGATCTTCAACATCGCGGAGGTCCCGCAGGGGGCCGTGCTGATGGCCGAGGTGGTGCACCGGATGACCGTGGAGGTGCTCGCCGCCGTCCGCGGGATGGAGAAGGGGCCGGCGGCGATCACCCTGCAGGCCTGCCGGGAGATCAAGCGGCTCGAGCAGGAAGGCGATGCGATTTACCACGACTGGCTCGGCCAGCTCTTCCGCGATCACACCGACCCGATCGAGGTGATCAAGTGGAATGAACTCTATGACACGCTGGAGAAGACCCTCGACACGGCCGAAGATGCCGCGAACGTGATCGAGTCTGTCACCATCAAGCACGGCTGACCGCGGATGGACACGTCAGTGACGTTCGTGCTCGTGGTGATCGCGGTGGCGCTGATTTTTGACTTCATCAACGGCTTCCACGACAGCGCCAACTCCATCGCGACCGTCGTGGCCACTCGGGTGCTCACGCCTGGCGTCGCGGTGATGTTTGCCGCGGGCTGCAATTTCCTGGCGGCGTTCATCGTCGGCACCGCCGTCGCCAAAACGGTCTCGGTGGGGCTGATCGACCCCTCGATCGTCACCCCGACCCTGCTGTGCGCGGCCCTCCTCGGCGCCATCACCTGGAACCTGGTCACCTGGTGGCTGGGACTGCCCTCCTCCTCGTCGCATGCCCTGCTCGGGGGATTTGCCGGTGCGGCGATCGCCAAGGCTGGCACTGGGGCGATCATCTTCTCGGGCTGGGTCAAGCCGCTCATTGCCATCGTGGTCTCGCCGCTGCTCGGGATGACACTGGGTCTGCTCTTGTCGGTCATCCTCTCGTGGTCGCTCTGGAAACGCGATGCCCGCACCATGGAGGCGCTCTTCCGCCGACTGCAGCTGGTGAGTGCCGGGCTCTATTCCCTGGCGCACGGCTCCAATGACGCCCAGAAAACCATGGGGATCATCGTGGGCCTGCTGGTTTCGGCCCAGCTGCTCTTTGCCGGCGAGACGGGCTTCCTGGCCCACTTCCACCTCACCACGGCCAACACGGTGCCGCTCTGGGTCGAGATGGCCTCCTACTCGGCCATTGCCATCGGCACCGCGATGGGTGGTTGGCGCATTGTGAAGACCATGGGCACTGGTATCACCAAGCTCAAACCGTTTGGCGGATTCTGTGCCGAGACCGGTGGGGCCATCACCATTCTTTTCGCCTCCTACCTCGGCGTGCCGGTCAGCACCACGCACACCATCACCGGGGCCATCGTCGGGGTCGGGGCATCCAAGCGGCTGGGTGCGGTTCGGTGGGGTGTCGCCGTGCGCATCGTGTGGGCGTGGTTCCTGACCATTCCGGCTAGCGCCCTCGTCGCCGCGTTCTTCTTCTGGCTGCTGCCGTCGTAGCACAGCGGAGTAGCCCGCCCAACAACTGTTGACCGCTTGACCGAAGTCACTGTCGGGTCGAAGTTTCCGCGCTTCCCGACCCGCTTCCGAGGCTTCGCTCACGGCATGGCCGTCCCCACTCTCCCCTCGCCCCTGGCGATCCCCAGCGGCCTCACCCGCGACCAGTTGCTCGAGCTCTATCGATGGATGCGCCTCACGCGCACCCTCGAGGAGCGCCTTGTCGCGCTCTACCGGCAGACCAAGGTGGTGGGCGGCCTGTTCCGGTCGCTGGGTCAGGAGGCGTGCGCGGTGGGTAGCGCGTTCGCGCTCGAGCGCCGCGACGTGCTCTCGCCGTTGATTCGCAATCTCGGGTCGATGCTCGTGAAGGGTGCCGAGCCGGTCGAGATCCTGCGGCAGTACATGGCCAAGGGAGACTCCCCCACGCGCGGTCGCGAACTCAATATCCATTTTGGCGATGTGGTGGATCGCAATTTCGTCGGCCAGATTTCGCATCTCGGCGACATGGTGCCGGTGATGGCCGGCGTCACCCTCACCTTCCGGATGCGGAACGAGCCGAGGGTCGGATTGGTCTACGTGGGAGACGGGGCAACCAGCACCGGTGCCTTCCACGAGGGAATCAACTTCGCTGCGGTGCAGCGCTGTCCGCTGGTGGTGGTGGTCGAGAACAACGGCTATGCGTACTCGACGCCGACCTGCCGACAGACACTGGCCGAGCAATTCATCGACAAGGCGATCGGATATGGCGTGCCTGGCGTGCGGGCCGACGGCAACGACGTGCTCGAGGTCTACCGCGTGACGCGCGAGGCAGTGGACCGCGCCCGCAGCGGCGGGGGCGTGACGCTGCTCGAACTGCTGACCTATCGTCGCAAGGGCCACGCGGAACACGACAACCAGAGCTACGTGGCACCGGGAGAGATCGAGCACTGGGCAGCGCACAACGATCCCATCGATCGCTACGTCGAACGCCTCACCGGCGAATTCGGATTCGATCCCGAGATGCTGCGGCGAACGGACGATGAGGTTCGCGCGACGGTTGACGAGGCCACGGATCAGGCCGAGGCCTCCCCGCCGTGCGTCGGGCCCGACGCCCTGCTGGGCGTGTATGCCGATCCACCCGCCATGCCCACGCTCTGGTATCGGGCGGGCGAGGGGTCGGCGGTCTCGGAGCATGAGCGTCCGGCCAGCTGGGGGACGCACGATGGCTGAGATCACCTTTCTTGAGGCCATCCGCGAGGGGCTGAGCGAGGAGATGGCGCGTGATCCCTCGGTGTTCTGCCTCGGCGAGGACATCGGCGGATTCGGTGGTGCCTTCAAGGTCACCGAGGGATTGCAATCGCGCTTCGGGGAGCAGCGGGTCATCGACACGCCCATCGCGGAGGCGGGGATCATCGGGGCGGCGGCGGGCGCGGCGCACTACGGCATGCGCCCCGTGGTGGAGATGCAGTTCATTGACTTCGTCTCCTGCGGCTACGACATGCTGACGAACTACGTGGCCACGGCGCGCTACCGAGCATTCCTGCCGTGTCCGATCGTCGTGCGCGGGCCCTCGGGCGGGTACGTGCGCGGTGGGCCATTCCATTCGCAGAATCCCGAGGCCGCCTTCCTGCATACGCCGGGGCTCAAGATTGCCTACCCCGCCACGGCCGAGGACGCCAAGGGGATGATCAAGGCGGCCATCCGCGACGATGATCCGGTGCTCTTCTTCGAGCACAAGTACCTCTATCGGCGCATCAAAGGCACCATGCCGGAGGGTGATCACGTGGTGCCGCTGGGGAAGGCGCGCGTGGCGCGCGAGGGCACCCACCTCTCGATCGTGACCTACGCCGCCACGGTGTGGAAGGCCCTTGAAGCGGCGGAACAGCTGGAGCGGGAGGATGGACTCTCGGTCGAGGTCATCGACCTCCGCACCCTGCTTCCGCTTGACGACGAGGCGATCGTGGCCACGGTCAAGAAGACCAACCGCGTGTTGGTGGTCCACGAGGACACCGTCACCGGGGGGATCGCCGGCGAGATCACCGCCCGGATCAACGAGCTCTGCTTCGAATGGCTCGATGCCCCGGTCCGGCGAGTGGCAGCGCATGACGTGCCACTCCCTTATGCTCCACCGCTGGAGGACTTCGTTCTCCCGCAGACGTCCGACATCGTGCGCGCGAGTCGCTGGCTCGCCGCTTACTAGAGCAGTCTTCCGGAGGAGCAGGGATGGCACGCATCGACGTCATCATGCCGCAGATGGGTGAATCGATCACCGAAGGCACCATGTCGCGCTGGATGAAGAAGGTTGGCGACGCGGTCAAGCGGGACGAGCCAATCTTCGAGATTTCCACCGACAAGGTCGACGCCGAGATTCCGGCGCCGAGCGCCGGCGTGCTCGCGGCGATCCTGGTGCCGGCCGGCCAGACGGTCGAAGTCGGTACCATCGTCGCACGGATCGAGACGGATGCCGCCGCCGCGGCATCCGCCCCGAGCACCAGCGAGGGGCCCCCTGCGCCCGCCGCCGCGGCTCCGACTCCACCCGCTGACGCCGCCGTCCCGGCCCCCGCGCCTGCGGCGCCTGCGGCTCCCGCCGAGAAGCCCGCGGCGAGTGCACCGACTCCGACCCCGGCTGCACCGGCCGGTGATGAATCGGCCGAGGAGCGCCTGAAGCGGAAGTCCACTCCGCTGGTCCGCAAGATGGTGGAAGAGCATGGTCTTGATCTCGGATCGATCCCGGGCACCGGATCGGCCGGTCGCGTCACCAAGTCCGATGTCCTCTCCTTCATCGAGACTGGCCCGGTCGCCGTGCCGACGCCGGTCCCCTCGACACCCGCGGCCTTGGCCCCGGCCCCGACCCCGGCCGCATCAGCAGTCACCCCTGCGTCGACTACGGTCCCGGCTGGTGCAATGGTGCCGGCGTGGGAGGGTGACCGCGTCGAGCCGTGGAGCCGGATCCGCAAGCTCACTGCCGATCACATGGTGATGTCACGTCGCGTGTCGGCCCACGTCAATTCGCTGATGGAGATCGACTACACCCACATCGCGGGCATCCGGAAGCGGCAGAAGGCGGCCTTCGCCGAGCGAGGGGTGAACCTGACCTACCTCGCGTTCATCGCCAAGGCGATTGCCGACAACCTGCGCAATCATCCAGTGGTCAACGCGGCGGTGTCGGGTGACAACACGATCTACCGTCGGGACATCAACATCGGCATCGCTGTGGCGCTCGACTGGGGCCTCATCGTGCCGGTCATTCGCCATGCCGACGAGCTTTCGCTGCTTGGCGTGGCGCGCAGCATCCAGGATCTGGCGGAGCGCGCGCGCACCAAGAAGCTTGCGCCTGAGGATGTCCAGCGCGGCACCTTCACCATCACCAATCCCGGTGGCTTCGGCACCTTCGTGGGCACCCCGATCATCAACCAACCGCAGGTCGCAATCCTGGCGGTCGGCTCGATCGAGAAGCGGCCGGCCGTGGTGACCCTGCCCGACGGCAGCGACGCCCTCGGCATCCGCACCAAGGGCATGTTCTGCCTGGCTTACGATCACCGCGTTGTCGATGGCGCCGATGCAGATCGGTTCCTCGCCGATGTCCGCTCCACGCTGCACAGCTTTCCCGAGGAGCAGGGGTGAGATGACCCGCGTGCTGACGGTGAGCCGGGTCGGGGTGCCGTTGGCGCGCAAGTCGGAGTACCTGGCGCTGGTTCACGCGCTGGCGGCCCGGCTGGCGGCGCGGGGCCAGCGACTCTGGGTCTTCCAGTCGCGCGAGCAGCCCGACCGCTGGTTGGAATTCAGCGAGAGTGCCGACGCCGCCACGCACCGCGCTGCCGGACCGGCGGATGCCGAAGAGGCCCGCCTCGAGTCGGCGCTCGCCGTTGTCGTGGCGTCGCGCGAAGGGGAGCAGCAATTCTGGGACGAGGTTCGTCCCCAGGGACAGTGAAGGAGGACGCGTGGCTCGAGTGATCGTGGATGCCGACGGCGCCCGGTGGGAAGTGGGCCAGAGCGGGAAACACACCCAGTACGGGGCCGACGAGACGTCGCTCGAGTTTCGCCGACTCGACGCCGCAGCCAGCGCCTCCCGGTTTGCTCGTTTCTCGCCGCGCGGCGCCAAGTCGGCCGAGATGGCGCTCGAGGAACTCAGCGATCGTGCCTTGGTGACCTTGCTCGGCAGGGCACAGCCCGCGTGGACCTCGCCCGACGGGGACTACGCCGGCTCGGCGTGACGTGATTGACCTCCACTGCCACTCCACGGCGTCCGATGGACTGCTCGCTCCTGCCGACGTGGTTCGGACCGCGGCCGAGGTGGGCCTCTCCGCGATCGCCCTGACCGACCACGACAGCACGGCCGGACTCCCCGAGGCGCAGGCCGCCGGGCACCAGCTCGGCGTGCGCGTGGTCGGTGGGTGCGAGTTCTCCGTCGGCGTTGAATGGGGCGAGATGCACCTGCTGGGATATTTCATTCCCACCGATGATCCCGATATCGAACAGTTCCTTACCGCGGCGCGACACGATCGCACTCGTCGGGCGCGCGAGATGATCTCGCGTCTCGTTGGCCTCGGCATCGCGGTGCGCTATGAGGACGTGGTGCGTCAGGCCGCGGGCGGCGCCATCGGACGTCCCCACCTCGCGCGGGTACTCAAGGATGCCGGCCACGTCCGGACCGTCCAGCAAGCGTTTGACCGCTATATCGGTCGTGGGCGCCCCGCGTACGTCGACAAGGCGCTTCCCACCCTGCGCGCCGTGGCCGACCTGGTGCACGCCAAGGGAGGAGTGGTCTCCGCCGCCCACCTCAAGAGTCTCGGGACGCTGACCAATCTTCGTGCGCTGCAGCGTGACGGACTCGACGCCGTCGAGACTCGTCACCCCAGCCACGATGGCGAGATGGTGGCAACCATCACCGAGGCCGCGATGGAACTCGATCTCGGTCGCTCGGGTGGGTCCGATTGGCACGGCGAGGTCGACGCCATCGGCACCCATGCCCGCCTCGGCTCGCAGCAGGTACCGGACCAATGGCTGGCTGACCTGGAAGCCCGTCGTCCCGCTCCCGAGGGGGCCCGCTGATGGAACTCGCTGGCCGCGTCGCCTTGGTCACCGGCGGAGCCCGCCGGCTGGGGCGAGCCTTCGTCGAGGCCCTGGCGGGGCGGGGGATGCACCTCGCCATCCATCACGGTGCCTCGGCCGCAGCGGCCGGCTCCCTCGCGCATCAACTGCGGGCTGCTGGCCATCGCGTGGAGACCTTCGGCGCCGACCTGCGACGTGCGGAGGAGGCCCTGAGCCTGCCGCGACGCGTGGTGGAGCATTTCGGTCAGCTCGATGTGCTCGTCAATTCGGCGGCGGTGATGGAGCGCATTGCCGTCGCGGACACCACGGTCGAGCAGTGGGATGACATCCTCGACCTCAATCTGCGGGCGCCGTTTCTCCTGGCTCAGCAAGCGGCACCGTATCTCGCCCCGCGGCACGGCAAGATCGTGAACATCGCCGATCTCGGGGGGCTCGAGCCGTGGAGCAACTATGCCGCGCACTCCGTGAGCAAGGCCGGCGTCGTGATGTTGACCAAGGTCCTCGCGCTTGCGCTTGCACCCGACATCACCGTGAACGCCATCGCTCCCGGGACCGTGTTGGTGCCTGAGGACTATGACGCGGAGAAGCGCGAGTTCTTGAGCGAGACGACTCCACTCCAGCGGCTCGGCACGCCCGACGATGCCGTGCAGGCCCTGCTGTACCTGCTCGAGCATGGCGATTTCGTCACGGGAGAGACGCTCGTCGTTGACGGCGGGCGGCTGCATCGATCGTGATCACCCTCGGTGACGTGGCCATCATGGGCGGCGGCTGCTACGGCAGCTTCTACCTCGCGCAACTGGAGCGGGCGCTGGAACGTGACGCGGTCGACTACCGCACCCTGCTCATCGTGGACCACCATGCCGCATCACAGGCCTCCCAGCTGCCGGCCCACCCGCGCCGGGAACTGACCGTGCTCGACTGGAACACCTTCCTCGACGAATGGCTGGTTCCCCAGCGCCGCGATCGCGATGGTCGCGAGGACATGATCGTACCCACGCCGTTGATGCCGCACCTGCTCGCCGACTGGCTCGAACGCCGTGCCCGCACGCGCTGGCCCGATCGCACCGTGACGCGCATGTCGCCCGACACCGCCATGGGGACACCGTACGATCGACTCCATACTGATGGGGTGCGCTACGTCTCGTTCGCCGACTGGCTCTGTCCGGTGCACTGCATCGAACCGGCGACCTGTCCGGCGATCCGGGCCCCGCGCAGCTGGGAGATGGGCGATGCGGTGCGCGATTGGAGCACGACGCTCGGCGTCGACCATCCCACGGCCGAGCCGGCGCTGTTCACCTGCCGGCACGCGGTCTATGGCGTGGGGATGTTTCCGGCACGCGCCGCCTTTGCCGGGCTCGATTCGCTCGCCTCGGTGGCCGACACGGCCACGGGGGGCGACATCGTGATCGGGTCGATCTCGGCCTGCCATGGCGCCGTGGCGGTGTTGCGCGTGGGACCGGCTGCGTCGGATGACTGAAGCGGGAACCGGTTCCGCGCTCAGGCGTTCTATATTGGCGAGATCGCGCGTGACTGACCTGTACCCGAGATGACTGTGACCAACTCCCCAGCGACCACTCCGTCGGAATTCGATGTCATCATCGTGGGCGGCGGACCCGCCGGCCTCTGCGCGGCGATGTACGCCGGTCGCGGAATGCTCAACGCGCTGCTGCTCGAGCGTGGGCTCACGGGTGGCGAATTGCTGAACACGGAGAAGATCGAGGACTATCCCGGCTTCATCTCGATCCTCGGCCCCGACCTCGCCGCCAAAATGACCGAGCATGCCGTGCACTTCGGCGCCGACATTCGCACGGAAGAGGTCACCACCATCACCCGTGGGGACGACGAGATCTTCACCGTGACGGGCGCCGGTGGTGAGGTGTATCGTGCCCCGGCGGTCATCCTCACGGCTGGTGGGACCCCGACCAAGTTGGGCGTGCCCGGCGAGCTGGAGTATGCCGGACGCGGGGTGTCCTACTGCGCGGTCTGTGATGGCGCATTCTTCAAGAACGAAACCATCGCCGTGATCGGTGGTGGAGATGCGGCCGTGGAGGAGGCGGACTACCTCACGCGCTACGCCAGCAAGGTCTATCTCATCCATCGGCGTGACAGCTTCCGGGCGTCGCGCCTGGTGCAGGATCGGGCGCTCGCCAACCCCAAGATCGAGGTGATCTGGAACACCGCGGTGCGCGAGATGGTGGGCGAGCCCTCCGGGCTCAAGCGGTTGGAGCTCGAGGACACGGTCACGGGCGCCACGTCACACCTGGACGTGACCGGCGCGTTCGTCTTCATCGGCTTCAAGCCCAACACCGGCCTCGTGACCCAGCATTTCGAGCATGATGCGAGCGGCTACATCGTCACCAACGACCGGATGGAGACATCGATCCCGGGATTGTTCGCCGCCGGCGATCTCCGAGTCCAGTTGACGCGGCAGGTGACCACCGCCGTGGGTGATGCGACCACCGCCGCGATCGCGGTCGAGAAGTTCCTCACCGAGCGCAAGTCGAAGGCGGCGAGTGTCGGCGCCTGAGATTCTCGGGATTCCCAACGGCAGCTTCGCAGAAAACTGCTGGCTGCTGTGGGATCCTGCGTCGCGTGACGCCGTGATCGTCGATCCCGGTGAAGAGGCGGCGCGCATCCTCGCGGCCGCACGACACCGGGAGTTGACCGTCCGCCAGATCTGGCTCACGCACGGACACATCGATCACATCTGGGGCGTCGATGCCGTGCGCTCAGCCACCGGAGCCACGGTGTGTCTCCACCCCGCCGACCGTCGCTGGTACGACTCCCTGCCGGAGCAGGGCGAAGAATTCGGTCTCACGACCTTGCGCAGACTCGCCGCCCCGGATCAGCTGCTCAAGGCAGGCGACCGACTGTCGGTGGGTCCGTTCGAGTTCGAGGTGCGCCACGTGCCGGGGCATTCGGCGGGCCATGTCGCCTTTGTGGGCCACGGACTCTGTTTCTCCGGCGATGTGCTGTTTCACGACTCGATTGGCCGGACCGATTTGCCGGAGGGAGATGCCCCCGAGTTGCTCGCCAGCATCGCACGAGAGCTGCTGCCGCTTCCCGATGCCACGCGCGTGCTGCCGGGGCACGGACCCGAGACCACCATCGGACGCGAGCGGCACCACAACCCCTTTCTGACCCAGAGACTGTACCCTCAGCGACCGCGCTCGTAGGTTGTGCGCGGCCTCCGGCCGGAACCCCGAACCAGGACCTCGCGATCCCATGAGCTTCCGCACTGAAAAGGACCCACTCGGCGAGCTGCCCGTTCCCGATGAGGCGCTCTACGGCATCCAGACGCTGCGTGCCGTCCAGAACTTTCCGATCTCCGGACTCCGGCCGCTCCCCGCCTTCATCGATGCCGTGGTGATGATCAAGCGCTCCGCCGCCGTGACCCACCGCGAGACGGGTCGGCTCGAGGCGGAATTTGCGGACGCGATCATCACCGCGGCCGATGAGATCCTGGGCGGGCAGCATCGCGACCAGTTCGTGGTCGATCCGTACCAGGCAGGTGCCGGCACCTCGCACAACATGAACATCAACGAGGTGATCGCGAACCGGGCCAATGAGTTGCTCGGATTTGTGCGCGGCCGCTATGCGCCGGTGCATCCCAACGATCATGTGAACATGGCGCAGTCGACCAACGACGTGATTCCCACCGCCATGCGCCTTGCCACCCTGCTGACGCTGCCGTCATTGCTCGCGGCGCTCGACGGGCTGGGCGAGGCCTTCCTCGAACGGGGCAGGGCGTTCGATCACATCATCAAGTCGGGCCGCACCCACCTGCAGGACGCCACCCCGATTCGCCTCGGCCAGGAGTTCACGGCCTACGGGCACACCGTGCTCCGGCACCGGAAGAAGCTGGAGGAGGCCGCACGGTGGTTGCGGGCGATGAACATCGGGGGCAGCGCGGTCGGCACTGGCATCAACGTCGAACCGACCTATCCGGCGCTCATGGTGAAGCACTTGCAGGTCCTCACCGGGCTGGAGCTCGAAGTCGCCGAGGATCGCATTCAGCTGATGCAATCGATGGGCGACATCGCGACCTTCAGTGGGGCGTTGCGCGCCTACGTACTCGACCTCTGCAAAATCGCCGACGACATCCGCCTGCTCTCGTCCGGCCCGCGCACTGGTTTGGCGGAGATCCTGCTGCCCGCCGTGCAGCCCGGATCGAGCATCATGCCCGGCAAGGTGAATCCGTCCATCGCCGAGATGGTCAATCAGGTCTGCTATCAGGCCATCGGCATCGACACCACCGTGGCCATGGCCGCCAAGGCCGGCGAACTCGAGCTCAACGTGATGATGCCGGTGATCACGCACAACATCGT
>JBDUDP010000067.1:0-11320 GCA_040002895.1 Gemmatimonadota bacterium
GGCAGCGATTCGATCATCTGGCGGTAGTAGGTCCAGCTGTCGCGCAAGGCATCGGCGGTGCGCAACGCCTGTTCGGTATGCTTGCGGGCGGTGATATCGGTCAGCACCATGCGCAGCACCGGGTTTGCATCGTCATCGTGCGCGGAGGTCGCCTCGACCCACACCCAGAACGGCTGACCATCGCGTCGGTTCATTCGAAGCTCGAAGGCCTGTTCCCGATCGGTGTTGACCAATTGTCGGGTGGCGAGGTAGAAGATGTCCTGATCCTCAGACAGGATGAAGAGATTGAGCGGTCGCCCGACGAGGGCGGCCCGGGACACGTCGAGTAGCCGGGACCCGCTCAGATTCACCTCCAGGATCGTCCCCTCTTCGCTGACGGTGAAGTAGCTCACCGGCGCCAGATCATACAGGTCGAAGTAGCGCGATCGCGAGGCCTCGAGCGATTCATGGGTGCGGCGCAACTCCTCGTTCTGCAGCTCGAGTTCGATCTGATGCACCCGCAATTCATGAATCACCTTGCGAGCATCCGCGGGAGAGAGCTCGCCGAGGGGTTCCGGCTGCCGGGCCTGCACAATTTCGTCAGCGCGATGGCGCAGCGCCTCCGGTGAAGTGATCGCGGCTGGCTGCTTCGGAGGTTCCTTCATACCGTCCTCGATCAGGTGATGGCCCGTTCCGTGGTGGCAATCGCGTACATCTCGCCTGAGCCGCTCAGCAGCATGGTGGCGGTGAGCGAGATCTCGATGGTCCGGCCATCCTTCGTCAGCCGTTGGGTCCGATACGGCGCCAGGATCTCGGCCCGACTGAGCTGCCGCACCGATGCCAGGGCGGCTTCGCGCAACGCTTCCGGAATCAACTCGCGCACATTCATCCGCAGCGCCTCCGATTCGCTCCACCCATAGAGTCGGGTTGCGCCGGGATTCCAGGCCAGGATGCGACCGTCCAGATCGTAGACGGCGATGGCGTCGTTGGCGTCCCGCACCACGGTGGCCAGACGCGCCAGGGCCCGCGATTCGTCCTGGGCCTGCTTCATCTCGGTCACGTCGGTGAAAGTGATCACGGCGCCTTCGATCACGTTCTCCAGCGTGCGATAGGGACGAATATGCAGCAGGAACCACTGGTCCGTCTTGCTCTGCACTTCGACCTCGAACGGCACCAGCGTATCCAACACTCGCTGCACGTCCTCCACCAGTTGGTCGTAACCCTTCAGATTGGAGACGATGTGACCCACCGGCCGCCCGACGTCAGTGGGGATCAGATTGATCAACTGGGTGACCAGTGGTGTGAAGCGGGTGATCAACAGCCCGTGGTTCACAAAAATTGTCCCGACGCCCGTCCCGGCCAGCAGGTTGTTCATGTCGTTGTTCACCTGCGACAGGTCGGCCACCCGGTTCTGCAGTTCGACATTGACCGTGGACAGTTCCTCGTTCACCGACTGCAGCTCCTCCTTGGAGGTCTCCATCTCCTCGTTGGTGGATTGCAGTTCCTCGTTCACCGACTGCATCTCCTCGTTCGAAGAGGTGAGTTCCTCGTTGGAGGCTTCCAGATCCTCGTTGGATACCTGGAGACTCATCTCCTTGAGCTGCAATTGGTGCTTCAACGCCTCGATCCGACTGTCGGTCGAGCTGCCAGCCTCCCCCGCGTCCTGGGTGGCCTCCGGCGCGCGGGTTCCAGCGCGCACCTGAGCGGCCGGTTCCAGAATCACCAGGAACATCGCCGAGTCCTCGGCGCCGGGACGACTTGACGTCACCGGCTGCACGGTGATGTCGATGGCAGTGAACTCCCCGTTGGACCGGATCGAAACTCCGGATTGCTGCACCCGCTCGTTGCGAGTGACAGCCCGTCGCAGCGCCGCAGCCAACGGACGCTTCAGCCCCACACGCGCCATCGCCACGACGTTGGTGTGGATTTCACCCTCTGGCAGCTCGAGGAACTGCCCCGTGCGTCCATGCAGGTAGAGGATATCGCCCGCGCCGGTCACAAGCGCTCCGGCCATCGCACGGTGCTGCAGCAGCGCTCGCTCCGTCACGTCGCGGAGCGGATCCTTGGGCGAGGGCGTGCCTCTCCGCAGTAAGGCCGAGGCGATGCCGGTCGGGGGCGGGAGGTGCCGGGCGGCTCCCGCAAACCGGGCGTGCCCGTCATCTCGGGACTGGTACACCTTCGCTTTGCGGTCCACCACGGAGAAGAGAGTCGCAAAATCGCCGACGCTTTCCGACGTGCCCAGAAAGAGATACCCGCCCGGACGGAGGGCATAGTCGAACAGCGGCATCAGTATCTTCTGCAGCTCGGCACCCAAGTAGATCAGCAGGTTGCGGCAACTGATCAGGTCGAGCTTGGAGAAGGGCGGGTCCCGGGTGACAGCCTGCTCGGAGAAGATCACGGCATCGCGAACGCGCTTCTGCACGCGATAGTTGTCAGCGCCCTCTTGGTGTACGAAGAACCGAGCCAGGCGTTCCGGCGTGAGATCAGCCGAGATGCTCGCCGGATAGACCCCACTCCGTGCCGTCTCGATGGCCCGACGGTCGATGTCGGTCGCGAAAACCTGCAGCTTGGCGGTGTACTTGGCGGCATCCATATATTCGATGAGCAGCATCGCAATCGAATACGCTTCCTCGCCCGTGGAGCAGCCGGGGACCCAGACGCGCACCGTGGCGTTGGGCGACCGGTTCGCGAAGAGATTCGGGATCACGTGCGCTTCGAGCACGGCGAAGGCGTCGGGGTCGCGAAAAAATCGGGTGACCCCGATGAGCAGGTCCTGAAACAGGGCGTCCACTTCGCTCGGATCCTTCTGCAGCAGTCGCACGTAGCCATCCACCTCCTGGATCCGGTGCACCGCCTGGCGTCGCTCCACCCGGCGCGCGATGGTGCTCTGCTTGTAGAGCGAGAAATCGTGGCCAGTCTGAGCCCGCAGCAGCACGAAGATCTTCCGCAGCTTCTCGGTGGCGGTGGCGGTGGCGGTGGCGGTGGCGGTGGCGGTGGCGGTGGCGGTGGCGGTGGGCACACGGCCATAGGCCTGGGCACAGTAGGCAAACAACTCCGCAGGCATGTCGCGCGCCGGGAGCACGAAGTCCACCAGGCCCGTCGCGATGGCGCTCCGCGGCATGCTGTCGAACTCGGTCGACGTCGGCGTCTGCGCCATCGCCATCCCGCCCTCGCCCTTGATCGCCCGCACGCCGAGACTGCCGTCGCTGCCACTCCCGGAGAGCACGATCCCAATCGCCAGATCGTGCTGGTCCTGGGCCAGAGAGCGGAAGAAGAAGTCGATCGCCAGCCGATGGCCGCGCGGTTCGACCGGTTCCAGCAGCTGCAGCGTCCGATTGATGAGGGCCAGTTCGCAGTTCGGAGGAATCACGTAGACGGTATTGCGCTGCACCGTGATGCCATCGGTGATTTCGACGACCGGGAGCGTCGTGAAGCGCTGAATCAGCTCGACGAGGATGCTGGTGTGATCCGGGGCGAGGTGCTGCACGACCACGAAGGCCATGTCGAGCTCGGCCTTGGTGGGTAAGGCTCGAAAGAAGTCCTCGAACGCCCCGAGCCCGCCGGCGGAGGCTCCGATGCCGACGATCGGGAAGCTGCGACCCAGTGGCTCCCCCGCGGGCTCCGCTCCCGAGGTGGCGTCGGGTTCACGCGGCGAGATGGATGGACGGCGTGGCGCCTTCTTTTTCGTCATATCGCGGCCGTGTGTCCTGCAGGTGAGGCCTGCGGCGAGCCTCTCAGAGCGAGCGGCAATTTGGAATGAAAGTACCCGGAAACACAGCGGCGCGGCAGGGCTGTTCCCTGGCCATCGCCATCACAACCCACCATCCGCGAGGGCAGATCGATCCCGCTCTTTCGTCTTCCCCTTAGGTGCGGCGAGCCAGGAAGGCGTATCTTTGTGAATCTCGCGCACTCGTCGGCTCGGCGTGTCAGAGTGCCCTCAGGGGGTTGCGGGGAGTCCGCTTTCACGGAGCGCGTTCATGTGCGGCATCGCGGGACTCTGGCGTCGCAGCGGTGCCGATCCGGCCGATCGCGTCCAGGTCAGGCGCATGTCGGAGTCCCTGGTCCATCGGGGCCCCGACGACTTCGGTTACCTGCTCGCCAATACGGCCAGCGGGGAGGTGACGACCGGGCAATCCCTGGAGAGCATCTTCATCCCTGACCTGCTGCTTGCAAGTCGTCGGCTCTCGATCGTCGACTTGAGCCCAGCCGGCCGGATGCCGATGCAAAATGAGACCGGCGACGTTTCCGTGGTGTTCAACGGCGCGATCCACAACTACGTCGAACTGCGTCACGAACTGGAAGGGCGGGGACACGCCTTCCACTCCCACACCGACACCGAAGTGATCGTGCACGCCTATGAGGAATGGGGCGAGGGGTGCGCGGCACGCTTCAACGGGATGTGGGCCTACGCGCTCTGGGATGCCCGTCAACGCCGGCTGATCTGCTCGCGGGATCGTTTCGGCATCAAGCCGCTGTTCATGGCCTGGCACGGTGACACCGTGTACTTCGCGTCGGAGGCGAAGGCGATTCTTGCGGGCGGCGCCATCTCGGCCAAGCCCGACCTGAACTTCATTCAGGGGTACCTCACGAAGGGTCGTCCCGCAGGCGCCACCCACTCCGCCTTTGAAGGCATCACGCAACTGGCGGCGGGTCACAATCTGATCGTCACCCACGATGATGTCCGCACCACACCATACTGGCGCTACACCGATCAATCGGAGCTGTACGACACCGCGGACCCGGAGGCGACCTTCCGCGAGCTCTTTGATGATGCGGTGCGCATCCGACTCCGCGCCGATGTGCCGATCGCCCTCCTGCTCAGCGGCGGGCTCGACTCGTCGTCAATTGCGCAGTATGCCGCGCCCGCCACCGACCAGCTGGAAGCGTACACGGCGGTGTTCCCTGGCTTCCCCATGGATGAGCAGCGCTACGCCGAAGCCGTGGCCCGTCAGGGGGGCATTCCCCTCCATTGTCTCAGCTACGATCCCGCGCGCCTCTTCGACGACTGGTCCAAGGTCGCCTGGCACCTGGGCGCGCCGCCGGCGCGTGGCTCCGAGCTGATGCGCTGGCAGCTCCTCGAGGCGGTCTCGCGTCGGGCACGGGTCGTCCTCGAAGGGCAGGGGGCCGACGAGATGCTGGCCGGCTACGCTGAACGCTACACCCGGGGATACCTGCGCTCGGAGCTCACGCGCCTCCGACCCTGGAACGTGCTGCGCGGGCTTCCGCGCCTCGCGGCGGCGTTCCGATTGATGCAACACCACGACGCGAGTCGGGTGCAATGGCCGACGTGGGGTCGCTCAGCACCTGAGGATGCGACCCGCTCCTGGCTGCTCGCAAAGGATCTGCGGCGCTCCGAGCCACCGCCAATGACCGTTGCGGCGACACTGTTTTCTGATCCACTCACGCGCCGGCTCCATCACGACCATGCGGTCGCCTTGCTCCCCGAATTGCTCCAGTTTGGCGATGCCTACAGCATGGCACACTCGGTCGAGTCGCGACTCCCCTTTCTTGACCACCGATTGGTCGAGTTCGTGTTCGCGCTGCCCTTCGACCAGAAGATGCGAGGCGGCGAGACCAAGGTGATCCTGCGCCGCGCCATCGGACCGGCGTTGCCGAGGGAGATCCTCGCACGCCGCGAAAAGGTTGGCTTCGAGACGCCGGTCTGGGCCTGGCTGCGAGGGCATCGCGATGCGATTCGGGACACGCTGACGTCACAGCGCATTCGCGAGCGCGGCGTCTTCGATCCTGCGGCGCTCGCCTACTGCCTGACCCAGTTCGAGGCGAGCGGGGCGCAAGCGACCCGGATCTTCCTCGCGGTTGGCCTGGAGCTCTGGTTTCAGCGGTGTGTTGACAGCCGGGCCGCGTGAGCTGCCACACATCGCTGGCGCGCCAGTGGGGTGATCGATGCGTTGCACGCCGGAGACGAGCGCGCGCCACGCCCCGGCAGGGCCAAGCGCGGGTCAGCTAGCTACCCGTTTCCACTCCCTCCACGCCCTTCCCCTGGCCGATCCACAAGCGATTGCCATCCGGATCTTCCAGGCGGAACTCGGTCATGCCATAGAAGGTGACGTCCAGCTCGGGCACAGTGAGCCCATTCTCTCGCGCATCGTGATGGAACGACGCCACGTCCGTTGGATACAGGTAGAGCACGGCAATTCTGGGAATATCAGCGTGGAGATTGATGGACTGGTCAAGCATGATCGGGACGTCCCCGCACCGCAGCATGGCCCAGCCCCATTCGTCGTTGCGGCTCTCCACGACGAAACCAAGCTTCTCGTAGAACGCCACACTGGTTGGCATGCTGGTCACTGGCTGCATTGGCACAAGATGGCTCAGGCGCATGCGACCTCCGGGAAGGTGACGCGTGATGACGCGTGCACCGGCCCCGACCGGGGCAGGCGCCGTGTTCATGGTGCGGCGCGATCCGCTGGTCAGAGGTAGCTCAACCACCAGTCGCTGCGACGCTGCTTGACGCCGGCATACCAGCGGCAGAGTGGATACATCCCAAGCACGACGAACGCCCAGATGAGATAGATCGTCAGCAGCGAGTAGCCCCAGCCCGGCGGCGGGCTGAAGGGATAGTGGCCCAGATCAGGCGATTGGAACATCCAGTGGGCCGACCCGTAGCGCACCAGACAGGTGGCGACGGCCAGGAGGTGGATCAGCAGGAAATGGCCGAGATAGTAGAACATCGGGACGCGACCGATCAGTACGGCCGGTCGGAGCAGCGCGGGTGTGCACCGGTCCACCGCCCAGAGGACCAGCAGCGCCGGCCCGAGCGTCATCAGCAGGAATTGCAGCGACGGTGGATACTTGGTCGTGTTCAGAAAGGAGAGGGCGGTGAAGGCGACGCTGCGTTGGGGCGACCACGGCGAGGGGTCGCCATAGCCATTGATGCCACGCACCACCACGAACGCGGCGCAGAGCCCGAGGCCGAGCCAGAGGAGGAACGCTCGACGTCGCGCGCCATCCCACTGGTAGACCTGTCCCAGCCCGAATCCGACCGCCGTCACCCCGATCCACGGAATCAGCGGATAGGCCACGAACACGATATGGTCCGGCGTGTTCACCACGAAGCCCGGTACATGGAGGATGTTCCAGAGGGGGCTGGCCAGACGCACGCCGTCCAGCAGGTTGTGCCCCGCGATGAGGATCAGACCGAATGCCGTGATGAGGGATGCGCGAAAGTGGACCAGTGCCGACAGCGTGATCATCGACCAGCCGAGCGCCCAGAGCACGAGGAGCATCGTGACCTGATAATCCACGTTGAACTGGTAGGCCAGCGTGCGCGCGACAACCAGGTCGAGCACGATGAGCCAGAGTCCGCGGGTGAAGAGGAAGTGAGAGAGCGCGCGGGGGGACTTCCGCGGGAGCGACAGCTGTGCGCCGGTGCCGGTGAGCAAGAAGAAAACGGGCGCACAGATGAACGTGACCCAGCGGGTGAGGAACAGCCCGGCGGACGCCGTCGTCAGATCGACCGGATTCTGGCCCGGGATGCCGAAAAAGTCCCTGGTGTGATCGAGCGCCATCAACACCATGATCGCACCGCGCAGCAGATCCACCGACTCGATCCGCATCCGACGCGGCGCCGGGCGCGTCGGGCCGGCGGCTTCCCCGAGCATCTGTGTACTCACCACAGCCATGAAATCTCCATTCGAGTAGGCTGTCAACGCCAGCACCCCATTGCGGGCGCTTGAATCACGTCTCCAGCCATCGCGTACTCAACCCTGGTGGCGGCGTTGACGGATGCCGAGCACTGCGCAGTACGTGAAAAAGGCGGCCAAGACGACGCAGAGCGCGGCCATATGCCACTCGTGACCGGTGATGTACTTCTGGGATACTGGCAGTCGCCCGAATGCAAAGACTCCCCCGATCACCAGCACGAGGATGGCGAGCAGCAGGCTGGACCGGGGTCGAGCACTGAACGTCTCGACGGCGAGTCGTGGCGCCGACATTGGTCGTCCCTCCCTGTCATGTGCGTCCGGCAACGGAGCGCGTCACACAGAATCGGCTGGATCCTAGCGTGGTGTGGCCCGCGCCGCCAGCAACTTCGAGCGGTCCGTAGTGGTAATCCGACTGATCGGGACCGACCGGCGGGTGCTTCGGCGGCTTGGCCCGCCGCGGCCGCCGGGTGCCCAGCAAATCTATGTCGCGATGGCCGAAGGCAAGGGGCTCGACTGCAGCAAATGCGAGTCCGATCGGAAGGTCGCGTGACCGGTCGGTCTGGCGGGCTCTGTCGCTTTTCCTTCGGCCATGGCAGGAGATCGGTCACGAGCTGCTTGAGTGGAGCATGGGAGAGTGCTCCAGTCGCCGCGACGTGTGGCGGAGGAGCCGCGTGACTGTGGACAGAGTCTCGCAGGGGGGAGATCAAGTCGTGCGCGGACATCTTACCCCAACGGCGCGGTGAGTCGGGTTGAAGTGATGTCAGCCGAATGAGCAGGCAGCGCAGCTCCACCGGGTCGTCGATGCGACGCATGCGTGATGGTCCTCACCTCTGGGTCCACGACATGCTTACCCCTTTGCAGTCCATCGAGCGTGCGCTTCAGCGGCAGGCCGCACAGCGGACCGCCCGCTGCAACCGGTTGCGTGACGGCCAGTCACTCCCGCAGGATCGACATGATGACCACCTCTCGCTCGCCGCGTTTCCACAGATCGAATGCAGCCTCGTCGGAGTAGTTGGCGATGCGAGCAAGCACAAGGAACGCGCTGAGTGCATGCCCTTCGCTCCGCCAACGGGCCATCTCCACCAGCGGGTCAATCGCCTGCGTCAGTGCGTCAAGCACGCCCCGATCCCGAGGCCGCGTGAGCACCTCCAGTGCCCCCGCTGCCTTGTTCCGGTCGGACCATACCGGCGAATGGAGTAACGCGATGAACGGTTGGGGTGAAATGTGCGGAGCGGCGCGCTCAGCACTCGGCGTCATCTCCGCCATGACCATCAGCGCGCGCATGGCGTTGTTGCGAACGGCTTCTGATGGATCACTCATCCCGTAGCTCAAGTCGGCGGCGACCGCGGATTTGTCCGTCGCATAGCCAAGCACCTGCGCCGCCAATGCCCGCTGGGCGGCGGAGCGTGAGTTCCGGAGAACGTCCCGGAGTGTCAGAAGATCTCGATTCGCATAGACGATGAACCGATCCTGAATGGCACGCATCGCTGGGTCGAGAGCGAGCGAATGTCCCTGCGTTCGATCTTCGGCGGCCTCGCCGCGCTGGACGGCGAGCATCAGCGCCTTCGAGAACTCATCGCCGGCCCGGACGATATCGGCCGCGAGCTCCGCGTCGCCGACCGGCGCACCACGGAACGGCATCGTCACCGAGCCCTGTTGCTGGATGCCGACGTAGATGATGCCACGCCCATCGTCGCAGCACACCAGGTTGATCCGGGCCCGTGCGATGCGTGGCAGCGTTGCCAGTCGGGCTTCCGATGCGGAGAACGACGCGGGCCGCCCCCCACCCTTGAGCGAGATGATGTCGCCTTCCGTGAACGTCAGCGCGGCACGTGCTCGATCAGCCGGTGCGCCGTTCAGTCCGTAGAAGTCGATAATACCGATGCGAAGCGTCTGGTCCGTCGCCTCCGCGGGGGCGACCAGCGTACACACAGCCAGTGCCGCAAGGATTACGGGTATTGTGGATCCCGTTCCATGTCTCATAGTCATTCGGTCTCTCCCCTCGGCGGGGTCTCCCGGATCAGGCCGCCCTGCATTCTCGAGCCGCGAAAGCGTAACGATCGATGGTTGCGTGCGAGCGACTCGCCGCGTCCGCGGCGAGGTAGCGGGGCCCGTGAGCAGCGAGCGCTCGCTAGACCGCCCTTTCTCGGACTTGAAACACATTCCCTTCCGGGTCGAATCCATCACACGCCGTGCACCCCCGCGCCTGCCACTCCGTGCCTTGGGGACCGACATTCCCGCCCAACTCCGCGGCCCGCGCCCGAGCCCGGGCAATGCTTTCGACAGGCAGACAGATTTTGATCGGCATATCCGCTCGTACGAGTGGCGGATCCGTGATGGTCAACGCGGCCGCAATCGTGGTCGGGATGCCATGAAGCACGAGCTGAAAGCCGCCTGCGTCGAGGACCACATGGTCCTTGTCACCGTGTACTTCGGCCATTTCGATGACTTCCTTGTAGAAGCGCGCCAGCCTCTGGACGTCTTTGACGAACACGACCGCGCTCGGCGTGGGCCTCGAACTCACGATGTTGCTCCGCTGCTGGTGAAGGTTGTCGCCCGCCAGGCTGCATCTGAACGGGCTCACGGCTAGCGCTGCTGCCGGGTGGCCTCGACGGCGGCGAGCGCGGGTCAGCCCGCACGCGGGGAGTGCTCAATCGGGGCGCGGCCACCACCGGTAATGTGCGTGTCGCCCTCAATCGGCACCCAGTCGAGTACGAGCTCGTGCGCCGTCGATGCCGCGAGTGCACAGACCGCGGAGAGCTCGGTGGCACTGTGTGAGGCCAACACCAGCGACACACCGCATTCGCGCGCAAAGAGTTCTGTATAGAGCGACCCTTCGCCGGTCAGAAATGTATCACACCCGAGCCCAATGGCGCGCGCCACGTAGTCAGTACTCCCGCCACCCCCGGGAACAACGGCCACGCGTCGGAAGTGTGGATTGTTTGGCCATGCACGAATCGGTGTACCGAGTCGATCGGCAACAAGCGCCGTCCACACCTCAAACGTCAGCGACGGCGCGATGCCGATGACGAGATCGTCGCCGCCTTCGCGTTCGAGGGTGAGATCGATGCGCCGTGCCAAGAGCGCCCCGACACTGTCCGTGGGTGCGCGGTCCAACGCCTCATGCGCGGCATAGAGCGAAAGCTGCGTGGCGTGGAGTCGATCGAGCTTGGGTGGGTGCAGGTGCAGGTCGATCGACGGCCAGGACGGGTGATGGACGAGCAACAGGTCGACGCCAGCCGCGACGGCGTTGTCGATCGTGACGAACGAGGTATTGAGCGCAGCGCCCAGACGCTGCACGAGGGGCCGGCCCCGAACGAGGAGGCCGTTGCCAGTACGGTCGTCGTAGGTGCTGGTGCGGAGGCGCGCCTCCAAATGCGTCAGCACGGAGTCGAGATTTTGAGGCATTGACGGTCTCACACGACGAGGAAGGCAGCAATGATGGTTTGCGGTCCTACGGCTGGCGCTTCTGCCGCGAGGTCAGGTGAGGCCGCCGCAGTCCTTAGATAGAGCATACATCGCGGCGGCCGCGCCGCCTTGGCCTTGTCGGCAGCAAGCGCGGGTTAGGTGCCACACGGTACAAACCGGGTACATAGGTAACAGAGTATACCGGCAACATGGGTGACACTACTACCCTGGCTGACCTACCGGAGGTTGGCCATGCCGTGGTTGGAGAT
>JBDUDP010000068.1:0-11118 GCA_040002895.1 Gemmatimonadota bacterium
CCACCACCCACTCGGTCAGAAGGTGTATTCGGCGCCGATCTGGATGCGGCGTGCATCGGTCACGACACAATTGGCCATTCCGAAGTTCACATCGGTCTTGCTGCCGGTATTGTAGCAGCCAAGGTTGGCGCGGTTGAAGGCATTGAAAAGATCGAGCGTCAGCCCAAGCGTGCTCCCGCCGAAGTTCGGCAGGTCCTTGCGGAAGCGCATGTCGACATTGCGGTACGGGAAGGTCCCCGGCACCGTGAAGCCGCCACGCTCGTACCCGGCTCCGCAGAACCGGCCCGGGCAGCCGACATCCTGGCGGTACTGACCGCCGAAGGTGGCGATGCCCGACCACTGAATGCCGAACAGGTACGGCACGTCGACGATCCAGTTGGCCACGACGCGATGCTTCTCATCGTTCGACGGATGCTTCGGAATACCCAGGGTGTTGGGGAACGCGAACACATCACCCAGGTTGTCGACGCCCTGCAGCGAGCGCGTCGAGTAGGTGTAGCCCACACCTACACCCCAGCCGACGTGATCCTTCGACACGCGCTGGTAGGGCCGATCGATCTGCAGCTGCAGCGCGTCGTACCAGGTCTTCCCGTCGTTGGTGGAATAGATGAAGTTGCTGAAGCCATGGGCCCCGAGGTCGAAGCTCTTGCAGCAGCTGCCGTCGGGGTTGAGGCCGAAGTTGGCCCAGCTGAGGGTCATCTGGTCCACCCCGCGGACGCCGGCATACGTCGCCGACACGGCCCAGTCCTTGATCAGCTGCCGCACTCCGACGTTGAACTGCTTCGACTTCGGAGACTTGGCCTTGTTGTCGATGAGCCAGGCCTCCGGCGTCCCGACGCTGTGTACCAGGGCGTCGAGGGTGGACTTGCTCGCCGTCAGGTACGCGTCGCTCCACGCCACCTGGTTGCCGGTGGGTGCCACGCCACGCGGCGCGAACTTCACCGTATAGGTCGGGTGGGCGAGCTTCTGGGTCTCATCGACGGCGAAGAGGTCGAACTGCGACCGGTCGTAATAGATGCCGTACCCGCCGAAGAGCGTGGTCTTGCCGGCCTTGTCCAACGAGTACGAGAAGCCGACGCGCGGCTGGACGGCGCCGTAGAACGGCTTCCGGTTGCTGCCCGTGCTGATGTAGCGCGTCAGGTCGAGCGGCGTCACCAGCTGACTGTTGTAGCGCGTCAGGGTATCGACGACATTCTTCGGCGTCACGTAGTCATAGTTCAGCATATGCGACTCGTAATCCCAGCGCACGCCGAGGTTGAACGTCAGGCGTTCCGACGGGCTCCAGTCATCCTGCAGATAGAGCCCGACCTGATTGTTGTTCGCCTTGAGGGTCGGATCGCCAGTGCCGTAGCGGAGCTCGCCCGGGGAGCCGAAGTTGTAGGTCGAGCCATCCTGTGTCGCGTTGTACACGAAACGCGGCGTGCCATCGTTGTCCTTGAAGATGTCGTACTTCACGAGATCGAACGAGGCGCCCATCTTGATCACGTGGCGCCCGGCCATCTCCAGCCCGGAGTAGGTCAGGTCATCGCGGAAGCCGAGACGCTTCTGGATGAAGTCCTGGGTGCTCGAGTTGCTGCCGATGATCGCCTGCCCACCGCTGTAATTGTATTCGCGGGTCGCGATGCCGGCCTCGTTCGGGCTCGGGTTCCGGCGGAAGCGGGAGTAGTCCACCTTCGCTTCGTTGAGCCACGCGCCCATGAACGAGTTGTGCTTGAGCTGGGCGATGGTCACGTTCTGCCGGTAGTTCACGGCCCGATCAAACGCCTGGTTGCCACCGAAATCCCGGATGTCGGTCTCGTGACGATTGCTGAACGAGAGCTCCATCTGGGACTTGGTCGACGGGGCGTAGTCGAGCTTGGTGAAGAGGAGTGATTCGCGGAAGGGCGAGCCGAACTCCCCGTTGTACTTGGCGAGATTCACCGTGTCGAGCGCCGGGAACCCGGTCGGCGGGGTGTTGATCGCGACGCGGCTGTTGCGGTTCTGCACATTCCCTTCGTACGACGCGAAGATGTGCGCCTTGTCCTTGATGATCGGGCCGCCGATGCTGAGCGCCAGCAGCGAGCGATTGTAATCGGGCTTCTTGAAGGTGGTGGGGTTCGCGTTGCGATCCTTGACCTGGAAGGAGTCCAGCGCCACGAAGCCCTGGTTCTGGTACCCAAAGAGCGCGTTGCCGCTCCAGATATTGGTGCCCGACTTGGTGGTCGCCGTGATGATCGCGCTCGACGACTTCTGGTACTCCGCCTTGAAGTTCTGGCTGATGACCCGGTACTCCTGGATCGCGTTGCGCGGGAATGGATTGCCGCGCGACGCGTCCTGCCCACTGACGCCACCAGCCGTCAGGTCGTTCTTGAGGGAGGTGCCGTCGATGAAGAGGTTGACGGAGCTGGGGCCTTGTCCGCCCGCAGAGAAGGTGCGGAAGTTGCCGGCGACCCGATCCTCCGTGACGGTCACCCCGGGGGCCAAGGCCGCCAGGTCGAGAAAGTTGCGACTGGCCGTCGGCAGCTTGGAGATCTGCGCGGAGCTGACGTTGGTCGCGACCTCCGACGTGCGAGTCTCCGTCGCCGGAGCGGCGGTCACCGCGATCTCGGCGAGCTGGACCGGCTGGGCCCGTAGGGCAAAGTCCTGGATCTGGACCGCGCCGATCTGCACCACGACGACCCGCGATTGGGCGCCGCTGCCGATCCGGCGGACCGTCAGTTCATAGGTCGCCGGGATCATGCCAGGGAGGACATAGGAACCGTCGGCACGTGCGGTGGTGCTGCGCACAACGCCGGTCGCCGGATTCTTGGCAATCAGCTCCGCGCCCCCGGCCGGCTTGCCGTCGTCGACAGTGATCGTTCCGCGGACGGTGCCGGTCGAATTCTGCGCGGACACCGGACCGACGGCCAACACGCCACTCAAGCCCAGCACGATGGCCAGGTACCGGTTGAGACGGTGGAACATTTCTC
The DNA here is from genome assembly GCA_040002895.1 of Gemmatimonadota bacterium. Lineage (GTDB taxonomy): Bacteria > Gemmatimonadota > Gemmatimonadetes > Gemmatimonadales > GWC2-71-9 > Palsa-1233. The sequence continues at coordinate 2,949 of JBDUDP010000068.1, forward strand.
GAGCGTTCATACGACCTCCCTCCAGGGTGAACTGCGGGGCAGCGCCATCAGGGAACGGGGAGCCCGGGCTGCGCGGCGCGGGCGCCGCAGGACTGGCGGACCACGAGGGTCGTCGCCGCCGTCGCGCGGGTGAAGCTGCGGTGCCCGGGATGCCGAAGCACCTCGAGCAGGACCGCGGTCGCGCGCTCCCCGAGCGCGCTGATATCGACATGCACGGAACTCAGGGCCGGATCGATGTAGCGCGCCATCGGGATATCGTCGAATCCCCCGATGGCGATCTCGTCCGGGACAGCGACCCCGGCCTCGCGGAGTGCCGACACGGCACCGATGGCCATGCCGTCATTGGCGGCGAAGATGGCCGTAGGTCGTTGCGCGAGCGCCAGCAGCGCACGCGCCCCGGCCGCTCCGGCCGCCTCGCTGAAATCACCGGCGATCTCCAGCTCCGGCGCTGGCGCCAGCCCGGCATCCGCAAGCGCCGCCCGATAGCCGCGCAGCCGCTCGGCGGCATCGAAATTTCCGGCTGCCCCGTTGAGGATCGCGATCCGACGATGGCCAAGCCCGGCGAGATGTCGGACCATGTTGTAGGCCCCTTCGTAGTTCTCGATGTTCAGGGTGTCGTGCGGGATGTCGGTGGGGGGGCAGTTGAGCAGCACCACGGGGAAGCCGGCCGGAAGCGTTCGCCGCGACAGTTCATCGGTGAACTCCGGTGACATCAGGACCAGCCCGTCGACGCGTCCGCGCATGGCACGCAGCGCCCCTTCGAGGGTGGGGCCGCCGTGTCGCGCACTCGAGAGGATGCACTGGTACCCCTCGCGGTGGGCCGTCTGGTCGATGCCACGCATGATTTCCGAGAAGAACTCGCCGTAGAGGTCGGGCAGCAGCACACCGATGGTGTGCGTACGGTTGGTGATCAGGCTGCGCGCCCCGCTGTGCGGGGTGTAGTGAAGCCGACTCGCCGTCTCCCGCACGCGGGCGCGCGTCTCGGGGGCGACCAGTTCGCTCCGGTGCAGGGCCCGGGAGGCGGTGGCGATGGAGACCCCAGCCTCGCGGGCAACATCCTTGATGGTGACAGCCAAGTCGTCTCGTCCGGGCTCGTGATGGGGAGCGAACCGGGCACCGGCATCGTCGCCCGCCGAGGCGGGGCGATCCATGCGGTACGATGGAAACGTTTACGGAGCTATGTAAACGTTTACATCTTTTCCGATTTCCGCAAGACCCCCCCGCTCTGACCGGCAGCTACCGGGCTGCCCCCCGGGTGAGCACCCGGGTCGAGAACGGGCCAACCGTGAGCCCCTGCACGATGATGGAGAAGCAGACCACCCCGTAGGTGATGGCAATCAGCTCGGGTCGATGGGAGCCCACTGGAAGGGAGAGCGCGAGCGCCACCGAAATCCCCCCGCGCAGTCCGCTCCAGGTCAGGATGGACACCGCCCCCCGCGGCAATTCGCGCCCGCTCGGGAGGAGCTTCACGGACAGCGCCACCGAGACATACCGGGCCAGCAAGACCAACGGGATCGCGAGGACGGCGGCCAGCACCGTGGCGGGCGTGGCCTCCAGCACCACGACCTCGAGCCCGATCAGGACGAAGAGCACCGCGTTGAGGAACTCGTCCACCAGCTCCCAGAACTGATCGAGTCGGACCTTGGTCATCTCGCTCATCGCGAATCGACGCCCGCGATTCCCGATCAGCAGCCCGGCCACCACCATCGCGAGTGGCCCCGAGACATGCAGGGCATGGGCAAAGGCGTAGCCGCCCGTGACCAGCGCGAGGGTGAGCAGGATCTCCACCTGATGCTGATCCACCACCCGAAGCATGCGATACACGATCCAGCCAACCACCGCCCCGTACACCACGCCGCCCGCCACCTCAACGAGCAGCAGCTGGGCCACACTCGCCACGGTGACCGACGCCCCGGCCGAGAGTTCGAGCAGCATCACGAACAGCACCACGCCCACGCCGTCGTTGAAGAGCGATTCGCCGGTGATGGTGGTCTCGAGGTCCGGCGGCACACCGGCCTTGCGCAGGATGGCGCCGACCGCGATCGGGTCGGTCGGGGCAATCAACGCCCCGAACAGCATGGTCCAGGTGAACGGGATGTCGAGCCCGACGGCGGCAAACAGAAAGTACCCGGCAATTGCCACGATCCCCGTGCTGAGGAGCACGCTGACCGTGGCCAAGGAGAGGATGAGGGCCCGCTTGGCGAGGAGGCGTTCGAGGTCGACATGCATCGCACCCGCGAACAACAGGGCGCCCAGCATGCCATTCAAGAGCATCTCGTGAAAGTCGATTTCGCCGATGAATGCCTGCAGCTCCACAACCGGGATCAACCCCAAGCGTCCCGCCACCACGATGAGGACCGAGCCAACCAACGCCAGCACCATCACCCCGATCGTCATCGGCAGTCGAATGAACCGGTAGTTGACCCACGCGAAGAGGGCGGCCAGCGTGGTAATGGCCGCAATAAGATGGAAGACCGTCATGGCGTGGCGAGTGGGTGCAGTGCGTGGTACTCCGAGAGGCGCCTGATCAGGAGAATCCCCCCGCCGGCGACGACAGAGCACGTCCTGGGGGTCCCGACCCAGCCCGCCACGAATGGCAGAATCATCAGGGCCACCCCCACCAGCAGTTCAATCGCTCCGTGTATCTTCAGGGAGACCGGGCCCTTCCCTGCACCGGAAAAATCCGTGAGCACGGTGAGGATGAGGTGGATGCCCGCCAACCCGACTGCCAACTGCGCCGGCGCACCGGTCAGTCCCAGCAGCGGTGATGCGGTCAGGAACCCCAACACCGTGACCGGATCCAGGATGCGATGCCGCGGCGCATGAATCGGTCGCATGAGCTCTCGAAGGCAGGACACGAAGTGCTCGCGGTGACACGGCGCGATCGCGCCCGTGCCATAGAGTAGGCCGCAAACGAGCGTGCGGCAAGTATTTCCCTCACACCCAGGAAGCCACGATGGATAGCGCACCCGAACTGAAGGCCTTGGCATGGTTGGTGATGCTCTGGGGTCTGGCACTCATGGTGATCTCGGTGCGACGCGCCAAGGGTCAGTCGCGTTCGCTCACTCGACGCGTGGCGGGCATCCTCGGCGGGTCGGTGTTCTGCCTGCTGGCCGCCATTCCGATCTGGGCCGAATCGTCGACCGCCGCGAAGGCCCTGCTGGGCGCCGCGGTCCTCACCGGCGCGGTGAGCTGGTACCTCGGCCGCCACGTGCGCAGCATGGATCGCGCGATGAAGAAGGCGGGCTGACACCATGCGCCGTACCGTGAAGCCACTGCTGGCCGCGCTGCTCCTCGCCACCGCCGCGATGAGCGGCGACTCGCCCCAGGTAGACTGGGCGACGGTCGCCAAGATCCGCGAAGAAGGACTGCAGCACTCCCAGGTGATGGACATCGAGAGTTATATGACCGACGTCCTCGGCGCCCGGCTCACCCTCTCGCAGGACATGAAGCGGGCCCGGACATGGGTGAAAGGCGAGATGACGCGCATCGGACTCGTGAACGTGGCCGAAGAGCCGTTCATGGACTTCGGCGTGACCTGGGACAACGAGTATGTCTCGCTGCACCTGCTGGAGCCCGACTACACCCCGATGGTGGGCTACCCGATCTCGCACACGCCGGGTACCGACGGGAAGGTCGTGGCCGATGCGGTGATTGTCGACCTGCTGGCCAAGGCCGATCTCGAGAAATACCGCGGCACGCTCAAGGGGAAGGCCGTCCTGGTCACGCCGCCGGCCGCGATCGACCTCGTGGCGATGACCAACGGCGTGCCTCGCCGAACCGACGCCGAGCTCAAGGCCATCGAAGAGCTGGTGATCACGCCGGCCAAGCCACCAGCAGCGCGCACCGTGCGCAACCCCGATTTGCTCACGGCGGAGGAGAAGCTCGCCTTCTACAAGTCCGAGGGCGTCGCCGCGGTACTGCACTGCGAGAGCGGCTGGCTGGGCGCGTGCCGCGGCTATGCCTCGCCGATCGCACGGCGGATGAACTGGTCACGCGAAGGCATTCTTGCCTCCCCACCGATGATCGCGATCACCCCGGAGCATTACAACCGGATGTATCGCATCCTCAGGCGAGACATCCCCGTCAAGGTCGAGCTCGAGGTGCGCAATCGCATCGGTACCGAGGTCGAGAAAGCGGTGAACATCGTCGGCGAGATTCCCGGCAGCGATCTGAAGGATGAGGTCGTGATGATTGGTGCCCATTTCGACACCTGGCATGCCTCACCCAATGCCAGTGACAACACCTCGGGGGTGGCCGTCGCGCTCGAGGCGGCCCGAATCCTCAAGGCCATCGGTGCCAAGCCGCGCCGCACCATTCGTGTGGCACTCTGGGCCGGCGAGGAGCAGGGACTCTTCGGCTCGCGGGCCTACGTCAAGCAACACTTCGGCACCGCCGCCGCACCCGGCCCGGAATTCCAGAAGCTCTCGGCCTATTTCAACCAGGACTATGGCTCGGGACAGTATCGCGGGATCTACCTGCAGGGCAACGAGCACGCCCGCGAAATGCTCACGGCCTGGATGACGCCGTTCCGTGACATGGGCATGACGGTGGTGTCCAATCAGAGCCTCGGGAGCACCGACCATGTCGCCTTCGATGAGGCAGGACTGCCCGGCTTCCAGTTCCTGCAGGATCGCACGCCGGGTCAGGGGGGACACTCGAATCTCGACTTCTTCGACACCATCCAGGCCGACGACTTGATGAAGAATGCGGTGATCATGGCATCCTATGCGTGGCATGCCGCCATGGCTGACAGTCGGATCCCGCGCAAGACGACGCGCTAGGCGAAACTCACCGCCCTCGCTGCAAGCGCGTCAGCGTGCGGTCGAGGGCGGCGGCAAATGCCTGCTTGGCCTTGGCGTCGTACGGAGGCGGTCCGCCGGTGACGACACCGATGCTCCGCGCCTGCTCCATGAAGTCTCGGATCGAGAGCCGCTCGCCGATGGTCTCGAGGGTGTGCTCCTCACCGCGCGGGTCGAGCACGGCGATGCCGCGCGGGACCAGCAGCGCCGCGAGCGGGATGTCCTGCGTCACGACCAGGTCACCTGCCGCGGCCTCGGCCACGATATGCGCGTCGGCGACGTCGGGACCCCCATCGACCCACACGGCGGTGACGAGCGGGTATCCAGGCGGTGGGCGCAGGTGGTGATTGGCGACCAGCACGGTGGCGAGTTGTAGCCGCTTCGAGGCGCGAAAGACCAACTCTTTGACCTCGCGCGGTGCGGCATCGGCATCAATCCAGATCTTCATCGCGGCGACTGCGGTCAGCCCCGTAGTGCGGTCGGCGACTTCACGGCATCGCCCCCGAACAGAGCCAGGCGCCACCAAGCGTCAGCACCGGCATCACGGTCGCCAGCGTGACGGCGTACCACCGGGGTTGGCTGCCGAGGGATTGGCGCATCGAGGCGAGACTCATCAACAGCATCAGCGCGGCCAAGGCGGCCCCATGCGCCATCGGCGCGTGGGGCGCGAGCCGTGAGGTGAGATAGCCGCCGCCCAGTGCCGCGAGGGCCGCCATGGTGAGGTTGGAGACGAGGTACGAGGTCGTCAGCGCGCCCGGCGTCGTACCCCGGAGGAACACCTTGGCAAGAATCGGTGTGGTGAGCATCACGACCACGACCATCAGGGCGAATCCGGCAAGGACGGCAAGAATGCTGGCGATCATCCGGGTGGCTCCACATCGGGAAGAAGGATAGAATGGAACTGTCACGTGGCCTTTGCGCCACCCCTGCAGCCACGGGACTTCGCGCACAGGTGGTGCGGCACAGCACACTTTTCACCGAGTTCACGCCATGAAACCCGCTGCTGGGGAATATTCCCCTTATTTCGACCGGTACATCTCCCGCATCGAGACCGACACGGTGCTGCCGGTGCTTCACGAACAACTCACCACCCTCAAGACCCTGTTCCATGGCCTGGGCGAAGCACGCGCCGGCTTTCGATATGCCCCGGAGAAGTGGAGCGTTCGCGAGGTCGTCGGCCACCTGATTGACACCGAGCGCGTCTTCGGTTTTCGCGCCCTCTGGATCGCCCGGAGAGCTGACTCCCCGCTGCCAGGATTCGAGCAGGACGATTTCGTTCGCGCTGCGGCCCATGACGCTTGTGGTGTCGACTCCCTCCTGGCAGAGTTCACGAGCGTGCGGGAGGGGCACCTGCACATGCTGCAGCACTTGCCGTCAGCAGCATGGACGCGCGTCGGCACGGCGGGCGGCCATCCGCTCTCCGTCCGCGCGGCCGCCTTCATCATGGCCGGCCATGTGGCGCACCATATCGCCGAATTCCACTCGCGCTACGGCTTCGCCGCCACGTGAGCACCGCACCTCGGAGAGTCTGCTCATGATTGCTTTTCTCGGCACCGGCCTGCTCGGCGCCAATTTCGTTCGGGCGCTGCGGAGTCGCGGCGAAGCCGTGCAGGTCTGGAATCGCACCGCAACGAAGGCGCGGGCCCTCGAGGCCGTCGGCGCCAAGGCCTTCGACACCCCAGCCGACGCAGTTCGCGGTGCCGATCGCATTCACCTCACGCTCGCGGATGATGCCTCGGTTGATGAGGCGCTGGAGCGTGCAGCCGGAAGCATCAGCCCGCACTGCCTCATCGTCGATCACACGACCACAGCCCCGGATCCCACGGCGGAGCGCGTCGCCCGTTGGGCTGAACGCGGGATCCGCTTTCAGCATGCCCCGGTCTTCATGGGGCCTTCCAACGCCCTCGACGGCTCCGGCACCATGTTGGCCTCGGGCGATCGCACCCTGTTCGACACCCTCGTCCCCGCCCTCGAGCCGATGACCGGCAAGCTGGTCTATCTCGGTCCCGATCCGGTGCGCGCCACGACCGTCAAGCTCATGGGCAACCTCTTTCTGGTGGCGCTGTCGGCGGGGCTGGCCGACATGTTTGCGCTCGGCGACGCGTACGGCGTCCCGACGGACGAGGGGATCCAGATCTTCGACTGGTTCAACATGGCAACCATGGCCGCGGCGCGAGCCCGCCGGTTGCGAAGTGGTGACGTGTCGCAACCGAGCTGGACCTTGGCCATGGCCCGGAAAGATGTGCGATTGATGAATGAGGCCACCGAGGCACGCGGCGGAGAGCTGGTCGTCATGCCGGCCATCGCCGCCGCCATGGATCGACTGCTCGCCGCGGGGCACAGCGGCGACGACTTCATGGTGATCGGCCGCGCGCCGCGCAGCGGTCAGTAGTCGGCGCGACCACTCACCTCAGCGAGAGGCCTGGGGCGCGCCCGATGAGTCTGGCGTCACCACCATCCCGTCCGCATCTGCCCACAGCCACGCGCCGGGTGTGAACTGCACTCCCGCGAAGTGAAGCACCTCACCCCGCGCGCTCTCGGCAGCCGACTCGCCTCGGCGCGGTGAGGTGCCGAGGGCGCGAAGCCCCACGGGGATGGCCGCTGTCAGGGCGGCGTCGCGCACCGCCCCGTGTACCACGATGGCCGCCCACCCGTTGGAGGCAGCCACGCGCAGCAGTCGCTCACCGACCAAGGCACAGCGCATCGAGCCGCCCCCGTCGACCACCAGTACCCGACCGAGCCCGGGTTCGTCGAGTTCGCGCAGCACGCTGGCAGCATCCTCCCGGATGCGAAGGGTCACGACAGGGCCGCAAAATTTCCTGCTGCCTCCGTAGTCGACATATCTGCCCTCCACCACCTGTACCTCCGGCCCGCCGGCGTCGGAGAGATCGGCGGTGGCCCACGATGCGTCATTCACGGCTTCAACACGGTCCTTTCCACCAGATTCAGCAGGTTGCCCACCGTTGCGCCGAAGTGCGGAGGGGCGGTGCTCCCGGATCGGCCCTGCGATGATCCGGGAGCGGTACGCAATACGACTACTTCGGAATCCGCTCGTTCGCGGTGGGGAATGCCGGCGTCTTGAGTGGACCGATAGCCTCCAGCGTGTACGCCGATGCCCAGAAGTCCGGCGGCCCCTCACTGTCCATCACCTTGTTGACCGAGGGCTTGACCCCGTGCTTGAGGTAGGCCGCGATGGCCTTGAGCTCGGTATCGGTCATGTGGCGCCAAGCCGTCCACGGCATGGGAGGCGCGAGATAGTGCGGCGTCATCGGGAAGTTGCCCTGTCCCGGCGTGGTGGAGGTGATGTTGACGTCCGGCGTGTCCTCGGGCCGCAGGCCGTAGCGCAGCGCGTTGAAGATCTGCCGCTC
>JBDUDP010000069.1:0-11054 GCA_040002895.1 Gemmatimonadota bacterium
GGCCTCTGGGACTCGTTCGGCAACAATCACATGGGCGAGTACGCCGAGTACACGGCTGAGAAGGCCAACGTTACCCGCGAAGAGCAGGACGCTTTCGCGTTGCGCTCCCACCAGCGCGCCGTGGCAGCACAGGCCGCAGGCAAGTTCTCCGCCGAGATCGTGGGCGTGGAGATCGCCGATCGAAAGGGCACCGTGACGGTGAGCGCCGATGAATCCCCGCGGGCGGATACCACACTCGAAACGCTTGCGCGGCTGAAGCCGGTGTTCCGCAAGGACGGCACGGTCACGGCGGGCAACGCGCCGGGACTCAACGACGGCGGGTCGGCACTCGTGGTGGCCTCGCTCGCGTTCGCGAAGGCACACAACCTCACGCCGCTGGCGCGCATCACCGGCTATGCGACCGGCGGTGGTGAACCGAAGGATCTCTTCTTCGCGCCGATCGTGGCGGTGCAGAACCTGATGAAGAAGCAGGGGACGACGATCGGAGATTACGACCTGATCGAGGCCAATGAAGCGTTTGCCGTGCAAGCCATTGCCGATGGTCGGGCGCTGGGCTGGGACGATGCGCGGGTGAACGTCAACGGCGGCGCCATTGCGCTCGGTCACCCGATTGGGGCGTCCGGTGCGCGGGTGCTCACCACGCTGCTGTATGCCATGCGCGACCGCAAGGTCAGGACCGGCCTCGCGACCCTCTGCCTCGGTGGCGGGAATGCAGTGGCGCTGAGTGTAGAGGCGATCTGACTGCCAGCCTGAGCGCAGCGAAGGGGCAAGGTCCCGACAGACGGCAAGACCTGCCCCCTCGCTGTGCTCAGGGTGACAACAACCGGAATTACTCATCCTCTCGGGTGTACATGTCCAAAGTCGCAGTCATTGGTTCCGGCACCATGGGCAACGGGATCGCCCACGTCTTTGCACAGCACGGTCATGATGTCGCGCTGATTGATGTCAGTGCGCCGGCGCTGGAGAAGGCCCTCAAGACCATCACGGCCAACCTGGAGCGGCAGGTCAAGAAGGGCACGCTGGCGCCAGAGGCGGTGGCCGAGGTGGTCGGTCGCATCCACACGAGCACCGACCTTGGCGACGCCCGAGATGCCTCGCTCGTGGTCGAGGCGGCCAGCGAAACTCCCGCGATCAAGTTCGAGCTGTTCAGCACGCTCGACACGATCTGTCTCCCGGACACCATCCTCGCCAGCAACACCTCCTCCATCTCGATCACTGACATCGCCGCGAAGACCCAGCGCCCCGCGCAGGTCATCGGCATGCATTTCATGAATCCGGTGCCGGTGATGCAGTTGGTGGAAGTCATTCGCGGGCACGCCACCAGCGACGCCACCACGCATCACGTGGTGGCACTCACCACGGCGCTCGGCAAGACCCCGGTCGAGGTGAACGACTACCCCGGCTTCGTGAGCAATCGGGTGCTGCTGCCGATGATCAACGAGGCGATCTTCTGCGTCATGGAAGGGGTCGCCCAGCCCGAGGCGATCGACACCGTGATGAAGCTCGGCATGGCCCACCCCATGGGCCCGCTGCAGCTGGCGGACTTCATCGGGCTGGATGTCTGCCTGGCGATCCTGAACGTGCTCCACGAAGGGTTGGGCGATGACAAGTACCGTCCCTGCCCGCTGCTCAAGAAGATGGTGGCGGCGGGCTATCTCGGCCGGAAGAGCGGCCGCGGCTTCTACGACTACGGGAAGGCCTGATGGACGTTTTCGACGAAATGAAGAAGTGGGGACACGAGCAGCTGGTGTTCTCGCATGAGCCGTCGTGTGGCTACTTCGGCATCATCGCCATTCATGACACCACCCTGGGGCCCGCCCTCGGCGGCACCCGTGTCTGGCAGTACGCCGACAACGCGGCCGCCGTAAATGACGCGCTGCGGCTCTCCCGCGGCATGACCTACAAGTCGGCCGTGGCCGGGCTCAATCTCGGCGGCGGCAAGGCGGTCATCATTGCCGATCCCAAGCGCGCCGATCGCGAGTCGCTCTTTCGCGCCCACGGGCGCTTCGTCGAGACCCTGGGCGGCCGATACATCACCGCCGAGGATGTGGGGACATCGCCCACGGACATGGAATTCATCAAGCGGGAGACCAAGCATGTCGCCGGCTTGCTGAACCTCTCGGGCGATCCGTCACCGGTCACGTCGTACGGTGTGTACATGGGGATGAAGGCCGCCGCCAAGCAGCGCTGGGGCAAGGACTCGCTGGCCGGCAAGACCATCGCCGTGCAGGGCTGCGGCAAGGTGGCGTACTACCTCATGACCCACCTGAAGCAGGAAGGCGCCCAACTCATCGTGACCGACATCGACGCCGAGAAGGTGAGGCGGGTGGTCGACGAGATGGGCGCCACCGCGGTGACGCCCGATGCGATCTATGACGCCAAGGCCGACATCTTCGCGCCGTGTGCCCTCGGCGGCATCATCAACGACGATACCCTGCCGCGCCTCAAGGTCGAGATCATCGCTGGCGGCGCGAACAACCAGCTCGGTGAGGAGCGCCACGGCGTCGCATTGGAGAAGCAGGGGCTGCTCTACGCTCCCGATTACGTCATCAATGGCGGCGGCGTCATCAACGTGTACGGCGAACTCCAGGGGTGGACCATGGAGCGGGCCAAGCGCAAGGCGCAGGAGATCTACGACACCATGCTCCGCGTCTTTGCCATCGCCGATCGGGACAAGCTCCCGAGCTACGAGGCCGCCGATCGGCTCGCCGAGGAGCGCATCAAGTCGGTGGCGGCTCTGAAGCAGATGTGGGTGGCCGGGGATCGGCTGTAGTGGCGCGGCATGCCTCGTCCATCCGCACCGCATGGTCACTCTGAGCGTAGCGAGGGGGCGGAGATTCGTTCTGAAGACGGAGCTCCGCCCCTTCACTTCGTTCAGGGTGACAAGGTGTCTCCTCGCCACTACGGCCTTCTCCTGCTTAATATTCCGTCATGGCTGAAAGAATCCCTATCGGCGCGGACCACGCCGGCTTCGAGATGAAGGAAATGCTGGCGGACGAGCTCCGCACCCTCGGCTACGACGTCGAGGATGTCGGCACGCACTCCACCGAGTCCACCGATTACGCCGACTTTGCCCATCCCGTGGCGGAGGAGGTCGAGAGCGGCAAGGCGAAGCGCGGCATCCTGCTCTGCGGCACCGGCCTCGGCATGAGTTACGCCGCCAACCGGCACCACGGTGTCCGCGCCGCGGTCGCCTGGAACCCCGAGGTCGCGAAACTCTCCCGTCAGCACAACGACGCCAACATCCTGGTGCTCCCGGCGCGCTGCCTCGACGAAGGGACCGCGCGCGAGATTCTGCGCGTCTGGATGGCCACGCCGTTTGACGGCGGACGCCACATCCGCCGCATCGAAAAGATCGAGGAGGAGTGATGGCGCTGTCCCATGACATCCCGCTGGCCCAGGCCGACCCGGGCATCGCCGCACTGATCCACCTCGAGCTGGTGCGGCAGCAGGATGGCCTCGAACTCATCGCCAGCGAGAATTTCACCTCACGTGCGGTGCTCGAGGCGATGGGGTCGTGCCTCACCAACAAGTACGCCGAGGGGTATCCCGGCAAGCGGTACTACGGTGGCTGCGAGGTGGTCGATCAGGTCGAGCAGATCGCGATCGACCGCGTCAAGCAACTCTTCGGTGCCGAGCATGCCAACGTGCAGCCACACTCGGGAGCGCAGGCCAATTTTGAGGCCTACATGGCGCTGATCCCGCCCGGCGAGAAGATCATGGGAATGTCGCTGCCGCACGGCGGCCACCTGTCGCATGGTTCGTCGGTGAACCACACTGGTCAGGTGTGGAAGGCCGTGCATTATGGCGTGCGCTCCGACAACGGTCGGATCGATTACGACGCGGTACGCGATCTCGCTCGCCAGGAGCGCCCCAAGTTGATCATCTGCGGCGGGTCGGCCTACGCCCGGATCATCGACTTCGCGGCGTTCCGCAGCATCGCCGACGAGATCGGCGCATTTCTCGTGGTCGACATGGCGCACTTCGCCGGACTGGTGGCGGGCGGCGTGCACCCCAATCCGATGCCGCACGCCCATCTGGTGACCAGCACCACGCACAAAACGTTGCGGGGTCCGCGCGGCGGCCTGATTCTGTCGCACGCCGAGCACGCCAAGGCGGTCGACAAGTCGGTCTTCCCGGGAGGACAGGGCGGTCCGCTGGAACACGTCATCGCGGGCAAGGCGGTGGCCTTCGGTGAGGCGCTGACCGACGACTTCAAGCGCTACGCCCAGCAGGTTGTCGACAACGCACGGGTGCTCGCCGAGGCGATGATCGAACGGGGCTACGCCATCGTGTCGGGCGGCACCGATACGCATCTGATGCTGGTGGATCTCCGTGCCAAGGAACTCACCGGGAAGGAAGCTGAGAAGCTGCTCGGGGTGGCCGGCATCACGGTGAACAAGAACACGATTCCCGACGATCCTCAGTCGCCGTTCGTGACCAGCGGTATTCGCATCGGCACGCCTGCCATGACCACGCGCGGGATGGGGCAAGCGGAGATGGTGCGGGTGGCCGAACTGATCGATCAGGCGCTCGTGGGACGCGACGAGGCGACGCTGGCACGAGTGAAGCATGACGTCGAGGCACTGGCCTCCAAATTCCCGCTCTATCCTGCCGGTGTGGTGGCGGGCTGACGCCCATGCCCGAACTGCAGTTCGCCGACGGGGTGCTGGCACGCATCCGGGCCCGTGCCGGTGGGCGCTACGATGAGCGCGCCTACCTCTTCATGCTCTCGGCCATCGAGTTCCTGCAGGCCCGGTTCGAGACCCGTCGGCATGTCAGCGGGGCGGAGCTCGCATGGGGATGCCGCGACATGGCCCTTGAGCGCTTCGGCTTGCTCGCCCGCACGGTCCTCGGCTGTTGGGGCGTGACCTGCACGGCCGACTTCGGGCGGCTGGTGTACACCCTCGTCGAGGTTGGTCTCCTGTCGACCCAGCCCGGCGATCGTGAGGAAGACTTCCACGGGATCTACGATTTTACGGAAGCGATGGACCAGGGGTATCTGATCAGGGCCTTTCCACGGGAAGGTCTCGAACTGTCACCCTGAGCGCAGCGCGGGGGCGGGGCGTGGTACTTGGGGCGATGACTCGCCCCCCCTCGCTGCGCTCAGGGTGACAACTCCCGCGGTCCTCGTCCGTCGCTAGCTTTCGGGGATGTCGCTCACTCCCGTACTCACTCCAGAACAAGCTGCTACATGGGATGCCGCCGCCGAGGCGTCGGGACGGCCATTGGCGGTGCTGATGGATGCCGCCGGTCGGGCCGTGGCGCAACTGCTCACCGAGCGATTTGGTCACGCGGCGCGTCAGGGTGTCCTGGTGGCCTGTGGCGGCGGCAACAACGGCGGCGATGGCTGGGTCGCCGCCCGCTCGCTGCATGCGCTGGGCGTGCCGGTCTGGGTCACCGAGACCACTGCTCCTGCGCCGGGGATCGCCGCCGATGCTCGCCATGTGGCCCAGACCGAGGGAGTCCGCACGGTTCCCCCCGACGGTCCGTGGCCCACGCTCGGTGTCATCGTCGACGCGATTCTTGGTACCGGTGCGCATGGCCCGTTGCGCGGCCCCATTCTCCCGCTGCTCACTCGGCTCATTGATCTCGAGCTCCCCATCGTGTCGGTCGACGGCCCCACCGGGCTCGATCTCGAGACCGGGTTGCCGCACGGTCCGCTGATGGCGACGCTGACGGTGACCTTCGGAGGTGTTCGCCGCGGGCAGCTACTGGCGCGTGATGAGGTCGGGGAAGTGGTGGTGGTCGACATCGGTCTCGGCGACGCCGATTCCTCGCTGCCCGGGCTCATTGATCGCGGCTGGGCCGCCGAGCGGTTGCGTGGGCTCGCGGCGAGAAGTCACAAGGGAATGCGAGGCCGCGTGGTGATCGTGGGAGGTGATGTCGCCATGATCGGAGCCGCGCGCTTGACCGCACGTGCCGCCTTCGCCGGCGGCGCGGGCCTGGTCCACGTGGTAGCTCCGGAGGAATCGCTCGCGGTGCTGCGCACGGCCGAGCCCGACGTGCAGTGCAGCACCCAGGCGTTCGCACTTCCGCTCACCGGTCATGCGGTCGCCCTGATCAAGAGCGCCGACGTGGTGGTGATCGGGCCGGGGCTGGGTCGTGCGCCGGAGCGGACGCCGTTCGTGCTGGAGGTGTTGTCGCATGCCCAGGCCGCCGTGATCGACGCGGACGCCCTCGTGGCCCTCAAGGGCGAGGTCCCGGCCCTCGCGGCACTCGCGGCAGCGCGCACATTCGCCATCACTCCGCATCTCGGCGAGTTTCGCACCCTCTTTCCCGATCTCGCTGACGACCTCGAGACCGCCCCGTGGGAGGCGGCGCGCGATGCCGCGCTCGCCAGCGGCTGCACTGTCCTCCTCAAGGGGGTGCCGACGGTGGTGGCGTGCGCGGGACAGCCGTTGCTCACCGTCGCCGCCGGTAATCCCGGGCTCGCCACGGGTGGCAGCGGCGACGTGCTCTCCGGAATCCTTGGTGCATTGATGGGGCAGGGAATCGTCCTTCCCGATGCGGCCGCGATGGCGGCCGAGGCGCTGGGTGAGGCGGCCGACCACGCGGCGCGGCGCACGACGGCGCGCGCGATGCGACCGATGGACGTGGTTGAGGCGCTCCCCGACGTCTGGCGAGCCTGGGCTCGCGTGCAGGATGCCGAATCGCCGCACGCTCCCGTGTTGCGGACACTCGTTGCCCCGAGGTCGGTGTGAAGCGGTGGTCGGTGCTGCTGGTCCTGCTGGCTGCGTGTGGTCAGCCGTTCAATGCCCCGGGCACTTCGGTGCCGGTGCGCGCGCTGCGTCCCGAGGATCGCGTTCTGCTCGGCGACTTCTCGCGAGTGAATGCGCTGGCCTCGTCGTTCGATCGACTCTTCGTGGCCTATCCCACCGCCCTCGGCATCTACCGCTCCATCGAACGGCGCTGGGAGGTGCCGCGGTCCCCCGCTGAGCCACGACTGATGCAGGCCGTGTTCGCGGCCGTGGTGGACGGCATCGATCGCAGCGTCTGGCTTGCGACCCCGGATGGCTGGCTGCATTACCGACCGGACACCGACCAGTGGGAGCGCGGCGTGATCGCGGGACGGGTCCAGAACATCGCCACCGACGACGCCGATCCCGCGCGCGGGATCTGGTTTCTCACCGCTGGTGGGTGGTACGTGCAGCCCCGGTTCGGTGGTATCGCCATGCCGGCGGCTCCGCCCCAGACGCTGCGACCCGCCACCACCGTCAATGATGCGATGCTTGACCTTCCTCAACTGCGTGCGCTCGCCCCCACGCTCGCGACCGGTCCGCGTCTCGGCGCAGGCCGGCTCACCGCCGCCGCCCCCAGTGCGGACAACAACGGCTGGTACCTCGGCACGACCACTCGCGGACTGCTCTTCTTCTCGCGCCTGGGGGCGCAGGCCGAACCGTTCCAGCTCGGATTGCCGTCAGAGGCGGTCGGCGCCGTGGCAGCGGCCGGCGATGCCGTGTGGGTCGCGACCGATGCGACGATCGACGTGGGGGCGCAAATCACCCGACTCAGCAGCGACCTCTCCCAGTCGGAGACCATGAGCGGTCTCCCCACCACGGGATTGCCGTTCAACGCGACGCGACGGTTGCTGCCGACCGATGGCGCGGTGTGGGCCGGCACTGATCGCGGCGCGGTGCGGGTTCCGCTCAATGGCGGGTCGTATACGCGCTTCGATGAGGGGAGTGGTCTCGCCGATCAACGCGTCACCGCACTGGCCTTGCGCAACGGTCGTGTGGTCATCGGGACCCTGCGCGGACTCTCGGAAGAGGGCACGACCGGACGAGTCGATCGCATTGCGGCGAAGTATTTCGGTGCAGTGTACGATCTGGTCGCGCGCGGCGACACCCTCTGGGCGGCGACGGTCAACGGGCTCGCGGCACAGCGCGCGGGGGACGATGACCTCACGGTGCCCGAAGCCTTCCGTGGCATCGCGGGTGGCAGCGGCCCGGTCTATGGTGTGGGGTTCGTCGCCGACACGCTCGTCGCGATGAACGCCGATCGTCTGCTCTGGCGCAGCCCCACCACGGGCGCCTGGACACCAGGGCCGATCTTGTCGGGTGAGACCGGCCGACTGACGGTGATGTACGCCGACAGTGGTGGCGTCTGGGTGGCCGGGAGTCGTGGTGCCGCACTGGTGCGCCCCACCTTGGGGCCCCTGCGCTTCCTCTCGGTGCCGGGTGATCTGCCGGATCTGGTGACCTCCATCACGCGCACCCGCAATCACCTCTGGATCGGTACACCGCACGGCTTGGTGCGCTACCTGCTCGAGGTCCGATGACATCGATTGCGTTGGGAGGCAGCGGCGAGTTCAATCGCATTCGCGCCATCGCCGCGGCACTTGGCGATGCCGCTGGTCCGTTGGGTGACGACACGGCATCCATCCCTGCTGGCCACGGCGCGTTGGTCGTGAGCACCGATGTGGCGGTGGATGGCATTCACTTCCGGCGCGACTGGCTCACGGCAGCGGAGATCGGCTGGCGATCCACTGCCAGTGCACTCTCCGACCTGGCAGCGGCCGCGAGCGTTCCGGCCGGTGTCACGGCCGCGGTGACGGTGCCGAATGACCACCGTGATGACGATCTGGTGGAGTTGATGCGTGGAGTCGGCGCGGCGGCACAGGAGGCCGGTTGCCGCGTGCTCGGCGGCGATCTCTCCGAAGGCCCGGCACTGACCATCGCGATCACCGTGTTCGGGCATGCCGAGCGACCGATGTCGCGTCGCGGGGCGAAGCCGGGTGATGGTGTCTGGGTCACCGGCGCGCTCGGTGGTGCGCGTGCGGCGTTGCGTGCCTGGCTCGATGGGCGGGTGCCCACGGCCGGTGCGCGCGAGGCCTTTGCGCACCCCGTGCCGCGGCTCGCCATGGCGCGGTGGCTGGCAGGGCAGGGTGCCACTGCCATGATGGATATCAGTGATGGGCTCGGCGGTGATGCTGAGCATCTCGCCGCGGCATCGCAGGTCGGGGTCCGCCTCGAGCTTGAGCGGGTGCCGCCGCATCCGGCGGTGGCCGACGAGGCCGCGCGGCTCCGTGAGGATGCGGCGCTGTTCGCGGCCATCGGGGGAGAGGACTACGAGCTGCTGGTGACGATGCCTCGCGAGTTCATCGACGCAGCGGGGTGCCTCGAGGCCACCGGGGTGGCGTTGACGCGGGTGGGCGCGGTCAGACGGGACGCCGGGGTGGTCGCCACGCTGATGGGGTCTGCCGTGACGGTGCCGGGGTATCGGCATCGGATCTAGTTCGTTGCGGCTCGGGTACCCGGCAGTGGTCCGACCCCGCTATTTTCGGCTCAGTTCCTCCTTCCACTTCCGCCGAGAGCGCTGATGAGCACCATCGTCGAAGTCCTGGCCCGTGAAATCCTCGATTCCCGCGGCAATCCGACCGTCGAAGCCGAAGTCGTCACGGCCACCGGGGCGCGTGGGCGGGCAGCCGTGCCGAGCGGGGCGTCGACCGGCGAGAAGGAAGCGGTGGAGCTGCGCGACCTCGACCCCAAGCGCTACGGCGGCAAGGGCGTCCTGAAGGCCGTCAAGAACGTCAACGAGATCATCGGTCCCCGTCTTGAGGGGATGAACGTGCTCGACCAGATCGCGATCGACGCCGAGATGACCGATGCCGATGGTACGGCGACCAAGGCAAGTCTCGGTGCCAACGCGATCCTTGCTGTCTCGATGGCCGCGGCGCGTGCGGCGGCTACCGAGTGCAACCTGCCGCTCTACCGCTATCTCGGCGGGCCGATGGCGCGGGTGCTGCCGGTGCCGATGATGAACATCCTCAACGGCGGCGCGCACGCGAGCAATAATGTCGATGCCCAGGAGTTCATGATCGTGCCGGTGGGCGCCGACAACTTCGCCGACGGCTTCCGGATGGGTGTCGAGGTGTTTCACGCACTCAAGAAGGTGCTCACCTCCAAGAAGCTCTCGACGGCCGTGGGTGATGAGGGTGGATTTGCGCCGATGCTGCCGAGCAATGAGGCGGCGCTCGATGCGGTGATGGAGGCGATCGAGGCGGCCGGCTACGAGCCCGGGAAGGATCTCGCCATCGCGCTCGACGTGGCCGCGAGCGAGCTCTACGCCGACGGGGTCTACACCTTCAAGAAGGGCGACGGCTCGAAGCACAGTGCGGCGGAGATGGTCGCGCTCTATTCCAAGTGGTGCGACACCTACCCCATCGTCTCGATCGAGGATGGCCTCGCCGAGGGGGATTGGGACGGGTGGCGGACACTGACCGAGGAGTTGGGCGATCGCTGCCAGCTCGTGGGTGATGACCTCTTCTGCACCAACGTGGACCTGCTGGGGCGGGGGATCGAGGAGGGTTGTGCCAACGCGATTCTCATCAAGGTCAACCAGATCGGTACGCTCACCGAGACGCTGCAGGCGGTGGAGCTCGCGAAGTCGAGTGCCTATGGCGTGATCATCTCGCACCGGTCGGGCGAGACCGAGGACACCTTCATCGCCGACTTGGCGGTGGCGACGGGTGCCGGACAGATCAAGACCGGATCGGCGTCGCGTACCGATCGCGTTGCCAAGTACAACCAGCTGCTGAGGATCGCCGAGGAGCTGGGTCCGATCGCGCACTACCCGGGCGCCGACCTCTACCCGCTGTGACCCGACCGCGCTGGCTGGCGCTGCTGGTGCTCGTGCTGGCGGCGATCTTCGCCTGGCATGGCGGGATCTTCAGCACCTCGGCGTATCGTACCATGGGGCGTCAAGAGGAAGCGAGCCGGCGAGAAGCGTCACGACTGCAGCGGGAAGTTGACTCGCTCACAGCGTTTGCGGACTCCCTCGAGCGGGATCCATCGGTGCAGGAACGGGTGGCGCGGGAATCCTTCGGCATGGTGCGGCCGGGCGAGCTCATTTTCACGATCGTGACGCCGACGAAGCCCGATTCAACGGGGCGGTAGGGCTTCCGGGACGGTGGCGGGGCTGAATTGGTCGGGGTCGGACTCCCATCGTCGGGGCGGACTGGCTACCTTGTCAGCCGTTCCGCCCGACGGGGTGGACGTGGCAGGGTAGCTCAGCTGGTTAGAGCACGGCACTCATAATGCCGGGGTCGCGGG
>JBDUDP010000070.1:0-11018 GCA_040002895.1 Gemmatimonadota bacterium
GCGCCCTTCTTCGCGCCCTTCTTGGCAGCCTTCTTGGTGCGCTTCTTGGCGGCCTTCTTGGGGCGCTTCTTCGCGGCCTTCTTGGCGCCCTTCTTCGCGGCCTTCTTGGCCGGGCGCTTCGCGCGCTTCGCGGTCTTCCTCTTTGCAGCCTTTTTCTTCGCAGCCATGGAGCCTCCCTGAGGAGTTGGTGGTTCGCGAGCAATCGTCGTACGCGCGTCACTCGCGGCGACGCCCCGCACCTGTGGGCGGAGTAGCGTCGGCATATACAAGATCAAAATTTTCCGGTGGCGCGCAATACCCCCGGAGCGCGGAACCTCCGCTGCGGCATCGGCTTCCGGTGCTCGTCCACAGCGCCACGGCGCCCTGAACCGACGTCGGATTGTTCGACGCTTGCGTACGGGACGCGCAAATGCACCGTGACGGATGCTCGGCGCTGCGGGGTGGTATGCGCGAGTGGATCGCTGCGCACGCCAGTACTGGAGCGGCTTTGCGGACGACGAGGGCGCGCGATCGCCGATCCGACGGTGCGCGCGCACGGCGCCGTCCCGCATCAGCCCACCGCGCGCTGCGATGCGCATGCTCGCGGCGCAGGAACCCCGAACCGCCCCGCATCCCCCCCATTTTCGAGTCGGCGTCGCCCCCCCGGCGAATGGCCGCGAAACCGATTTTTTCTTGCCCCTCGGTTCGCCGGGGGTCCTTGGGTTGGCCGGGACAGGCGTCCATATTCCGGCCGTTCTCCACCCACCAGGAACCAGATGCGCGCACTCGTGAAGACCGCTCCCGGCGTCGGCATGCAACTTGTCGAGCGACCCGTTCCGTCCCTCGGCTCCCGCGACGTCCTCATCAAAGTGCACTTCGCCGGGGTGTGCGGCACCGATCTCCACATCTGGGAATGGGATGCCTGGGCCGCTGGTCGATTGAAGCCACCGGTCGTGATCGGACATGAGTTCGCCGGTGAGATCGTCGAGCTTGGACCCGAAGTGTTGCGTGAGGGCATCTTCCGCGTCGGCGACCTGGTGACGGCCGAAGGCCACATCATCTGCGACGACTGTATTCCGTGTCGCACCGGCAACGGCCACCTCTGCGTTCGCACCCAGATCATCGGTGTCGATCGCGACGGGGCCTTCGCCGATTTCATCGCCATGCCCGCCACCAACGTGATGAAGCTCGAGGGGATCCCGACCCGGATCGGGGCGATCATGGACCCCATCGGCAACGCGGTCCACACCGCCCTCGAGGGCGGCGAGGTCCCCGGCTCGACCGCACTGGTCCTGGGCTGCGGCCCTATCGGCTGTTTCGCGGTCGGCGTGCTTCGGGCCGCCGGCGCCTCCCTGGTCATCGCCTCGGATTTCAATCCCACCCGTCGCGGACTCGCGTCGACCATGGGGGCCCACGCGGTGCTCGACCCCGCCGCCGATGACGTGGTCGCCCGGGTGCGGGAGGCCACCGGCGGACTCGGCGTCGACCTCGTCTGCGAGATGAGCGGTCACCCGTCAGGACATGCCACCGCCTTCGCGGCCGCCCGACCCGGCGGCCGGGTGAATCTGCTGGGCACGCCGAGTCGCACGACCGAGGTCGACTTCGCGCGAGACGTCATCTTCAAGGGGCTGACTCTCTACGGCGTCACCGGACGCAAGATGTATTCAACCTGGATTCACATGACCCGGCTCCTCCGTGCCGGACAACTCGATCCCCTGCCGGTCGTGACCCACGTCTTTCCGCTCGAGCGAATCGCCGACGCCATCGGCGTGATCAAGGACGGGTCGGCCGGCAAGGTGATCCTGGAGATCGCCCCATGAGCCCCAACGCAGCGTCCGCACTCGACCGCCGACTCACGGGCGAGCTGGAACAGTTCCGCCGTGATGGCGTGTACAAGCGACTGAACCATCTCGAGTCGCCGATGGCGGCGCGGGTCGTGATGGAGGGTCGTGGCGAGGTGATCATCCTCTCCTCCAACAACTACCTCGGCCTCAGTGCGCACCCCCGCGTGATGGCCGCCGGCAAGGCGGGGATCGAGGCCTTCGGCGCCGGCACCGCCTCAGTTCGCTTCATCTGCGGCACCTTCACCATCCATCGCGAGCTCGAGGCCAAGTGTGCCGAGCTGGTCGGCACCGACGCAGCGCTCTCCTTCGTCAGCTGCTGGAACGCCAACGAGGCACTGCCGGCGACCGTGCTCACCGCCAACGACCTGATCCTTTCCGACCAGCTCAACCACGCCTCGATCATCGATGGCCTGCGGCTGGCCAAGTCGATCACCAAGTGCGAGACGGGAGTCTTCCCCCACGGCGACTACGACGCGCTCGATCGCAAGCTCGCCGCCGCGTCCGACAAGCAGGTCAAGATGGTCGTGAGCGACGGGGTCTTCTCGATGGAAGGGAGCATCGTGAACCTCCCCGCCCTGCTCGAAGTCTGTCGCCGACACGGTGCCATTCTTTGGCTCGACGACTCCCACTCGACCGGCGTCCTCGGCGCCACCGGACGCGGGACGGCGGAACATTTCGGCCTGCACGGCGAGGTGGACATCATTACCTCCACGCTGGGGAAGGCCTTGGGCGGCGCGGCAGGCGGCTTCGTCGCGGGCTCCGGTGCGCTCTGCGACTACCTCACGCAACGCGCCCGACCGCAGCTCTTCACCAACGCATTGCCGGCCACGGTGGCCGCCTCGGCCATGGCCGCCATCGAAGTCCTGGTGGGGGAACCCGAGCGGGTTACGCGCCTCAGGGAGAACGCCCGATACTTCCGGGAGCGCCTGGTGGAGCTGGGATTCCAGCCGCACCCTGGGGAGACGCCCATCATTCCGGTGATCCTTGGAGAGACCGCAGCCGCCATCAGGATGAGCGAGCGACTCCTCGATGCCGGGGTGTTTGTGACCGGCTTCGGTTTCCCGGTGGTTCCTCAGGGGCAGGCCCGCGTGCGCTGCCAACTGTCGGCGGATCACACCCGAGCCGACCTCGACGAGGCGCTGGCCGCCTTCGAGCGGGTGGGTCGAGAACTTGGGCTGATCTGACCCTCCCGGCCTGTGTTTTGCTGACTAGTTTCCCGACGCCCTTTCAGGAGATCCTCTGATGACGTTCCTCCGGCGAGCCGCTGCCGCCTGCGCCCTCGGGTTCCTGGTGGGCCTGCCCACCACCGCGCACGCACAGCGTGCCGACTCGTACACCTGGAAGCTGGGCCTCGAGGCCGGCTCGATGATCTTCTCGACCCAGAGTCAGGGCTCCAGCGTGATTCCCAGCGCCGGTGCCCACATCATGATTCTGGCGCGCCGCAGCGGACTGATGTTCGGGGTCGATGAAGGGTTCGGCTCGAACGAGCGCACCTCGGGTGGCTTGATCCTGTTCAACGATATCCGTCGCTATCAGGCGGTGATGATGGCGTTCCCATTCCAGTTGGCCGTCGAGCCCTACTTTGGCATCGGTGCCGGCGTCATGCAGGTGGTCGGTCCGCGCGTTGACCCGGTCATCCAGGATCCCAGCGACCGGGCACTTCTGCTCGCGACCGCCAAGGATGCATCGACCAGTGGCTTCTTCACCGGGCTCGCCGGGGTGCAGGGTCGCTGGAAGCGGCTGGCGCTCTTTGCGCAGTACCAGCTCCACAGCTCGCCGAGCGATGACAAGCTGCTCAAGGGTCCGCTACACACTTTCCACGCTGGTCTGAGGATCGGCCTCGGCAGCGCCAAGGAAGGGGTTCGCGCCGGCGGGTACTGACGCCAGCACGCACATCGCGGTCACACAAACGGCGGCTCCCGATGGGAGCCGCCGTTTTGCATTCGCACCCTGCCGCCACCCGTTCAGCCAGCGACAACCTTGGTGGCAGCGGTCGTCTTCCTGGCGGCCTTGGCCTTGGGTGCGGCCTTCACCTTGGGCGCAGCCTTCGCCTTGGGTGCGGCCTTGGCACTCTTCGCGGCTTTCGCCTTGGGCGCAGCCTTCGTCTTGGTGGCGCTCTTGGTCTTGGATTTCGACTTGGACTGCGTCGACTCCGTGGCCGCCGGCGCGCTGTCCTCGTCGCGCGGCACTTGGACCGCTCCAACAGGGGCGGCCGCCTTTGGCGCGGTCACCACCGGGGGCGTTTCGATCGGCGTGTTGCCAGCGAGGTTGATCACCCCGACCATCTGCAACTCACCCGGCTTGGCCGGAGAACGGGCGCCGCCGCGGAAACGACGCGCGGGGGCCGAAGCCGGCGCGGCTACGCTGCCATCGGCGCTCGGGACCGGCTCCGCGGGCGGGCGGCGATGCAGCGCAAGATCGGACTTGTGCGGCGAGACTTCGTAGCGGTTGTCACCGAGCGAACGCACATCGGCGACCTCGGCATCATTCGCCTGCCGCAACAGTTTGTCGAAGCGCGCGGTGTCGAGCAGCGACTCCTCCTTGCCATGCAACGCCGCCATGCGGGCACGCAGCGTCTCCCCGGCCACCGGCACCGGAAGCTCACCCAGTGCGCGACTCATGAGATGGAACGCCTCGGCGAGCGTGAGGCCCGTGGCGCTGGGCAACGGAGCCGGTACACCCTCGACCGGGGCGGTCGATGTGGTGGTGGCCGTCGTGCCCTCTTCACCGGCCTTGCCGCGACCGCGGCCACGGCCGCGACGACGACGCCCGGCACGTTCCGCACCCTCGGCGCGCGGTTCAGCACTCGGTGCGGGAGCGACCGGGACCTTGGCGTCGCGCGCGGGGGCACGGCCGCTCGGCCGTGCGGCGGGCGCCGCCGGCGCCGCAGCGCCCTTGGCGGGGAGCGACACCTCGAGCTGGCCGTTCTCCTGCTTGGTGATGGCGATGAGGCCGCGGGTCGCCGCCTCGGTGACAAACTTGCTGAAGCGGTTCATCCCGACGTTCTTCTCGTCGAAATTCTCGTCGATCTGCTGCATCACCTGCTTCAGGCGATCGGCGCGCATCACGTCGCCGTTCTGCTTCATGCGCTGCACCGCCTCAACCACCAACTCCCAAGGGTCGCGCTGCGCACTCGGCAGATCGCTCTCCTTGGTCAGCCCCGCGAGATCGCTGTACGAGTAGTACTCGTCGCAATTCTGGATCAGGATGTCGCTGGCCGACTCCCGGATGCCGACCCCGATCACGTACTTGCCGTACTCCTTGAGCTTGAGCACCAGCGAGGAGAAATCGCTGTCACCGGACAGCAGGATGTAGGTGCCGATCTCGGGTCGGGTGAAGACCAACTCGATCGCATCGACGGCCAGGCGAATGTCGGTGGCGTTCTTCTTGTTCGTCCCGAAGGCCGGGGCGAAGATCAGGTCGATCGAGGATTCGGAGAGTGGGACGATGTACTGGGGATAGCGGCGCCAATCGGCATAGGCGCGCTGGACCGACACCTTGCCCTTGAAAATTTCGCTGTTGAGGAGGGAGCGGAGCTCCTTGGTGAGATCGGAGCGGACCCCGAGGGTCACGTTGTCGAAATCGATGAGCAGCGCCGCGTTGGGCGCGTGGTGGGCGGGCTGCGCAGGCGCAGGCCGACCCACCCGATGGGCTGGATACTGGTTCACGACGTTCCTATGGTCTGGCCGTCCCCGGTCTCGGTATCCCCGCGCGCGAGCCCCTCGGGGCGGGCAGCGCGGGGAAACACAATGATCGAGACGGCGTTCGGTCCGGCGGTGCCCCGTTGGCCCCGCATCTCGGACAGCTTGGAAAGCTAAGGAGGGGGAGGGTCAGAAGGAAGAACGGTGCGTCAGCCGATCAGGTCGTTGGGGCCGGCCAACGGCAGGGGCAGCTGGAAGGCGAACCGCGTGCCCTCGCCCTGCACGGTGGAGACCTGCAGTTCGGAGCCCATCGCCTCCACCAGCTTGCGGCAGATGGAGAGCCCCAGGCCCGAACCCGAGAAGGCATAATCGCCTGGCTGCTGTCGCCGACGGAATGGCTCGTAGAGCGAATCCATGGCGGCCTCGGGAATGCCGCGTCCGCTGTCGCGCACCGAGCAGTCGAGTCGACCATCGCTACCGTCGATCAACTGCACCTCGACGAAACCTTCGCCCGTGAATTTGAGGGCGTTGGTCGTGAGGTTGAGCAACACCCGGTTGAGCGCTCCGGGATGCCCCACGCGGCGGTCGTGATGGGGACCCTCGAAGCGGAGCTCGAGTCCCTTCTCCTCGGCGATCGGCAGCACGATGTCGCGCACCGACTCGAGCACCTCGGAGACCGCGAACGGTTGGGCGTCCCGGCTCACCAGTCGATCGCCACCGCGCACCAATTCGATGACATCACTCGCGACCGAATTCAACCCGAAGGCGGCAGAGTAGACCAAGCCGAGTTGCCGTTCCTGCAGCGGGGTCAGCGGTCCACTGCTGCCACGCAACATGGTTTCGGCGAGAAAGAGAATCGAGGTCAGTGGGGAGCGCAGGTCGTGGGCCACTTCCACGATCAGATCGAGTCCGCTGGGACCGGTCATCCGGTCCTGGAAACGCTCGGACCACCGCGGTTCGAGGGAGACCGCGACGTCCTCAAGCGCCTTGAGCAAGGGACGCAAGCCGCCCGGTTCGACATCGTCATCGTGCTCGAGGAGGTAGCGTCGCAGCAGGGTCACCACCCGGCGTGCGAGCGGCACCACCGGCTCGTCACTCTCGAGCGAGCGACCGTTGGCGGCGTCGTCCACCTTGGCAACGATCTCGGCGACGGCCGCCGCGACTTCTGCCTGGGAGACGGCGTCGACGGCAAAGCTCCGCCACGCCTCGACCAGCGCATCCGCCGCCTCGTCGAGGCGGCGGCGGGAAATGGCGCAGAGGCTCATGTTATTCCCCGCGATCGTCGCGTTGCAGCCCGTGCTTCTCCATCAGGCGGTAGAGCGTCGTGCGGTCGATGTTGGCCTGACGTGCGGCCTTCGACATGTTGCCGACGGCGCGGGCAATCAGTCGGGTGAGATAGTCCCGCTCGAATTGTGCGATGACGCGATCCTTCACATCGTGGAACGGGCCATCGAGCTGGGCCACCGGCATCCGCTCGGACGTGCCCTCGGCATCGTCATAGATCGGGATGTCGCCCGGCTCAATCGGCTGATCCGGCTCCACCAGCACGGCCACGTGTTCGATCACGTTCTGCAGTTCACGCACATTGCCGCGCCACGCTCGCGAGCGCAGGAACTCGATGCTCGCCTCGGTCAATTTTGGCGCGCGATCGGGCATCTGCCGATGGCGGTGCCAGAAGACGCCGAGGAAGTGGTTCGCCAGCAGGGCGATGTCTTCCGGCCGGGAGCGCAGTGGTGGCAAGACGATCGGCACCACACGCAGGCGGTAGAAGAGGTCGCCGCGCAGGACGCCGCGCTCCACCGCTTCCTGGGGATCCCGATTGGTGGCCGAGATGAAGCGGACATCCACCGGGTCGCCAGCGGTTTCGGCACCGACGCGTCGCACCACGCCGTCCTGCACCACGCGAAGCAACTTGGCCTGCAACGGCAACGACATCTCGGTGAGTTCGTCCAGGAAGAGCGTGCTGCCGTTGGCGGTCTCGAGCAACCCGGGCTTGTCACGATCGGCGCCGGTGAAGGCGCCCTTCTTGTGGCCGAACACCTCGGACTCGAGCAGCGGTTCGGGCAACGCGGCACAGTTGATCGGCACCATCGCCTTCTTGGAGCGGCGTGAGTGCTGATGGATGAATTGGGCGATCACTTCCTTGCCGGTTCCGCTCTCACCGCTGATGAACACCGACGCATCGGTCGGCGCGACCTTGCGGGCGAGTTCGACGGCCTTCCGGAACGAGGGGGAGATGCCGATCAGGGCGAGGCTGTCGGAATGCGAATGTTGCCGCATCACCTGCAGTCGGAGATCGGCGGCCTCACGTCCCTTGAGGATCGCATGCGAAGCCCGACCAATGAGCACCTGCAGGTGCGTCGCGGAGAACGGCTTGGGCAGGTAGTCCCAGGCCCCCATGCGTAGCGCCTCGATACTCGATGTGACGCTCGGGTTGCCGGTCATGACGACCACCAGGGAGTCGCGATTGGCCTCGAGGGCAGCATTCAGAATGTCGAGCCCCGGCACCTGCGACATGAAGAGGTCGACCAGGATCAGGTCGAACTGCCGCCGCCGGACCAGGTCGATCGCCTCCTCACCGCGCCCGGCCAGAGTCACGCTATAGCCCTCGCCACGGAGGACCGAGGCGCAGCTCTCACGGAGGGTGCGCTCGTCATCCACAATGAGGATCCGGATCGACGCCTTGATGTCCGCCGGAAGGGCGAGGACATCGCGGGAGGCGGGCGTCTCCGTCGAGCCAGCGCCAGCGCCAGCTCCGGTTACCGCGGTCATGGGCAAGACTCCTGAAATCGCGAGCGTGGGATCCGCTCTGCACTCCTCCAAGGCGAAAACCGTGCCGCAACTGTGGTACTGGTCCATCGAACTTGGGGCCATATTTAGTGTAATCGTTGCCGACACGAGGCAGATGTGTCGGCCACGCAGCACCATAGTGTTGCGGCGATACTACATATATACCGCCAAACTGTCGCCTCGGGGCCTCGCCGTGCGGTATGGGGGTTGCATAGGATCGGCGCGTCAGGACTTCGCAGCCCCCCGGCTGCTCACTCATCAATGCAGGCCTTATGACCACGAACCTCGCCCCGCTTTCCGGCAACTTGCCGGTGAATCCCTCCGGATTTGGGGGCGGATCCGCCTCCATGGCCGGAGCGAGCGGCGGCCCGCGCACCTCTCCTCTGGTCCGCTACCTCTCGGCCTTGCGGCGCTTCAAGTGGCTGGTGCTGCTGCTCTCGATTGTCGGATTCGGAGGCGGGATGCTGGTCTCCCGACTGCGGCCGGAGAGCTTCACGGTCAACTCCACCATCCTGATCGCCGAGGATCCGGGCAGTGCCGGGGCGATCCAGGCCGGGCCGGCGTACCAAGCCGACCAGTGGAAGGAACTGTTCACCAACTACGTCATCGTCGAGCCGGTGGCCATCCGCCGGCAGCACTACATCATCGGCCCGAAGCGGGTCGGCGCCCCCCCCCTCCCCAACGGTCCGAGCGGGCCGGACGCCGACATCTTCCGCGGCTTCGATATCAATGCCGACCACCTCACGACCGGCAATTATGACTTCAAGGTCAGCGAGGCCGGCGACAAGTGGGAACTGACGCACACGCCGACGAGCCGCAAGATTTCGGGCGCGGCGGGCGACAGCGTGGGCACCGCATTCGGTTTTCGCTGGGTTCCGCGGCTCGAGAAGCGCTTCTTCGGCCGGACCTTCGCCTTCGAGATCATCACGCCGCGTGAGGCGGCGGACGACATCAAGGGGCGCCTCAGCATCAACATGGCGTGGCGTGCCGCCCGCTTCATGAACGTCTCGCTCCGGGGGCAGGACGGCCCCGAGACCGCCGCGACGCTCAACGACCTGATGGCCGTCTTCGTCACCAAGGCCGCCGACATGAAGAAGAGCGGCCTCACCATGCAGGCCGCGATTCTCGATACCCAGCTCACCGGCGCGCAGGCGCGTCTCGAAGGCGCCCGCGGGAATCTCGAGCGCTTCCGGGTCCGGACCATCACCCTGCCCAGGGAAGATCTCCTCGTGGCTCCGGGACTGGCCCAGACCACCCCAGGGGCGAGCGCCTCCTTCATTGAGAAGCGCCGCAAGGTCGATGATCTGCGTCGCGATCGTCGCGATCTCGCCGGGGCGTTGAGCCGGGCCGAGGGGGGCGACCTCGTGGTCGACCTGTTCACCTCGATCCCCACGGTCAACGCTTCGCCCGACCTGCGCCAGGTGATTACCGAACTGAGCGCGAGCGAGGCCCAGCTGCGCCAGTACCGCAAGGTCTACACGGACGACTACGATGACGGGAAGATCCGGGTCCCCAAGCTGATCGCCCAGATCCAGGAAATCCGCACCAAGACCCTCCCGGCCTACTCGCGGGCGGTGCTGCGCCGGCTCGACGAGGACATCAACCGACTCGATGCCGAGATCAAGACCTCCGGCCGCGAACTGCAGGATATTCCCTCGCGCACCATTGCGGAGAACCGCTACCAGCTCGAGATCGATGTCGCGTCGAACATCTACAAGGTGCTGACCGACCGCTATGAGGCCGCCCGCCTGGTGGAAGCGAGCGCGCAACCCGACGTGAGCATCCTGACGCGGGCCGTGGCGCCCTCGAAGCCCACCAACAACCGCAAGATTGTCATCATCGGACTCGGCGTCCTGATGGGACTCGGTGCCGGCCTCGGCCTGGCGCTGCTCTTCGACATGACCGACAAGCGGGTACGCTACGCAGACCAGATCACCGGCGGACTCGGACTCACCATCCTCGGCGTCATTCCGGAGATCAAGCGCGCCAAGGGCGAGACGCCCTCGCCGGAGGAGGCAGCTCAGGTCATCGAAGCCTTCCGCACCGTGCGGCTCAATCTGGCGCACACCGTGGGCGATGGTTCGCTGGTGATCACGATCTCGTCCCCATCGCCGGGCGACGGCAAGTCGTTGGTCTCGTCCAATCTGGCGCTCTCCTTCGCCGAGGCTGGCTACAAGACCATCCTGGTCGATGGCGACACCCGTCGTGGCGAGCTGCACCGCACGTTCGGAGTCGAACGCCGCCCCGGGCTGCTCGACTTCCTCACCGGCGAGATCAAGTATGCGCAACTGGTGCACAACACCCAGCACCCGCAGTTGCAACTGATCACCGCCGGCAGTCGCAAGCGCAACGCCCCCGAACTGCTGGGTGGCAGTGCCATGCGAGAGTTGGTCAAGGGACTGCGCGAGAAGTACGAGGTCGTGATCGTCGACTCGCCGCCGCTCGGCGCCGGCATCGACCCGTTTGTCCTCGGCACGCTCACCGGCAGCCTGATGCTGGTGCTGCGCGCGGGTGCCACGGAGCGCGACCTGGCCGAGGCGAAGCTGCAGATCGTCGACCAGCTGCCGATTCGCCTGATCGGGGCGGTGCTCAACGACGTCCGCGCCACCATGGACGGCTACAAATACTACTCCTACAGCTATGGCTACGGCGCGGTGGACGAGGGGGAGGATCAGGGCAAGCCGCAGCTGTTGGCAGGGGAGAACAACGAAAAAGCAGAGAGATGAGAAAAGAGAGAGGCGAGAACGAGCGGTGCGAGAAGGGC
>JBDUDP010000071.1:0-10926 GCA_040002895.1 Gemmatimonadota bacterium
GCAGAGGTCAGGGGTTCGATCCCCCTCAGCTCCATAGAGGCCCGCACCGGTTCCGGTGTGGGCATTCTTTTTGCCCCTGATGGCAGATCATGTCTCCCGGCCTGCTCGCCCTCACCCGTTCCGCCACCGCCCTGCGCTACCCGCGCAGCCCCAAGGTAGTGGTCACCACCCCCCTTCCGGCGCCTGCAGCCCCCCGATCGGATTCCCTCGTGGAGCCGGTCGAGGGGCGAGCGGGCGCTACCACTCCCCTGCAGGTGCTACCGAACTCCCGGGCGACCCGCGGGACCTCGGTGGCCGACCTGAAACGGGAGCCAGCAGTCGATGGGGTGCGGTTGTCGGAGGTGGTGGGTGCGCTGTCGTTTGCGCTCGACCTCACCGAAGGGCAGCCGATGGGCCATTCGGTGCGCACCACGCTCATCGGGATGAAGATTGGCGATACGCTTGGCCTCATGGATGAGCAGAAGAGTGCGCTCTTCTACGCGCTCCTGCTCAAGGATCTCGGCTGCTCGAGCAACGCGGCGCGACTGAGTTCGCTGTTCGGCACCGACGACCGGTTGCTCAAGCACGCGCACAAACTCTCCGATTGGACCGCCAACGGCGATCGCGCCAAACTCGCCTTCAAGTTCTCGGTGCCCGGCAAGTCACGCCTCGCCAAAGCGTGGCACCTGCTCATGCTCGGCATCAACCAGCGCGGCAGCGAGCGCGAGTTGATGCAGACGCGCTGTGAGCGCGGGGCCGACATCGCCACACTGCTGGGGTTGCCGCGCGGGACGTCGGAGGCGATTCGTACGCTTGACGAGCACTGGGACGGCAACGGCATGCCACAGGGAGTGCGCGGGTCTGGGATCCCGATGCTGGGTCGGATTGTCTCGCTGGCACAGACGGTGGAAGTGTTCCAGCACGCCTTCGACGTGCGCACGGCCTACGAGATGGCGCATGCGCGGCGCGGGCGCTGGTTCGATCCCGTGCTGGTGGATTGCCTCGATGCCTTCCAGATCGATGCCCCGTTCTGGGGCGGGTTGCGCGAGGCCGACACGCTCACGGCATTGCGTGCAGTGGAACCCGAGGAACGCATCCTCGTGGCCGACGACACGCGACTCGACACCGTGGCGACGGCATTCGCCCGCGTCATCGACGCCAAGAGTCCCTACACCGCGCGGCATTCGCAGAACGTCGCGTCGATCGCGGTGGCTGCGGCCACCGAGATGGGGCTCGAGGCGCGCGAGGTGCGCACGTTGAACCGAGCGGCCCTGCTGCACGACATCGGCAAGCTCGGCGTCAGCAACACCATTCTCGACAAGCCGGGCGCGCTCACTCCGGTCGAAGTCGAGACCATGCGGCAGCACACCCGGTTCACGCTCGAGATCCTCAAGCGGGTCCCCCGCTTCCGGCAGTTCGCCGCCACGGCCGCAGCGCATCATGAGCGGCTCGATGGCAGCGGCTACCATATCGGCCTCCGAGGCGAGGAGCTCGGCCCGGTGGCGCGGATTCTGGCCGTGGCCGATGTCACCGAGGCGATCAGTGCCGATCGGCCGTATCGCTCGGGTATGCCGCGGGACGAGGCCTTCGGGGTGCTCGACCGACTGGTGCGCGATGGGCATCTCTGCGCCCACGCGGTGGAAGGGGTGAAGGCGACGTTTGTGGGGCTGCCCAGCGAGATGGTGGTGGAGGAGGAGAGGGCGGCTTGACGGAAGAGAGACGAGAGAAGCGAGAGGAGAGAGGAGGGGCGACGGGGGAGGGGCGTTTCGGGTTGGAAAGGGGCCAGAATTGCGGCGGGCCCTGCCGGGTTTTAGTTTATCCCTCCCAGTAGCGATGCCCTGTGGTGTAACTGGCAACACGTCTGCCTCTGGAGCAGAAGACTCCTGGTTCGACCCCAGGCGGGGCAATACAGAGATCGAGGCGCCCATTCCCGGACCCGGGGTGGGCGTTTTTGCGTGCGTGGCACCGTGACCTCCTGGAGCATCGGTTGGGATGGTAACCCATACTTGGATCTGGGGCTTGGTATGGTTTACGGGTCATGCCATACCAAGGGTCCCATCGGACCTCGCCAATGGAACCACCTGTCCCTCCCCCAGGCCCCGAGAGCGTCTCCACCCGGCACGATCACATCGAGCCAGGGGATGCGTGATGTCGTGGAAGCAGTTGAAGCTCATGGCAGTGGTGGGAGCGATATTGAGCCCGGGAGCGCTCACCGCGCAACACACCGCCTCCAAGGAGCCAGCTCCGGTCGCGGTGCGCTTCACGGAGGGCTCCGTCCATGGTTTCTTGGAGTTGCAAGACGGGCGTGGGGTGCGGATCGCGTCGGGGGAGCTGCTGCAACTTCCGGCGGGTCGGTCGATCGAGAGCACGCTGACCTTTCGTTTCGCGGACCGATCGTATTTCGAGGAGTCGGTGACCTTCACCCAGCAACGCGTCTTCGCCCTGCAGAAGTATCATTTGGTGCAGCGAGGCCGATCATTCGCTCGCGACCTCGACGCCACCCTCTGGAGCGACGGCCACTACGTCGTCAAGAGCACTAGTCACGACGGCGAGGTGACGCGTGATGCGGGCCAGCTGGACCTGCCGCACGATGTGAGCAACGGTCTGGTGGTGACCCTCGCCAAGAATCTCCGCGTGGGCGACACCGCCACGGTGCACCTGGTGGCATTCACCCCGAACCCGCAGTTGGTGGAGTTGCGGCTCTCGTTCGAGGGCACTGACTCGATTCTCGTGGGTGATCGGCACCAGCCGCTGGCGCGCTTCCTCGTCAAGCCGCACCTGAGCGCGTTGAAGGGCTTCTTCGCCAAGCTGCTGGGGAAGCTCCCGGCCGACTCCCGAATCTGGGTGCTGCAGGATCGCGTCCCCGCCTTCATCCGCTTCGAAGGTCCTCTCTACGATGGGGCGGTATGGCGGCTGGTGCTGGCGGCGCCGGTGATGGGCGAGCCGAGGGGCGTGAAGCGGAAGTAGGCTGCTACCGCCTCACGCCGACTTCTCGTAGCACGGCAACACCAGCGTTCCCGTCGCGTCCGAGAATGACTGCGACGGCGCCGCGGCACTTCCCTGCGCATAGTAGACACCCAGCTCGCGCAGCTTCTCGAGGTCGTCGTCGCTGTCGACATCCTCCGCGACGGTGGCGATCCCCATGGTGCGCCCAATCTGGTTGATGGCGCCGACGAGCGCAGTGTAGATCGGGTCCGCGGCGATGCCACGGACATAGTGACCACCGAGCTTCACGAAGTCCACCGGCAGCGCCTTGAGGTAGGCAAAGGACGTCATGCTGTGGCCGAAGTTCTCGAGCGCCACCATGCAACCTGCCGTCCGCAGATGGGAGACCATGTGGACGGTCTGCGCAAAATTGCCGAGGGCGTCGGCTTCGGAGATCTCGAAGCAGAGGGCGTCGCCTGGCAGCTCGTTTGTGCTCAGCTGCTCCGCCACGAAATCCAGGAAATCACCCTGCAGCGTCGTGGCACTCAGGTTGATGGAGCAGAGCGGCAGGGCGCAGTGTGGGTTGGCGCGCCGCCACACCCCCAGCAGGGCCAGGGTCCGGGTCACCACCCAGCGGTCGATCGCCGGCATCAAGCGATAGCGCTCCGCTTGGGGGAAGAACGACTCTTCGTTCTGGAGCCCACCGCGATCATCGGGGAGCCGCAGCAGCATCTCGAAATGCGGCCGGATCGGGAGTTCTGGGAGCAAGGGGACGATTGGTTGCACGTGAAGCTCGAAGCGTCCCTCCTCGATGGCACGAGTCAGCCGGGATACCCGCCGGGCCTCCAACTCGCGCAGCGCGGTCGGCCCCCTATTGGTCGACACCGCATTCACTCGGCCTCCTCCCGAATCCTTGGCCGCGTAGCAGGCGGCGTCAGCCGAGCGCATCACGGTTGCCATGCTGCCGGAATGCTCCACGATGGGCACCATGCCGATGCTGACGGTGACGGCGAACTCCTTGCCGTGCCACGTGAACCGATAGTCGGCCACCTTGCGACAGAGGTTTGCCGCAATCTCCTCCGCCTCGGGCATGCCGCAGTGTTCGAGCAGGATGCAGAACTCGTCGCCGCCTACCCGCGCGATGGTGTCACGGCGCCGCATGTCCGCGCTCATGAGCGTGCCGAGGTTGCGCAGAACCTGATCGCCCGCCTCGTGTCCGCAGCTGTCATTGATAAGCTTGAAGCCGTCGAGGTCGAGGAAACCGAGGGCATGTTCGCCCCGCGAGTCACCTGCAGCATCGGTCACACACCGGGCGAGACGCCGCTCGAATTCGACCCGGTTTACCAGACCGGTGAGGGCATCGTGGGCTGCCGCATGAGTCAGCTTCACGTCCACTCGTCGACGCTCGCTGATGTCGTGGAACACGACCACGACGCCCACGGTCACGCCGTTCCGGTCGAGAATCGGGGCGACCGAGTCGTCCACCGCCACCTCGGTGGCGTCGCGCCGCAGCAACAGGATTCCTTCGGGGAGGTCGACCACGCGCCCCTCGCGGAGGCAGCGGGCCACCAAGCTCTCCACCGGCATCCGGGTCGATTCCGAAATCAGAGTGAGCACGGTGTCGAGCTGCTGCCCAACCCCCTCACCCGAGCGCCAGCCGGTGAGGCGTTCGGCGACCGGATTCATGTAGGTGATCGCGCCGACAGGATCGGTGGTGATGATGGCATCACCGATTGACTCGAGCGTCACCAGCGCCCGTTCCTTCTGCTGGTAGAGGGTGTCCTGCGCCCGTCGCCACTCGGTGAGGTCGCGAATGGTCACCAGGAGATAGGCGTCCTTCCCGACGCCGAGGCGGCTCTGGCTGATCTCCACGGGGAACTCGGTGCCGTCGCGCCGACGCGCCAAGCCGGCGAGCGGTGCCCGACGCACCGCACCACTGGCCAGCGTGTCAAGACTCTCGCGCTGTGACTTGTGGATGTGCTGGAAGCGGGTCGCGATGAGTCGTTCCATCGGGTGGCCCAGCAGATCCGCTTCACTCCAACCGAAGAGCGCCTCGGATTCGCGGCTGACGGCGACCACGTTGCCGTGCTGTTCGACGATCACCATGGCATCGGGGGCGGCGTCGAGCAGCCAGCGGAATTCCTGGGCACCGAGCGATTGGGGACTGACTGAGATATGCGCTCCTCTCCAGAATGCCGGGTCGCAGGTGCGAACCGGAGGCAGGCGCGAGGGAGCGCACTGGCGCGCACTGGCGCTGCGTGATTCTGGGTAAAAATATTGTGCGGGGACGGGTTGCGGCAATCGCTCTAATGGCGGTGCAGAGCTAGATCGAAGGGACTACTCCCTGTCTCGGTTCACGTTGGCGTCGATGCCGCGAGTGAATGCCGCGACCTCAAGTCGGGTATGCAGCGCGAGCTTCTCGAGCACGTTGTGCACGTGGCTCTTGACGGTGTGGATGGCGATTGTCAATCGCGTCGCGATCTCCTTGTTGCTGCAGCCCTCGCCGATCAGGTCGATCACCTCTCGCTCACGTGCCGTCAGCCGCACGCCATCGAGAGTGCGCGGCTTCCCCTTGCGAACCGCGTCGCGGGCGATCTGCAGGAAGAGCGATCCGGTGAGCTGGGTCGGGAGGACATCCACTCCGCCGGCCACGGTACGAATGGTGGAGAGAAACTCCTCGAAAGAGGCCTCCTTCATGATGAAGCCCGAGGCACCCGCCGTCACAAAGTCGGCCACATCGTCCTGCAGCGGGAGCAACCCCATGACGATGATCTTGGCCTCGGGGACCTCCTCGTGGATCGTCCCGGTGACGCGGAGGGAGTCACCCTCTTCCAGGCTGAAGTCGAGCAGAACCACGCGGGGCTTGGCTTCGCGGACCTTTTCGAGGACTTCCTCGATGTCGGCCGAGGCCGCGAGGACCAGAAAATCGGGTTGCTCGCGGATCAAGCCGGTCAGCCCCTCACGGAGCAGTCGGTTGTCGTCGATCAGGACGAGCGAGATGGTATCGGTTGAGACGGTCACGATCGCACCTTTTGATCAGGGGGCTGGTGGCAACGTGAAGGTACCACGCTGCCCGGGGGGACGCTCTCAAAGGTATCCTGCCACACGGGATGTAGTGAGGCGGGGATGAAAATCGATCGTCGGCCCCGGAATCGGCAGGGATGACAGGAATCCGGGCGGCCAGTATATTCACCGGAACCC
The DNA here is from genome assembly GCA_040002895.1 of Gemmatimonadota bacterium. Taxonomy (GTDB): domain Bacteria; phylum Gemmatimonadota; class Gemmatimonadetes; order Gemmatimonadales; family GWC2-71-9; genus Palsa-1233. Next base: position 6,106 of record JBDUDP010000071.1, read on the forward strand.
GTGCCGGGCACCCCCCATTCCAGAACCGAGCAGATCGTGACGCTCTCCCAAGCAGAGCGCCTGAACGCTGCCCTTGCCGAGCGCTACCAGATCGAGCGCGAGCTCGGTGCCGGCGGCATGGCGACGGTCTTCCTCGCGGCCGACCTCAGGCACGACCGCAAGGTCGCCATCAAGGTCCTCAAGCCCGAACTCGCCGCCGTGCTCGGCGCCGACCGCTTCGTGGTCGAGATCAAGACCACCGCGTCCCTGAGCCACCCCCATATCCTGCCACTATTCGATTCCGGCACCGCCGATGGCTTCCTCTTCTATGTCATGCCCTATATCCAGGGCGAGACGATTCGCCAAAAGCTCGATCGCGAGAGCCAGTTCGGCGTGGACGAGGCGGTGCGGATCGCGCGCGAGGTGGCCGATGCGCTCGACTACGCCCATCGACACGGCGTGATTCATCGCGACATCAAGCCCGAAAACCTGCTGCTGCACGATGGCCGCGCGATGGTGATGGATTTCGGCATCGCGCTGGCCGTGAGCGCCGCCGCCGGCGGACGGATGACGGAAACCGGACTCTCCCTCGGCACGCCGCACTACATGAGTCCCGAGCAGGCCACGGCCGAGAAGGAGCTGAGCGGGCGCAGCGACATCTACTCGCTTGGCAGCGTGCTGTTCGAGATGCTCGCGGGGCAGCCGCCGCATGTTGGCGGCACGGCGCAGCAAGTCATCATGAAGATCATCACCGAGGAGGCGCCGCCCCTCACCAAGCTGCGCAAGTCGGTGCCCGAGCATGTGTCGGCGGCGGTGATGCACTCACTCGAGAAATTGCCGGCCGATCGCTTTGCGACGGCGCGGGAGTTCAGCGATGCGCTGGCGAACCCCGCGTTTGCGACCGGCCTGTTGCCGTCGAGAAGCACCGTCGTACGCCGGCCACGCATGGATTGGCGCGCTGGCGCCGTCGCCGGGTTGCTGATCGGCGCCTTGGGGACATGGATGGCGGTGCCGCGTGCAGGATTACACTCACCCGGTAGCGAGGCCCGCGCGCAACTCACGTTCAATGGATACAGTTCCGCGCCCGCGACTTCGGCGGACGGCAGGCAGGTGGCGTATACGGAGCAACGCTGCCCGCGGGGTACGAGATATCCCTGCCGGTTCTCGCTGGTGACGATGGAACGAGGCGGTAATCGACCCATCACGGTACTGGACAGCGCCCAAGTGATTTTCGGGCATCGGTTCTCCCGCGACGGCCAACTCCTCTTTGTCAATGCGATCCTCGACGCCTCGCGCAACGGAGTGTTTGTTCTGCCTCGGCTGGGTGGGATTCCGAGACGCCTCAGCGACATCAGCAGTTTCGACCTTGGCGCCAATGGTGACACAGTCGTGGTCGCTCCCTTCGGGGGGTCGGGACCGTTCGCGCACCTGATCCTGACGGCCAGCGGCGCGGTCGTCGACAGCGTGCCGCTTCCGCCCGTCGAGGTCTCCGCCGTCGCATGGTCCCCTGATGGACGGCACCTCGCGCTGGTGTCGACGTACTCGCGCATTACGCTTGTGGCTCGCGACGGGACGGTCACCGACAGCTTGGTCGGACCGTTCCGGCCGAACCTCCGGTGGACCCCAGACGGGAAGGGGTTGGTTCTGTTCCGGGCGCTGGAGGGCAACGAGGACGACCTCGACTTCTACCCCGTCAATCGGGAGGGTCGGCTGGGCACGCGTGAGGTGTTGCTGCCGAAGGTCCCCACCTTCCAGGCGGGGGAATTCGATGTTGCCTGGAACAGTGGAACCCTCGTGCTATCGACCGGTCAGGGTACGATGGACCTGTGGACCTTCGACCTGGCGGGCAACGCACAGCAGCGGACCTTTGGGACGACCTGGTACGGCGATCCGGCAATCTCACCCGACGGCACGACACTGTACTACCAGCGCGGCGACATGATCGGAGACAACCTGTACCGAATGGTGCTCCCCGACCGCGAGGAATCGCTCACTTCCGACTCGGTACCGAGCGGTGCCCGGACCGTTTCGGTCTCGCGCGACGGACTCCGGGTCAGCTTTGGCCAAATGGTCAATGGCGCTACCCGTCACGCCATGCTCGACTTGGCGTCCCGACGGGTCACGTACGGACCAAATCACGGAGACTTCGCGGGAGCCACCGTCACCGCTCACGGCCTCGTCTACGGTAGGGCTGACCGCCGCGGCCTGTTGGTGGTGGATTCCATCGGTGGGCCGGCGCGTGCCCTGACGTTCCCAGACTCGATGTGGGGCCTCGGCATCGCTGCCGGACCGGAGGGGAGTGGCGTGGTGGTGCTGCTCGGGGAACGTGGTGGTCGCGTGCTTGCCACGACACCACTCGATCGAATGGAACTGCGCGAGTTGCATCGGTTCACGCCCGACGCGTTCGTCGACCTGCCAAGCTGGGGCGACGACGGGTGGATCTCGTTCGGGTTGGCTCGGGGCGACGAGGCGCCGGCGCTCTGGGGAGTGCGGGCGAACGGTGGTCCGTTGGTCCGGCGCGCAGCACTTCCCTCACGCTGCAACCAGCGCGCCCAGTCGCTTGCCGCATCGGCGGCGGCCGGGGTCTGCCTGGCGGTCGACCGGCGCTCCGATATCTGGAGGGTGGAACTGGCGCGGCTGCGTCGCTGACATCCGGAGCGACAATCCTCGCGTCACTACCTTGCCATTTGACCCGACCCCGCACCGAAGGGGGAGTGACATGCCGCACCCGCTGCCGTGGTACATCGCCGGCCCGTTGATCGGGCTCATGGTGCCGATTCTGCTCCTCATCGGCAACAAGGCGTTCGGCATCTCGAGCAATCTCCGCCACATCTGCTCCGCTGTGGCGCCGTGCGGTATCGAATTTTTCGGGCACAACTGGAAGAAGGTCGGCCTCTGGAACCTGGTGTTCGTGGCCGGCGTCTTCGTCGGCGCCGCGATCATCGCTCGGCTCGCCCCACCAACGGTGACCATCTCGCCTGACACCGTGAGTGCGCTTCAAGCCATCGGAGTACAGGAGTTCGGCGGGCTGGCACCGCACGATCTCTTCAGCTGGTCGGCGCTGCTCACGCTGCGTGGCGCCATCGTGGTGATTGTGGGCGGGTTCTGTGTCGGCTTCGGTGCCTCCTACGCCGGGGGCTGTACCTCGGGCCACGCCATCAGCGGGTTGGCCGACCTGCAGCCGGCATCGTTCATCGCCGTGCTGGGCTTCTTCGCCGGCGGGTTGCTCACGACCTACCTGATCCTGCCGAGGATCCTGTGATCGCCTACTTCGTGGTGGGGATCTTTTTCGGCGGTGTCCTCACCGCATCCGAGGTGATCTCCTGGTTCCGGATCCAGGAGATGTTCCGCTTCGACGCCTTCCACATGTACGGCATCATCGGCTCGGCCATCGTGGTTGCGGCGATCTCGCTGCAGATCATCAAGCGTCTCGGCCTGCGCAGCGCCACCGGCGAACCGATCGCCCTCCCTCCCAAGACCCTCGGCTCGGGCGCCCGGTATGCCATCGGGGGCACCAGCTTCGGCATCGGTTGGGCGCTGACCGGAGCCTGCCCGGGTCCGCTCGTGGCCCTCGTGGCCAGCGGCGCCCCCGTGATGCTGGTGGCGATTGCGAGCGCGCTCTTGGGAACGTGGGTCTACGGCTGGCTGAGGCCGCGGCTGCCGCACTGACCCCCTTTACATACCTAGAACTACAATGTATAGTGCTGCCATGTATCACCGGATGGGCTTTTTCACGACCCGCAACGGATGAGCGCATGGAGATCAGCAAGGACCTGATGGCCGCGTCGTCGACCCCGATCGTGCTCGCGATCCTGGCCGAAGGGGACAGCTATGGCTACGCCATCCTGCAACGGGTGCGCGAACTCTCGGGTGGGCGGATGGAGTGGACCGACGGAATGCTCTACCCGGTGCTGCACCGGCTCGAGCGGCTTGGTCATGTGCAGGCGCGCTGGGAAGTCGCCGAGAACGGTCGCAAGCGGAAATACTATGGCATCACTTCGGGGGGCAAAGCGCAGCTCGCCGCCGACCGCGAACAATGGCAGGCGGTCGACGCCACGCTCCGCGGAATCTGGCAGGCCATCGCGATGCCCGCGCCATCACCACTCATTCTCAAGGGGGCGTGGTGATGTCCACTCCAGACACTCTCTCATCGCTCGAGCAACAGATCGAGCTCTGGCGCGGCTACCTCCGTCGTCGACAGGCGATCCACACGGTGGACGTGGCCGAACTCGAGGACCACCTGCGCGAGCAGGTCGCGTCACTCGTGGCATCAGGACTCGCCGCGGACGAGGCGTTTCTGATTGCGGTGAAGCGGATGGGCGATCTCGACTCGCTCTCGCGCGAGTTCGCGCAGGAACATTCCGAGCGACTCTGGAAGCAGCTGGTGGTGGCGCCCTCCGAGGGAGGCGCACCGGCCGCGACGGCGCAGCGGGACGGCCTGGTGGCGTTCGGGCTGGCACTTGCCGCCGCCGTTGCGGTCAAGCTGCCGGTGTTGTTCGGCAAGCCGATCGAGAGCAGTGAGAGCTTCTACCTCCACAACGCGCCGTTCTTCGTGCTGCCGTTTCTGATCGGCTACTTCGCCTGGAAGCGGCAGCTTACGGCGCGCACGCTCGTCTGGATCACCGCCGCGTTCGTGGCCGCGGCCGCGCTCGTCAACCGCTATCCCTTTGCACCGGAGGGCTCGACCGAGGTCCTCACCGTGCTGCACCTACCGATCGCGCTTTGGCTCGCGGTGGGCATTGCCTACGCCGGCGATCGCTGGCATCAGGTGGCGGGCCGGATGGATTTCGTCCGCTTCTCGGGCGAGCTGTTCATCTACTTCGTGCTCATTGCGCTCGGTGG
>JBDUDP010000072.1:0-10924 GCA_040002895.1 Gemmatimonadota bacterium
ATGCCGGTGCGCTGGTCGCTGGCGTCGGTCCCGCTGCCGCAGCTGGCCCTCTCGCTCGCGTTGATGGTGGCGGGCCTCCTGGCCTGCGTCTGGCTGGCGGGGCGGATCTACCGGACCGGTATCCTTATGTATGGCAAGAAGCCGTCGCTGAGCGAACTCTTTCGCTGGATCCGCGCCGGCTAGCCGCACCGAATTCGTAGCAAAACGAAACAGCCGACCAGGCTACCCCCGGTCGGCTGTTTCGCGTAATGCAATACCAATAAAGGACTTGCGTTGCAAAGTGCAAGTGTTTCACGTGAAACGGAACAAAAAAAGAGGGAGGAGAGAAGAGAAAAGAGAGAGGAGGAGGGCGGTCACGGCGATACAGGGTCGAGCAAATCAAAAATCCAAGGACCCCGCCCCAGCGCACACCATCCCCCTCCTCTCTCTGTTCTCTTCTCTCTTCTCTCTTCTCTCGTTGTGGTGGTTTCACGTGAAACCTGTCTTCCACCACCTGTCCCGCCTATCTTTCCGCCGTCCCCCTCCGAATCGGATTCCGAATGGCCCGCACCATAGCAATCGCCAACCAGAAGGGCGGGGTCGGGAAGACCACCACCGCCGTCAACCTTGCCGCCTCGCTGGCCATCGCGGAGCGGAAGACCCTGTTGATCGACGCTGACCCCCAAGGGAATGCGACATCAGGGGTGGGTTTCGAGAAGGGAGGGGTCACCCGCTCGCTCTATGATGTCCTGATCGAGGGGATGTCGGTGGCCGATGCGGTGCGTCCGGATCCGCAACTGCCCTACCTCCATGTGCTGCCTGCGACCCAGGACCTCATCGGTGCCGAGCTCGAGCTAGTCGAGAAGGAGCGGCGCGAGGTGATCCTGCGCGATGCCCTCGCCGCCATCCAGGACGACTACGAGTTCATCCTGGTAGACTGCCCGCCCTCGCTTGGCCTGGTGACCTTGAACGTCCTCACCGCCGCCGATGCCGTGATCATTCCGATCCAGTGCGAATACTATGCATTGGAAGGTATCTCACAGCTACTCAACACGATACGTCTCGTTCAGCAGAACTTCAATGCCGACCTCCAGATCGATGGCGTGCTGCTGACCATGTACGACGCCCGGCTCAATCTCTCGCGTCAGGTGGTGGGTGAGGCCAAGGAATACTTCGGCGCCAAGGTGTTCCGCACCGTGATTCCCCGGAACGTCCGGCTCGCCGAGGCGCCGTCGTTTGGCAAGCCGATCCTGTTGTACGACCTCTCGTCGGTCGGCGCCAAGAGCTACCTCTCCGTTGCCCAGGAACTCCTCAAGCGGACCGAGGGGTTGACCCGGCGCAGCCCCTCCACGGAGGCATCGTGACCGAGAAGCAGCGCTTGGGGCGTGGGCTGGAAGCCTTGCTTGGCCCGGTCTCCCGCGAGCAGGTGGAAAGCGGGGCCGGTGGCGCGCTGCGCGAGATCGCGGTGAAGTCGATCTCGCCCAACCCCTTCCAGCCGCGCCGGTCGTTCGACGACTCCGCGCTCGCCGAACTCACCGCATCGATCGATGCGTCGGGGTTGCTGCAGCCGATCGTGGTCCGCCCGGTGGGATCGCGCTTCGAGCTGATTGCCGGCGAACGGCGCTGGCGTGCGGTGCAGCGCCTGGGCTGGAGCAAGGTGCCGGCGATGGTGCGCGAGCTCGACGACCGCACCACCCTCACCCTCGCCCTGATCGAGAACCTGCAGCGCGACGACCTCTCGGCGCTCGACGAGGCCATCGGCTATCAGCGGCTCATGGGCGAGTTCAACGTGGCGCAGGCGGAGGTGGCACGGCTGGTCGGGAAGGATCGCTCGACCATCGCTAACACGTTGCGGCTATTGAAGTTACCTGCAGACGTACAGGAGCTTCTTCAGGCCCGGGAAATCAGTGAAGGACATGGCCGCGCCCTGCTCGCGCTGGAGAGTCCGGAGGAGATGTCGCGCCTGGCGCGCGAGATCGCCGCCAAGGGATGGTCGGTACGTGAGGTCGAGGCGATCGTGCGCGGCGAGGTGCCGGAGAAGTCGCGCGGCAAGATGATGAAGAAGCCGGCCGCCCAGAAGCCGGCGAGTGCCGACGCCCGGCGTGTGGAGGATGCCCTCCGCAAGCGTCTCGGTACCGACGTGCGTCTCACCGCGAAGCGGCGCGGGCGCGGGTTGCTGGCGATCTCGTATTACTCGAACGACGACCTCGCCCGCGTGCTCGAACTCATCCTCGGACAACCGTTCGAGGGATAACGCTTCGCTTCTTCCACTCGATCGGATGCTCGTCGTGATCACTGCTTCCCGCACCATCGCGAGCACGCTCGCCACCGCGCTCGTCCTGTTCCTCGCACCTCCCTCAGCCGCTGCCACGCCCCGCCCTGAATTCGTGCGTGGTATCTACGTGCCGATGGGTGCCCTGCGCACGCCAGCGACGCGTGCGAAGCTCATCGCCATGTCGGCCCGCGCGGGGTTGAACACCTGGGTCATCGATATCAAGACTGAAGACGGTGTCACCTTCCGCCGCGGCGACGGTGCCGGCCAGAAGGCATTGGTGGATCTGGCTTGGATCGTGGGCGAGCTGCACCATGCCGGCCTCTATGTCATGGGGCGCGCCGTGACGTTCAACGATGGCGGCGCGGCGGACGCGCACCCCGATTGGGCGATCAAGAACGAGAAGGGCGGCGGCCTCTGGCGCAACCAGAGTGGACATGCCTGGCTGTCGCCAACCTCGGCGGGTGCCCGAAGTTACAACATCGCCATCGCGCTCGACGCCGGCGCCAAGGGCGTCGACGAGATCATGTGGGATTATGTCCGCACGCCCGAACCATCGCACCGGATCGGACGCCAGGTGTATCCCGGTCCCGCCGGCGATCCGAGCGACGCCGTGGCGGGCTTTCTCAAGGAAGCCGAGCAGCAACTCGCCGCCAAGGGAATCGGGATGTCGGCGGCACTCTTTGCCTGGTCGATGCACGTTCCCGATGGGTCGGGGGTGTATCAGCAGTGGGAAAAGATGATCCAGGCCAGCCCCATCCTGATTCCGATGGCGTATCCCTCGCACTACTCCGGCCCCAAGGGGGCGAACCATCCCAACGCCTTCCCGTACAAGACCGTGCACAATTCACTGATGCTCGGCCTCAAGCGGCGGCAGGTGCTCATCGACGCGGGAAAGAAGACGGGGAAGATCCTTCCGTTCCTGCAGGCGTTCGATGCACCGTGGGTCGACCGCACCACGCATTACGGCCCCGAGCAGATCGCGGCACAGATCCGCGCCACGCGTGATCTGGGCATCAAGGAGTTCCTCTTCTGGAATCCGCGCGGCGCCTACTCGTCCATTGAAGCGGGCATCAAGCAGGCGAACGAGCAGCGGGCGAAACCCTGAACCGCGAGCGCCACTCTCTTCTCTCTTCTCGTTCGTGGGGGTTCGCTTCGCGGTCGCCACAGCCGCTCGGCCGCAGCCGCCCTATGATCGGGCGGCTAATTCTGCGATCCTCCCACGCGGATGGGGCCGGCTTCCCCTGGCGCCCCCTCCGCGAACCCCCTCCGAACGGGTGCCTCCTCTCTCCTTTCTCTCCTCTCTCCTCTCTCCTCTCTCCTGAAGTAGCTTCTACAGCATGCGTACACCCTTCCTGATCCTCGTGCTGTTGTTGGTCGGATGCACCGCCAAGGCGCCCGCCCCTCCTGACACCGCAGGTGTTTTGAAGGTGGCGCTGGTGACGCCGGGTAGCGTCGCCGACGCGGCCTGGAATTCCGGTGCCTATCAGGGCCTTACTGAAGTGCGTGACTCGCTCGGCGTCGCGATTTCGCATGTCGAGGCGCGGACGCCGGCGGAGCAGGAGGAGGCGCTGCGCAGCTATGCCATGCAGGGGTACGGGGTGGTGTTTGGGCATGGCTTTGAATTTCAGGATGCGGCGGAGCGAGTCGCCAAGGATTTTCCCGAGACCATTTTTGTGATCACCAGTGGTCAGCGCGTCAGCGGCAAGGTGGTGCCGCTGGTGTTCCGGATCCACGAGGCCAGCTACCTCTGCGGCCTCGTCGCTGGTGCGCTCACGCGGAGCGGGAAGATCGGCTTCATCGGTGGGCTCGAGCTCCCGCCCATCAAGCTCGGCTACGAGGGGTGGCTGCAGGGCGCCAAGGCGTCACGACCGGATGTTGTGTCGCGACTGGTGTACCTCAACACCTTCGATGATGCGGCGGCGGGGAAGGAAGCGGCGCTCGCCATGATCCGTTCGGGCATCGACCAGATCCATCACAACGCCGATGCCGCAGCGATCGGTCTTTTCTCTGCCGCGAAGAGTTCGCCAGGGGTGTTTGTGTACGGCGCCAACGCCGACCAGACCGCGCTCGCGCCCGATCAGGTACAGGGGTCGGCGGTGATCGACCTCCCGCGCGCGTTTCTGCTGATCGTGCGTGAGGTCCAGTCGGGACGCTTCACGCCCAGAGTCGAGAGTTTCGGGCTGGCGAGTGGCGTGATTCGTTTTGTCGAAAACCCGCCGCTGGCGGCACAGTGGCCGACCGGCCTCGGAGCGCGTGTCACTGTCGCACGCGACTCCATCATGGCGGGAACCTTGGTGGTGGCAGGGGAGGTGGCCCGATGAGGAGCGTCTCACTCGATGAGGTGGTGGACTACCTCGATGACTATCTCGACATCGCCGACGTACCGGATGCGCCCGTTGCCCTCAACGGATTGCAGGTTGAGAACAGCGGCCAGGTGACCGGCTTCGTGACGGCCGTCGATGCGTCGCAGCGAACCATTGACCGGGTCGTGGCGGAGTGCGATCGCGGCACCATGTTGATTGTGCATCATGGCCTGTTCTGGGACGGGAACGTCGCCCTGACCGAGCGACGGTATCGTCGGCTCAAGGCACTGCTCGATCACGATATCGCAGTGTATTCGGCGCACATTCCCCTCGACGCACACCCCGAGGTTGGCAACAACGCGGTGCTCGCCCGGATGCTCGGCATCCTCGATCCCGTGCCGTTCGACAGTTATCGCGGCATGCCGTTCGGTGCGGCGGGACACCTGATCATGTCGCGCGACGCGCTTGCGGCCACGCTCACCGACCTGCTCGGCGGCTCGGTCCACCTGATCCCGGGCGGGCCGGAGACCACCACGCGCGTCGGGATCATCACCGGTGGTGCAGGCGGACAGATCGCGGCGGCCGCCGGGGCGGGACTCGACACCTTCATCACCGGCGAAGGGGCGCACCACACCACGTTCGATGCACTCGAGTTGGGCCTCAACGTGCTCTACGCCGGGCACTACGCCACCGAAACGGTGGGTGTGAAGGCCCTGGGCGACCACCTCGCCGACCAGTTCGGCCTGCAGGTGGTCTTCCACGACCATCCGACCGGGATGTGACACTCCTCGCGTTGCGGCAGGTCAGCAAGCGATTCGGCACCACCCAGGCCCTCGACGGGGTCTCGTTCGATGTGGCGGCCGGCGAGGTGCATGCGCTCCTCGGCGAGAATGGCGCCGGGAAGTCCACCCTCATGCACATCGCCTACGGACTGATGCGCGCCGATGCCGGCGTCGTGGAAGTGGGTGGACGCGCCACCAGCGGATTCGCGTCACCGCGCGAGGCGCGTCGGGCCGGGCTCGGGATGGTGCATCAACACTTCACCTCGATCCCCGCACTCTCGGTGGGCGAGAACATCGCCCTCGCAGCGGGTTGGCACGCGACAGGCGCGCGCGCTGAGCGCCGCGCGGCGGAGGTCATCGCCCAGCTCGGGCTGCCCCTGGACCCGATCCGGTTGGTCGAGACGCTCTCGGTCCAACTGCGACAGCGACTCGAAATCGTCATGGCACTCGCCGCCGATGCCCGCATCCTGTTGCTCGACGAACCGAGCGCCGTGTTGGCGCCGAGCGAGGTGCGCGAACTGCTGCACACGGTGCGGGAGTTCGCGGGTCGTGGCGGGGCGGTGGTGCTGATCACGCATAAACTCGATGAGGTCTTTGCTGCGGCCGACCGGGTCACGGTGCTGCGGCGTGGCGTGGTCCGGTACAGCGGCACGCTCGTGGGTCAGACACCGGCGTCGCTCACCCGGGCGATGATCGGCGCCGACCTGCCGCGCACTTCACGGGCGGAGGTTGCGCCCGGTGCGGTGGTGGTTCGTGCCCGCGCGCTGCGACTCGCCGATGCGCCGGCGCTGAATTTCGAGATTGCGGCGGGGGAGATCGTCGGCATTGCCGCCGTCGACGGCAATGGTCAACGCACACTGCTGCGCGCAGTCGCCGGTGTGGAGCGGGACAGCATCTCTGGTGGTGACCTCGACGTGCAACAGCCGGTGGCGTTCATTCCGGAGGATCGTACCCGCGAGGCGCTGATCACGGAATTTTCGCTCACCGAAAATTTACTGCTCGGCACCCACGAGCAGAGCGGGGCATGGATTGACTGGTCGGCGCAGCGCGCGCGGACCTGTGAGCTGCTCGAGGCCTTCGACGTGCGGGCCACCGGGCCCGACATTCCGGCCTCGGCGTTGTCGGGTGGAAACCAGCAGAAGCTGATCGTCGCGCGGGCCATGGCGCAGCATCCGCGGGTGCTCGTCGCGGAGGATCCGACGCGCGGCCTCGATGTCCAGGCCGCGGCCGCAATCCACGAGCGACTCCGTGACGCCGCGCGGCACGGCGTGGCGGTGTTGCTGCACTCGTCGGATCTCGACGAGGTCCTCGAACTCGCCGACCGGGTGTGGGTGATGTCCGCGGGGGCCCTGCGCGAACTGCCGCGAGGGGTGAGCCGAGAGGTCGTTGGAGAGGCGATGCTGGGTGGCATCCCCCGGTGACCGGATTCGCGTGGCGCAGTTCGGGTATCAGGCGTGATCTCGCGACGACGACGTCGGCGTTCCTGCTCGGGCTGATCCTGCTGACCCTTTTCCTGAAGGTCGCGGGATTCGATGCTGGTGCGGCTATCGAGGCACTCTGGCGCGGTTCCTTCGGCTCCTGGTACGACTTCACCTCCGCGACGCTGGTTCGGTCCATTCCACTGGTGCTGCTTGGACTCGGCTTCATGCTCGGGAGTCGCGCCGGCGCCCTCAACATCGGGATGGAGGGTCAGTTTGCCCTCGGCGCCATCGCGGCGACCGCAGTCGGATTACATGCTGGTTCGCTGTCCGCATGGATTGCGATCCCGCTGGTGCTCGCCGCCGGCGCGCTGGCGGGCGCGTTGTGGGTGCTCGTTCCGGTGGCGCTCCGGCTGCGCTTCGGGGTCACCGAGGTGATCACCACGCTGCTGCTCAACTTCGTTGCCGACGCTGCGCTCTCCTTCGCCGTCACCGGTCCGCTACAGGAGCCATCGCACATCTATCCGCAGAGCGCGACCATCGCGGCCTCGGCACAACTCCCCAGGCTGCTCGTCGGCTCGCGGCTCCATTCTGGGCTGGTGATCGCGCTCGGGCTGGCGGCATTCCTTGGTGTGCTGCTGTGGAAGAGTCGCTGGGGCTTCCGCCTGCGTGCTGTGGGCGCCAACCCCACGGCGGCACTGCTCAGCGGCAGGATCGCCGCAGGCGGCGTGTTCGCATCGGCCCTGCTCTGGTCGGGCGCGATCGCGGGACTCGGCGGTGCCGTCGAGGTGAGCGGTGTCTCGCTCGCGCTCTACCAGAACCTTTCGCCGGGCTACGGATTCACCGCGATTGCCGTGGCGCTGTTGGGTCGACTGCAACCGCTCGGCGTCGTGGTTGCGGGTCTGCTCTTCGGCGCACTGGAAGCGGGTGGCGGGGCGATGCAGCGAGACGCCGGCGTCCCCGCGGTTGCTGTTCAGGTCGTCGAGGCGGTGGTCATTCTCACCATGGTGGTGCTGGGTCGGCGCCAGACGAGCCACAGATGATTGGCGACCTGCTTACCGCTGCGGTCCGTGTCGCGACGCCGCTGGCACTCGCGGCGATCGGCGAGATGCTGGTCGCGCGCGGCGGCATGATCAATCTTGGAATCGAGGGTGCGATGCTCGCGGGGGCACTCGGGGCCGCCGTTGGGGCCTCGGCGTCCGGCGTCGGCGCTGGCGTGGGGTTGGCGCTGTTTGCCGGGGTGGCGACGGCGGCGGTTTTCGCCGCGGTGGCCGTGTGGGCACGCGGCGACGAGATCATTACCGGCACCGCCGTGACCCTGGGAATGATAGGACTCACCGGAATCATCGCGCGCCAGCACTTTGGCCTGGCGGGGGTCGGTCTCTCCCTCCCGACCATGGCGGCGGTCCCCATCCCGGGCTTTTCCCGGCTCCCGGTGGTGGGCGAGGCGCTCTTCGATCAGTCGCTGCTGACGTACCTCGTCTACCTGATGCTCCCGCTCTCGAGCTGGCTGCTGTTCCGGTCACGGTTCGGACTGGAACTTCGAGCGAGCGGCGAAGCGGCGAGTGCGGCCGCCGCGAACGGTGTCGCGGTGCGCCGCATTCGCACCCTTGCCGTCCTGTTCGGCGGTGCGATGGCTGGCGTGGCAGGCGCGTCACTGGTGCTGGCGCAGGTGGGGACCTTCACGGAGAAAATGACGGCGGGTCGCGGCTTCATTGCCATCGCAATCGTGATTCTCGGCGCGAGGCGCCCGGCGGGTGTGGCCGCGGCATCCCTGCTCTTCGGGGGAGCCATCGCCATCCAGTACGTACTCCAAGGCCAGGGCGGTGTGGTACCCTATCAGCTCTGGCTGGCGCTGCCCTACGTGCTCGCGTTGCTGGTGCTGGTGCTCTCCGCCCGCCGGCGGGGCGTGGGCCTGGAAGGGCGCCCGTCGTCTACTGCCCCGGCGGCCTAGTACTGTTCGCCACTCGGGCCTCCCACGGTTCGAGGGACCTTTTTCCGGAGTTGCTGATGCGCCCTTCCCAGTGGGCCCTCTTGACGGCCGCGCTGGTCGGCGGGTGCAATGGTGCGTCGCGCGGCCTCGCGCCGGTCACGCTGGAGCCAATGGTCACCATCGGCGACAGTGAGGGCCTCGGGACAATGGCCACTTGGCCACGGGTCAGTCCGCGGCATTCCGGCGGTTTCCGCGTGCTGGTCCCTCAACCCGGCGGCGTGCCAGCCCAGCCACTCGCCTTTGCCGATGACGGTCACTTGCTTGGCGCCCTCAGCGTGGCCGGCGACAGCAGCGGCGGCTTCGGTGAGCCGCTCTTCACGCGATTCGGTCCCCGCGACAGCATCTGGGTGTTCGACAACGCCCAACGTGTGCTGGTCTTTGGCCCCGATCGGCACTGGGTGCGCACGGTTCCGCTGCGGGTGGGCCCGTGGGATGCAGCGTTCGACCGTGAAGGCCGTATCCTGGTGACCTCATCATCGAGCGAGCGACCATTTCCCTTGCTGCTGCTCGACCAAGGCGGGAAGTCAGTCCGAGAATTTGCGGGAGACAGCGCGTCCCGGCTGATTCACAGTCCGCGACGAATTGCTGCCGCCCCGGATGGCAGTTGGTGGACCTTGCCGATGCAGTTCCGCTATCGACTGGAGCATTGGGATTCGACCGGGGCCCTGCTCGGGGTCATCGAGCGCCAACCAGATTGGTACCCGCCGTATGCCGACGCGGTGGGCCCGACCCGTGAACATGCGCCCTCACCGATGCTCATGAACGCGTGGTTCGATGGGGCGGGTCGCCTCTGGGTGCTGGGCAAGGTCGCCGATGCGCAGTGGGCGGCCGGGCTGTCGGCGCCAGTGGGTGGCGACAGCATGCCCACGGCCTCGATCACCGATGCGGACAAGGTGTACGACACCGTCATCGAGGTGCTGGACCCTGCAACCGGAACTCTGTTGGCCCAGACCCGTTTCGATGTGTCGTATCCGTTTGCCGTCGAGCCGGGTGTCATCATGCGGGTGTTGGCGACGAAGAATGGATGGAATCGCGCCGAGTTGATGCGCGTGGTCTTCGACAGCAGTCGGGTGAAGGAGGGACCGAAATGACCAACGGATTCTTTCTTGGATTACGCACCGTGAAGTACAGCGTGGTGGATCTCGAAAAGGCGAAGGCGTGGTACAGTGAGATCGTGGGACACCCACCGTACTTCGATGAACCATTCTACGTGGGCTTCAACGTCGGCGGATACGAACTGGGCCTGGTGCCGGATGGTGGCGAACCACTGCGGGCGGAAGCGGGGGTCGCCTATTGGGGGGTGACGGATGCGGAGGCCGCCTATGCGCGGCTCATCGTCCTCGGCGCCACACCCCAGGAACCGGTGCAGGACGTCGGTGGCGGCATCAAGGCCGGCGCCGTGCACGACCCGTTCGGCAACATCTTCGGCGTCATCGAGAATCCACACTTCACCCTCGACGGGTGATCGGGTCCATTCGCTGATGAGCGCCGCGCCTGGTGGTCGCGAACTCGAGCGTTTTCGGTCCCTGGCCCGCGTCTGGGACGAAGCCGTGCGGGTGCCGGTGCTGGGGCGCGTGGGGCTCGATGCCGTCGTGGGGCTGGTGCCGGGTCTCGGTGACATCGCGGGCGGATTGGTGGCGGGCTACGGTTTGGTGCTCGCCGCGCGGCTCCGTGCCCCGGCGAGCGTCCTGCTGCGGATGCTGTTCAACATCGGCATCGACACCCTGTTTGGCGTGGTCCCGCTGCTGGGCGATCTCTTCGATACGCAATGGCGCACCAACTCGCGCAACCTCGCGATTCTCGAACACTGGCTGGCCGATCCGCACGGTGCTCGGCGGAGGAACACCGCGGTGCTCGTTGGCGTGGCGCTGGGGTTCTGTGTCCTGGTGATACTCTCGGTCTGGATCGCGGTGCGGGTGGTGCTCTGGCTTGCGGCCCTGATGTGAAGAGGACGCAGCGAGCGGGGCGCTGGAGCTGCTCTCGTCGGATCAGATTCCACGCGCCGACGATTCGCTCGCAACTGTCTCGCGAATCGTCCGCCGGCGCCACAGCGCCGGCGACAGGCGCGCTCCCTACTGATCCTTCCTCGAACAGCCCCAGCACCCCGCACGGACACATGCAAGAACCGGTTTTGGTGTTTCGAGCCTGAAACCATATTCCCGTCGCGTGCCTTT
>JBDUDP010000073.1:0-10764 GCA_040002895.1 Gemmatimonadota bacterium
TCCTCGGGTGCAGGCATCCCGGGCGTGCGCGTGATCGCGGTGCACACGCCGTCCGGCACGGCGTATTCCGCGGTGACGCGCGCCGATGGGCGCGCCACCATCCCGGGCATGCGCGTCGGCGGACCCTACAAGGTCACCGCGGCGGCCATCGGCTACGTGCCCTCGATCAAGGACAACGTCTACCTCCAGCTCGGCGTCGCTTCCGACCTCGACTTCGCGGCACGCCGTCAGGCTGTGACGCTGAGTGAGCTCAGGGTCACCGCTGAGAAAGACGCAGTCTTCTCGTCCGAGCGCAGCGGTGCGGCGACGTCGGTGAGCAAGGAAGTCTTCTCGACGCTGCCGACGATCTCGCGTGGTATCGAGACCTTCACCCGGCTGTCACCACAGGCCAACGGCAACTCGTTCGTGGGGCAGGACAATCGCCTGAACAACATCACCGTTGATGGCTCGGCCTTCAACAACTCCTTCGGCCTCGGCAACGGCGGGACCTCCCCGGGTGGGCGGACTGGCGTGGCGCCGATCTCGATCGACGCGATCGAGCAGGTGCAGGTCAACGTGGCACCGTTCGACGTCAAGCAGGGCAACTTCGCTGGCGCCGGCGTGAACACCGTCACCAAGAGCGGCACCAACGGCTTCGCCGGCTCGCTCTACTACCAGGGCCGCAACCAGAGCATGGTCGGCACCAAGCCGGGCAGCAACACCTTCGATCCAGGTGTCTTCTCGTTCCACCAGTTCGGCGCCTCGCTTGGCGGCCCGATCATCAAGGACAAGCTCTTCTTCTTCGCGAGCTACGAGGACGACGCCAACACGGCGCCGGCGACGAACTTCGTGGCCAACACCGGCGGCCAGACCGTGGCGGGCAACATCACCCGCGTGCTGGCGTCGGACCTGACCACGTTCAGCAGCTACCTCAAGAACAACTTCGGGTACGAGACCGGCCCCTACACCGGCTGGAACCTCGAGGTGCCGTCGCGGCGCTTCCTGGGCAAGCTCGATTACAACCTGAATGACCACAACAAGGTCTCGGTGCGCTACAACCTGCTGAACTCGAGCTCGGGGCAGCCGAACTCGAACTCGAATTCGCTTGGCGTCCTCGGCAACCGCCGCGACAACGCGAACTCGATGTCCTTCCAGAACAGTGGCTACAGCATTCTCGAGAACAACCGGTCGGTGGGTGCGGAGTGGACGTCGACCTTCGGCGGGAACAAGGCCAACGACTTCATTTTCGGCTATTTCACGAGTGACGAGAGCCGGTCGCTGGCGGCGGGCATCTTCCCGCTCATCGACATCCAGAAGGACGGCCTCACCTACATGTCGGCCGGCACCGAGCCGTTCTCGCCGGCCAACCAGCTGCGCTACAACAGCTACCAGATGCAGAACAACTTCACCATCTACGGCAACCGGCACGACGTCAGCTTCGGCGTGAGCGCGGAGAAGTACCACTCCGACAACGTCTTCTACCCCGGGTCGCAGAGCGTGTATGTCTACAACTCGCCCGAAGACTTCTACGCCGATGCCAATGACTTCAAGGCCAACCCGACGCGCACCGCCTCGCCGGTGACGCTGCGTCGCTTCCAGGTGCGCTATAACAACATTCCTGGGCAGGTCGAGCCGCTGCAGCCGCTCGACGTGAAGTCCTATGGCGCGTATGTGCAGGATGCATGGCGTGCGACTGATCGGTTGCGCTTCACGCTGGGCGTCCGGGCGGATGTCCACTCCTTCGGTGCGACCGCGCTCAACAATCCCGCCGTCCCGGCCCTAAACTTCCGCGACGGCAGCGGCAGCACGGTGCACTACAACACGTCGGCGCTGCCCAAGTCCACTCCCGAGTTCTCGCCCCGACTCGGCTTCAACTGGGACGTGAATGGCGACAAGCGCACCCAGGTCCGCGGTGGCACGGGCCTCTTCTCGGGCACGCCGCCGTACGTCTGGATCTCGAACCAGATCGGGCAGAACGGCATCCTGACGGGCTTTGATCAGGTCGACAACAGCAAGACCCGGCCGTTCAACCCGAACCCGGATGCCTACAAGCCTGCCACGGTCACCGGTGCGCCGGCCGCGAGCTACGAACTGAACTTCACCGCCGAGAACTTCAAGTTCTCGCGCCTGTGGCGCACGGACATCGCCATCGACAAGCGGCTGCCGTACGGCCTGGTGGGGACGGCCGAGTTCATCTATGACAAGGACATCAACGGCATTTCCTATATCAATGCCAACCTGCCGGCCGCACAGACGAACTTCACCGGGGCCGACAAGCGTCCGCGCTACACCAGCAACCGCATCAACAGCAACATCACCGGTGCGTATGTGCTCGGGAATGGCAACAAGGGGCACTCCTACAACATGTCGGTGGCGCTCGAGCGGGCCTTTGCCAGCGGCTTCTACGCCAAGGCAGCCTACGCCTACGGCGTCTCCAAGAGCCTGATCGACCCGGGCTCCATCGCGAGCGGCAGCTGGACCAACAACCAGATCTCGGCCAATCCGAATGCCCCGGCACTCAGCTACTCTGGCAACTCACCGGGCAAGCGCTTCTTCGCGGCGCTGTCCAAGCGCGGCGAGTATTTCGGGTTCGGTGCCACCACGATGTCGCTCTTCCTCGAGGGTCGGACGATCAACAACGTCTCCTACGCCTTCTCGGGTGACCTCAACGGCGATGGGGCCGGAAACAACGATCTCATCTACATCCCGAAGGATGTGTCGGAGATGAACTTCCAGCAGTTCAACTCGACCTTCGCCGGCGTGACCAAGACCTTCACGATTGCCGATCAGACCGCGGCGTGGGAGACCTACATCAAGCAGGATCCCTATCTCTCCAAGCATCGCGGAGAATATGCCCAGCGCGGCGCGTTCTTCCTCCCCATGGTCTGGCGTGCCGATCTCTCCGTGGTCCAGGAGGCATTTGCCCGCGGATTCGGCAAGAAGAATTCCGTGCAGTTCCGCCTCGACATCCTCAACGTCACCAACATGATCAAGAAGAGCTGGGGCGTGGCGGATCGCGTCACCACCACCCAGCCGCTGATCTCCCAGGGTGCCGACGTCAATGGGGCGGCGCTCTACCGTCTCCGCGCCATCAACAACGAGCTGATCACCAGCACGTTCCAGAAGTCGGCCGGCATCGGCGACGTCTGGCGCATCCAGCTCGGCGCGCGCTACACGTTCAACTAGTTGATCCGGCACGACCATGGGCCGCTCCCCGAGAGGGGGGCGGCCTTTGTCGTTCCGGTACCGGGAGCGTTGCGCAGATGGTTGCGGGATTTGATGCGGCGGTGATCCGGCGAGTCAGCTTGGCCTCGCCTACCCTCGCGGAGCCGCCATGCCACGCATCCTGCTGCAGCTCACCCTGGTCGATACCACGCCCGCCCTCACCCAGGAGGCCGATGGCGGTCGGCTGCTCACACCGTTCGGCCGCTGGCTGCGCGAGTTGTTGCGATCCGGGGAGTTCGCTCCCGCAGCGCTCGTCATCGAACGCCAGGTATTCGCAGGGCACGCCGTGGTGGTGGTCCTGCGACTCGACAGCGAGGTCCTTCCCCTCGCGGCGGCGGTCACGGCGAGTCGATTGCTGCGCGAGGTGATTGAGGAACGCGGCGGGGCGGCAGGGTGGTGGAACGGGGCAGGGAGCATCTGGCGCGACCACCAGTCGGTGGTGGTCGTAGGTGCGCCTCCGGTCAGGTCCGGACGCGCACCAGCAGCACCAGCGCCACGAGCAAGAAGAGGCCGTTCATCGACCATGCCGCGAGCTCCGGGGCAATGATCTCCTTGCCGCCGAGGGCCTTCATGATCTGGGTACCGGTGAGGTAGATCAGCGTGGTCCCCAGCGCGAAGGCGAGCCCGAGGGCCGCACCTGCCCGCGGTGCCGTGAGCGAGAGCGGTGCCCCGAACAACGCAATCACGATGCAGGCGAACGGCACCGCATACTTGAGATAGAGATCCACCGCGAGCGCGCCGGGTGGCTTGCCCGAGCGCGAGAGTTCGGCGAGGTATTCGCGGAACTCCCCCATCGTCATCTCCTCGGCCTTCTTCCCCTCGTCCATGAGCTGCGACGGCGTTTCCGACAGCTCGCGATGGCGCAGGGTGGCGAAGCGGAACGAGGCCGTCCCCCCGGCGCTGTCGCCGAAGACACTCACCCCCGTGAAGAAGCGCCACAGATGGGAGCCCTTCATCCAGAGCGCGCTGTCCGCCGCGATCGTCCAGCGCGTCTGCGTGGCACTCAGGGGACCCTCGGCCAGGATGCCCCGAGTGAGCCGATCGGGCGCGCGCGTCATCTCGGTAATGGCCCAGGTCCAGTGGCTCGGGGAGGCATACCCGAACTGGTAGCGCAGCATGTTCTTGTCCGACACGCGATCGCCCTGCAGCTCGCGCTGCCGGCTGGTGCTCACCGCCGCCGCTTCCTGCAGCGCATAGGTCACCGGCACCATGAGCGTGGCCAGCAGCATCATCGGAGCAATCAGACGATAGAACGAGATGCCCCCGGCCTTGGTGGCGGTGAGCTCGCTGTGCCGCCCCATGCCGTTGATGGTGAACACCGTGGCGAAGAGCACTGCCGCCGGCAGATACTGCGCCATCTGCCACGGGAAGAGAAAGAGCTGCCCCAGCAGGATGTTGGGAATGGTGATGTTGCGGTCGGTGAGCCGTCCGAAGCGGTCGGCGGTGTTGATCAGCACCGAGATCGCCGGGATGCCGATCGCCGCCAGCGTGAAGGTGGCGAGCCACTGCCGCAGGACGTAGCGGTCGAGGGTGCCCAGGAGCTTCACCGGCGCCTCCGGAATGGGCGACGCAGAACCTCCAGCAGGCCGTCGAGGATCCCGCCGGTGCGCGCGGTGCCCATCTCCCGATTCGCCACAATCACCCCCAGCAGGCCGAACACCGTGAACAGGATGACCGGGCCGAGCATCGCCGTGAAGGCGGAGATGTAGCCCTTGTTTGCCACGTTCTCACCGCCGATCAGCAGCACATAGAACGTCATGAAGATGATCAGCGAGGCGGCAATCACCAGCCCGATGCCACTGCGCGGAAACTTGAGCGCGAGGGCGACTCCCAGCAACACGAAACAGAAGGAGCCGAGCGGAATCGAGAATTTCTTGTGGTACTCGACCAGGTACTGGCGGATCATCGAGAGCGACCGGTCCGCCGTCACGGCGTTGCCGCGCACCTCGGCGATGGTCCCGATCAGCCCATTGGCCTGACTGTCGACCGGCGGCGGCACGAGGAACCCGGGGTTCACCTCCGGCGCGATCGGCGTGACCTCCCCGTTGGCGGGCGGCAGCGCTTGCGGGGTGATCTGCTGCGCCGGCGTCGGGGTATTCATGGCGCGCTGGCGCAGGGCAAGCGCCAGCGCGGAATCGGCGCTGGGCGTGTGCTGCTCCGGCTTGACCACTTGGGTGAGAATGGCAGTGGCACTGTCGGCCAGCGCCGTGCTATCGCGACGTGCCTGCTTCGGATTCACGATGTCCGCGGCGACCGGAGCAGGCTGGGTCGCGCCCGCGGATGCACTGGAGGGCTCTGCCGCCGGTGGCGCGCCGGGTGAGGTCACGCTGGGCGCCGGGACCGCTATCGGGAGCGGTTGCGGCTGCGGGGGGTTCACCGCGGTCATTCCCTGCGGCAGGCGCGCCACGGCCGGGGTGGAGTCGGCCTTCGTCGCCGTCGATGCGATCGGGATCTCGCTGGCGGCGGGCGTACCGAGGCTGTCGTGCGGACGTCGCGACGCGGGGACCAGGACCCGGCCCATCCACTGCTCGAAGTCGCGATAGCGACCACAATGGGGCTGGAATTCGGGCTGGAGCTGTGCCGAGGGCGCCTGAATGGGCGAGAGGCCGGCGAGGTGCCGGAGGTCGCGGCGGGTGGCGAATTCGCGCTGCCGGTTGATGTCGTCGAGTTGCCACTGCTGCTCGGTCACGCCGTCAAGCAGTTCACAGCCGCTCATTTCACGATCGCCGCGCTCGAGCTGGTCGTTGCGCCGTTCCAGCTGGTTGGCGACGCCGCGGATCCGGATCCGATTCACCGTGAAATGGGTCCGCTCGATCCGTCCCGGCTGCACGCTCTTGATGTCGAGCTGGTCGCCATTGCGCAGGGTGAGAAGGAGGTCGGTGCCGCTGGGCGACTCGGCCATCCTGCCCGTGGCGGCATGCAGCACCTTGCGTCCCTCGTACGACGAGAGATCGTAGATGGTCACGTCGCGCATTTCACCGCTGCTGTCATCGATCGCGGCCGCGCGCAGGATGTAGGAGGTCGGTGTGAGCGGGTTCAGCAGCACCGGTCGCAGCGCCAGCGTGGGGCTCTTCTGCATCACGTCGCTCTTGAGCGCACGGAAGCGGATGTTGCTGCGCGGAACGACCTGGTCAAAGAGCATGAAGTTCACCACGGCCACCCCGCAGGCCGCCACCAGCGCGGGGCGTACCATGCGCCAGACCGAGATGCCGTTGGCATACATCGCCACCATCTCCTGATCGGCGGCGAGCTGGCTGTAGGCATAGAGGGTGCTCACCAGCACCGCCATCGGCAGGGTCAGCGTGAGCAGGGCAGGAAGGGCCAGCACCACGGCCTCGACCATCACGTCGGCGCTGAGCCCCTTGCCCCCGAACTGGTTGATCAGCTCGCTGATCTGGTTCAGGAGGAGGAGGCCCGTCAGCGCCACGATGCCCCAGAAAAACGGGGCAGCGAGCGCACGCAAGATGTGACGGGTGATCAGGCGCATGATGCGGAGGCGGCCGTCCGGTTGTGGTGCCCCACGTCAGGGGCGTAGGTTACAGCGGTCCGGCCTCCAAGCTAATCTCTCGACTCCCCTTCCGTGGCGCGATTCGCCCCTTTCTCTCTCCTGTTGGCCTCACTCGCCGCATCGTCCCTCGGAGCCCAGCTCCCGACGGACACGACGCGCGCGGGAATGGGCGTCCATGGCACCCTCCCGGGGATACTCCCCCGGCTGGTGCCGCCGGCGATCCTGCGCGCCCCGTGGCTGCACCCGGGTGGGAGGACGCCGACGAGCGTGGTGGCCGGCTTCGATGCCCGGCTCGACTCCACCCTTGCGGCCCAGGCCGAGGCCACTGCGCATCAGCGGCTGTTGATGGGGCTCTATCGCGGACGCGGCTTTGGGGCGGAGCTCGCGGGGGGTGAGGTCGCGCGGCGCGAGGAGGCCCGGCGAGGGTTGTTCGGACTCAATCCCAATGTGGCCGACCTCCGCTTCGACGGCGAGCTCCAGCTCACCATCGGCACCGATCGGTTTCAGAACCTCCGCTGCACTCCGGCCCAGCTCCAGGATCCCAACTCCGGCTGTCGTCCACGATTCAAGCCACCGCGCATCGAGAACCAGTTGCAGTTCCAGGCCAGCGGGCTGATCTCCCAGCGGCTCCGTGTGGACGTGGATCTCGACAACCAGCGCGACTTCAACAACGCCAACAACATCCGAGTCTCCTATCAGGGACTCGAGGATGAGGTGCTGAAGCGTATTGACCTGGGGACGGTGCAGTTTCGGCCGCCGCCGTCCCGGTTTCTCACCGCCGGCATCCCCAGCAACAACTTCGGCATCAACACCACGCTGGAGTACGGTCCGCTCGAGGTGCAGGCGCTCGCGGCCACGCAGAAGGGGAGTCAGGTCGGCAACAAGACCTACACCGTCGGTACCGAGACGACCCAGCCGCAGGATCGCGACGTGGCCGATCTCAACTTCGAGGCGCGACGCTTCTTCTGGGCGGTCGATCCGCGCACGCTGCCGGGCTATCCCGCGGTCGACCCGCTGACGCTCGAGGGGATCACCCTCACGCCTGCGATGCGGCCAACCCAGGTGCGAATTTACAAGTACCGGGCCAACAGCACCGGCGGTGTCACCAACCCGAATCTTGACGGCATCACCGCGCTGGGACTGAATCAGGGCGGTACCTCGATCGAGCAGATCGGCCCGCTGCGCTGGCAGCTGTTGCAGCAAGGCCGCGACTATTGGATCTCACCGTCGGGTCTTTGGTTCGTGCTGACCTCGAAACTCGATCCCAACGACTTCCTCGCGGTCAGCTACACCACCGCCGACGGCGGGCGGGTCGGCACCTTTCCCGCCACCGACAGTCCGGCCCGTGGTGACACCCTGCGACTGATTCTGCAGCCCAACCGCGGTCCCGATGCCGGATCGTTCTACCACTCGATGCGCAATGTCTACCGTGTGGCCGGCAGTGATCTGGTGGAGGGTTCCCTCGCGGTGTCGATCACGCTGAACCGCTCGGAGCGGCCGCAGGGCAGCAACGGCACCTGGCTCTCGCTGCTCGGACTCGCGCTCCCGACCGACCCCAACGTCTTCGACGCCGCCAACCGACTCTTCCCGCGCAGCCGCGACCCCGGCGCCGATGCCACCATTCACGATCATTTCATCTTCTTCCCGAATGTCCAGCCGTTCGGCGATGCCACCCGCATCCCCGATCCAGCGTTCCGGAATGATTCGCTCTATCGCACGCCGGAATACCTGCTGCTCGATCAGGGACCGCCGGCCAAGTATCAGATCCGGTTGCAATACTCTGCGCGCGGCGGCGGGGATCGCTCGACCCTGAACCTCGATGCATCGCAGATCCGCGAGGGCACCGAACAGATCTATGTCGATGGTCAGCGGCTCGTGAAAGGGGTCGACTATACCATTGCCTATGGCACGGGTGTCGTGTCGTTCCTCGACCCGGAACGCCTCTTCACGCGCGGCACCAGCACGGTGACCGCGTCCTACGAGCAGCGCGGATACTTCGCGATCGCGCCGACGTCGATCTTCGGGCTCACCGCGCGCTACAAGATCGGTACCCTGGGCGCGATCAACTTCGTCGGGCTCTACCAGTCGGAGGCGACCGCCTACAACCGACCGCAATTGGGCTTCGAACCCACGGCCTCGCTGCTCGGCGGCGTGGTGGGCGACTTCCGCATTCCGATGCCGAGCGTCACCCGGCTGCTCAACCGGCTCTCGAGTGGCGGGGCTCGCGCGCCATCGACACTCGAACTCAACGGTGAGCTCGCCTTCTCGCGCCCCGATGCCAATCGCTCGGGACAGGCCTATCTCGAGGAGTTCGAGAACGACGCCGGTATTCCGATTCGGTTGGCCGAAAACAACTGGCAGCTCTCCTCGGTGCCGCAGTCCTCTGCCGGGGTGGAATCGCTCGGCTTCCCGGTCGCCTTTGATTCCGCCTCCGCGGTGCAACTCGGCTGGCAGAACCTGGTGCCGCGCTGCCAGGGCTGCGGCGCGGTCGAGATCACCCCCGAGGCGATCGATCCCAACATCCGGATCATTGGCGGGCAGGGCACCAGTCCCGAAGTGGTGGCCTACGTCACCTTCCACGCCGACACCGCCGGTGGCATGGTCTCGCAGGACAATCGCTCCCACTGGACTCTCCCCGCGCGGCCCTCGGCGCCCCGGTGGCGCTCGGTCGTGACGCCGCTCTCGCTCACCGGTGTTGACCTCACCCGCAACGAGTTTCTCGAGTTCTGGGTGTTCGAGAGTTTCGACAAGCCGATCGAAACCGCCGCCATGCGGTTCATGCTCGACCTGGGCAGCGTGAGCGAGGACGCGCTCGCCATTGCCCCGACCGCGTTCACCGTCTCGGGTAACGACACCACCTGGACCGGACGCCAGTATGTCGGAGCGGGCCGACTCGACACCGAACGCAACGGCACCGGGTCGTTCTCGGCCAACACCGATGACGTCGGGATCCTGGGCGATCGGCCCGACCAGCTCCAGGGCCCGCTCGGCCCCGTGCTGCGGCCGGCGCTCTGCAAGCGCATTGTCAGCAGCTCGGTGGAGATTTTTCCCTGGGGTGACCTCAGCGCCCGCTGCTCCAACGGCAACGGCCTGCTCGACAGTGAGGATCTCGACGGCGACCTGCTGCTCGATGCCCGCGGCCCCAACGAGGACACCTTCCGCTACGTCGTCGACCTGCGCGATGCCAAGTACTTCGTTCGCAACGGTGTCACCACGACCGACAGCACCACCGGACGCAGCTCGGGATGGAAGCTCTATCGGATCCCGCTGCGCCAGTGGGATCGGCAGGTGGGTCAGCCCAACATGCGGCTCATCAAGCAGATGCGCTTGACCTTCCTCACGCCGCCAGACAACGGTGGCCCCGATCCGGTGGTACGGTTCGCGCTTGCTCGCATGCGCCTCATCGGCGCACCCTGGATCCGGCGGGCCGAGACCCCGATCCTCGGCATCAGCGGATCGACCGGGCTCAGCCACGGCGATGTGAGTGTCTCGACCATCACCACCGAAAACCTCGAGCTCGGCTACGTCCCCCCGCCGGGGGTGATCGATGCCGCCAACAACATCGGGGGCGGACAGACCAACATCGGCCAGCAGATCAACGAGAAGTCACTGCGGATCGTGGCCAAGGACCTGCGCACTGGCGAACGTGCCGAGGCGTACAACCGGTTCATCGCCGGACCGCAGAACCTGCTCTCGTATCGTGAGTTGCGGATGTGGGCACGGGGTCGAGGCAGTGGCTGGGAGGACGGCTCCCTGCATGCCTATATCAAGGTTGGCGCGGACTCGCGCAACTTCTACTGGTACGATGCCACCGCCCTGACGGCCACGTGGGAACCCGAGATCGTGATCAATCTCGACACCTGGCGTGCCCTGCGGGCTCAGGTCCAGGAACGCTATCTGCGCGGCGAGGCGCCGAGTGGCGCGGCGGAATGCGGCGGTGATCCCGAGGCGTACGTCGCCTGCGACGGCCCCTACATCGTGCACCTGCGCGACCCTGGCATCAGCGAGCCGAACCTCGCCTCGGTGCAGGAAATCGCCACCGGCATCTATCA
>JBDUDP010000074.1:0-10251 GCA_040002895.1 Gemmatimonadota bacterium
CCCGCTCCGACGACACCGGGAGGGAGGCACGAACGCGGACGCCCCCAGGGGGAGCGTCCGCGTCGTGGACCTCGGTCCCCGGCCTCAACTCAGGCTCAGTTCGCCTCGATCGGGGTGAAGCCGACAATCTGGACTCCCGCTCCCCGCGCGATGTCGATGGCTTCGATGATCTCGCCATAGGCGCGCGTCGGGTCGGGCTTCACGAACAGCAGCTTCGCCGGCCGTGGATCGTAAATGGTGTGGAACGCCTGCTCCAGATTGGCCTTGGCGTACGGCGTTCCGTTGATGGCATAGCTACCGTCATCCTTCAACTGGAGCACGATCTGCGTGCTCGGTGCCGAATTGGCCACCCCGGTCTCCACCGGTGGAATCTGAATATCGATCGCGGCCCGCTTGAGTGCCTGCACGATCATGAAGATGATCAGCAGCACCAGCAGGACGTCGATCATCGGCGTCACGTTGATATCGGAGTTGACGCCCCCGGAAGTACCTGCAGCCATCGCCATCGGCTAGTTCTCCTTGTCCTTGGGTGGCCCTGAGAAGCCCCCCTTGCGGTCGGTGATCGCCACGAGGACGCGGGCGCCGGCACGGCGACCCATCTCGATTGCCGCCTGCACCTTGCTGTACGGCAGCCCGAGGTCGGCCTTGAAGAACAGCGTCTTGTCCAGCGGGCGCGACGCATACCTCGCCGTGAGCTGAGCCTCCGCCTGTTCCTTGCTGATCGGCTTCATGTCCAGGAAGTAATTCCCCTGGTTGTCGACACCCAGCGTGATCTCGTCGTCCCCCTCGGGCCGCGAGTCCACGTTGGTCCCGGTGGGCATCGTCGCCTGGAAGCCGGAGGCCAGCACCGGCGTGACGATCATGAAGATGATGAGGAGCACCAGCATCACGTCGATCATCGGCGTGACGTTGATGTCCGCATTGACCTTTCCCTTGCCGGAACTACCCGTGGATATGGCCACTGCCACTCACCGCCTTCTGAGCCTGGAACTCCTTGGTGAAGATCGAGCGGCCGAACTCGCTCCCCACGCTCTTGATCAGGTAGTCGATGAGCTCCTTCGAGGTGTACATCATCTCGATCGCGAGGTTCTCGACCTTGGTGGTGAAGTAGTTGTACGCCCAGACGGCCGGGATCGCGACGATCAGGCCGAAGGCGGTCGTGATCAGCGCCTCGGCGATGCCGGAACCGATGCCGGCCAGACCACCGGAGGCGCCGCCAGACGACATCGCCTGGAAGGCGTTCACGATGCCCATCGTGGTGCCGAGGAGTCCGACGAACGGTGCGGTCGAACCGACCGTGCCGAGGATGCCGAGGCCGCGCTTGAACTCGGCCAGCGTGATCATCATCTGACGGTCGACGGCCCGTTCGGCCGAGTTGATGTCGGCGGAGGTGATGGTCGCGCGGTCACGCAGCAGCGGCTTCACTTCGGCCAGCGCGCCACCCAGTACCCGGGCGACGTGGGAATCCTTGTTCTTCTCGGCCAGCGTGATGGCCTGGTCGAGGTTCTCTTCCTGAATCGCGCGAGAGAACGCGGGCGCGAACTTGCGCGTCGCGGCCTCGCTCTTCTTGATCTTGATGAGCTTCTGGATGACGACCGTCAAGGAGTAGATCGACATGATCCCCAGGACGACGACGATGCCCCGGGCAAAGAGACCGGCGTCTTCCCACAGCTTCAGCATACTGGTGTTCATTGGATGACCTTTCCTGAGTGAAGAGTTCCGGCCGCGACGGCGCGGCCCGCTAGTACGGCGTAGGCGCCGTCAACCTTGCAACGAGAATCGAACCGCCTGATCGACCAACTGACGCACCGGCGCTCCGCGAATCTTGGCCGGCTTGAACCGCGACTTCTTGATCGCTTCGATGGCCGGAGCCTCGAAGGCCTTGTTGGTGCTGCTCAGCACCTGGATGGTCCCCGACTCCACGCGCCCGTCGGTGCCGACGATGAACCGCAGGGAAACCTTCCCCTCGACGCCTGCCGTCTTGAGCACCGGCGGATACGCCGGCAGCGGGCCGTCGAGGTACTGGACTGGATCATCGACCTGATCCACGGTGAACGACTCACCGCTCACGATGTCGACCGGGCCGGTGCCACCCACGACACCGCGGGCGATGCCGCCCTCGACGCCCTTCCCCGAGAAGTCCTTGGCGTTGAACTTCTGGTTCAGATCCACCGGCGGAATCTCAGTCGGGATTTCCTTGGGCGGCACGATGGTCTGGAAGCCCTGGGGCGGCGGATTCTGCGCCACAACCACATCCGGCGGCGGCTGATCCGGCGGCGGCGGCGGCGGCGGGTCCGGTGGCTTGATGAAGACTGCGGTCGAGTCCGACAGCAGCTTCTTCACCGTCTCGGCCGCACCCTGTGTGGCCTTCACAGCGCCAAAGATCAACAACACGTGGAGAATCACCGACAGCACCAGCTGGCCAGTGGATTGTTCCTTCTTCGGCTTGGATTCGATCAGGTTTTCGAACACGCGGACGAACCTCCGCTCATGGGGCTGTGCACTGCAGTCTCAGAACGCAATCTCGCCCAACCAGATCGCGGGGGGCTCACCGCGAGATGACAATGTGATGACAACCGGATTAGCTGATGCTAGACCTCATCACTGGGGACGTCGCGGACGGGGTCGACCGCACCAGTCGGGAGGCGTACCGTGAAGATACTACCTCGTCCGGGCCGACTCTGCACCTCGATGGAGCCACCGTGGGCCTCGGCGATCCACTTGGAGATCGCCAATCCCAGCCCGGTTCCCGGGCGGTCACCGGACCGCGACCGCGCCGGATCGGCGCGCCAGAAGCGCTCAAAGACGTTCTCGGTGTCCCCGGGGGCGATCCCGATCCCGGTGTCGGCGACCGTGAGGATGGCTGCCGTGGCGTCGCCGGCCAGGCGGATGCTCACCAGCCCACCGGAGGGCGTGTACTTCACCGCATTGGTCACGAGATTCATCAGCAGCTGCCGGACTCGGGGCGCGTCGAGCGGTACGAGGACCGGCTCCGGCGGCAGGTCGCTCTCCACGAGGACCCCCTGCACGGTGCCGAGGATCTCGGCCGTCTCCATCGCCTCCCGCACCAGCTCCCGCAGATCGGCCTCCACCAGCACCAGCCCGGCGCGTCCCTCGTCGGCCCGGGCCAGGGTGAGGAGGTTGGTCACCAATTCGGACATCTGGTTGATCTGCCGCAGCGTCTCATCGAGCACGCCGACCAGCGCACTGGGCGTATCCGGATCGGTGAGGGTGCGCTCGACCCCAGCCCGAAGCACCATCAGCGGGGTCTTGAGTTCGTGCGAGGCATCGGCGGTGAACCGGCGCAAGGCGTTGAAGCTTTGCTCGACGCGCGAGAGCATGGCATTGAGCTTCTGCGCCAGCCGCGAGAGCTCGTCTTCGCCGGTCGGGACTTCAAGACGCTGATGCAACGAGCGGCCGTCCTGAATCGCTTCCAGTTCAGCGACCATGACGTCCACCGGAAGGAGTGAGCGCCCCGCGAGCCAGTACCCCACCAGCGTCGAGGCGACCAGAATTACCGGCGCAACCAGGATCATCGAGACCAGCAGCTGCGCCGGACCGTTCAGCTCCGCCGTGGGCTGGGCCGCCACCATGATCGAGCCAAGCTCCCCGCTGACCGAATCGACGGGTTCGAGCAGATAGCGGAATTTCCCCTGATCGGCGAGCAATGCCAGCTGGCCGCGCCGGGTCACGACCGGCTGGCGGAGGATGATGCGGCGGACCTGAACCAGCGCCTCCGGCGTGAGGTCGCGGGCCGGTGGCGAGACGTAGACCAACCGGCCCAGGCCGTCGGCCACGAAGAGGTAGTCGCGCATCCCTTCGAACAACGTGCGCGCGTCGCTCACCAGCTCGTAGGTGCTGTCGCGCGCGCCGAGATTCGGCAGTGCAATCACCACCGGGCCGCCGCGGGCCTGTTCGGTGAGCCACCGGATCGCAAACCGGGACTCCTCCGTGAGTCGCACTTCCAGCTGCTGCTCCGCTTCACGAGCCGACGACTGCCGCCGTTCCCAATACAGCGCCGCCCCGAATACGACGAGGGTCGCAGTCAGGGCGATGGTGTAGGAGATCGTGAGCCGACCCCGGATCGATTGCATCTACCCCTTCACCACGTAACCGGCGCCTCGCACGGTATGCACCAGCTTCTGGGCGAAGCCGGCGTCCACCTTCTTGCGGAGTCGATTGATCACGACATCGACGATGTTCGTGCCGGGGTCGAAGTGATAGTCCCAGGCATACTCGGTAATGAGCGTGCGGGACATCACGCGTCCGGTGTGGCGCATCAGGTATTCCAGCACCGTGTATTCCTTGGGTGTCAATTCGATCAGGGTGCTGTTGCGCCGGACCTCGCGCGCGTCGAGGTCGAGCTCCAGATCGGCGACCCGGAGCGAGCGAGCGGAGAGCACGCGCGGACGGCGTGCGATGGCCTCGATCCGTGCCAGCAGCTCCTCGAACGCGAACGGCTTGGTGACGTAGTCATCCGCGCCCGCGCGCAGCGCGTCCACCTTGAACTCGACGCTGTCCTGCGCCGTCAGGACCAGGATCGGCATCGTCAGCCCGCGGTCCCGGAGCGTGCGCAGCACCTCGAGCCCGTTCATGCCGGGGAGGCGAAGGTCGAGCACGATCAGGTCGTACTGTGCCACCGAGGCGAGTGCGAGCGCCTCGGCGCCATCGCCGACCCAATCGGCGACATATTGCTGCTCCTCGAGCCCGCGCTTCACGTACTGGCCGACGGTCTTGTCGTCCTCCACCACGAGCAGTTTCATGCGGGCCCCCCGGTCTTCGCGATCGGCAGCGCCATCCGGAACACCGTCCCCTTCCCCTGTTCGCTGCGCACATCGAGCCGGCCATGATGGTCGGCGATGATGCCGTAGCAGATCGCCAGGCCCAGCCCCGTCCCACGTGAAGGCCCCTTGGTGGTGTAGAAGGGTTCGAAGATCTTGGGCAGGACATCCGGTGGAATACCGGGGCCGTCGTCCTGGAATTCCGTGACCACCTGGTTGCCCTCGCGGGTGGTCCGGACAACCAGGTTGCCGTGGCCATTGGTGGCGTCCGCGGCATTGAGCAGGATCGCCATGGCCGCCTGCACCAGTCGCTCGCTGTTGCCGTCGATCGGTGGCAGCCCGTCCGCCATCTCGCGGGTGATCTTCAGGCGACGGAATCGCTGGTGGTGCTTGAGCAGATAGAGCGTGCGTTCGAGGAGAGCATTGAGATCGGTGGGCTCGAACGCGCCGCCGCTGCGTCCCGCGCGCGAAAAGTCGAGCAGGCCGTCGACAATGTTGGTGCAGCGAATGACTTCGCTCTCGATGATGTCGAGATACTCGCGCACCACCGGTTCGGCCGCATTCCCCAGGCGGGAGGAGATGGCGGCAACACACGCCCCGATCGTGGCCAGGGGATTGTTGATCTCGTGCATCACGCCAGCGGCCAGCTGACCCACCGCGGCAAGCTTCTCGGTCTGGTGCATCGCCCGCTGGATGATGCGGTTCTCGGTCACATCTTCGCCGATGCTGATCACGTGGGTCACCCGGTCACCCTCAAGGCGCATCGGGATGCGCGAGGTCCGGTAGGTGCGGGGATCGCCATCGCCGATCTGGACATCCTGCTCGCTCTCGTGCGTCTCGCCCGTGGCGAAGACGCCCTCGAACTCGGACCGAAGCAAGTCGGCCGGCTGCCGGAAGAGCACCTCGGTCACCGACTTGCCGAGCACGTCCTCGCGCCGCAACCCCTGCATGCCGGTCTCCCGCTTGCGATTCCACACCACGATTCGCAACTGGTCGTCCACGACATACAGCCCGACCGGCAGGGAATCGATGGTGAGTCGATTGAGGCGTCGATCCAGCGTGGCCTGATCCTCCTGGCCGAGCTCGTAGCTCGGGAGGACCGCAGCGAGCAGCGCGGCCACGGTCTCGAGAATCGGTCGCACTTCGGCCGGCGGGCGCGAGGTCCCGGCGACTTCGAGCACCGCACCTCGGTCCCCCCGCCAGGGCACCGCCACCGCAAACGGCACCGAGGCGTTCTCGCTCCCATCCGAGAGCGCGATCTCGTCGGCGCGACGCGCCCCCGCGCGCAACCGGACTTCATGCGCTGGGAGCGCGGTCCGCAATCCCTCGCAGGCGGCGCGCAGGCGCTCGGATGGCGGTCCGACTCCGGCGAGTGCGCGTGCCACGGCGGTGAGAATGGCGAGGGGAGGCGTGCGAGGCGCGTCGTTCACGGGGCCGATCGCAGACGCCATGTCCCAAGCGCCGCGTGGGCAATTCGCCAGCTGCCGTCTCGACGTGCGAGGGTGAGGAAGTCCGTGGCCTCGTATTCGTCGTCACCGGTCCCCGGCGATGCAGCGATCACGAGCCGTGCTGTGGCGAGATCGCCATCCGTTCGAAGATCGGACCGGACCAGTCGGATTCCGGTTCGCTCGCTGCGCTGCCCCGGCAGGTCGAGCAGGGTGCGCAGCGGCACCAGCGTGGCCGGGCTGGCGCCGCCATCGATCAGCGCGCTGGCCGTCGGCCAGACCACGCGCCCGAACGCGGCGGTATCGTGTCGAGTCAGCGCTGCATAAAACGCGGCGGTGACGCCCTGAAGCGCGGCATCCTCCACCCGGGAGCCGCTCGGCGCCCGATATTCGAACTGGCACCCCGCAAGCAGGGCGAGCGAGAGGCACTGCAGCACGCGGCCAGCCACGCTATGCCAACGCCGCGAGTTGCTGGAGCAGTTCGTCATTCTCGCGACGAAGTCCGAGTCGCGCCTCCACCCAGGTCCACCGCACCGTCCCCTCCCGATCGATCAGGATGTAGGCCCGCGCCGAATGATTCTTGCTCTCGAGAAACACGCCGTAACTGCGAGACACCGCGTGCAGGAAGTCGCTCAGGAGTTCGACCCCGATCTCGGCCTGTGCGCGATACGCCTTCAGCGCGGGGACAGAGTCCACGCTGATCGGCAGGACCGCGTTCCCGGCGCGCTCGAATTCGTCGTAGTCGTCCGAGAACGCACAGAGTTCCGCCGTACAGGTGCTCGTGAAGGCGAGCGGAAAGAAGGCCAGCAACACGCTCCGATGTCCCCGGAAGGTCGAAAGTGTGACCGATTCGCCGCTCGTGGAGGGCAGCGTGAAATCGGGCGCCACACTGCCGACCTCCGGGAGTGACATCGCCGCCAGCTCAGCGCGCCGCAGCGAACCGGCGACCAACCTCGCTCCAGTTCACCACGCTCCACCATGCCGAGACATAGTCGGGGCGACGATTCTGATACTTGAGGTAGTAGGCGTGTTCCCAGACGTCGCAACCCAGAATCGGCTGCCGCCCCTCCATGAGGGGTGAGTCCTGATTCGGAGTGCTCTCGATGGACACTGTTCCACCCTTCGCGACCAACCAGCCCCACCCCGAACCGAATCGGGTGGCACACGCCTTGGCAAACTGCGTCTGAAACTCGCCGAAGTTGCCGAAGGCGGCGTCGATCGCCTTGGCGAGCTCACCGTCGGGTGCCGTGGCGCCACCCGGCGCCATCACCTCCCAGAACAGGGTGTGATTGGCATGCCCCCCGCCGTTGTTCCGCACAGCGGTTCGCTTCGCCTCGGGAACCTTGTCGAGCGCCGCGATGAGCTGGTCGACTGGCAGCGCGAGCAGGTCGGCATGGCCTTCCAGTGCGTCGTTGAGGTTCTTGACGTAACCGGCGTGGTGCTTGTCATGATGAATGCGCATCGTTGCTTCGTCGATGTGGGGCTCGAGCGCATTGTAGTTGTAGGGCAGCGGAGGAAGCGTGAAAGACATGGCAAGACTCCTGCAGGGGTAAACTTGGGGTTCAAAGATGGACCGCTCACGGGAGCGGGGCAACGCAGGCCGGCGCTTGATGCCAGCCGGGGCATGCCGATACTTCGTCAGGCACTCACCGAGGACCGCACCGCGTGGCACTTTCCCTTCGATATGCCCTCACCGCACCCGGGCGAGCCGTGGTCGCGCTCGAGGCCGACGACCTTCGGGTCGCCATGCAGGCCACCGACGAGACCGATGCCCTCGGAGATCTGACCCGCGCGGCCACGATGCTGCTCGAGGGCGGTGAGCACGCGTCCTTGGTCCTCGAGGACGCGCCTGGCGTGCACGAGTGGAGCTTCGAGCGACAGGGTGACCTGATCCAGTTGCGGATTCATAGCTGGGCCGATCGCCAGTCCGGGAGCGCCGACATGGTGATGTCTCAGGAGCGCTCGGTTGCACTCGCCTGCCCGCTCGCCGTGCTCGCGCGTGAGCTGGTGCTGGTGCTCGATGTGCTCTGGGTCGGGCACGGGCCCGATGGCTGGGCGCGCCTCTCCCCCAAGCACCCCTTCCCCGCTGCGGAGCGGCGCCGGCTGCGCCAACTGCTCGCGGTCGCGGCGCGCCGTACTGCCGAGCGGCGGCCCGCACCGGACGAAGGGCGTTAGCGCGAAGCCGGATCACCCACCAGCCGCTCGGTGGCCTGCGCCACCGAGATGCCATCGACCAGCACCGTCTTCTCTCGCGAGGCCCCGCC
Source organism: Gemmatimonadota bacterium (assembly GCA_040002895.1). Taxonomy (GTDB): domain Bacteria; phylum Gemmatimonadota; class Gemmatimonadetes; order Gemmatimonadales; family GWC2-71-9; genus Palsa-1233. Next base: position 8,491 of record JBDUDP010000074.1, read on the forward strand.
GCGCACGAGCCGCACGGCCGCCACGCGCACGCCGCACTGCTGCGCCACGAAACGGCGGAGTGCGGCGTTGGCCTTGCCGTCGACCGGTGGTGCCGCGAGACGCAACTTGATGGCGGCACCGTGTGGTCCGACCACGGCGGTCCGGGACGCCCCGGGTTGCACGTGCAGCGTGAGGCGCACCCCGGTCGGCGTCGCCTCGATCGTCACGGCTGCTTGGGCAGCACCGGGTCTGGAGTGACCACCGGCCCAATCCGGTCGAGCGGCGATGGGGTTGCCTTCGCTGCGCCGGTGGCCGTGGTGTCGTTCGCATGCTTCTCCCGCCAGGCGCGGTTCGCCGCCGCGACGACTCCCTCCAGCGCGGGGCGATTGACCGTGGCCTTGGCCCGGCTCCGCAGGATCCCACCGAGATTCCCCGGCAGCGGCCTGTAGAAGATGCGCTGCGAAAGAATGGCGTCCACGAAGGCACTTCCGGCCCCACCGGCGGCCGACCCGGTGGTGACGTCACGCAACCGTGTCTTGGCGGTGTCGAGCGCTTGGCGATACTGCGGTGCCAAGGCGGCGCGCGCGCTGGCGTTCGGGGGCGCGACCGCCGGGGATGCCACGGCCAGCAGCATCTGCCGCTGGGCCAGCTCCCGGAGGAAGCGACTCGCAGCGGAATCGGACGTGACACTCAGCAGCGCGCGCTCATTGGGGCCGAGCATGGTGATCCAACTGCGCACCGTGCTGGCAGTGAGCTCCCCGCCGCTCCACGAAGCGAGCGGCGGTCCCTCGGCGGCGGGGACCGGTTCCGGAGCCATCGCGCGGACCCGCACCACCGCATCAGCGGAGAACTTCAGCCCCAGCGCGGTCGTAAGGGAATCCGCGAACCGCTGCTCCGCACGCAGTGCAAGCTGTGGTGCCAGCCACTGCTTGAGCCCCTCCCGCGCCTCGATTCGAGTGGCCCGACGGAACATGTGCGCACCGACCGAACTCCCCAGAATCCCCGACACTTCACCCGGCTGCAGGGCCCAGATGGCGCCACTGACCTCGGGAGGAAGCTCCGCACGGGTGAGCGCCGGCATGAAGCCACGTCGCGCCAGCGTCGTTGAATCCTTGCTCACCTCGCGAATCAGTGCCGTGAAATCCGCATCCGGGGCATGGGCGCGAGTCGCGAGCGAGCGCACCCGCGCGATGATCGGCGCGGCCGCGACGCTGTCGAGTCCCGGCGGCAGCTGGACCACGAGCTGCTGGTACACGCGCACCCGATCCACATCGGACAGCGAGTCCGCCTGCGCATCCGTGACAGCCGGTCTGGCCTTGGCGCGCGTCTCCCAGAAGTCGAGCAGCATGCCGCGCGCCGCATCGGGGGCAATCGCGAGATCGATCGTCGCGGAATCGTCAATCATCGCACCCGAACGCATCGCTTGGTCGAGCAGGGTCTGGTCGAGCCAGCTGCTGAGCAGCAGGGCGGCGGAGACGGTGGTCGGGGCAACCGGAGACTGGGCCAGCCAGTCCTCCAGCTTGGCACCGACCAGTTTGGCATCGCCGACCTCGACCACGGTGGCGGCACGGGCCTTGTCGGCGGAGAGCCGACCGCCGCTGCAGCCTGACCAGGTCATTGTCAGGAGGGCGATCCCAGCGGCGGAGACGATCGACGTTCGGTGAGTGGATGTCATGGAAGTCGGGGTCGAGGTGGGGTGAGACCAGTCGCCGAGCGAAGCGCGACCAATGGAGCGGAGGGGGTTCGAACCCCTGACCCCCGCGTTGCAAACGCGGTGCTCT
>JBDUDP010000075.1:0-9669 GCA_040002895.1 Gemmatimonadota bacterium
GGCGACGGCCAGGTGAGCATCGGCGACACCATCATGAAGTCGCAGGCGACCAAGGTGCGCACCCTCAAGGGTGGCCGCATTCTGGCCGGCTTCGCGGGCTCGGTGGCCGATGCACTGACGCTGTTCGAGCGTTTCGAGGAGAAGTTCGACCGCTACCCCGGCAACCTCACGCGCGCAGCCACCGAGCTCGCCAAGGATTGGCGCAGCGATCGCTATCTGCGCCGGCTCGAGGCGTTGCTGATCGTGGCCGATGTCGAGCACGTCTTCCTGCTCTCAGGCACCGGCGAGCTAATTGAGCCCGATGACGGTATCCTCGGCATCGGCTCGGGTGGCACCTTTGCGCTCGCCGCCGCGCGCGCACTGCTTCCCGATGAGCGGCTCGGCGCGCGCGACATCGTCCAGCGTTCGCTCGAGGTTGCGGCCGAGATCTGCGTCTTCACCAATCGTCACCTCACGGTGCTGGAACTCCCCGCCTCATGACCACGCCCGCCACACCGAGTCTGGTGGAAGGAACCGAGCCTGGCGTTCCGCGCCCCTGGCTCGAAGAGTTGCCGCCGCGACAGATCGTGGCCGAGCTCGATCGCTATATCGTGGGGCAGGGGGCGGCCAAGAAGGCCATCGCGATCGCCATCCGCAATCGCTGGCGTCGTGGGCAGACGCCCGAGGGCATTCGCGACGAGATCACCCCAAGCAACATCATCCTCATCGGACCGACCGGGGTGGGGAAGACCGAGATCGCACGTCGGCTGGCACGGCTCGCGGGCGCACCGTTCATCAAGGTCGAGGCATCGAAGTTCACCGAGGTCGGTTATGTCGGTCGCGACGTCGAATCGATGGTGCGCGATCTGGTCGATGCCGCGATCTCGCTGGTGCGCACCGAGCGCGAGGACGAGGTCTGGCCGCAGGCTGAGGAGCGCACTATTGAGCGGTTGCTTGACTTGCTGCTGCCCGAGGCCGATGGCGACCCCGCCGACGAAGCGCTGAAGACGAGGCGCGTGGAGTCACGCGAGAAGCTGCGGCTGCAGCTGGCCGAGGGGAAGCTCGACGAGCGCGAGGTCGAGATTGAGGTGATGCCGCAGAACTATCCCAATCCTGACGCGATGCGTTCGCCCGAGGGGATGGATGCGCCGGAGTCGAGCTTCACCGACTGGCTCATGGACATGCTGCCCAAGAAGCCCAAGCGGCGCACGGTCAAGATTCCCGACGCGCGGCGACTGCTTGAGGATGAGGAGCTGCGCAAGCTGGTGGACCTCGACGAGACCGTAAACGAGGCGCTCGACCGGGTCGAGAACCACGGGATTATTTTCATTGACGAGATCGACAAGATCGCCGGCGAGAAGAGCACCACCGGCCCCGACGTCTCCCGCGAGGGTGTGCAACGGGACTTGCTCCCCATCGTCGAAGGGTCGACGGTGCAGACGCGCTACGGCCATGTCCGGACCGACCATATCCTGTTCGTGGCGGCCGGGGCGTTCCATGTCAGCAAGCCGAGCGACCTGATTCCCGAGCTGCAGGGGCGGTTCCCCATCCGGGTGGAGCTCGAGCCGCTGACTGAGGCCGACTTCGTCCGGATCCTGACGGAACCTGAGAACGCCTTGACTCGTCAGTATGAGGCGCTGGTGGCCGCCGAGGGGTGCGCCCTGACCTTCGCGGTCGATGCCGTGGCAGAAATCGCCCGAATCGCCTGGCAGGCCAACGACCGGATGGAGAACATCGGCGCCCGGCGGCTGCACACCGTCATGTCGACCCTGCTGGAGGAGATTCTCTTTGATCTCCCCGACGGCAAAACCACCGCGCTGGCACTGGACGGCGCAGCGGTGCGGGAGCGGCTGGCGAAGGTGGTCATGGACGATGATTTGAGGAAGTACATTCTTTGATGAGAGAAGAGAGAAGAGAGAAGAGAGAAGATGGACGAAGTAACGGACGGTTATTGTCGCATCACTTTTTGGGGGTGTTTTTATGCAGATGACACGCATTGCTTTGGCGGCCACGTTGGTCGTGGCTGGGGTCGCGCCGCTGGTGGCGCAGGCCCATGACGATCCGACCCACCAGGTGGCGGGCACTGGCCTGCCGACGGGCTGGATGGTGCGCTTCGACCCACCCTATCCGGGTCGTCCGGCGCCGAAGATTTCCGATGTGAATTTCCGGGTGATGGCCCCGGGGTTCCACCACACCTCTGGTCCCGCGGGCATCTACTACCGTGAGGCCGATGCATCGAAGGGGAACTACACCGTCTCGGCCACGTTCAAGCAGGCGAAGAGCTCGCAGCACGAGGCGTACGGGCTCTTCATCGGTGGCAAGGATCTGCAGGCCAACACCCAGAACTATCTCTACTTCGTGGTGAAGCCGCAGAACGGGACCTTCCTGATCAATCACCGTACCAGCGATGGCAAGCCGACGTCGGTGGTGGCCTACACCGCGAGTGACGCGATCGCCAAGGATTCGCCCACCGACGGCTCAGCCTCCAACACCCTCGCCATCAAGGTCGCCGGTGACGTGGTGAGCTTCTGGGTCAACGACAAGGAAGTGAAGTCGCTGAAGAAGAGCGAGCTCGACGGCGCCAGCACAGAAGGGCTCGTGGGGATGCGGTTGAACCACAACCTCGACCTGCACATCACCGGCTTCGGAGTGAAGAAGAACTAGCCGACTGGCAGCGGCGCCCGAATGTAGGTCGCGCAAGAAGCCAACCGACGGGCGCCTGATGGGCGCCCGTTGTGTTTTCACCTAACCGCGCTCTCTCTCTCTCTCTCTCTCTCTCTCTCATGAATGGCCCGGCGTTCCGCGATGAGCTCGGCGGCCGCCCGTCGGATGCCGGTTGCGCCGTCGAACACCTTGGCACGTCTCCGAATTTCATCGACAAGATGGCGAGCACGCCCGGTCTGCACACCGAGGCTTCCGGCAAACTCTTTGGGCGACTTCCACCGAAGTAGTAGGTCGAGTGCTCTGGATTGTTGCGTGGTGAGGCGCCACAGATCGCCGAGGTAGCGAAGCTCGTCGTCGGAGTACGGACTTAGATCGGAGCGCCGGGGTAGGGAAGGGTTGTGCGGGGGCTGGGGCATTCCACGGTCCGTCAGCAGGGGGGGGCGGATATGGGAACATTTCGGAGACTGAAAACTAGCATACTGCGCCCGTACGACCCGGTCAAGCGGGGCATTTGCCGATTTTTACTTCCGTCCAATCGCAACAACAAATTCCGGGGCAATCTTGCCTCGTAGCAAGTCGCAGGGTTGGTGGGTAGCGTATGAAAACAGCACTAATGCGCGTGCGGAGCGGGCGTGCCTAGTTGCCCCCAGCCGGAGCTTCGTCATTGCCGGGTAGCCCCCGCACGAACTTTGGAGCTGGCTCGCTGGGCATTGGCTGCGCCCTGACTGCAGGCGGCAAGAGGAACCTCTGGCATCTCTGTGTGGTCTGAGCGCAGCTCAAGGCTTCAGCTCAAAGCAGTGGTACGGTGAAAAATCTTATTGCGGAGGCATTGTGACCTTCAGAGAGATTTTTTCAGCAAGTTTATCGCTCGTAGCGGTCATTTGCGCCGTGGTCGCTACGGCATCCTTCGTCAGGAGGGGTGCAACTGTGACCCGGACACTGCCTGCGGGCTTCGTGCCCAATCAGCCACCCGTCAAAGTAGGGAACTGGGACTCACTCGTGGCCGCAGGTCATCGCATCGGCGTGGTTGGAGCACAAGTGACAATCGTTGAGTTCGCGGATTTCGAATGCCCTGCCTGCCGAACATTTGCCACGCGGTCCATGAAGGCTATCCGAGCGACGTACCCAACGGACGTTGCGATGGTCTTCCGGCACTGGCCGCTCGAGTATCACCGGTTCGCCTATCCGGCAGCGCGTGCTGCCGAGTGTGCGGGAGAGCAGGGACGCTTTGTCCAGTACCACGACTTGCTCTACGCGCAGCAGGATTCGCTTGGACTCAAGACCTTTGAGGCCCTGGCTGGGGAAGCTGGCGTACCAAACGCCCAGGAGTTTTCCAAGTGTGTTGCCCGGCGTGATTCTGTCCCGGCTATTCAGCGAGATGTTCGGGCAGTTCTCGCGCTGCGGGGAACCGGCACGCCCACGGTCGTTATCAACGGATTACACTATACCGCGGTGCCAGACAGCGCCTCGCTCGATAGCATTGTGAGAAGTCTTATACATCGGCGCATGTAGGCCGAGAGGCCATCCACCAAAGGAGTACGTTATGAGGCTATCGTTCAATTCAATCACGGTGTGTGCTTCTGCCATTGCAATCGCGATTGCCAGTCTTCCGCGCCAGGCAGTGGCCCAAGAGAGCAATGGGTGTTGGTACACTGATAGCGAGCAGAACTGTAATGGTAGTGCGGGGCATGAGTTGTGTGTCCAAATCACGTCCCAGGCTGGGTGCTCATGGGACGGAACTACCAATCAGTGCTCCTATTGTGGAGCCGGCGGTTGCCACGGCTACAACTGGACTTTGTCGTGCTGTAACGTAGTGTGTTGACCACGCAAGGCCATCTTCTCGCCGCTCGTGTTTCACATGGGGCGTGCCTGTGCCTAGGTCCCGGTGAACGCCCTGTGTCAGCCCCGTTTGCCCGTGTCACTTGGTGAACATCTTTCGCGCAAGTCGAAGTAGTTTGACTAGGACGGGATGAAGCTCCGCGACGACGAGGCAATCGACGAGTGTCATCATGTTTTGTCAGGCTTCTGCTATATGTTACGGCGGGACATGTTAGGATATTGTCTGCGTAATCGATAAGAAACTGGCCTTATAGTGACTTGGAGTACCGATGGATGCGAACTTTCTCAGCGCGCTATGCTGTGGCGCACTCCTACTGTCTGGCAGCGGGAACTGCGAAGCGCAAGTCCGAGCGCCACAAATGCGCGCAGTCGAGACTCTGCGAATTTCTGGCGATGCGAAACTCTTCGTCCCGATCACCCAGATCGCTGTCTCCCCCGCAGGCGAAATGGCGGTGTGGCAGGCGCAGGATTCCCGGATTCTGATCTTCAGCCCGGACGGCAGGAACATTGGTTCCTTCGGGAGGGCCGGTGAAGGGCCTGGCGAGTTTCGCGTGCTCGGCGCTTACGGCTGGTTGGGGGATTCACTCTGGATACTCGACCCGGGGTTGCACCGTACCACCCTGATGACGATGCGTGGGGCGCTGGTCCGGATTGAGCCATGGCTCCCGCAGCTCACCTTGCCGAAGCCGAGTCAACTCGTTTTTCGAGGTGGGTTCGGGGGAGCCGCGCCGGGCGCGATCTTCGCTGATGGTAGCTTCGTCCCCCTCGCCGGAGTCCACCTTCCGCAACGAATTGGAGCCGACGGCCGCATCGGGGAGTCGAGTCTCGAAAGCGTCATTCGTGTCGGAGCCGATGGCGTCTTGCGGCGGGTGCTGCTCACCACACCCCCGCTCGCCAGGGAGACCGCGTGCGTCCAAGTCTGGGAGGCAGGGACGGTCAGCGGATCTGTCAGTTCCCCGTATTGCGCCACGCCGATCAAGGTCTTCTCACCCGATGGCTCGAGAGTGATGCTCGTCAGACAGTCGAATGCTTCTCAAAAGAGCAGCACCTTCGAAGTGCTCCTCATCTCCACGCACGGCGATACACTGCTGCACCGGAATCTCGAGTACCAACCGCAGCGGATTCCGTCTGAGGTGCTTCGAGCGGAGGCCGGGAAGTCCCTTCCTCGCGGGCTCACGCTGTCACAGATGCCCAAGCCGTATCGCGATGCACTCGGGCGGTTGCCGCGAGTTGATCAGTACCCGCCGATCGGGCGTGGGCTCCTGGGCACGGATGGCGCGATCTGGCTGGAGTTGAACGGACCGTGGAAAGAACATCGATGGCTGCTGCTCAGCTCTGAGGACGGGTCCGTCATCGGCAATCTTGAGCTGTCACCGAGCATTACGCTACGCGCGGTCTCGCGAGGCATGGTGTGGGGGCGTGAGGTCGACGACGATGATGTACCCAGTGTCGTGCGACTGCGTGTAGTCGGGCCCTAGCGGCAATTGACCAGTTCTCCCTTTCTGCCTCGTCATCCACGAAGCGGTGAGACGGGCCGCTCCCAGGAAGTCAGCGGACACCCAGCGACCTTAGTACTCCGCCCCGTACTCCGCTCAGCGTGACACCATGTCTCGCGCATTCACGGCGTCGCGTGTCACCACCAGACCCTCGAGCCCGCCATCGGCATTCAGAAGGGCGGGATCGCGTGGGTGGGGGGGTGAGCCCGCTCGTGCGATCGCGATGATCGCGGCGCTGGAGAGCGCGCCAAATCCAGCAAACCAGAGGCAGATTCGTGCGATCCGGCCGAAGGCGACCGGAGTGCCGACCAACAGCCACAGCCCAGCCATGACCGGGACGAAACAGAGGCCGGTCATCGCTCCCCACGCCGACACACGCAAGATCGGAAGGGTCTCCACGTCGTTGCCGCGTTCTGCGCGCGCGAAAATCGAACTGAAAATGAGCCCCGCAACCAACGCCACCCCGGACGCCATCAACGCGTCACTGATCAGGTCAAGTGCGTTGGGGACGTGGTACCCCGAGCGACTGGCCCTGTAGGCGTAGTAGCTCAACAAGGAGATGGTGAAAACGCCCCAGCCCGCGGCCCACGTCAGCGCGATCGGGAGGGTGGCGCGGAGTCGACGGGGCAGGGGCATGCGGGTCTCCGTGAGAGGCTTGCGTGAATGATAGGCGAGGGCGTCCGGGTGTCGGCGAGATCCGCGCCGCGCGAGCGCGGCGCCTCCAGGGGGCTTCGCCCCCCTCCCACCAACCTCGCCCCATCATCCATCATCTCTCTTCTCTCATCTCTCATCTCTCATCTGTCATCCATGATCGATGTTTCCTGCCGATCCGGGCCCCCGTGGCTCATTTTGTGCCAATCTGGTGGCCATGCGAACCCGACCCCTCTCCCTGATCACACTCGCCCTCGCCCTCCTCCTCGGTTGCGGCGGCGGCCCCACGGGCAGCAATGGCACCACCGACAACGGCAACGTCCTTCCGCCTCCGGGCGGGGTGGCCCAGTTCTCGGTTGAGCCGATGGTGACCCCCGGGACCCTCACGTCGCTCGGCAACCTCGGCCCCCCGGGCCACGTGCTCCCGACCAATCACGTCTACTTCTATGGCGTCGACTTCACCAATCCGCCGTCGCCACCCGACCAGACCGTGCGGCCCGTGTACGCACCGGCCACAGGCACCGTCGCGTACCTGTTGCAGCCCAGCGGCACCGACTGGAAAATCGGGTTCCGCGCGACCAGCACGTTCTACTACTACCTCGATCACGTGGTGCTCACCACCACGCTCAAGGTGGGCGACATCGTGCACGCCGGCGACCAGATCGGCACATCGAATCCCGGCGGTTCGATCGACCTCGGCGCGTATGACCTGTCGGTGACGCTGCCAGGGTTCGCCAACCCGGCGCGATACGGCCCCGAGACGCTGCACTGCGTTTCGCCGTGGCTCTATTTCACCGAGCCGCTCCGCTCGGCGCACTACGCCCGTATCCGTCGTGCCGCAACGGCACCGGACAAGGACGGGCACATCGATCTCGACGTGCCCGGGACGCTGGCCGGGAACTGGTATGAAGAAGGCCTTGCGCTCGACCAGACCGAGGGCCCCAGTGGCTGGCCGCGCACCGTCGCGTTCGTGACGGACTACTACGATCCATCCAAGGTGCGCGTCTCGATCGGCGGGACCATCGCCACTCCCGGCATCTGGACCATCCCAGACGATGCCCCGCGTCCGGCTGCCGTGACAAGCCCCTCCGGCGTGGTGGCCTATCGGCTCGTCTACACCGAATCGACCAATGTGCAGTCCGGGTTGATGCTGGTGCAGCTGACCGATGCGACCCACCTGAAGATCGAGGTGTTCGAGGGAAGCCAGGCTGCGAGCGCGAGCTTTGACGGGAATGCCCGGAGCTACGTGCGGTAGCTCCGGAACATCGCCCTTCCTGAAACGCCAACCCTCCGCTGTACCCGCCCCACCCGCCAGTTCGTCTCCTCTGTGTAACAGTTCCGCGCACCCGCAGCGCGAAACCCGGCGGTCAACGCACCCGGGTGAAGTCCATACAGATGAGGAGATCACCGATGCACCGCATTCACGTGAAAATGTCCCTGGCATGTGCTGCCGCTGCGCTCGCTGTCGCTCCCGCACGGCCACTCGCCGCACAGGTGAATACCCGCCTGGCCTCCCCCGGCTTCAACCTCTTCTCGGTGAGTCAGGACGTGGAGATCGGCAGGAGCTCGGCGATCGAGGCCGAGAAGCAGCTCAAACTCGCCAATGACCCGGCCGCGAATCGCTACCTGACGGCCGTGATGCAACGGCTCGCCGCGGTGGCCCCCGGCGCCAAGTATCCCTATACCATCAAGCTGGTGATAGCGCCCGAGATCAACGCCTTCTCGTTGCCGGGTGGGCCGATGTACGTCAATTCCGGATTGCTCGCCGCCGCACGCAATGAATCGGAACTCGCCGGCGTGCTGGCGCACGAGATGGCGCACGTGGCACTGCGGCACGGCACCAACCAGGCCTCGACCGCCTATCTCGCCAAGGGTGGGGTGAGCATTCTTGGCCAGCTACTGGGAGGGGGGTCGGGCAATAGCTCGTCGATCGTGAACGCCATTGGCGGACTCGGCCTCAATACCGCCTTCCTCTCGTTCAGCCGGAGTGCCGAGAGTCAGGCCGATGCCACCGGCGCCGACATTATGGCGCGCGCGGGCTACAACCCGGTGGCGATGGCCGATTTCTTTGATGTGCTGCGCGCCGAACAGGGGCGTGACCCGAGCAAGCTGGAGCAGTTCTTCTCCGATCATCCGGGTGCCGCCGAACGCTCGGCAAAAATTCGCGCGCTCGCGCAGGGCGCTACGGTGCGCAACGTCTCCGATGTGGGTGGCTTCGCCAGTATTCGGTCGCGAGTCTCGCAGGGGCTCACGACCTCGACGGCCTCGGCGCTCCCCGGCCGGCTGACTCCGCCGGCTGATGCCCAGACCACCAGCAATGCGCCGGTGGCGATCTCGATTGCCGCGCCGTCCGCTCGGGCAGTGCGCTATCGTCAGCCTTCCGGCTTCATGCAGGTCACCATGCCGGCCAACTGGCAGGTGTCGCAGAGCAGTGGCACAGCACTCGTGGCTGCACCTGCTGGTGGCATCGTGGCCACCAGCGATGGCGTGCAGCACATTGTCTATGGCGTGATCCTCAATCATTACACGCCCTTTGCGAGCGCTGACAACGTGACAGTGAATCGCTACGCGCCGTTTGAGGGCACAGCGGCCACGGGGCGCGATCTCGCCAACGCGACCGATGACCTCATCAACACGATCATCCGCTCCAATCCGTACCTGCACGCCGAACCGAATTCGGCGCGGGCCGAGACGATTTCGGGCGCGTCGGGGTATTCGGTAATGCTCACGGGGATTTCGCCGATGACCGGGCAGGCCGAACAGGCCACGCTCTTCACGCGTGGTGTGCCCGACGGTCACGTGCTGTATGGCTTGGCGATCGTACCGGCTACGCGCGCCGATGAGATGAACCCGGCAATGGTGCGACTGATGCGGAGTCTTGTGGTGAGTGATGCGGCAGGGCATCGTGCTGAGGCGGCGCAGAGCAATCTTCGCGGGCAGCGGTTCGGCGCAAAGAAGCGGCCATAGGTCGGGGAGCCGCGCTCCGCCCCTTCGCTGCGCTCAGGGTGACAGCAAACTTTGTCACCCTGAACGAAAGTGA
>JBDUDP010000076.1:0-9557 GCA_040002895.1 Gemmatimonadota bacterium
GGCATGGTTCACACCCGAGTGGCAGACGATGTCTTCCAGGCCTTGTCGAATGTGACTCGGCGGAAAGTCCTCGAGCACCTGGCCCTCGGGCCGGCCACCGTCAGCGAACTGGCGGCATCGTTCGACATGAGACTCCCCTCGTTCGTGCAGCACCTGTCGGTCCTGGAACAGAGCCGACTGGTGAAGTCGAAGAAGCACGGGCGGGTCCGGACCTATCAAATCGCCCCCGAACGGTTCAAGGTCGCTGAGCAGTGGCTGACCGCGCGGCGCCAGGAATGGGAAACTCGATTGGACCGCTTCGATGCCTACGTCACACACCTCAAGGAGAAGGAATCCAGATCATGAGCACGCCCTTTACGATCAACCCAGCGCTTGATTTCGCGATCGAACGCTTCATCGATGCCCCCACGCGGCTTGTCTGGGAGGCGTTGACAAAGCCGGAACATCTCACGGAGTGGTACATGCCCAAACAGTGGGGTCGGGTCGCGCATTGCGAATTGGACTTGCGGCCGGGCGGCATTGTGAGAATCGACATTGCCGTGGGAGAGGGTCAGATCGTTCCCAATGTCGGCTGTATCCTGGAAGTCGTGCCGATGGAGCGGCTGGCCTGGACGTCGATGCTATTTCCCGACTATCGCCCGGCAGTCTTCGATGACATTCCGATCACCGCCATCATGACCATCGCCTCCGTGGGAACCGGCACGCGCTACATCTTCACGGCGCTGCATCGGAGCGAAGCCGACTTGGAGACCAACAAGTCGTCGGGCTTTTACGAAGGGAGCGAGATCGCCGTCGACCAGTTCGTGGCGCATGTGCAGTCGCTGAAATAATTCAGGGCGAGTTGCGGCAGCTTGCCGTCAGAGGGAGTGCGATTCCAGCGTTTCAAGGACCCACGCCTGAGGGTCCCGCATCACCGCACCACCCGGTCCGGCCCAGAGCTGCCGCAGCCGCTCAAGCATCGTCGCCGCCTGCGCCGCGGTCGTGAACTCCAGGTCGATCATCACGAACGTCGGATCCGCGAGCGCGCGGTGGATGTGGTACCTCACCACGCCGGAACCCTTGCGGTCCATCGGATCGCGCTCGAATGCGCGCTTCCAACCATCGAAATTCGACACCGTGTGCTGAATTCGCAGACTCGTCATTGGCATCCCGCCCGGTAGACTGGCTCACTCCCACTTCCCCTGTACCACACCAATATCCGCGCCCACGGCGCGGCCGGACAAGGGCGCACGGCCACAAGCTATGCCGGGGAGAAGCGACCCCGAGAAGTCACGCTCCGCACCGCCGTTCCCCCCAATGTGACTCCTCCGCCCTTGCGACAGTCCACTAGGGTGAAGCAGGCAGATTCTCGTCGTTTCAAGGAGCCCCAATGAACTCGTCCATTCGATCGCTCGCCGCCCTGGCCGTCACCCTCGCCGCATGCTCGGGCAATCCGACCGGGTCCGATCCGTCGCCACTCATGGGACTGGTGCAGGCCATGGCCCGCGATTCCACCGGCTCGCCGCCACCGACACCACAGCAACCGACGGGCACCGGAGCGATTCGCGGCACCGTGCTCGCCCCGTCGACCGGCAGTGGCGATACGCTGGCAACGGCACCGCGAATCGTCGGGGCGCTGGTCAAGGTCTACCAGGTCGTGCGCCAGACGCCGCTTGAACTGGGAGCTGTTGCGGCGTCGGTCGTGACCGGTGCGGATGGACGCTTCCAGACCCCGACCCTGCCCGCCGGCGAGTATGTGGTCACCATCGAGCCACCGGCATCGTCCGCCGCGATCTACTACGGCCAATACATCCGCGGGATGATTTACGCGCAGAGTGGCGACAGCCAGTGGTGGGTGGTCCTGGCGAAGCGGTAGCGCATGTGTGGGGCCTCCGGCCAAGATTCAGGGATGACCATTCCCTCCGCTGCGCCCCACCCGCTCGACCACGTGATCTGGAGCGCACTCACCACCCGCCATGCGCCCCTGGCCCAGGGGAGCCCGCTGGCGTGGCGCTACCCACCAGAGGTGGCGCCCTTCGCCGCACTCGCCAACCGCTCTGAAGCGGCGTTCGAATCACTCCACGCGCTGATGCAACCGGGCGAGCGTGCGGTGCTCTTCACCGTGGACGCGGTGGAGGTGCCGGCCCAATTCACCACGCTGCTGGAAAAGTTCGGCGAACAGATGATCGCCACGAGCTACACCCCTGCCGCCGCCGTGGCAGAGCACCTCACGCTGGGCCCGACCGACGTCACTGAGATGCGCGCGCTGGTGGCGCTCACGCGACCGGGGCCGTTCAAGGAGCGCACCATCGAGTTGGGGCGTTACATCGGCCGGCGGCAGGATGGCCAGCTGGTGGCGATGGCAGGCGAGCGGATGAACATCGATGGCTTCACCGAGGTGAGTGCCATCTGCACGCATCCCGATCATCGTGGGCATGGCCACGCGGCCGCACTCACCGATGTCATCGCGCGCGGCATCCTGGCCCGCGGCGACACGCCGTTTCTCCATGTCTGGGCCGACAACGCCTCGGCGATCGCGCTCTACCACAAACTCGGCTTCCGCATCCGGCGCACCATGCACGTGACCGCGGTGGCGCGGGCGGGATAAGCTCCGCCCCGCCGCCCCCATGACGGCCCCAGCCCCATTCCTGCGCATTGCCGTGGACAGCATCACGTCCCCGGTCCCGGCCCGATTTCAGGAGTCGACATGCGCAGCCACCTGCTCCCCCACGCGGCCGCCCTCGCGCTCGCGCTCACTGCCGCCTGCAGCGGCGCCAAGAGCGAGGTGCTCGCCGGCAAGGCCGCCCCCGCCAAGAGCGGAGAGGCCAGTGCCCAAGAGGTGGCGCGCGAGGGACACGCCGGAGTGCGCTGCCCCGCCCGCATCGCCACTCCCGCCCGCGCCGCCGGCGCCGCCGTCGATGACATCCTGGGCGTTCGCCCCGGGATGACCTTCGAGGAGGCCGCGAATCTGGTGCTCTGCTCTCACGACATGCTGGTGGTGCGCGCCGACAACGGCCGTGGCTTCAAGCTGGAAACCTTCGGCCAGACGGTGCGCCAGGGCTTCGAGGCGCGTTTCGCGAAGGCGCGGGTCCAGCAGAACTCCCGCCAGATCATGACGGAGATGCAGGACGAGATGATGGGGCGCAGCGGCAACCGCATCGCGAAGGACCTCGCCCCCGGTGAAATCAAGTGGTACATCACCACCATGGGGATGCCGAGCGAAGAACGGGTGATCGACGTGGCCCGCGAAGAATGGTTTGCCGCCGGGAAGAACCCCACCATCACGAGCGTGGAGGCGGCCTTCATCGAGAAGTATGGCATGCCCACGCGCTCGCAACCGTGGAACACCAGTGGCAAGCTGCTGACCTGGGTGCATGACCCGGCGGGGATGCTGCTGAGCGATGCCTCGCCGCTGGCGCGGCAATGCCAGCGCAGCCCCGACCCCGATTCGGGCGTGCAGCTCTCGCCGGAGTGCGGGCTGGTGATCGCGGCGTCGGTGTCGCCGTTGCGCGACAACCCTGATGTCGCCGAATCGATGCAGGTGGCGGTGCTCGACCAGGCCGGGGGCTTCCAGCGACTCACCGCCACCGAGGCCGCGCTGCAGCAACAGGAACGCACGCGCCAAGCCACCCAGGTCAAGGATGCCGCGAAGCACGGCGCGGCACCCAAGCTGTAACGAGGGTCAATCGCAGCCGTTGTTGCTGCAGACAATGAGGAAGAGGGTCAACGCGCCGATGAAGGCCAGCCCATCGGCCACCATGCCGTAGCGACCCGGCTTCGAACCGAGTCGCAGCCCGACAAAAAGCGCCGGCTTCTGCTCCACGGTGCTGCCGAAGCCGTCGGGTCCGTCGACCACGTAGCGGAACTGTTGAAAGCTCGCCAGCTGGAGGCTCACCCCCGCGATGTCGCGATACATCACCGCCGCATCGAGCATCCCGTGCCCACTGCCGCTGCTGCCGCGTGCAATCAGGTAGCTGGGGGTGAGGTCGAGCGTCACCTTGGGGGAGAGCTGGCCGCGCACCCGCGCGCCGAGGCCGAGGTAGAAATCGCCCCAGACGCCGACGGTGGCCACCGGCCCGAACGCCAGCGCCTTGGAGACCGGCTTCACCACGCCGATGTTGGCGGAGATGTTCACCTTCGCTGGACCGTCGTAGCTCTCGCGCTGGTCTGCCCCCCCCGCCATGCGCAGCCCGTAACTCGCCTCAGTCACCAGCGTGCGCTTGCAGGCGGCCACGCTCTCGCGACCGCAAGGCGTTCTCTGCGCGCCCAGCGGCAGCGCCAACACCAGCAGCGCTGCCCCCGCGCGGGCGATCACTGCGGCACCACCGCGGAGAGTCCGATACCATCGGGGCCCGGTGCCACGAACCAGCTGCGCAGCGTGCCCATGCCTGGAAGCGAAAACTCGGTCACCATGTTGCCCGTCCCCATGGTGATCCACGCGCGGCCACCGTCGGGCGCAATGACGATGCCCTGCGGCCCCATCGCCGTCTCGCTCTCGACCTTGAGGGCAACCTTGCGGCGCACGGCACGCGTCGCCACGTCGATGAGCAGAATCTCATCCTGTTCCGGATTGGTGATCAACACGAGTGAGTCACTGGGCGTGAACGCTATACGATAGGGAATCCCTGCGGTCTGGATGGAATCGACCACCCGCCGCGAGGCGACATCGACCACGAACACCTTGCCGGTGTTGTTGCTCCCCATCCAGACCTGGCGGCCGTCGTGGGTGACACCGATTCCCTCGGTCTGACTCCCCACCGCGATCACGACCGGCTCCGTGTTCCCGACCAGGTCCACGATCGAGAGCGTGCCGGCGGTGATGTTGGCCACGAACGCGCTGCGCTGGTCACGCGGCAGTGCCACCATGTGGCCAATGCGCTGGCCGGTCGACCTGGTGCCGGTGACTCGGCCCGCCTCGACATCCACCAGGAGCAGCACCGAGTCACGCTCGGCGGTGACCACCACGGTGCGGTTGTCGCGCAGGAACACCGCACCATGCGGGCGGAGATGCGGCGCCACCGAGATGGTCCGGGCGATCGTGCCCGTGGCGACATCCACGAGCGTGAGAGTGCTGCCGGGTTGCTGGGCGCCATAGTCGGTGACCACGGCCCACCTGCCGTTGGGCGAGACCGCGACCTCGTGTGGCACCGAGGTGGTGGGCAGGGTTGCCCGCACGCTGCCACTCGCCACGTCGATGAGCTGGGTGGTGGTGTCGTTCATGTTCGCGACCACCAGCGTTTGGGCACCGAGGGGCGCAGCAGCGGTGAGGGCGAGCAGGGCCAGTCGCAGGGTCACGTGAACCACCTCGAGTTCGGGGTGTCCCCCGCGCCGATGCAACCATCGGCCGGGGAGGGGCATCTATCAATGTAGACCGGAAGTGTCGCCTCATCGCCGGTCGCTGCAGGACCTCTCCCCCCGCAGGACTCCCGGTCCGCCACAGTGGCGGGCCGCGGAGTCCGTTCGCATTTCGGGTCGGTTAGTTTCGTTGCATCCCTCGCCCAGTGGATGCCATGCGACTCGCCCGCCTCGTGCTCCCATTGCTCCTGGCCCTGCCCAGCGCGCTCCCGGCGCAGGCCATTCCGCCCCGAAGCCGCGCCGCCGCCGACCAGCTCATCACTGCCGCCCTCGCCGATACCCTGGGTTACGCCCGGCTGGCCCAGCTCACCGATACCTTCGGCCATCGCCTCAGTGGCTCGACGTCGCTCGACCGAGCGATCGACTGGATCCTTTCCACCATGCAACGCGATGGTTTCGCCAACGTCCGCGGCGAACCGGTGATGGTGCCGCATTGGGTGCGCGGCGCCGAATCGGCCACCCTCCTCGCTCCCCGGGCCGCACCGCTCCCCATGCTCGGCCTCGGCGGGTCGGTGGGCACGCCGCGCGGCGGGATCACGGCGGCGGTGCTGGTGGTGTCATCGTTTGACGAGCTCACGGCGCGCGCAGCCGAGGCGGCAGGGAAGATCGTGCTCTTTGATGTGCCCTTCGACACGGTGCTGCCGCCGTTGCAGGCGTACCGTGCGGTGCAGCCGTATCGCAGCACCGGCGCCGTCGCGGCTGCCAAGGTCGGGGCCGTGGCGGCCTTGGTGCGCTCACTCACGCCACAGTCCATCAGCTCACCGCACACGGGTGGCACGCGCTACGAGACAGGGGTCCCACAGATTCCTTTCGCTGCGGTGACCGTGGAGGACGCCGAGATGCTGCACCGGATGCAGGCGCGGGGCGAGCCGGTGCGCGTGCGACTCAGCATGGAGGCCCACGCCGAGGCTGATGTGCCGTCGCGCAACATTGTGGCCGAGATCCGCGGCAGTGAGCGTCCCGATGAGATCGTGGTGCTGGGCGGGCACATCGATTCCTGGGATGTGGGACAGGGGGCGATGGACGACGGCGGCGGCTCGGTGGCCGCGTGGGAGGCGCTGCGCCTGATGAAGGCGCTCGGCCTCACGCCGCGCCGCACCATTCGGGTGGTCTTGTGGACCAACGAGGAGAACGGCACCCGCGGCGGGCTGGCGTACCGCGACGCGCATCACGCCGAGCTCGCGAAGCATGTGGCGGCCATCGAGTCGGACAACGGTGTCTTCCGACCGCTGGGCTTCCGCTTCCAGGGGAGTGCTGCGGGGCTCGTGATGGCCAAGCAGTTGGGAGCGTTGCTCGCGCGGGTGGGGTCGACGCGGGTGGAGTTTGGCGACGGCGAGGCCGACGTGGGACCGATCCTGCGTGAGGGCGTGCCCGGCTTCGCGCTCGATGTCGACGGGTCACGCTACTTCTGGTATCACCACACCGAGGGCGACCGGATGACGGTGATCAACCGGCAGGAGTTGCGTCAGTGCATCGCGACGCTCGCGGTGATGGCCTACCTGCTCGCCGACATGCCCGACCCGCTGCCGCGGTGAGTCAGCTGCCGTCGAGTGGGGCGCCGAGTTCGCGCGCGTGCTCGTTGGCCCAGCGGATCACCTGACCACGGCTCTTGAGGCCGAGACGGTTGTAGATCTCGCCCATGTGGGCCTCGACGGTCTTGACGGTACGGCCGATCTGTTCGGCGATGTCGGGATTGCTGAGGCCGAGTCGTGCGAGCTTGAGCACCTGAATCAAGGCGCGACTCAGTTTGACGCCGCCGATCTGACGTGACGCGCGTGTCGGTGCGCGCGGCCTCGTGGCGGCGGGGGCGCGATAGCTGCCATCAAGCATTGCGCCCGCGAGCAGGGCCACATCGGCGCCGGCGCGGCTCTTGGCGAGATACGCCGCGCCGGTCTCCTGCACCCGCTCCACGACCACCCGTTCTTCTGAGGCGCTGACCACCAGGATCGGCAGCGCGGGCTGCGTATCGCGCAGCTGGTGCAGCAGCGGCAGCGCGCTCTCCGTTCCGAAGGAGAGATCGAGGATCAGCAGGTCGGGCTCCGTGGCGGCAATCGTGGTCTCGATGAGTGCCAGCTCCGTGACGATCTCCGCCTCGCAGTCGTGGTCGCGCAGCAGGGCGCGGAGTCCCTCGGCAAAGAGCCGGTGATCGTCGGCAATCAGCACGCGGCGCCCCGCGAGCGAGGGGCTCATCCTGGTGAGCTCGTGGGGAGTCGGGCGTGTACGGTCGTCCCGTCCTGAAGCGCCGACGTGATGGTCAGCGTGCCGCCGAGGGCGGAAGCGCGTTCCCGCATGGAGCGGAGACCGAGCGAGGCGAGCTTGCTGTCGGGCGGGACCACGAAGCCGCGACCGTTGTCGCGGATGGTGAGATCGATGGTACCGTTGATTTCGTCGACGAGGACCTCGATCCGGGAGGCACCGGCGTGGCGGCGGGCATTGTTGATCGCCTCCTGCGTGATGCGATAGCAGGCCAGCCGATGGGGGAAGTCGAGCGGCGGCAGCTCGTCGACATCGAGGGTGACCACAAAGCCGTCAGTGGATTCGCTGCTGCAGAGCTGTTCCAGCGCATCGGCAATCGGCAGGTGATCGAGCACGCCGGGGTGGAGGCCGCGGCTCAGGGTGCGCAGTTGCTGCGCCAGCGCGGTGGCGCGCTCACTACTGGCGGTGCCACCCATGCGGCGCAGCTCGATGCTGAGCGAGTCGATGGACGGGACAAAGCCATCGTGCAGCTCGCGCGCGATGCTGCGGCGCTCCTCCTCCTGGGCCTCGAGCACGCGGCGACCCCAACCCACGGCCGCACGGGTGCGTTCGCGCTGCACCGAACTCAGCGCCCAGAACAGGATCAGCACCATCACCACGCTGAGCCCGACGGTGAGCACCATGCTCCAGATCAGCGGGTCCAGACGATGCTCCGCTTCCAGTACGGAATGGCCCAGAGGATGAGCGCGAAATGTGCGGGAATCGAGGTGAGCGGCTTCACCATCATGGCCCGCTGCACCGACGTCCGCATCGTGGCGGCCACGAGGGGGAAGGCGGCGATGGTGCTCGCGGCTGCGAGCACCAGGCCGAAGCCGAGGATCGCCGAGGCTTGCCGGAGCGGCGGGACGCTGTCGTCACGCATCGCCTGACGCACCAGGAAGATCCCGAACAGCATCTGGGCGAAGTTGGCGGCGGGGGAGGTGTAGAGGGAGACGGATGAGGGCGACTCGAGCCCGGTCAGGATGACGGTGAGCCAGAACGCCACGAAGAGGGCCACGCCGGCGGTGACCATGCGGCGGTGTTGCGGCTCGGTGGCCGCGCGGTAGCACACCCAGCCCAACAGCATGACGGAGGCGAGCCGATAGCCGAGCAGGATGGCATGGGTGTTCTGGTAGCGGGGAGCGTACCACCGGGAAAACAGGTTCGTCGCACCGCCCAGCACCAGCCACCAGAAGAAGGCGAAGGCGACGGGAGAGCGACGAATTCGCGGGAGGATGATGACCGGTACCATATAGCTGAGCGCAAGCCCAATGCTGCGCGACGTCCCGGCAACGTCCTGCAGGGTCGGTCCGCTCACGATGGCTCGGACAGCAGGGGCGAGCCCGTCTGACAGACGGGCGGGCACGGGAAGCATTCTTCCGCGATGGTGCCGCCGACGAGATCGTTGCCCTTGGCGTCGGTGCCGACCCAGACCAACCGCCTGTCGGCGGGGCTGCCGCCGGCGTACACCCGGATCCCTTCGCACTCGGGCTGGGCCAGGATCTCGTCGATGATCTCGCGCGGCAGCATCCAGGCGTGACGACCGCGCGGGTCACCCTTCTGCCAGGCGTGGGTGTAGCCCTGTGCCTGCGCGAGGGTGACGCGGTGCTGGTCGGCGGCCATGCGACGCTCCGGGCAATTGTGGTTCGGGCGGATGCCGGATTGTAGACGCAGGGGACGCAAAAGGAAACAAGGGTAATCCCCATATTCCTGCGCTTGACAACGGAGCGCGCTGCATGCTGAAAGGCAGTCGTAGCGCGGCTTCTGGGGCGATACCGACCCCGAAAAGCGGCAAAAAATATGGGGTTTACCCTAGATTGACTCTCGGGATGGGCTGATCAACTTCAGGGAGACTGCACCGTCCCCCCAGAGGATCGCCCCTTGGGCTCTGGGTGGGACACGCAGCCCCTCAACCCACCGCTCTCCTCTCTCCTCTCTCCTCTCTCTTCTCTCCTCTCTCTTCTCTCCTCTCTCCGTCAGCGCTTCTC
>JBDUDP010000077.1:0-9387 GCA_040002895.1 Gemmatimonadota bacterium
CTCCGACGCGCCTTCAGCAACGTGCTGCGCAACGCGGTGGAGGCCTGTCGTGGCGCGGGAACCATCGTGGTGGAGCTGCGCCGACGCGGCGACGTGATCGAGGTGCAGCTCAGCGACGACGGGCCGGGCATCGCCGCCGAGAAGCGAGAACAGATCTTCCAGCCCTACTACACCGAGAAGGGCGACGGGACCGGCTTGGGCCTGGCCATCGTGCGCCAGACCATCGAGCAGCACCGCGGCACCATCGCCGTCGCCGACACTCCCGGCGGTGGCGCCACCTTCCTCGTCCGGTTCCCCGCATGACCACACGCATCCTGATCGTCGACGACGAGACCAACATCCGCCGCATGGTGGGCGCCCTGCTCAAGTCCGAGGGGTTCGAGGTGGCGGAGGCAGCCAACGGCAACGCCGGCCTGCTGGCCCTGCCAGAGGTGAAGCCGGACATCATCCTGCTCGACCTGATGATGCCGCCAGGCCCGGATGGACTCGCCACGCTCGAGAAGATTCGTGCGGGCGACGCGGAGATTCCGGTGATCATGATGAGCGGCAAGGCGCAGCTGGCCGATGCCGTGCGCGCAGTGCAGATGGGGGCATTCCAGTTTCTTGAGAAGCCGCTGGCGCCGGAATCACTGCTGGTCGCGCTCCGCTCGGCCGAGACGCTGGTGCGGACCCAGGCCGAGAATCGCTCGCTGCGCGCGGCCCTCGGCCCGCAGCCCGACCTGGTCGGCAGCTCTGCCGGGATCGAGGCGGTGCGGCGGATGATCGCCCAGGTGGGTGCCACGGAGGCCCGGGTGTTGATCCTGGGGGAGTCGGGAACCGGCAAGGAGCTGGTGGCGAATGCGATTCACCGCCGCTCGCCACGCGCGCGACTTCCCTTTGTCTCGGTCAACTGCGCCGCCATTCCACGCGACCTCGTGGAAAGCGAGATGTTTGGCCATGAGCGCGGCGCCTTCACCGGCGCCACCGCCAGGCGCATCGGGCGCTTCGAGCTCGCCGACACCGGGACGCTGTTCCTTGATGAGGTGGGTGACTTGCAACTCGACGCGCAGGCCAAGCTGCTGCGCGTGCTCGAAAGCGGCGAGATCCAGCGCATCGGAGCCGAACGCAGTCAGCAGGTGGACGTGCGGGTGCTCGCGGCCACGAACCGGAATCTCGCTGATGCCGTGGCGAGCGGGAGTTTTCGTGAGGACCTCTACTTCCGGCTCAACGTCTTTCCGATCGAATTGCCGCCACTACGCACGCGGCTGGGCGACATTCCCGAGCTCGTGGCGCATCTCGCGGCGCGGCTCCGCCCGCGCCACCCACCCGTGTTCATGCCCGACGCGCTCGAAGCGCTCGCGCATCACACCTGGCCCGGCAACATTCGAGAACTCGCCAACATTGTCGAACGGCTCGCCATCGTGGCCGGTGACGAAGTGACGGCGGAACTGGTTCCCCACGTGCTACAGATGAGTGCCTCGACCCCGGTGGTCACCACGGCGCCCGGTGCCGTACCAGAATTTGTCGAGGATGGCCGGGGGCTCACCGATCGACTCGATGATCACGAGCGCGGCTTGATTGCGAGCGCGCTCACCCAGGCCAATGGCAACATCGCAGAAGCCGCTCGCATGCTGAAGACTGATCGAGGAAACCTGTATCGCCGAATGCGCCGACTCGGCATTCGCGGAGGGGCCGAATGAGCGTACGTCGTCACCATCATCTGCGAGGGGCCATCCTGCTCTTCGCGACCGGCGCGTTGACCCTGCTCGGACCGCCGATCGCGGCTCAGGAGCCGGTCCGCACGCTGGACCTCGGCGCACCGATCACTGACACGCTCCGCGGTGCCATTCCGGATGCAATTCTCACCCGCGTCCTGGACCGTTTCAACGCGCCAACCACGACGCGCCTCGAGGGAAATTTTGACCTCGCGCCTGGTGGGATCATGACCGGGACGCTCGCACTCTACGGCAACATCGCCCGCATCGGCGGCACGGTGCGCGGCAGCGTGGTGGTCCTCAATGGGGACTTGCGCGTGGCCGCCACCGGACGAGTGGAGGGAGACATCATTGTCCTCGGCGGACGGCTCACGGTTGCACGTGGCGCCGTGATCACCGGCGACACCACCGTCTACCTCCGCGGTGCGGCGGTCCAGCGGCAGGCCGATGGCCGGGTCATCCGGCGACGGCCCGGGCGCGCGTTGACCGACCTCACCAGTGCGGCCGCCAGCTTCCCCATCGGGCCCGTGGTGGCCACGCTGCGCGCCGGTGCCCAGCCCTACAATCGCGTCGAGGGCCTGCCGATCAGCGTCGGTCCGAGCTTCACGTGGCAGGCTGACCCGCTCAACACCATCCAGCTCGATCTTGCGGGCATCGTCCGCACCGCCTCGAGCAACAGCCAGGATCGACCCGACTTCGGTTGGACCGGACGACTCTCGGCGCGTCGGGCTGGCTCGACGCCGCTGGTGGTCGGGCTCGAGGCCGGGTCGATTATCGCCCCGATGGCAGACCAGCACTACTCGGCGCTTGAGTCCGGCCTGACGGCCTTCCTGCTCCGCCGCGACTATCGCGATTGGTACGCCACGCGCGGATGGGGACTCTTTGCGAACTGGACGCCGACGCGCCCGCTCACCGTTGGGCTCGGCGTCCACCAGTCGAGAGAACGTTCGGTCCACGCCGGGGACGCCTTCTCGCTCTTTCGTGGCAACGAGAGTTGGCGGGCCAACACGCTCGTCGACGACGGCCGCTTCCAGACGATCGAGCTACGCCTGGCCTACGACACGCGTGATGAGGCGAGTCGCCCGACGTCGGGATGGTGGATCCGCGGTGAGCTGCGCCGCATCACCAGTCGGGAGCTGACCCCGGCCTCGTTGCCGACCGACATCCGCGATGCGCTCCCGACCTCGGGCTATCAAGCCGACGAGGCGGACTTCGACGCCCGCTACTACCTGCGTCTGAACGCGCGTCACAGTGTCCACCTCCGCGTCGCGGGCGGCGGCTGGCTCGGCGGCGACCCGATGCTGGTGCAGCATCGCCGATCGATGGGCGGACTCGACCCGCTGTCGGGGTACGATTTCCGATACCTGAATTGCGATCGCCGACTCCGCCGGGATCCGGGATTGCCGGCGCTCTGCGATCGGCAATTGTTGTTGCAGGCCGAGTTCCGGCGCGCCCTCGATCTCAACCTGAGCACCCGGATCGGCGGCTACACCATCGGACTGCAGCGGGTCGAGGCGGTCGCGTTCGGTGATGTGGGCACCGCGTGGCTTGCCGGCGACGGCAAGGGTCGGGTTCCAAGCAACCGGATCCAGAACATCGGGGAATGGCGCAGTGATGTGGGCGTCGGCCTCGATGGAGGAACCGTGGGGATCTACCTCGCCAAGGCCATCGCCGACCCCGAGCCGATCCGCCTCCTGCTTCGCCTGCAACGCCGTTTCTGAGCCTGCGCGTGCGTCGGCTCCTGCTCCTCGCTTCGCTCTGCGTTGGCGCCCCGATGGTGGCGTCCGCTCAGGCACAGGCGCAGGTCAACGCACGCCTCGGACCCGATCCCGCGCTGGGGCCGAACCCGGAGTGGCGCGTCGCGAACCTGTTCGAGGAAGGACGCTGGAAGGATGCCCTCGAGAGCGCCTACTCGATCCGGCTCGAATGGCAGGTGCGGGCATGGCGGAAACGCACCATCGCCGACGCCAAGGGGCCTTCGCTCGACTACTCGGTGATCATCCGGCGGCAGCCGCTGCTTGAGGAATACCAGATGATCTCCCAGGTGGCCGGTCGCCGGGCGGTGACGCGCTCGTTCCCGACGCTGGCGGCGCTGAAAGTGGCGGTGAACGGCTACCTGACGCTGGCGTTCCCGTTGCCGGAGGAGGGGAATTGGTACTACTCGGTGCGGCTCGACATCAGCACGCTGAACGACGAGGAACTGGCCAAGCTGCAGCAATTCATGGATGACCCCTCATCGAGCGATCCGCTCGCCGGAGGGGCCGTCACCCGCGGGATCATGCGACTCTTCCTGCCCACCCAGACCCTGATCGACAACACCCCCACCTTCCGCTTCCGACTCCGCTAGTCAGCGCGGCCGGAACGCGGCCAGGGCATCCTCTCCATAAAAAATCCGGATGTACTTCTGTTGCGCCTGCGTGAGCCGCCGAATGGCCCATGACAGGTGCACGAAGTGCGGTTCCATTGGCGGTCGCAACGGATGCATGCCGATTTCGGCGGGGAGATGGCTGCCCTTCCTGGTGTTGCAACTGGAGCAGGCGGTCACGACGTTCTGCCACACATTGGTGCCGCCCCGCGACTGGGGAACAACGTGGTCGCGGGTGAGACACTCCCGGGTCCGCAGCTCCATGCTGGCGCGCGCGCAGTACTGACAGGTGTAGCTGTCGCGGGCAAAGAGAAAGGTGTTGGTGACTTGGCGGCGGAATCGGCGGGGGACATGCACGAAACGGACGAGGCGAATGATCGCCGGTTTCGGTAAGCGCAGGTGTTCACTGCGGATCGGATCGTGGCCATCGGCCTCGACGATTTCGGCCTTTCCCTCGATGACAAGCCGAAGGGCCCGACGGATCGGGACCATGGTCAGCGGTTCAAAGGACGCATTGAGGGCGAGGCAGCGCACCGTTCGGGGCTCCGGACGACGTTACCTAGGGATACCCAGAAGCCAGATCGGATTCAAGGCCCGCCATGCACGGAGCGCCCGCCGAGCCAGGTGGCTGAGACATCTGCAAGGGAACTCGCCAACACCCGTTCCTCGGGGTCGCCAGTCGCAGGGATGGCAATGGCCACGAGATCGCCCCACTTCCCCGGTGCGATTGATCCGATCTCGTGCGCGAGTCCGAGCGCCTCCGCACCGCCGAGTGTCAGGGCGCGCACCGTCTCACGTGCGTTCCATCCGGCCAGCCCACGCGCCACCCGTGCCTCGGCGATCAGGTCGAGCGGAGTCACCGACACCACGGAGTCGGTGCCGAGACCAAGTCGCAGCGTGCGATCGAGGAACAGGCGCAGCGGCGCATCCAGCCCATGATGCCGCCGATTGGAGCGCGGGCAGTGCGCCACGGCGCACTGCGAGCGCTGGAGCAGATCGGCGTCGGCTTCATTCACTTGGATCAGATGAATGCAGAGTGTCTCCGGCGAGAGCACCCCGTGTTGCTCGAGCCACGCGACGGGAGTGACCGACGCCGGCGAGGGCCGCGACAGGCCACGTTCGCGCCAAGCCTCAGCAAACGTTCCGGAAAAATCATGCAGCAGCGCGGACTCGCCCGCCGGTTCGGCGACATGGACGGCGATCGGCACACCGTGCGCGCGCGCCAATTCGGCCGAGGCCCGGTAGAGCGGCCCACTCACCGTATAGGGCGCATGGGGCGAGACACCGAGCCGCACGCGTCCGGTCGCGTAGTGGGCCAGGCGATCGAGGTCCGCCGAGAAGAGGGCCATGGCCCGGTCGCAGTCCACGGGGTCGGGACCAAACACTTCATGATGCACGATGCCGCTGCCACCGAGGGCTGCGAGGGCCATGATCACCTGCCCGGTGCTTCCCGTATCACAGATCGTGGTGACCCCGGCCTGCCAGCACTCGCGGATGCCCTGCTCCGCCGCGGCGCGGAACGCCTCGTCACTGCGCGCAGCCTTGATGGCCATGAGGTGCTTGATCCACGACCAGAACTCGTCGTCTTCGGCGAGCCCGGCGAAGCCGGTGAGCTCGAGATGGGTGTGGGTGTTGACGAGACCAGGAAGGAGGGCCGCACCGACACAGTCCTGCCGGCGGGCCTGTTCCGGCGCTGGGACTGCCGCATCGGGACCCACCGCCACGATGCGTCCGCCCTGATCGATCAGGACCGCACCGTTGGCGATGGGCTCTCCGGCGACGGGCAACAGCCACGGCGCGGAGAGACGGAGCATCAGGGGCCGCCGCCGGGGCGGAAGGGCGAGTGGACCGGGCAGAATTCCTTCGGCGCCGTCCCCGGGACATAGTAGCGCACCTCGCGGGCATCCTCGGGACAGAACGGGGTGGCGCGGAAGCCAGTGGTCTTGTCGATCTCGACCGGGATCAGGGCCTGCTCCGGTTGGGCCCAGTCGCCCGGGGCCTTCCGTCGCTGGTAGACCTCGAGCATCAGCTGAGTCCACGCCGGCGCAGCGAGACGACCGCCCTGCGCATTGGGCATGATCTTGGTCGGACGGTCGAAGCCGATCCAGACCCCGGCGACAATGTCATGGGTGAAGCCGATGAACCAGACGTCGTTGTAGTCGTTGGTGGTGCCGGT
This sequence comes from Gemmatimonadota bacterium, assembly GCA_040002895.1. Classification (GTDB taxonomy): domain Bacteria; phylum Gemmatimonadota; class Gemmatimonadetes; order Gemmatimonadales; family GWC2-71-9; genus Palsa-1233. Next base: position 6,236 of record JBDUDP010000077.1, read on the forward strand.
CTTGCCGCCCGCCGGGAGGGTGAAGCCCGCACGATACACCGAGGCATTCGCGGTCCCGCTGGTGACGACCCCACGCAGCTCGGTGGTCATGCTGTAGGCCGTGGAGGCGTTGAGCACGTCATGGCGCTGCGGCTGGGGCTCCCACAACACATTCCCATTCTTGTCCTCAACCCGGAGGATCGGGTTGGGATCGACTCGCGTGCCGAGGTTGGCGAAGGTGCTGTAGGCCGCGATCATCTCCAGCGGCTTGACCGACGCGGAACCCAGCGCGATGGAGGGCACCGCCTGCATCCGGGAGGTGATCCCGAACTTCTGCGCCTCGGCGCGGACCGCCTGGGGGCCGACCTTCAGCCCGACGCGCACGGCGACCGAGTTGATCGAGCGCCGAAGGGCCTCGCGCAGGGTCATCGGGGCGTTGGTGAAGCGACCGTCGTAGTTCTGCGGTTCCCAGTTGGGTTGACCGTCCGGCATTGGCACCGAGACCGGCTCGTCCATCTCGACGTCGTCGAAGGTACGACCCGACTCGAGTGCGGCCGAGTAGACGAACGGCTTGAAGGTCGATCCGGGCTGCCGTTCCGCCTGCACCACGCGGTTGAATTTCGAGTCATCGAAGTCGCGACCGCCGACCATGGCGAGGATGTTTCCGGTCTGCGCCTCGAGCACCAGCACCGCACCCTGGAGGTAGGGCGTGTTGGTGTTGCCATCCTCGCCGTCGACATGCTTCTCGTTGTATTCGGCGTAGGTCTGATGCGTGTAGCGTCCGAGTTGGCCACTCTCGATCTTCTCCAGCTGCCCCTCGAGCGCGCGTTCGGCCGCGAGCTGGGCATCCAGATCAAGCGTGGTGGTGATGCGATAGCCGGCCTTGTAGAGATTTGCGCCGTACCGGGCAGTGAGGATCTGCCGGACATACTCCACGAAATACTGCGCGTGGGTCTCGAAGTCGGAACGCGACGAGAGCGCCAACGGATACGACTTCCAGCTCTCCGCCTCCTCCGCCGTGATGGCGCCGTCCGAGTGCAGCAGCCCAAGCACCACGTTGCGACGCCGCACGGCGTTGTCGGGGTGGCGCCGTGGGTTGTACGTCCCTGGTGCCTTCGGCAGCGCCGCCAGCATCGCCGCCTCGGCAATGTTGACGTCGTGCGACGACTTGCCGAAGTACCGCTGCGACGCGGCCTCGACCCCGTAGGCGCCGTTGCCGAGAAAGATCTGGTTGAGGTAGAGCTCGAGGATCTTCTGCTTGCTGTAGCGCTTCTCGATGTCCATCGCGACCCGCGCCTCGCGGATCTTGCGGGCGATGCCGGCGAGGCCGCTGCGCTTGCTGCGGTCAATCGACTCGGGAAAGAGATTGCCCGCCAGCTGCATGGTGATGGTCGAGAATCCCTCACGCGAGAGTGAGGCGTGCAGCAGGTTGTTCTTGATGGCGCCGAAGAGCCGGAGCCAATCGACCCCGTGATGCTCGTAGAAGCGCTTGTCCTCCACGGCGATGAAGGCACTCGGCACCGCCGGTGACATCTCCTTGAGACCGATCACCGTACGACGGATCAAGCCGAAGTCGGTGATCAACCGGCCGTCGGCCGCGAAGACGCGTGAGGCCTGGTCGGGGTCGTACTGGGCCAGCGGCGCCAGCGACGGACAGGCGTCGTTGGCGCACGCCCTGCTCCAGGCGGTCAGCAGGGTCAACGACCCGAGGACCGTGGCGGAGAGGAGGACGATGACGATTCGACGGCGCAATGAGGCGCGGCGCCATCCGTTGGCGAGGGATGTTCGCCAGCGGAGGCCACGCCCGGGGAGCTTCTTGGACATGCACTGGAAGGTATTCGACCCGGCCACGGCTTGCACGTCCGGCCGCGCGACGGGCATCTTGCTCCACGATGATCGACCTCCTCGAAGTCCTCCGATCCCGCGGGATGGTGCACGATGCCACGCCCGACCTCGCCGAACGCCTCGCCCGCGGCCCGATCGCGGGCTACGTCGGCTTCGACCCCACCGCCGACTCGCTCCACGTCGGCAACCTTGTGCCGGTCATGGCCCTGGCGTGGCTGCAGCGGCTCGGTGGCCGTCCGCTGGTCCTGATTGGCGGAGGAACGGGGATGGTGGGCGATCCGTCCGGCAAGCGCGCCGAACGACCGATGCTCTCGCAGGCCACCGTCGCCTCCAACTCGGCGGCAATCCGCGCCCAACTCGAGCGCTTTCTGGAGTTCGGCACCGGGCCGTCTGACGCGCGCATGCTCAACAACGCCGACTGGCTCGCTGGCCTCGGGTTGCTCGAGTTCCTGCGAGACACCGGCAAGCACTTCACGGTGAGCTACATGCTCCAGAAGGACACCGTGAAGAGTCGGCTCGACAGCGGGATCTCGTTCACCGAATTCACCTACATGCTGGTGCAGGCCCACGACTTTGCGCATCTCGCGCGTCACGACGACTGCGAGCTCCAGCTCGGCGGCAGCGACCAGTGGGGCAACATCACTGCCGGGATCGAGCTCGGGGCCCGCCGCGACGGCGCCAAGCTGCACGGGCTGGTGCTGCCACTGCTGACCACCGCTGCAGGAGCGAAGTTCGGCAAGAGTGAGGCCGGCAACATCTGGCTCGACGCGCGGAAAACGTCGCCGTACGCCTTTCACCAGTTCTGGCTCGCGGTCGAGGACGCTGACGTGCAGCGGCTGCTGACGTTCTTCACCTTCATCGAACCGACCGAGATCGGCGCGTTGATGGAACAGCACCGTGCCGATCCCGGCAAGCGGCAGGCCCAGCGTCGACTGGCGGACGACGTCACGGCGCGCGTCCACGGTGCGGCGGCGGTGACGCGGGTCGCCGCGGCGGCTGGTATCCTGTTTGGGAGTCACGACCTGACGACCGCCGACGAGCCGACGCTCGCGATGGTCACGGCAGAAGTACCAACCCGCAACGTCAGTCGCGCCGCGTTGGCGGCGGGCATCGGAATCATTGACGCGTTGGTGAACTGCGAGCTCGCGGCGTCCAAGGGCGAAGCGCGACGCGGTCTGGATGGCGGCGGCTTCTCGGTCAATGGCGTGGGGGTTGATGCGGCGCGCGTGCTGACCGATACTGACGTCCTGCGCGGCGGCGTGATCCTGCTACGGAAGGGCAAGCGGAACTGGGCGGCATTGCGATTGGAGGGGTGAGCGTGGGGATGG
>JBDUDP010000078.1:0-9232 GCA_040002895.1 Gemmatimonadota bacterium
ATGTCACGCTGCGCCTGGACGACTTCGGCACCGTCCGTGAACAGACCTACTCGCTGCGTAGGGCGGAGGACGAGAAGCAATGATGAACCGATCACTTTCCTGGATGCTGGTGCCGATGTTCCTCGGCACCCCGGCAGCCACCCTGCGCCCCGCTCCCGACGCGCAGGTCACCGCGCTGTCGTTGTCGAGCAGCGGCGGCACCGCCCGACTCGCCATCGCCGTGACCGGCACCGTCACCGTGAAGGACGTGACCTATCACGATCCCGATCGGCTGGTGCTCGACGTCGAGGGCGCCACGCTCGCCGATCTTGGCGGCTATGACGGCCGCCAGCGCGGCATCGTGACCGCGGTCCGGCAACGCCAGCACCTCCCCAACGTAGTGCGGGTGGTGCTCGAGTTCGACCGGCTCCCCGCCTTCACGATTGATCGCACCACGCCCGGTGTGGTCTCGGTGGTGTTTGCCGACGACCCGTTCGACGCCTGGTCTGCCGGCAGCGGTGGCGCCAAGGCGCTCGCGGCAGCTCCGGCGCGGCGCAGCAGCTACGCGCCCACCGATGCCATGCAGACGCCGTCCACGGCCCGCGGCAATCGCGTCGGGCCACTGGCTCCGCGCGCCGATGATCCGCGCTTCTCGGTGACGTTCGACAAGACGCCCATCGAGGACGTGATCTACTCCTTTGCCAAGTCGGGCCATCGCTCGATCGTCACCGGCAAGGGGATCACCGGCACCGTGAGCATGACGCTCACGGACCAGACCTGGAGCGACGCCTTCGAGGCGTTCCTCGCGACCCAGGGACTCTCGGCCGTCGTGATGAAGGGCGGGATCATCCGCGTCGATGCTCCGGGCGAGCTCGCCCGACTCGACTCCATTGAAGTGCTCGAGACCCGCCAGGTGCGCCTGAACTACGCCAAGGCTGCCGAGATGGCGAAGTCGGTCGAGGGGATGATCACCAAGAATCGCGGCAAGATCGTTCCCGACACGTCGAGCAACTCACTCATCATCACCGATTCGCGGACCCGCATCGAGTCGATCGTCGACTTCGTGCGCGCCCTCGACATCCGCACCCCGACCGTGGCAATCCAGGCCAAGCTGATCTTCGTCGATCGCACCGACCTCGAACAGCTCGGCCTCAAGTACGACATCGGCACGGGCCAGCAGTTCAACAACACCATCGTCCAGCGGACCGATCCGACCACCGGCCAGCCCTACAACCCCAACACCAACGTCGTGAACCTCGGCGGCAATGCGGTGTCGGGCGTGGCAAACGCCAGCGCGCTCATTTCGGGTTCGGCACTCGACCTGGTCTTCTCGACCGCCATCGGCGGCTTCTCGGTGACCTCGTTCCTCTCCGCCCTGTCGCGCGTGGAACTGACCGACGTCCAGGCGGTCCCGCTCATTCACACGCTCGACAACCGCAAGGCCAACATCCTCTCCGGCGAGGAAACGCCGGTACGCGTGATCGACGCCTCGTCGTTCGGCCAGGTCAACCAGGCGCCCCGCGCCAACGTGACCTTCAAGGAGACCGGCATCAAGCTGGTCGCCACGCCGCACGTGACCAACAACCGCCAGATCCTGCTTGACCTCGAAGTCGAGCGCTCGTCGATCCAGACGCTGGCGGCCGCGGACCTCGGCTTCACCATCCCGAAGCAGCGGGCCGAGAACCACCTGCTCGTGAACGACGGCGAGACGGCCGTGATCGGCGGCCTCACGGTCACCACCGTCACGCGCAACCGCTCCGGCATCCCGCTGCTCTCCTCGTTGCCGTTCATCGGCAACCTCTTCTCCTTTACGGAGAATCGGGAGAATCGCAAGGACCTGATCATCCTGGTGATGCCGCGGATCATCGACGATCCGACGCCTCCCTGATCTGTACCCCTCGAGCTCGCTCGGGGGACGAGTGAATCGGAAGAGGCGCCCGACGCAAGTCGGGCGCCTCGCCTTTTGGGGGCATGGCGACATATTGAGGCGCAGGGTTGTCTCACATCAATCGCGACCGTTGGGGATCCGTGATGCCATTCCGCTTCACCACCGCCGGTGAATCACACGGCAAAGGTCTCGTCATCATCGTCGAGGGTATGCCCGCCGGGCTGCCCATCAGCGCCGATGCCATCGACCGGGACCTCGGCCGCCGGATGCAGGGCTACGGCCGCGGCGCGCGGATGAAGATCGAGCAGGACCGCATCGAATGGCTCGCGGGCGTGCGCGCGGGCGAGACGCTGGGTTCACCCATCGCCATGCTGATCCACAACCGCGACTGGGCCAATTGGGAAGACGTCATGGCCGCCGAGGGCAGCGGCGAGATCCGCCGCCGCCGCGTCACCCGGCCGCGGCCCGGTCACGCCGACCTCGTGGGCGTGCTCAAGTACGACCGACTCGATGCCCGCGACATTCTCGAACGGGCCTCAGCCCGCGAGACCGCGGCCCGCGTGGCCGCCGGCGCGGTGGCGCGCCGGCTGCTCGACGAACTCGGGGTCGAAATCGGCTCGCACCTCGTCTCCCTTGGCGGCATCCGCGCTACCGTTCCCACGCCGCTCCCCGTTCCGCTCAACGCCGCCTCCGATGCCTCGGCGGTGCGCACCCTCGACGCCGGGGCCGAGGCGGCGATCATCGCGCGCATCGACCGCGCCAAGAAGGACGGCGATACCCTGGGCGGGGAGATCGAAGTGGTGGCTCGCGGACTTCCGGTGGGACTCGGCAGCCACGTGAGCTGGGACCGCAAACTCGATGGCCGGCTCGCCGGGATGCTGATGTCGATTCCAGCCGTGAAGGGTGTCGAAATCGGGATGGGGTTCGAGGCCGCACGCCGTCCGGGGTCGGAGGTGCACGATCCGATTATTGCGTCCGACGTAGGGGTCGTAGGGGCGAGGCATGCCTCGTCCCTACGGGATCCACGTGCTGGCTTCGCGCGCGTCGGCAACAACGCTGGTGGCCTCGAGGGCGGCATGACCACCGGCGAGCCGCTGGTGGTGCGCGTTGCCATGAAGCCGATCTCCACGCTGATGTCGCCGCTCAAGACGGTGAACCTCACCACCGGCGCCGAAGCCAATGCCCAGAGTGAACGTTCCGACGTCACCGCGGTGCCGGCCATGGGCGTGATTGCCGAGGCACTCGTGGCGCTGGTGCTGGCAGAGGCGATGCTGGAGAAGTTCGGCGGCGATTCGCTGGGCGAGACCCGACGCAATCTCGCCGGCTATCTCGCGGCGGCGGGTCAGCGCTGGGCGGCAATCAGCGAGGGGCCCGAGCCGGCGGAGGCCGACTGAGCGGCGGCCCGCGTCCCATTGTCCTGATCGGCCTTCCCGGGGCCGGGAAGACCACCGCTGCCCAGCGCGCGGCGGAACTCCTGGGTGCCCCGTGGCACGATCTCGACTCGGCGATCGTCTCCGCATCGGGAAAGAGTGTCCGGGAGATCTTCTCGGAGCTCGGGGAGCCCAACTTCCGGGCATTGGAACGGTCGGCGATGGATATCGCCTTGGCCCAGCCCCAGATCATCGCGGCGGGTGGGGGGTGGGCGGCGGAGCCGGGGGGGATGGAGGCGGCAGAACTTCGGGCGCTCATTATATATCTGTCGCTTTCGCCCGAGGTCGCCGCGGCCCGCCTCCATGGGGCTACCGACCGACCCTTGCTCTCCGATGCTCCACACGTGGAACGGCTGACCCAGCTGCTCGCCGCGCGCGAGGCGCGCTACCGGCTGGCCGGGATCGAAATTGCCGTGGGCGAGCTCTCGAGTGAGCGGACCGCCCAGGCCGTGGCGTCGGCCGCGAGGCACTACGGCGGCTGGTAAGGCATTGATTGATAAGGAGTTGCGGTGGAGCAGGTTGCCGGAAGGTTGTCCAGCGGGTATTAGTGCAGTCCCCGCCAACGGGATGTGACGAGCCCTTCGTCCACGTTCTGACGGCGGCCAGACCCCAAGGGAATGGAACCGATGGCGACCACCAAGAAGGCCAAGACCAGCCGGCCCAAGAGCCCGCGCACCCGCGCGGCCGCCACATCCAAGGGCGGCGGGCTCGGCACGTCGTTGGTGATCGTGGAATCGCCCACCAAGGCGCGGACCATTCGCAACTTCCTCCCCGATGGCTACACCGTGGCCGCCTCGATGGGCCACATCCGCGACCTCCCCGGCGACGCCAAGGAGATTCCGGCCAAGTACAAGGGTGAGGAGTGGGCCCGCTTCGGGGTCAACGTCGCCAACGACTTCGAACCGCTCTACATCGTGCCGAGCGACAAGAAGTCGGTGGTGAAGGAACTCAAGGAGCTGCTCAAGGACGCCGACACCCTCTACCTCGCGACTGACGAAGACCGCGAAGGCGAGAGCATCTCCTGGCACCTGCTCGAAGTGCTCCAGCCCAAGGTGCCGGTGAAGCGGATGGTGTTCCACGAGATCACCAAGGAGGCGATCCGCACGGCGCTGGAGCACACGCGCGACGTCGACAACAACATGGTGCGCGCGCAGGAAGCGCGACGCATTCTGGATCGCCTCGTGGGGTACACCCTCTCGCCCCTGCTGTGGAAGAAGGTGGCCTTCGGGCTGTCGGCCGGTCGGGTGCAGAGCGTGGCCACGCGTCTGGTGGTCGATCGCGAACGCGAACGGATGGCGTTCCGCACCGGCTCCTACTGGGATCTCTCGGCCACGCTGGTGCATGGTGGCACGGAGTTCGAAGCCGGCATGGTGGCCCTCGATGGCAAGCGCCTCGCCACCGGCAAGGACTTCGACGAACAGACCGGCAAGGTGGCCGCCGACAAGGACGTGCTGCTGCTCGACGAGGCCACCGCGCGCACGTTGGTCGAGACGCTGCAGGGCGCCACCTGGAAGGTGCTCTCGGTGGAGGAGTCGCCGCGTACCATGCGGCCCTACGCACCATTCACGACCTCGACCATGCAGCAGGAAGCCAACCGCAAGCTCCGCTACAGCGCCAAGCAGACCATGCAGACGGCACAGAAGCTCTACGAGCGCGGCTACATCACCTACATGCGTACCGACTCGGTGGCGCTCTCCGACCAGGCCATCACCGCGGCGCGTGAACTCGTGGGCCGACTTTACGGCAAGGACTTCCTCCCCGATTCGCCGCGGCGCTACGCCAACAAGGTCGCCAACGCGCAGGAAGCGCACGAAGCGATCCGTCCCGCGGGCTCGCACTTCCGCACGCCGGAAGAGACCGACCTCGACGGCAACGAACTCGCGCTCTATGACCTGATCTGGAAGCGCACCGTGGCGTCGCAGATGAAGGACGCCAAGAAGACATCCACCAGCGCCGAGATCGCGGTCCAGAAGGCGACCTTCCGTGCCACCGGCCTGCGCACCGACTTCGCCGGTTTCCTGCGCGCCTACGTGGAGGGCTCCGACGATCCCGAGGCGGCGCTCGAGGATCGCGACAAGCCGCTGCCGCCGCTGGCCACCGGCGACACGCCCACCTGCGCCACGCTCGAACCGGTGGGCCACGAGACCAAGCCCCCCGCGCGCTTCACCGAGGCCTCGCTGGTGAAGACGCTCGAGGAAAATGGCGTCGGCCGCCCGTCGACCTACGCATCGATCATGGGGACCATCGTCGATCGCGGCTACGTGGTGCGCCAGGGCCAGGCACTGGTGCCGACCTTCACGGCCTTTGCCGTGACCGACCTGTTGATCCGCCACTTCGGGCATCTGGTCGACGTGGAGTTCACCAAGGGGATGGAAGATCGGCTCGACGAAATCTCCGAGGGGCAACGCGACATGCTCGGCTACCTCAAGGAGTTCTACCTCGGCGAGGACGGCCTGCAGCAGCAGACGGCCAACGGCGAGCGCGACATCAAGCCGGCCGAGGCGCGCCAGGTGGCCATCGACGGACTCGGTGCCACCGTGCGCATTGGGCGCTTCGGGCCGTACGTGGAACGCGAGGGCGATGAACCGTTGCGCGCATCGCTGCCCAAGGATGCCACGCCGGCCGATCTCGATGCCGAACGGGTGGAGACACTGCTGCGCCAGCGCGCCGAAGGCCCCGCATCGGTCGGCAGCCATCCCGAAACCGGCGATCCGATCTATCTGATGGAAGGGCAGTACGGCCCCTACGTGCAGCTCGGTCAGCAGGAAGAGGGGAGCAAGGTCAAGCCGAAGCGCTCCTCGCTGCCCAAGGGCGTGAAGCTCGATGACGTGACACTCGACATGGCGGTGGGGCTGCTGTCGTTGCCGCGCCTGCTGGGCGAGCACCCCGAGAGCAAGCGTCCGGTCAAGGCCGGGCTCGGTCGCTTCGGCCCCTACATTCTGCACGACTTGGGCAAGGGCGAGGCGGAGTTCCGTTCGCTCAAGGCCGGCGACGATGTGCTCACGGTGCAGCTCGATCGCGCCGTCGCGCTGTTGGCCGAGCCCAAGGCGGCGCGTCGCGGTCGGGCCGCGGCGACGCCGCTGCGCGAGATCGGCGTGCATCCCAAGGATGGCAAGCCGGTGCAACTTTTCGATGGCAAGTATGGTCCCTACGTCAAGCACGGCGATCTCAATGCCTCGGTGCCCAAGGGCACCGATCCAATGACGTTCTCGCTCGAGGCGGCGGTGGAACTGATCGCCGACAAGGGGAAGGCGCCGAAGGCGAAGCGGGGCGCTGCCGGGAAGCGGCGCACCGCCACGTCGTGAGCACGTCCGACCGTCGCGCCACCGTCGTGGGCGGCGGACTGGCTGGATCGGAGGCCGCGTGGGCGCTCGCCGAGCGCGGCATCGAGGTGACGCTGGTCGAGATGCGCCCGGTCGTGAAGACCGCGGCGCACCAGAGCGATCGCATCGGCGAACTGGTCTGCAGCAACTCCTTCAAGTCAGTGGAACTCGAGAACGCGCACGGTCTGCTCAAGGCCGAGCTGCGCGATCTCGGATCAATCCTGCTGCCGATTGCCGATGAGGCCCGGGTGCCCGGCGGCTCCGCGCTCGCGGTCGATCGCGAGGTGTTCAGCACGCTCGTCAACGCCAAGGTGCAGTCGCATCCGCGCATCACCGTGGTGCGGGAGGAATCGGTCGAGCTGCCGTCACCCGGCATCGTGGCCACCGGCCCGCTCACCTCCGATGCACTCGCCACTGCTATCGCAGCACGGCTCGGTGTGGATGCGCTGGCTTTCTACGATGCCATCGCCCCGATTCTCTCGGCCGAATCGCTCGACATGGATGTGCTCTACGCCAAGTCGCGTTGGGGCAAAGGCGAGGGCGACGACTACCTCAATGCCCCGATGACCCAGCCGGAGTACGAGGCGTTCATCGACGTGCTCACCGCCGCCGACCAGTTCCACGGCCATGAGTTCGATGCGGTGCCGTACTTCGAAGGCTGCCTGCCGGTGGAGGAGATGGCGAAGCGCGGGCGCGAGACGCTGCGCTTCGGCCCCATGAAGCCCATCGGCCTGCATCATCCGGTGACCAATCGCGAGCCGTACGCGGCGGTGCAGTTGCGACGCGAGGACAAGGCGGCACAGATGTGGAACCTGGTGGGCTTCCAGACTCGGCTGCGGATTCCCGAGCAGATCCGCGTGCTGCGCTCGATCCCGGGACTGGCCACCGCGGAATTCTTGCGCTACGGCTCGATCCATCGCAACAGCTACATCAACTCCCCCGGTTCGCTGGGTCCCGCACTGCAAGAACGCGACGGTGCGCCGCTCTTCTTCGCGGGCCAGCTCACCGGCGTGGAGGGCTACACCGAATCACTCGGCACCGGCCTGCTCGCCGGCATCAACCTCGCGCGCGTGCTCCAGGGTGAGCCGGTCGTGGTGCCGCCGCCGACCACCATGTTGGGCGCCCTGCTGCGCTACCTGCGCGAGGCCAACCCCAAACACTTCCAGCCCATGAACGCGAACTTCGGCCTGGTCGATCCGCTCGAGGGGCGCGTCAAGAAGGATCAGAAGAAGGCCCTGCTGGTGGAGCGCGCACGGCGCGATTTCGCGGCGTGGCGAGCCGGCGTGTGACGCGCGAGCGCATCGACGAGTTCCTCACCCATCTCGAGAAGGCGCGCGACCAGTCGCCACACACCATCTCGGCCTACCGCAGAGACCTCGAGGCGTTTGCGAACTACCTCGACCGGCGGCACGAAGGCACGTCGTGGACGTTCGAGGGCGTTGACCGGCTCGCGCTGCGCGGCTTTCTCGCCGAGATGGACCGGCGCGGACTCGCCAAACGCTCGGCGGCGCGCACGCTGAGCGCGGTGCGCTCGTTCTACAAGTGGATGCATGTGCACCACGACGTCGACATCCCCGCAATTCGCGCCGCGCGGCTGCCGCGACTCGAGAAGCGGCTGCCGAGTTACCTGCTCACCGAGCAGATCACGGCGCTGTTCAAGGTCGCCGAGGAACGGGCGGAGAGCGGGGAAGTGGAGGACATGCGCGACCTGGCGATGCTGGAGCTATTCTATTCCTCCGGCTTGCGGCTTTCAGAGCTGCGGATGCTCGACCTCGGCGCGCTCGATCTGCTGACCGACCAGGTCAAGGTTCTTGGCAAGGGGCGCAAGGAGCGGATCGTGCCGGTGGGGACCCGGGCGTCGATCGCGCTCCGGCGGTACCTTCAGGCGCGGGAGCCGCTGGCGGCATTGTCGGAGGCCGACCGGCAGGCGGTGTTCGTGGGGCGGCGGGGCAAGCGGCTGAGTGCGGTCACGATCCAGCGCCGGATGCATCGGTTCTACGACGCGATCGGGGCCAAGGAGATGCGGACCCACTCGATGCGCCACACCTTCGCCACCCACCTGCTCGACGCCGGCGCCGACCTGCGCGCGGTGCAGGAACTGCTGGGTCACGCGAGCTTAAGCACGACACAGATCTACACGCACACCAGTGTCGAACGATTGAAGCAGGTGTATCGGGATGCGCATCCGAGAGCCAAATAAAAGAGAGAAGAGAGACGTGAGACGTGAGACGTGAGACGTGAGGCGAGATGTTGGATGGCGACGAGTGAGGTACGGGGGGGCCGCCAGAGGAGGACCGGCTGTCTGAGCGAGCTCAGCGAGCGAGTTCCGGTCCGACGGTTGGCGGCTTCCCCCCGACCGAGCCGTCGCTGTAACGAGGCGGTTGGCGGTTCCCCACCGGACCGAGCCGTCGCTGTAACGAGGCGGTTGGCGGCTTCCCCCCGACCGAGCCGTCGCCCCAGTAGTGAGAGACTTTCTTGAGGACTGAACGCTATGCCAGTTGAGTTCCACGGCACGACCATTCTCGCGGTGCGCAAGAACGGCAAGGTCGCGCTGGGTGGCGACGGCCAGGTGAGCATCGGCGACACCATCATGAAGTCGCAGGCGACCAAGG
>JBDUDP010000079.1:0-9165 GCA_040002895.1 Gemmatimonadota bacterium
GGCCGAAGGCGGGCAGGCCGTTGCAGCCGAAGGAGAAGTCGTCGCTGCCGCCGCCGGCCGGCCGACCGGGGCCGCCGAAACTGACCTGCGACTTGAACTCCGCTGGCAATTTCGACAGCCAATCGTTGAGGTGTTCGGGCGAGTGCACCAGGCCGCCGCCGCCGAGGCGCACGATCCTGCCGGTCCCGTTGTCCTGGTTGAAGAGCGCCTGCAGTCCCTTGAGGATGTCAGGATGGTCCTCGGTAAAGGCCTTCGAGCCGACCTCGCCCTCTTCCTCACCGCTCCAATGCCCGACCAGAATGGTGCGCTTGGGGTGCGGGTAGACGGTCTTGAGGATCCGCATCGCCTCCATCATGGTGAGCGTGCCGGTGCCGTTGTCGGTGGCACCGCTCGACCCATCCCAGGAGTCGAAGTGGGCGGAGAGCATGACGTATTCGTTCGGCTTCTCGCTGCCACGGATCATCGCCACGGTGTTGAACACCGGCTGCTCACCCAGCAGCTGCCCATCGAGGTTCAGCCGCAGCTTGGGCTGCTCACCCTGCTCGGCGAGGCGGAACACCAGGCCGTAGTCCTCGCAGCTCAGTGCGATGGTCGGCACCTTGGTGGTGTAGGTCTCGAAGATCTCCATGGTGCCCCAACCGGTATTGGTTGCGCCGCCGAAGCCGCCCCCACCTGCGCGTCCAGCCGCCGTGGCGTTGGGATTTGGCATCCGCCATGCGAGCTTGGGCCGCGACGAAATCACGCCCGCCGCGCCGCCTTCCTCGAGTCGCACGGCCAGCTCACCGCCGCCGAGTGCGAGCGAGTAGCCGGTGCCGCGGACGTTGCGGCTACCCCATTCGCGCTGGGTATTCACCATCAACGTGTCCATGCGCGCCTTCGACTCGGGCGTCGCGTTCGCGGCCCAGTCATCCTGCGGACGGCAGGTCGGCAATGCCGCCGAGACCAGCACTAGCTTCCCCTTGGCTTGCGGCAGCCACTTCACGAATTCGGTGCTGTCGGCGAAGCGGGGCAGGACGATCGCGACCGCGTCCACGTCCTTCTTGTTGGTGCCGGGCGAGTAGCCCAGCATCTGGCCTTCGAGCGTGCGGCTCCGTGGCGAGATCAGGTCGATATGCGAATAGCCCCGGCGCCAGCCGCGCCAGGTGCCGTACTGCTCATTCTTCGCCTCGATGCCCCAGGCGGTGTAGGTCTTCACCAACCAGTCCTGCGCGGCTTTGAGGTTGGGGGCGCCCATGAGTCGAGGGCCGAGGGAATCGAACAGCGTGTGGGCGAGTTGCGGGGTCTTGCCCTGTTCCATTCCCATGGTCCAGATCTGCTTGATGATTGGGTCGTCGGTCGGGAAGGTTTGGGCATGGAGTGGCGCGGCCGCAGCCAGTAGGATCAGGCTCGCGGCGAGACGGTGCGACGCACGGGACATTCGGAGTATCCGGCTGATGTGGAAAGGGACGGCGGACAAAAGCATGGTACGCATTCCCCCCGCCGGGTGTTGACCCTCAGGCCAGCCGGGGGAGCCAGGCCTCGTACAGCCGGTGGGCAGCGGCCTCGATAGTCAGCGTGGGGAGCGGCGAGGCGGCGGGAATGGCGGGATCGGGGGCCGCGAGGGAGGCCTCCAGCGCCCGGGCGAGGTCGGCGGGACTCGCCGCGTCGAACAGCTCCACCCGGCCTCCCACGAACTCCCGATGGGTCGGGATGTCGGACGCCACGACGCGCCGCCCCATCGCCAGCCCCTCCATCGGCGTGAGCCCGAACCCCTCGAAGCGGCTGGGACAGACCACCACCGTGGCCTCGAGATAGGCCGCCACGATCTCGTCATCGCTGGCCCAGGCATCATCGAGTTGCAGGGTGATGCCAAGTTCACACGCCAGCCGGCGCAGATTCGCTGCCTCGCTTCCGCGCCCCACGATGCGCACGGTAACCGGCCGTCCGAGCAGTGCGGCGGCACGCAGCAAGCCACCGTGATTCTTGCTCGGCTCAAGTCGCGAGATCGAGAGCAGTATGGGCACGTCGTTCGTCGGCGTCGCCACCGTGGCGCCTCCGTTGAAGCGATCGCTGTCGTAGCAGAACGGCAGCTGCCGCGCGCGCACTCCGAATCGCGAGGCGAGGTCCGCTGCGGTCTGTGCCGAGGGGCAGAGCACCAGCTCGGCACGGCGCGCCACGAAGCGCATCCGGCTGTAGTAGCCCGCGCGCTCACGATAGCCCCCGATGAGGCGCGGAACTCGGATCAGTCGTGCGCCGACTTCAAGAACCGAATCCGGCTTGCCGTTCGCGAGCCGCCACGGCGGCAGGTCCCAGAGATACGCAACGAGGGTACTGCGATGGCGTCGCGCATGGTGGTACGCCTCAACCGCGCACTGCCCGTCGGCCGCGAACGAAATGCTGGCTGGCGCGTCGCCGCTGACCGCGATCCGCATGCCGAGCGACTGCATTGCGCTGACCGGCAGCGCACAGTAGCGATTGGGCGCGAACCAGCGGACATCATCCACCGGTCACTGTCCGGCGGGTGCGAGCCTGGCGTTGACCGGTGCGGCGTCGAAGCGACGGATGAAAGCGGCCACCGTCCGGACCGCGCCGACATAGAAGGCCGGCATCAGCTTGTCGGCGTGATCGCTCGGCCGGTGATAGTCGGGATGATCCTCCTCGCCGAAGTAGACAAACGGAATCCCCTTGGCGTGGAATGACCCCTGGTCCGACTGCCCGGTCCAGTCGTTGCCCGGCCCTGCGCTGGCGCGATCATGGCCGATGGTGAGGTGGATCGGCGCGCAGTCCACCGTGGCCTCGACCAGCGGCGTGAGCGCCGGATACTTGCCCGGCCCCGCGGCATAGAGTTCGTTGTGCACGTTCCGACCGATCATGTCGAGATTCACGTTCAACAGGATCTGGGCGAGCGGCACCGTGGGCGTGGAGACGAAGTAGCGCGACCCCCACATCCCCGACTCCTCACCATCGACTGCCGCGAAGATGAGGGAATGGTCGGGCCGCACCTTCATGAAGTGCCGAGCGAGCACTGCGAGGGCCGCGGTGCCTGAGCCGTTGTCATCCGCGCCATTGTAGATCGAGTCGCCCGCCACCGCACGGCCCACGCCGAGGTGGTCATAGTGCGCGGTGACGACGATGTACTGGTCGGGATGGAGCGTGCCGCGGATCAATCCGACCACGTTGGCGCCGAAGTGGACATCCTTCAGCCGGGACGAGGATGACGTGACTGGTACCTTGTGAATCCGCCCAGGGGCAATGGTCTCGAGTCCGAGGGCATCAAACCGGGCCGCCAGAAAGTCGCGGGTCTTGGCGCTGCCGAGCGAGCCGATTGCGCGGCCCAGCATCGAATCGTCCGAGATCGCCGCCACATCGTGCAACAGCGCCACGGAGTCGAGCACGGCGAGTGGGGCGCAGCCGGGACCCGCCGTTGTCAGGGTGGCGGTGGCGGCGGGGGTGGCCTGACTGCGGGCACAGCCCATCACGAGCAGCAGGGCGAGCGGGAGGCGAAGACCGGAGTGGCGGTGCATTGGGCTCTGCGGGAAGTGAGGGTCGCTGCCGGGTGAGTCGCGAACGGTCAGGAAGGAAGGGTAGGCGGCTCCGCAGAGATGACAACCCCGGGGCGTCGGGCTACTTTCCCGCCCCTGGGACAGGTGGCCGAGTGGTTTAAGGCACCACGTTGGAAGCGTGACGTACCGGCAACGGTACCGAGGGTTCGAATCCCTCCCTGTCCGTCCCTCCAACCGAGAGATCGCTTCATGCGATGTTTCCGCGTCAGTGCCGCCCTCGCGCTCGTGATGGCTGGCCTCGCGGGGTCGGGCTCCGCCCAGACCCGCGCCACCCTCGACTCTGCCACCCTTTCCTCCTTCAAGTGGCGCAACATCGGACCGGCCAACATGCAGGGCCGGGTCACCGACGTGGAGGGGATCCCGTTCCCGTCCCACACCTTCTTCGTGGCGAGTGCGGCGGGCGGCATCTGGAAGACCACCAACGGTGGGGTCTCGTTCCGTCCGGTGTTCGAGAAGGAGCGGGTGGTCTCGATGGGCGATCTCGCGATCGCGCCGAGCGACACGATGCAGGTCTGGGCCGGCACAGGCGAGGAAGACTCGCGCAACTCGATCTCGCCGGGGCAGGGGATCTACAAATCCACCGACGGCGGGATCACCTGGACCCTCATGGGTCTCGAGAAGACCCAGGCCATCGGTCGCATCCTGGTGCATCCGCGCAATCCCGACATCGTCTGGGTGGCGGCGCTTGGCGCGCCGTGGAACAGCAATCCCGATCGCGGGCTCTACAAGACCACTGACGGCGGCAAGAACTGGCGGCTGGTGAAGTCCATCAGCGACAAGGCCGGATTCGTCGATCTCGCGATGGACCCCACCAACCCCGACATCCTCTTCGCCTCGAGCTGGGAACGCGTGCGCGGCCCCTACTTTCTCAACAGCGGCGGCCCCGGCAGTGCGCTGTGGAAGAGCACCGACGGCGGCGAGAGTTGGAGCGAGGTGAAGGGCGGCGGGTTCCCGGAGACCACCAAAGGTCGTATCGGGATCGCGATTGCGCCGAGCGACGCGCGCGTGATGTACGCACTGGTCGAGGCGGATTCGGCCGCGAACCCCAAGGGGAAGAAAGGCGTCGGGACGGCGGCGTCACTCAACAGCGGACTCTATCGCTCGGCGGATGGTGGTGCCACGTGGACCAAGATGAACGCTGTCGACACTCGGCCATTCTACTACTCGCAGGTGCGCGTCGACGTGAAGGACCCCAACCGAGTCTATTGGTCGTCGACTCCGGTGAGCTTCAGCACGGATGGCGGCAAGACGGTCAAGCAGACCACGGTGGGGATCCATGTTGACCATCACGCCATGTGGCTCGACCCGGGCGACGCCAACCACATCGTGGTCGGCAACGACGGCGGCGTCGGGCAGAGCTGGGACAAGGGCGGCAACTGGCAGTTCCTGAACTCGTTCGCGATCGGCCAGTTCTACGAGGTCTCCTTCGACTACGCCACGCCCTACAATGTCTGTGGCGGTCTGCAGGACAACGGTTCCTGGTGCGGCCCGAGTCGGCGGCGCACGGGTGCCATCACCAACGCGATGTGGCACAATGTCGGTGGCGGCGATGGCTTCTACACGGCCCAGGATCCGACCAATCCCAACATCATCTATTCCGAGTCGCAGGGTGGCGGGATGGGGCGCCTCGACATCTCGACAGGGCAGACCTTTCGCATCAACAAGCCCAGCTGGCGGGCCCGCGCGGCCATACTCGAGGACAGCATCGCAGTCCTCGAGCAGGACACCACCAAGGCCTCGGCCGGCACAGTCAAGAAGCGGATCGCCGAGTATCGCGCTACCATCGCGGCCGACAGCGCCGCGACGGACCTGCGCTGGAATTGGAACACGCCCTACTTCTTGTCACCCCACAATCCTTCGATTTTCTATACCGCGGCCAACAAGGTGCTCAAGTCGGTGAAGCAGGGCGAGGATCTTTTCACGATCTCGCCCGACCTCACCGCGCACGACACCACCAAGATCCGGATCTCCACGCGTACCACCGGGGGCATCACCACCGACGCCACCGGCGCCGAGACCTTTGCGACCATCACGACGCTGGCGGAGTCGTATGTGCGGCCTGGACTGCTCTACGCCGGCACCGATGACGGCAAGGTCTGGCTCACGCGCAACGATGGGGCGGCGTGGGAAGAACTGACTGGGCGGTTCCCCGGGGTGCCCACCGGAAGCTACGTGGTCCGGATCGAGCCGTCGTACGCCGATACCAACACGTTCTATGTCGCGTTCGACAACCATCGGGTCGGCGATTACGCGCCATATCTCTACGTCACAAGCGACTATGGGCGGACCTTTCGCTCGATTGTGAACAACCTCCCTACCGGAGGTGTCGATTTCCTGCACGTGGTGCGCGAGGATCCCGCGTCGCCCAAGGTGCTCTATGTTGGCAGCGATGTGGGGGCCTTCGTGTCGATCGACGCGGGCGGGTCCTGGCAGAAGTTCATGAGTGGCCTGCCGACGGTGCCGGTGCACGACCTCAAGATCCAACCACGCGATCGAGAGTTGATTGCCGGCACGCACGGCCGCGCCATCTGGGTGGTCGACATTGCCGCGATGCCGCAGCTGGCGGACTCCGCGACCCGAGCAGCGGCGCTCGTGGTGTTCAAGCCGCGCACCGCGGTACAGTATGGTGAACGCCGCATCAATGGCGAGGACGTCGGGCAAGGCAGCTTCCGCGGTACGTCGCCGGCGTACGGCGCTGACATCGCGTACCGCGTCACCGGTGCGACGTCCAACACCGAGCGCGCCAGTATCACGATCTTCGATGTGGCAGGCGACACGGTGCAGACCTTGCCGGGTTCCGGCAACAATGGCCTGCAGCATGTGACCTGGAACTTCCGCCCTCGTGCGGCGCCTCGAGCGGCACTCGGTCCCGCGGCATTGCGCGACAGCATTCGTGCCGCGAAGCGGTTTGAGGCCGTGATCGATTCACTCGCCAAGGCCGGAACCGATACCGCCTCGCTGGCGCGGGTGCGCCGCATCTTGCGCCCACCGCCGGGTGCCGGCAACGCCTTCGGTGGTGGCGGTGGCTTCGGGGGAGCGCCGGCCCAGAGTGGGTGGCAGGAGCGCCCGGGTGAGAGCGCGGGTGGTGGAGGGCGTGGCCGCGGGGGCGCCGGTGCGGCAGGTGCCGATAGCGCGCTGGTGCGGGTGGTGTCCGAGCTGATCGTCATCCCGAACGTGCGCGGTGGGGGTGGCTTTGGCGGCAACGCCAACGGTCTGGTGCAATCGGGTGACTACCTCGTGGTGGTCAAGGTGGGCGACAAGACCGCCCGCACCACGCTGCGCGTCGAACGCGGCCCCGGTGCCGACACCGATGCGTCGTTCTTCGAGGATCACGATGATCCGGGTGCCGACTACGATGCTGACGGAGCCGATGACGGGGGCGGATTCTTCCGCTGATGGTGAAGCGGTACGAGCAGGCGTACTTCGACAAATGGTATCGGGATCCGCGACACCGCATCGAGTCGCGGACCCGGCTGCTGCGTGAGGTCACGTTCGTGGTGGCGGCCACGGAGCAACTGCTCCAACGCCCGCTGAAATCGGTGCTCGACGTGGGCGCGGGGGAGGGGCGCTGGCAACCGGTGTTGCAGCGCCTGCGTCCCGGCTCGCGCTACGCCGGCGTGGAGCCGAGCGAGTATGCCGTACAGCGCTGGGGGCGGCGACGCAACCTGCGCTCCGGCTCCATCGATACCCTTGACACGCTCGGCCTCGATGCGCCGTTCGATCTGGTGATCTGCGCCGATGTGCTTCACTATCTCCCCACCGCCACGGTGCGGCACGCGCTTCCCTCGCTCGCGAGCCTGGCAGGCGGTGTGATCTACCTCGCCACTTTTGCGGGCGAGGACGCCATCGACGGCGACCATGTCGAATTCCAGCGTCGCCGCGCAGCACGCTATCGCGCGCTGTTTCGCGAGGCGGGATTGGTGTCCGTCGGGCTGCACCTCTATCTGCCGCAGCGCCTCGCCAGTGACCTTTCCGCCCTGGAGCGTCCCGGATGAGCCACGACTCCCGGTACCCGCGTCTCCTGCTTGCCGTTGGGCTGATCGCCCTCGTGGTGTCGCGCATTGGTGCGTATGAGACGACCACCTGGTGGCTCGAGATCTTCCCCATCCTGCTGGTGGTGCCGGTCCTGTTGGCGAGTCATCGGCGCTTCCCGCTCACGCCGCTGCTCTACGGCCTGATCCTTGTTCATGCCGTGATCCTCATGGTCGGTGGTCACTGGACCTACGCCCGCGTTCCCGCGGGACACTGGGTCGAGCAGTGGCTCGGTCTCGCGCGGAATCCCTACGATCGACTGGGGCACTTCGCGCAGGGGTTCATCCCGGCCATCGCGGCGCGGGAGATCTATCGCCGCCGGATTCCGCTGCCCGATGGCAAGTGGCTCTTCTGGCTGGTCTGCTGCACCTGTCTCGCGATCTCGGCATGCTACGAGTTCATCGAGTGGTGGACCGCCGTGGCCATGGGGAGCGGAGCCACGGATTTTCTGGGCACGCAGGGCGACGTCTGGGACACCCAGTGGGACATGTTCACGGCCTTGATCGGCAGCGTGGTGGCCCAGGTGACCCTGCGCCGATACCATGAACGGCAGCTGGCGGCGTTGGGAGAGCACCCCCTCCGCTGAACGATTACTATTCGGACCCGATGCCCATCACTTCACGCTTGCTCGACGCCCCGGCTCTGGGGCGGGTCCTCACGCGCATGGCCTCGGAAATTGTCGAGCGCACGGCGGGCCACGGTCCTGTGGTGCTGGTCGGCATCCAGCGTCGCGGCGTCCAGCTCGCCGACCGGCTCGCCCCGCTGATCGAGCAGGCCCTGGGCGAACCCCTCCGCCGCGGCGTGCTCGACATCACCCTCTATCGCGACGACCTCCAGGCCATCGGTCCCCGACCCGTGGTGCAGGAGACCCGACTCCCTCCGGTGCTCGATGGGACCACCGTGGTCATTGTCGATGACGTGCTCTTCACCGGGCGGACCATCCGCGCGGCACTCGACGAGATCGCCGACTTTGGTCGCCCGCGCCGGGTGCTGCTTGCGGTGCTGGTCGATCGCGGCGGACGGGAGCTCCCCATTGCCGCCGATGTCACAGGGCTCGCCGTCGACACGACCCTTGACGATCACGTGAAGGTGCTGGTACAGGAACTCGATGGTGAGGACGCCGTCGATCTGGTGCAGGGGAGGTCCGCGTGAGCAGCATCCTCGGCAAGGACCTCGTGGGGCTCGAGCACCTGACGCGCGAGCAGATCACCGCCATCCTCGACACGGCCGAGCCGTTCAAGGAGGTGTCCGAGCGCCCGATCAAGAAGGTGCCGGCGCTGCGTGGCAAGACCATCGTCAACCTTTTCTTCGAGGCCTCGACCCGCACCCGCATTTCGTTCGAGTTCGCCGAAAAGCGGCTCTCGGCCGACACGGTGAACGTGCAAACGGCGGGTTCGTCCGTCTCGAAGGGCGAGACCCTGGTCGACACGGCACGCAATCTCGAGGCGATGCGCATTGACATGGTGGTCATCCGCCATGGTGCCTCCGGTGCCGCGCAGTTTCTCGGCGACCGGATCCGCTCCAACGTCATCAACGCCGGCGATGGCAAGCATGAGCACCCGACGCAGGCGCTGCTCGACCTGCTCACGCT
>JBDUDP010000080.1:0-8963 GCA_040002895.1 Gemmatimonadota bacterium
GACAATCGTCGAGTTCGCTGATTTCGAATGCCCCGCCTGTCGGCGACTCGCTGTTGATGGCCTCGAAGGCGTCCTCGCCAGCCGCCCACAGGACGTCCGTTTGATATTCCGGCATTGGCCATTGCCCTATCACAGGTTCGCGCTTCCGGCCGCTCGAGCCGCGGAGTGTGCAGCGAATCAGGGTAAATTCGCGCAGATGGCTGCTGTGCTGTTCGCGAAGCAGGATTCCCTTGGACTGACGCCCTTCTCCTCGTTCGCTATCAAAGCCGGGGTACCCGATTCGACGGCCTTCGCTAGCTGCGTAATCAGCACCCAACGGATAGCCGCCGTTGCTGCAGATTCCGCCCTCCTCAAAGGACTCGATGCAATCGGAACTCCAACCCTAATCCTAAATGGTAGGGTTCTTCGCGGCGTGCCGAATCGGGCGCAGCTCGACAGTCTTGTTGACGCGGAGATGCTGAAAGCAAGTGCGGTCGGTCATTGAATCGGCGGCTCGAATACAGGCCCTGATGACACCTCTCATCAGTTTGACTCTCGGATTGGCGTTCATCGCAGGGTGCCGCGGCGAAGCGCCGGAGAGCCTGCCGCGCGGGGGCAAGGGGTGGGCAGAACTCCAGAACATGGCCGAGCTCAGTGGCGCGGGACTGTACCAAGTATCCTGGATTGAACCGTTCGGGGAGGATCGGTTGGTTGCCTTTTCACAGCACAACGGTCGATTCGTCCTCTTCGACTCCAGCTTGAAGGAACTTGCCCACGCGCAGCGGCTTGGGAGTGGCCCGGGCGAACTGCGAAGGCCGGGTCGTCATTGGATCTATGGGGACACGCTCTGGGTAGTGGATGTGGCACTTCAGCGGATTTCGGCCTATGCCGAGGACTTGAGGTTCCTCACTGCGGCTCCTATCACAGCTGCTCCCGCGGATGCACACCTCATCACCCTCGACGGCCATGGAATGCGTTGGTCTGAGAGCACCCTCCAAGGCGTGTGGAATAACCGGCGTTTGGTGCTGCTATCCCTGCGCGAACTCGACGGCTCCCCTGGTGGTAGCGCGATGGCATCGGAGTCCGCCAAGAGCAGGGCACTTCGCGTTCTCTCGTCCGCACCGACAGATCCCTGTTTGTACGAGAGCCTGGGAGCGACCTGGAGGGCGGTTGCGAGGCAACCCTTCTGCACACCAACCATATGGGAGACCGCGCACGATGGCCTCTCCTTCGTCTTGCTCCGTTCCGCCAGTGGAAAGGGGCGCTGTCAAAACCTCTCGCTCCTGCACATGACTTCCGGTGGTGACACCCTTTTTCGAACTTGCTTGGCAATCCAACGGGTGGCCGTACCACTTTCCGAAGTAAAGCGAATTGCCTCAGCCCCACGGATTGGACCGCCAGGTGCGCCTCGGATGGAACCGCCGAAGCTTCACGGAACGCAGTATTTTCCCGCAGCGACGTCGGTCCTGATAGGGTGGGACTCGACCGTCTGGATCCGGGCGCGCACACACGCCGACGGTGAAGTCTGGATCGCGCTCAATCGCGATGGCGCGCTCCTCGGAAAGCTCCGGATCGAAGACGGGGCGCGCCTCTTGGGAGCGAATGAGAACGAGGTTGTCGTTGTGAGCATCGGGGAGGACGACTCGTCCGACCATTTGACTATCCGCGGATTGCGATGGAATTTTCGCGATCAGGTCAGTGACGAGCCCACTAAACCGCGGGCAACGTGGAGCAGGTTGTGCGAATAGCGCATCCATGCGAATAGCGCATCCATCCGACTCACTGCGTTGTTCCCTGGCGTGGTGCCCTGAAAGTCTCTTCCGCAAGATCGGAGTGTGACCCATTCAATCGGACCTCATGCGAGTCGCGAGAACGCTCGTCGCGCAGGCAGCGCTGCTTTCTGGTGTGGGCGCTCAAGCGCCAGCGGCGGTCAGGGGAGACCAGGCCCCGGCGCCCGCACTTTCCATTGAGGCCGACGACTCCGCCTTTGCCGCGCGGATCGCAGAGTTGTGCGGACCTGCTGGATCAATCGACGAACTTCTCCGAGACGAGGACCGACTCGCTGCCCAGGCAAGTGCCGGCACTGCAGCCAGCTACCACCCCCTCGCGTGCGCTCGGGCACATCTGCACGCCCGCGGTGCGATCGCCCATGAGCGCTGGGTACAACCCCTCGGCGCCTCATGGGCCGAGGGTGGTGTTCGTGTCCTGCTGAAGGAGGTAGAAGCCAAGGATGACGCCGCGGTGGGCGATCTTCTGGCGCGCCTGATTCCTGAGGAGCGGGCCAATGCTCTCACGGATTCCGTTCGGAGAGTGCTGACTGCGGTTGTAACGAAATATGCACCATCCGCCGAAGCGGCCCGCGGCTGTGTCACGTTGAATGAGGCGGCGGGCGAGCTCGCGCTTGCAGAGGCATGCAACCGGGTCGCGCTGCAGGCGGGCGTCGACTCCATCTGGCAGCTCATCTACGCGGCGCGACTGGCCGCCCGTCGTGCCGATACCTCGCTTACGCTTGGGCTGTTACGGATGTCACTCGCGGTTGCGGGCAGACACAATGAGTGGGGCGAGCTTGCGTGGCACCTGAAGTGGTTCCTTACCCCGGCAGAATGGACGGAGTGGCTGCGCCTCACTGACTCGGTCCGCGCCACGTGGATAGAGGATCGCTTCGTGACTCGCGACCTTAGGGACGGAAGACCCCATGGGGCTCGAGTTGTTGAGCACTTCCTCCGGCTCGACCACGCCGAGAAGTTCTTCACGATTTACGTGCCGCGGAGAGTCCGTGGGCGACTGTTGCTGCCGGCCACCGGGCAGAGCCAACTGCCGCCCGATTCCACATCGCTGTACTGGGAACCTGCCCTCGTCTCAGCACCGGCCTATCGCGTGGCTCCGCGCTGGGATGCGCGATATGACGATCGAGCCGCCATCTGGATGCGTTTCGGGAAGCCATCTGAAGTACGTGAGTGGGCCGGAATAGATACGGTGCAGCCCCCGAAGACCCTGAAACCTGGTCGTGAAGCGCGCTATGTGAGCAACGTCCGCGCGGCGTGGCTCTATGTCCTCGACGGCCAGCGTCTGATCCTGCAGTTCGAGCCCGAGTTGTTCACTCGTTCGACGCAGCCGACCCGACTCGTGGCGGGTGTGCTCGGTTCATACCTTTGCGGGCTCGACGCCTGGCGCTGCAGGCTGACCTCGCAGGCAGAGACAGCGCATCGGCCGGGCGGCCGGCCGGTGCAGGCGGACGACATCGCTGCACTCGATGTGTACGATCGCGCCACCATCGCCTCAGCCTTGGCCCGCGATGACAATTCCAGGCGCCCGGAGCACCCAATTTTCGTCCTTGCCAACCTCTATCGCCTCTGGGACGGAACTACCAAGGCGCCGCTGACGATCGTCCCATGGGCGATCCCGATCAAGGAACTGGAAGTTGAGACGGTAGGAAGTGACGAGGTGGTTCAATTCGCGGTGGAGTTGCGAAGCGCCGGAGCCGACAGCGATTCACTTCCCGCCACGTATCACAAAAAGCGACTGCGACTTCCCCAGCGCCGCCCCGGAGACGCGAAAATCACCGGGGTGTTGGTGGGCCCAGCAACACACAGCATGTCAAGTTGGGGCGTCGCCGTGCAGCAAGGGCCCGATCGCAGTGGTCGCGCAGGTGGGCGGCAGCTTGACCCAATCGGCGGCGGCGCCGTCACCCTCTCCGACTTGATTCTCGGCGCTCCGAGTCAAGGGCAATCCTGGACGAGTAGCGCAGGATCCGTCGTGCCGCTCGCACCACTCGGGGCCTTTTCGCGGAAGGAAGCCATCTCCCTGTACCTTCAGTTGCGCGCGGTGGATCGCATTCCGGACGCAGCCATCACGGTGGCGATTTACCAAACGGACCGGGACGGCACCGCTCCAGCGTTACAAATACGGTTCGGATTGCAGATTGAGTCAGGAATCTCGGAGTTCCAACGCGAGGTCGATGTCTCCCGTCTAAAGCCTGGTTCCTATCGGATGGAATTGGTTGTGACCGATAAGCGCAGTGGAACGACAGTTTCCCGATCGGCTCCACTACTGGTCCGATAGCCGAAGGAGTTCACGCCGGGGGCAACCGCGCTAGCGCGGCACCAACGGCCACCAATCATCGCTTCACGCTTCTCGCTACTCCAAGATCGGCAACTTCATCCCCACCGCTCGGACTCGCTCCACCACCTTGTCGGCGATCTCGCGCAGCATCACGGCGGCGGCGCTGGTCGGCGCATCCACCACAATCGGTCGGCCCAGGTCGGCGGCCTGCGCCAATCCCTGCTGCAGCGGCACCATGCCGAGCAGCGGTGCGCTGATTTCGTCGGCGAGGCGTTCGCCGCCGCCGGCGCCGAAGAGATCATGGCGCATGCCGGTGAGTGGATCGAGGAAGCCACTCATGTTCTCGACGATGCCGAGGATCGGCACGTTGACGCGCTCGAACATCTTGGCGCCGCGCAGCGCATCACCCACCGCGACTTCTTGCGGGGTGGTCACGATGATGGCCCCATTGACCATGACCTGCTGCACCAGCGAGAGCTGGGCGTCGCCGGTGCCCGGTGGCATGTCGACGAAGAGGTAGTCGAGCTCGCCCCACGCCACGTCGTGCAGAAACTGGCGGATGACCTTGGTGATGATCGGGCCGCGCCAGATGGCCGGCGCATCGCGATCGACCAGGAAGCCGATCGACATCAGCTTGAGGCCGTAGGCCTCGAGCGGGAGGATGCGTCCCTCCTGCACTGTGGGACGCTCGTAGACGCCGATCATCCGCGGCAGGTTGGGACCGTAGAGGTCCGCATCCATGATGCCCACGCGGAAGCCACGCTCCGCCAGCGCCACGGCGATGTTCACCGCCACCGTGGACTTCCCCACGCCGCCCTTGCCCGACGACACCGCGATCACGCGGCCCAGACCGGGGATTTCCATGGGAGTGGGCGCGGGCACGCCGGCTGCGGCGCTCTGAGGTGCGCCATGCGTGGTCGGCGGCGGACCGGCGGGATCGCTCACTTTGATCTTGGGTTGCGGCAGACCGGCCGTGGTGAGCGCAGCCCGGGTCTGGCGCACCAGCGTGGCGGGATCATCGCGACCCAAGAGGAAGGTGAAACTCGCCTCACCGGTGGCCTCGTCGACCACAAGTTCGCTGATCATCCCCGCGGCGAGCAGGGAGGTGCCGGTGCGCGGGTTGACGACGCTGTCCAGCGCTGCGCGCACCGCAGTTTCGTGGTTGCCACTCATGGTACCGTATCCCTCTAGACCGCTTGGACCAGTCGAACCTCTGGGACCGACTGCTTGAGGCGGCTCTCGATGCCGTGCTTGAGCGTGATGGTGGACGCCGCGCACCCCTTGCACGTGCCACCGAGGCGCACGAACAGCGTGCCGGCCTCGGCATCGAAGTCGATCACCTCGAGGGTGCCCTTGTGGGACGCGATGTAGGGGCGGATTCCTTCCAGGCTCCGCTCAATTCGCTCGAACACGTCCACCGCTGATTCCGTCGTCATGGCTGGTCCATCCCTTTCGTGTCGGGAAAGTAGCCCGCCCGACTGGGCATACAAGGGTCGCTGCATGCTAGGCGAGATACGCCCTCGCGGCGTCCAGCACGAGGCCCTGCACCTCGGTGAGCGTGCCAGCGATCGCCACGCCGGCGGCCTTGGTGTGGCCGCCGCCACCGAACTGCTTGGCGAGCGCGGCCACATCGACCTGCCCGACGCTGCGCAGCGAGACCTTGATCCTGCCACCCGACATCTCGCGGAAGAGCAGCGCCATGCGGACCCCGCGGATCGAGCGCGCATGCTCCACGATGCCATCGAGATCATCGGGGTCCACTGCATGCCGCTCGAGCGCGCCGGGCGGCACCGTGAGCCACGCCAACCCCACGTCGTCCTCCACCACCAGCGTGGTGAGCACCTCGGCGAGCAGGCGCGGGCGACCGATCGGGGCCGAGGCGTAGACATCGAGGTACACCTGTTCGGTGTCGACGCCAATCGCAAGCAGCTCGGAGGCGATCTGCAGCGTGCGCGGCGTGGTGTTCGAGAACCGGAAGCCCCCGGTGTCGGTCACCAGCGCGACATAGAGCGCGCGAGCTGCCGGCAGGGGGATCTCCCAGCCGAGTTCGCGGGCGAGTCGGAAGATCAACTCGCCCGTGGCCGCGGCGGTGACGTCGACGTAGCGCGGTCCCGGTGGCAGCACGCCGACGCTGGCGTGATGGTCGATGCATCCGACCGGGACGCCACGCTCGCGCACCGTCTCCGCGAGCCCACCGAGGCGGCCGAGGTCGGCGATGTCGAGCACCAGGATGGCATCGGCACGGCGCAGCTCCTTCACGCCCTGCGCCGAGCGATCGACCTTGGGCAGGTCGGCGAAGAGAAAGGCGAACCGATCCGGCGTGGGCGAGGGATTGGTGATCGCCGCCTCGATGCCCTGGGCGCGCAGGATGTGGACCAGCCCCACCTCGGAGCCGAGGCCGTCGCCATCGGGATTCACATGGGTGGTGAGGCAGAGCCGGCCGGAACGAACCAGCGCCGCCACCTCATCGGCGGCAGCGCTGGTCGTGGTCTGATGCGTGGACGTCATCCCCGGAATCTAATGCCGTCCGAGACTCAGGGGATCGATCCCGGCGGTGGCAGCTTCTCGTGCTCCGGGTCGGTGCGAAACAGCTTGAGGTAGGACCACGCCATCAAGGAGAGGACGCAGACCCAGGCCGTCGCCATGAAGAGGAAGGCGTTGAGCCCCAGGGTGTTGGGTGGCAGCGAGGCCACAGTGGTCGTGTCCATCAGGCAGTCCCCCTGGCAGTCTTCCGGGCCCAGGCAAGCTTGATCAGCCAGAGCTGGAGGAAGAAGATGACAATCATCACGCCGCGAGAGGCCCATTTCACCGGCACATTCTCGGCCGGCACCCCTTCCATGCGCAGCGTCGGGATGGCCTCCTGGATGGTCCACCACACCATCATCACCACCAGAAAGGTCGGCGTGACGAAGGTGATGATGTGCTTGTAGAAGCGCGGGATCCGCCACGCCGCACCTTCGTGCAACTCATTCCAGGCATTCTCCGGCCCGAAGATCCACACGAAGATCACGGTCTCGACCAGCGCGAGGATCACCAGCCCGAAAGTGCCGGCCCAGTAGTCCCACTCGTCGAGGAAGCCGCGAGTGTTATAGACAATATGCAAGATGCCAAGCAACGTAGCGATCGCAGCGAGCGACCACGCGGTGCGCTTGCGCGTCCAACCAAAGTTCTCCTCGACGAAGGCAAGTGCCGGAGTCGCCATCGACACGGACGAGGTGATGCCTGCGAAGAACAGCAGCCCGAACCACATGACACCGGCACCCGCAGTGACGAGATGCCCACCGGGGAGGTTGTTGAAGACCAGTGGCATCGAGATGAAGCCGAGATCGAACGCACCCCCCTTGGCAACGGCCACTGCGCCAGCCACGCCGAAGAAGGTGACCACCGCCGGAATCGCGAGCGATCCACCGAGCACGACCTCGGCCGTCTCGTTGGTGGCCGCGGTCGCGATGCCCGAGAGGGTGAGGTCATCCTTCTTGGTCAGGTAGCTCGCATACGCCTGCAGTGAGCCCATCCCCACCGACAGCGTGAAGAAGATCTGGCCGGTGGCCGCGAGCCAGACCTTGGGATTGGCCAGCGCATTCCAGTCGGGGGTGTACATGAACCGGAGACCATCGAGCGGCCCCTGCGTGGTGGTGATCCCCGCGTGGGTGATGGTGACCGGATCGAGGGTGAGCACGCGGATCACCAGTACCACCGCGAAGAAAAAGAGAATCGGCATGCCGATCTTGGCCAACTTCTCGATCCCGGCCGTGAGTCCGCGACTCACCACCCAAAAGTTCACGACGATGGTGGCGAAGAAGAACCCGAACGGCAGCCAGAATCCGTGCACGCTGCCGTTCTGCAGGTCCACATACGACTTGAAGAAGGCGGCCATCCCCTGCTGGTCGAGTCCCTGGGTCTGGCCGGTGGCCGAGAAGAAGGTCCAGGCCAGCGTCCAGGACTCGATGTAGCAGTAGTAGATCAGCACTACCACCGGCATGAAGAGCCCCAGCACGCCGAGATACTTCGCGACCGGGTGCTTCCACAGCGCATCGAACATGCCCGGCGTGCTGCCTTGGCCGCGGACGCCGCCATATCGCCCCACGCCCCACTCGATCCACATCAACGGAATTCCGACCAGCAGAAAGGCGATAAAGTACGGGATCATGAATGTCCCGCCGCCGTTGTCGACTGCCTGGCGGGGGAAGCGGAGGAAGTTGCCCAAGCCGACGGCGTTGCCGGCCATGGCGAGGATCAGTCCGATCCGTGAGCCCCATTGCTCGCGGGGTGCGGCGGTATCTGCCAAGGTTGCCTCGAATGTGATGGTCGGATCAGCCCTAAGCGTAAGCCACGAAGGGCGTTCCAGCCAGATCACCCGTTCTTTGACTCGTGCACAGGGCCGCAAGTCACAGGCGGGTGCCCCGTATCGCATTGCAACGCCAGAGACCATTCTCGAACGGGTTCCTGCTTGACACGCAAATCAATGCGCGGCAAGTTTTTGCGTCCGTTCGACGGGCGCACCTCCCCCCAGCGTTCGGTACCGCCGACTTCTCCCGCATACATCGCCTCACCGGACTTGTGTTCTCAGGCCGGATCCAGACGTACCAAACCTTCGAGGGACTATCGTGGCTGGCTCACTATTTCGAACCAAGTCGATTGACCGTCTCATCGCAGAGGGTGCCGAGACTGGCGAAGGCACCCTCAAGCGCACGCTGGGGCCGTGGGCCCTGATCGGCCTCGGCATCGGCGCCATCATTGGCGCAGGCCTCTTCGTGCGGACGGCGGCAGCGATCGCCGACCGAGCCGGTCCGTCGGTGACGATCGCCTTCATGGTTGCGGGCCTCGGCTGCGCCTTTGCCGGCCTCTGCTACGCTGAGTTCGCGTCGATGATCCCGATCGCCGGCAGCGCCTACACCTACTCCTACGCCACCATGGGCGAG
>JBDUDP010000081.1:0-8943 GCA_040002895.1 Gemmatimonadota bacterium
CGAGGCCTGCAACCGGTTGAAGCCGTTGGAATAGCGCTGCCCCGAGAACTCATCGGTCTCGTAGCCGACGTTGCCCGAGAAATGGCTGCCACCGGTGCGGGTCGTGATCGCGATCACGCCGCCCTGGGCATTGCCGAACTCGGCCGAGGAGGCGCCGGTGGTGATGGAGGCATCCTCGAAGGTGTTGGTCGCGATCGAGATGCCACCGATGGCACGGCCGGAGCCGGTGCCGCGGTTGCCCTGCGAGACGGGAACGCCGTCGACGTAGGTGCTGTTCTCGTCGCCACGACCACCGCGGACCGACAGCGTGCCGCCGCCCGGGGAGGCCGAGACGCCCGGCTGCAGCGCCAGGACGTTGCCGATCCGGTCGACCGGGAGCTTGTCGGTGTAGGCGCCGTCGACCAGCTGCTTCGACGTGACTTGGTCGCGCGGGACCAGGGCGTTGACGGCGGCGACGACGGTGATTTCCTGCACCTGCACCGCGGTCTGCTCGAGCGTCACGTCCTGCGTGATGGTCTGCCCGGAGATGATCTTGACGCCGGCGACTTCCTTCGGCTTGTAGCCGACGTACGCCACGCGAATCGAGATGTCGCCTGCCGGGACGTTGTTGATGAAGTAGTACCCTTGCGGGTTGGCCGTGGCATTGGCCGTACTACCGACGATACCGACGCGCGCGTTGGCGATGGGCTGACCAGCCTGATCGCGAATGCGTCCCTCGAGCTTGCCGGTGGACTGGGCCAGCAGCGCCGAGGCGCCGAGCCCGGATACCACCGCCGCCAACGCGACTGCGCGCGCTGAGCGTGCGAGGGCCTTCACAACAGTTTGCTTCATGGAACCGTCCTCCGAAGGCGAGTGCACGGGAAAAGCCGCTCCTTCGTTCGAGCTGCTCTCACCGGGCGGCGGGAGCAACCGTCTCCTGGGTCGTCACGCTTGCACATGACGTCTGCCAGACAGACTAACTTCACCTGCTGAGACATTCCTCGGAAACCCACGCCCCGCCTGCCTTCAGCGAGAGTCCTGCTGCGTGAGAGAGCGCCCGAGGAGGCGCCCATGGCGACCCGAACGTCGCAAGGTACGCGACGACCGGTCACGAAAACCGTGGTTCCGGTCTACCGTCGATCTGCTGATATAAACGGATGGAAATTCCCAGCGGGTTGCCGGGCTGCGGAGAATATGCCCGTGCTTTGGACGAGTGTCAAGCAACTGTCACCAAATGGCTTCCGTGGCCCGAGCCGGGTGTAACCGGGTGAAACGCATGGAGATGCCTCCCCCATCCCTCCCCCCACTCCCCCACCCCGTCGACCACCCTTCCCGACCGCCTCCTAGGCGGTCACCAGTTCCCGCTGGGGTTCCGCCGGGGTCACGGTCAGCCCGCCGGGACCCCAGTACAGATTGACCTCGCTCCGCACCCCGAAGTCACCTGTCAGGTAGATCCCCGGCTCCACCGAGCAGCCGGTCCCGGGCAGCAAGGTGCGGTCGTCGTGGGTCTCATAATCGTCGAGATGGGGCCCCGATCCATGCAGGTCGCGGTCGATGCTGTGCCCGGTCCGGTGGACGAACCACTCCCCGAAGCCTGCCCGCTCGATCAGCTCGCGGGCCGCCCGGTCGCCCCGAAAGCCGGGCACCGGCTCGCCGGACGCCACCAGCCGCTGCAGCGTCGTGATGGCCGCATCCCGGGCATCGCGCACCGTCCGCCAGACCAGGGCCACCCGCTCGGGGACCACCGTGCCGCTGAACCCCATCCAGGTCTGGTCGGCGAAAATCGCCCCCTCGTGCATCCCGCCCCACAGATCGAGCAGGATGACCTCGTCATGGCCCAGCACCCTGTCCGACCCGGCCACCGGCTCGTAATGGGGGTTGGCCGCATTGGGCCCGAAGCCCACGATCGGATGGGTGGTGAGGAACATCCCTGCCCCCTCCATCGCCGCGACCACCTCGCCCTGCATGGCGCTCTCGCGGTAGCCCGTCCCGCCCAGATGGACCGCCTTCTCCAGCGCCGCCAAGGCGATGCCCCGGATCAACTCCGCGGCCTGGACATGTTCCGCCGTCTCCGCCGCCGACCAGGTCGCCGCGAATTCGGTCACCAACTCCGCACTCGGGACCACCGTCACGTCCAGCGATTGCAACAGGTCGACGACACCCCAGGGGATCCGATCCAGATAGGGCACGGCATCGCGCGCCGAAATCTCCATCGCGGCGCGCTTCCCCCCCACCACCTGCCGCAGGGCGGCATGCAGTTCGTCGTGCCGTGCGAAGGGGATGATCTCGCCCGCGAACCCCTGGAACGGCTGCATTTCGATGCGATGCACGATCGCCGTCATCGGCCCCTCACGCGGGATCCAGACAAAGACCCGTCGCGTGGCCATTCCACCCGGGAGCATCTGCTGCGCCACCGGGTTGCAGCCGTGGAAGTCGAACAGCAGCCAGCCATCGGCGCCGATCCGCTCAAGCGTGGCGGCGGCCTTGGCGCGATCCATTTCGGTGAGTGCGCTCATTCGTATCCCTCTCCCTTGGCCGCGAGCCAGCGGCAGCTGCGGTCGCCGCGACTGCGGCACGCCTCGTGGACCATGGCGCCCTCGTAGCCGGCCACCAACCGCAACAGCTCCGCCAACGCCGACGAATAGAATTGACAGCCCATCCCATCCTCGCGGGCCTGCAGCCCGAGCGAGTCGCCACACTCCGCCCGCGGCACCCCGGCCTCTCCCCCGAGGTCGACGAGCAGCCAGCGCCGCGCGAGTGACCCCGCCGATCGGAGCGCCAGCCGCGCCCCGAGCCGTCCCGGCAGCGCCCCCGCCGCGCGGGCCGCCCAGCCCGCCCGGCGGGCGGCATAGCGCGCGGCACGGCGGCCGGCATCGGCAAAGACCAATCCCGCATCGGGCCGCCTCCCGACCAACCGGAAGACGGCCATCGCCTCCTCTTCGGGGAGCTCGCCGCCGTCCTTGGCTCGCTCACGGTAGCGCGCGGCCTGCGCCGCGACCGTGGGCGAGAGCCCCAGGCGTTTGGCGGCAAGTTCATGCTCGAGCGCCCCCAGGCCATCGTCGGATGGGGTGTCGATGTTCTGCACCGCTTCGAGCAGTGCCAGCGGGAGGATGGCGGGCGTGGTGGGCATTTGCGGGAGCAACGTAACCGGAATGAGGCGTGCACGTGAAGCGGAGCCGCCGCGCTGGTGCTTACCTTTCGCCATGGCCGACACCCTTGCCCCGGCGACCTTCGAGGACGAAGCGCTGCCGCACCTCGACACCCTCTATCGGGTGGCCCTGCGACTCACCGGCGACCCCGCCGCCGCCGAAGATCTGGTGCAGGACACCATGCTCCGCGCCCTGCGCGGCTGGGGTTCTTTCCGTCCCGGCTCAAACGCGCGCGCCTGGCTGGTGACCATCCTCCGCAATCAGTTCATCAACGGCTATCGCAGCCGCAAGCGGGCCCCCCAGGCGGTCGACATGGAGGCCATCCCGGAGCCACCCGACCTCAAGAACCCCGATCCGGAGGGCCGCTTCTTCAGCGAACTGGTCGACGACGAGGTGGTGGCCGCGGTCGATGCCCTGTCGCCGGACTTCCGTGAAGTCCTGGTGCTCAGCGACATGGAGGGGCTCCCCTATGCCGACGTCGCGGAGGCGCTGGGGATCCCGGTCGGCACGGTGAAGTCACGCCTTTTCCGAGCTCGACGGATCCTTCAGGGGCGGTTGCGACGTTATGCCGAGGAGACGGGTATCCTCCCGTCCCGGGGAGGCGAGTCATGAGCGGGTTGTCCTACGATTGCGAAGCGGTAGTGGAACAGCTCGATGCCTACCACCGGGGAGAATTGAGTCCGGCCGAGACCGCGGCGTTCAAGGAGCATCTGGCGCGCTGCCGGGACTGCCTCTGCATCGAGCAGAACGAGCAGGCCTTGCTGGCGCGACTGCGCGCCACCTGCCGCGACTGCTGCCCCGAGGAGCTGCGAGCCCGGATCCTCAAGCTCTGCAGCGATCCCGGGTTGCGAGGTGAATGAACGGCAGGACGTCCTGGTGGTGGGGGGCGGGCCGGCGGGAAGTGCCACCGCCCTGCGGTTGGCCCGCGCCGGTCGCCGCGTCACCCTGCTCGATCGTGCCGCATTCCCCCGCGACAAGGCCTGCTCCGAATACCTCTCGCCCGAAACGGTGCGTCATCTCCACGCACTCGGTGTCCTGCCCGACCTCGACTCCCATGCGTCCGCGGCACCACTCGCTGGCACCAATGTCACCGCGGCGCGCGGCGCGGCACTGCAGGGTCGCTTCGCGGCGGCGGGCGGCTCGCCGTTTCGGCCGACCGGGTTGGCACTCCCGAGGCGCGTCCTCGACGCGACCCTGCTCGACGCGGCCCGCCGCGCCGGCGTCGACGTGCGTGAACGCGAGCTGGTCACCGACATCAGCCCGCAACCCGATGGTTCGATGGAACTGACCGCGCGCGATGCCGATGGCCACGCCACCCGACACGCGGCGCGCGTGGTGGTCGGCGCCGACGGACTCGGCAGCCGCGTGGCGCGCGCCAGCGGGCTGCGCCGCCAGGGATGGCTCAAGCGCACGGCGTTCGTGGCGCATGTCCGTGACGTTCCCGGACTCGCCGGTGCCGCCGACATGCACGTCGGTGCCGCGGGGTATGTCGGACTCAACCCGATGGGAGCCGGGTGCACCAATGTCGCGCTCGTGGTCCCGACCGATGAGGCGGCCGCCGCGCGCGGGAACCCGACCGACTTTTTCTTCGACCGGCTGGAGCGCTTCCCCGGTGTGCGTGGACGGGTGCAGCGTGAGCGGATGGTGCGCGACGTGATGGTGACGGGGCCGTTCGATGCCAGCTGTCGCCGCAGTGCGGCCGATGGGCTGCTGTTGGTGGGCGACGCCGCCGATTTCTTCGATCCGTTCACCGGCGAAGGCATCTGCGCAGCGCTGGCCGGTGCCACGCTCGCCGCCACGGTGCTCGACGAGGCACTCGCCGCTCCGGGCCCACTCACGGCTCGTCGACTGGCGCGCTATCGCACCCTGCGGCGGCAGCACTTTCTCGGCAAGTGGATCGTGGAGCGGATGATCGGGTACGCCATGCTCACCCCCGCCCTCTTTGATCGCGCCGTCGGACGCCTCGACCGTCGCGGCATGGCCGACACCCTGATCGGGGTGACGGGCGACTTCATCTCACCGTGGCGCGTGTTGAATCCGGTGTTTTTGACGAAAATGATCTTCTGACCTTGTCACCCTGAGCGTAGCGAGGGGGCGGAGTTCCGGCTCCCTCGCTCCGTCCGCTTCGCGGCCTGCGCTCAGGATGACGGCCTCGTTCACGACAGGAAAATGGACCCATTCGAATTCCGCCAGTTGTGCGGCCGCTTCACCACCGGCATCACCGTGATCACCGCCCCAGGCGCCGAAGGCGCACCGGTGGGGATGACGGCCAATTCCTTTGCGTCTGTCTCGCTCGACCCTCCGCTGATCTCGGTGGCCATCGAACTGCAGGCCTCGGCCCACGACGCCCTGATCGGTGCCGCGCGCTTTGCCGTGAACATCCTCGAGTCGCATCAGGAGGCGCTCTCGCGACGCTTCGCGAGCGGCATTCCCGATCGCTTCGAGGGGGTGGGCTGGCACCGCGGCATGAACGAGCAGGTGGTGATCGACGGCGTGCTCGCGCACCTGATCTGCGAACAATGGGGCACCCTTCCTGCCGGCGATCACACCCTGCTGATTGGCCGCGTGGTCGGCGGGGCGGCGGCCGACCACGGACGGCCGCTGCTCTACTATCGCGGCGGCTACGCCGATCCCGATCTGCTGTGACCGAGTGAACGGTTACTCCACGTCCGCCATCGGTACCGAGGCGCTCGACGATCCGGCGACCGACCCGGCGCTGGTGGTCAGGATGCTGGGCGACATCGCGCGCGCCAATCGCTGGTTCGGGGGGACGCGCACTGTGCACACCGGACTCGAATGGCTGCTCGAGCCGGGTGACCGCGGCCGCACGCTGACCCTGCTCGATATCGGCACCGGCGCCGGCGACCTGCCCCTCGACGCCGTGCGCTGGGCTCGCGCCCGCGGCGTGACCCTGCGCCCGCTGGGGATCGAGCGCATTCCCGCTGCCGCTCAGCTCGCCCGACGCAACGGTGTCCCCACCCTGCTCGCCTGCGGCACCGCCCAGCCGGTGGCCGATCGTGGCGTGGACATCGTGCTCATGAGTCAGTTGGCCCACCACCTCGACGACGTCGGGATTGTCGCGCTCTTCGCCGAGTGCAGTCGGGTGGCGCGCCGCGGAGTGATCGTCGCCGACCTGCGTCCGTCCAGCATGGCCGAGGTGGCATTTCGCGTGGGCGGTGCCGTGCTCGCACTGCATCCCATGACGGTGAGCGACGGCATCACGTCGCTGCGTCGCGGCTTCTCGACTGCACGACTCACCCGCCTGCTGGATCAGGGCACCCATCGTGAACGCTGCCTCGTGACCCAACCGATCGCGCGGGTCCTGGCCTGCTGGAGAACCGACCGATGATGCGGATCGTGGACCATCGACTGGTGCGGGCCACGCCGGACCAGGTCTGGCCGCACGCGGTGGCCGTCGAGTCGTGGCCTGCCCTCCTGCCGCACTACCGCTGGGTCACCCGTCGCGAGGGCCCCGTCGGTGGCGATGGCGTCGTGGAGATGGCGGCATGGCGACCCTTCGGGCCGCTGCGGTGGCCCACCTGGTGGTTGTCACAGATGTGGGTCGATGCGGCACGACGAGAGATCCGATATCGCCATATCGGTGGTATCACCACCGGGATGGACGTCCTCTGGACCATGACCCCGACCACTGAAGGATGGAGTGACGTGACCATCGTGCACACGTGGGACGGCCCGAAGTGGCCGCTGATTCGCCGACCGGCAAGCGAATGGGTGATCGGTCCGGTGTTTGTCCACGGCATCGCGGAGCGCACCCTGGCCGGCGTCGCACGCGCGGCCGAGGCCACCGCGTGACGCGTCGTGTGGTGGTCACGGGACTGGGCTTGGTGACACCGATCGGCATCGGCAAGGAGGCAGTGTGGGACCGGCTCCACGAGTCGCGGTCGGCCGTGACCACCATCTCGCGATTCGACTCCTCGCCATTTCGTTCCCATGTCGCCGCCGAGATCCATGATTTCGATCCCGTGGCGATGCTCTCGGCGCGTCAGGCACGGCGCACCGATCGCTGCTCCCAGCTCGCGCTCGCGGCCACCCGACTCGCGCTTGCGGACGCCGACCTCGACCTCACGACCGCCCCCTCGGATCGGGTCGGCGTGATGATGGGCACCGCGCTCGGCGGCATCGGCTTCGCCGAGCAGGAGAACACCAAGTACGTGCAGGGCGGTGCGCGCGAAGTCGATCCGTTGCTGGCGCTCACGGTATTTGGTGGTGCGGTTTCCTGCAATATCGCGATCACCCACGGTATCTCGGGCGTAAACGCCACCAATGCCATGAGCTGCGCCTCGGGCACGCTCGCGATCGGCGAGGCGTTCCGCGCCGTGGCGCGTGGCGAGGCCGATGTGATGCTCGCGGGCGGAAGCGAGGCTCCGCTCTATCCACTCTGTTACGGCTCGTTCTCGCTGATCCGTGCCATGAGCACGCGGAACGATGATCCGGCCACCGCATCACGCCCCTTCGATATGGGCCGCGATGGTTTCGTGATGGCCGAGGGGGCCGCGATCCTGGTGCTCGAGTCGGAGGAGCATGCCGTGGCACGCGGCGCCACGATCTACGCCGAAGTGGCTGGCTACGGGCTCACCAATGATGCGCATCACATGACGCAGCCGCGGCCCGATGGTCGCGAGGCCGTGCGCGCAATGCGGCTCGCCCTGACCGAGGCCGCGTGCGCGCCCGAGGAAGTCGAGTGGGTCAATGCGCATGGCTCCTCGACCACGCTCAACGACGGGACCGAGGCGCGGGCGATTCGGGAAGTCTTTGGCGAGCACACCGATCGCCTCCCGGTGAGCGGCACCAAGGGCTGGCACGGCCACGCGCTGGGTGCGAGCGGCGCCATCGAAACGGCGATCGCCTGCCTCGCGATGCAGCGCGGGTGGATTCCGCCCACCCTCAATTGCATCGACCCCGATCCGGCCGGCGGGTTGTGTCACGTGTCGGGGAGCGGCATGTCGCACGCGCCGCGGGCCGTGCTCAAGAACTCGTTCGGCTTTGGTGGTAGCAACGCCACGCTCCTGCTGCGCGCGTCCCGGGTGTAGATTCGCCGGTGGCCGCCACACGCGGCCGGCACGCACCACTCCAGCACAGGACCCGCCATGCCATCGCTCGCACGCCGCGCCATCGCCGAACTCTATGGCACCTTCATCCTGGTCTTCTTCGGATGTGGGGCGGTCATCATGGAGTCCTTCCCGTCCGCCCGTTTCGGGCTGATGGGCATCGCACTGGTGCATGCCGTGGCACTCTCGGTCGCCGTCACCACCACCATGGCGATCTCCGGCGGCCATCTCAACCCGGCCATCTCGATCGGCCTCTGGTCGACGCGGCGGCTTCCCGGGGCCGACACCTTCATCTACGTGATGTCGCAGCTCGCAGGTGCCCTGCTGGCGGCGTTCACCGTGAAGGCGCTCTTTCCCGCCGGGGTCGCGAAGTTCGTGCTCTGGGGCACGCCCAGCATCGCCGTCGGCATCACCTTCGCCAGCGCGGTCGCTTGGGAGGCGTTGCTGACGTTCTTCCTGGTCTCGGCCGTGATGGGGACCATCATCTCGAAGTCGGCCCCCAAGGTGGGCGGCTTTGCGGTGGGCCTCACCCTGTTCTTCGCCATCATGGTGGGGGGGCCGTTCACCGGAGCGGCGCTCAACCCGGCACGCGCCTTCGGGCCCGCCGTCATGAGCGGCAACATGCAGTCGCTCAGTGCCTACTTCCTCGGCCCGATCATCGGCGGCCTGCTCGCGGCGCAGTTGTGGAGTCGGTTCCTGCTGCGCGACGAGGCGTAAGACAGCAAAGAGAGAAGAGAGAAGAGAGA
>JBDUDP010000082.1:0-8624 GCA_040002895.1 Gemmatimonadota bacterium
TCATCCCCGCCACCTGATCGGGCAGGGTGTTGTCGCCCATGTTGCCGTAGTAGGCATCATGGAATGACTTGGAGCGCCAGGGGGTCCCCATGCCATCGATCTGGACGACGATGAACCCCAGCTCGGCCAACGCCTGGGCATCGCCGCGCGCTGGCGTGAACGAACGACCCCCCACGGAACCCGTCTGCGGCCCGGGATAGATCTGGTTGATGATCGGGTACTTGGCGGTGGAGTCGAAGTGGCTCGGCCGGAACATCAGGCCGTAGATATCGGTGGTGCCGTCGCGCCCCTTCATCGTGATCGGGATGGGTGGCTTCCACCCGGTGGCCACGAGGCGCGAGATGTCGGCCCGTTCCAATGCCACCAGCTGCTTGCCGGTGAGGCCGCTCCGCAGCACCGTGATCTGGGGCACATCGGGGCGGGACCAGGTGTCGACAAAGACGGCACCGCTGGGCGCGAGCGAGACCGTGTGATCGCCGTCGTCGGGGGTGAGCAGGGTGTAGCCCTTGCCGTCGAGTCCGATGCGATAGAAGAACCGGAAGTAGGGATCTCGACCCGCCTCGCGTCCGGTGCCCGTGAACCACACGATGCGATGCGGTTCATCGACCTTGACCACGGCGGCGACGTTGCCCTCGCCGGTGGTCACCTGATGCTTGAGCGCGCCGGTCGCGGCGTCATAGAGGTAGAGCTGGCCCCAGTTGTCACGCTGCGACCACCAGAGCACTTCCTTGCTGGTCCAGAGCATCTGCCAATTGATCTTGCCCAGTCCCGACTCGAAGTGTGAGGCGGGTACCGACTCGCTCATCACGGTGCGCACCACCCCGGTGGCAGCATCGGCCACGCGCAGGGTGGCGGTTTTGTGATCGCGCGTCACCGACACGAACGCGACCTGGCTTGCATCGGGGCTCCATTGCACATCGCCCATGCTGATATTGTCGCCGTTGGTCGAGCGATGCTGATCGGGCGACATCTGGAAACGCACCACGCGCTTGCTGTCGACATCGATCACCACCCGCTGGATCATGGTGACGATGCTGTCGCCGGGGAGCGGGTATTTCCAGGCACGCAGGGTGGGGTGCCCGGCCGTGGTGGAGACGAGGTACATCTCGCCGACATGGCGCTGGTCCTGCTGATAGGTGGCGATCTTCCGGGAATCGGGGGACCAGAGCAGGATGGCACGATCGCTGTTCGCCCAGCCGGCGTTGTCGGTCGCGTAGCCGAAGTCGGTGACGCCATCGGACGTGAGTTGGCTCTCAGCGCCCGTGGTCACGTCCCGAATCCAGAGGTTCCAGTTGCGGATGAATGCGGCCCGTTTTCCGTCGGGAGATGTCACCGCCAGCGCGGCGGCGGCACGCCCTGTGGCCGACTGGGTCGGCACCACACCGGCCACTGCCACGCAACTGATGCCGAGCACGTCGCAGGAGTAGCGCTTGCCACTGAGGTTGACGCTGAAGCTCTTGCCGTCCTCGGCCATGGTGATGGCGGTGAAGGGGAGGTGGTCGGCATCGTAGGTGCCGCCGGTGGCAGCGGAGAGCGCGAGGGCGACCTTGGCATGGTCAAAGGCGCGCGCACGTGACTTCCGGGTCGGTTCCGCGATGATGAACTCGCTGCCGGCGGCGGTCGTGTTGCGATACCAGAACCGATCGCCCGCGATCCAGCTGGGGGACAC
The DNA here is from genome assembly GCA_040002895.1 of Gemmatimonadota bacterium. Lineage (GTDB taxonomy): Bacteria > Gemmatimonadota > Gemmatimonadetes > Gemmatimonadales > GWC2-71-9 > Palsa-1233. The sequence goes on from JBDUDP010000082.1 coordinate 1,670, forward strand.
CGACATCCCGCTCACCAGCGGCGTGACGGCCGGGGCGAGGAACTGTTCAGCCCGGGCGTAGTCGGCGGCCGTGACGGCATGCTGCTGGGCCGCCCCTGGGGTCGCCAAGACGCCGAGCAGGGTGAGGCCGAGGAGGGAAGATCGGGCGGTGACGAGGGCGGCAGGCATGAGAGTCCCGGTTCGTGGTCGCGTTCAGGTTGGGCGGAACGATGGCAGGGGGAAGCGGTACAAGAATATTGGCCAGCCCGGGCGAGGCAACCCTGGCCGGGGCCGGGGGGCATCTGGAGCGCGCTGCCCCCTTGCGGAGTAGCTTTTCAATCGGAGATCCGGTCGCACTGACCGGCTGTCCGGGGGTCAGCGGTGTCGCGATGTGGGACACGGCTGCCCTCAAGCGTCCACTCCAAAGCAGGCGCTTTGGTCGGCCTGTCAGGCTCGACCCCGGCGTTCTTTCACCCGAAGCAGAGGTATTTATGCGTACCGTTGGTATCCGACTCGCCGCACTCCTCGGCGCCCTCACCGTGATGAGTTGTGCACACACCGGCTCCTCCGAAGTGCGGGTGCGCAACGAAAGCTCTGCCGCCATCAGCGTGGTCGTGACGAACTCCGCCGGCGGGGCCGTCACCATCACCTCGGTTGCCAGCGGCACCGAATCCGATTTCGTCGATCTCCCGCTCGGCTCGTATACCGTGACGGGCAGCGGAACCGGAGTCGTCGTGACGGGGACCACGTTCGTCGCCGTCGGCACCGACAACTACACCATCGTCGCCTCGGCGGGCTCGCCGGTGTTGCTCTCGGTCAAGCGCGAATAGCCCCACCCGCAGTCGCTGATGGGCAGGCTCCTCCCCGGCTCGTACCGGGGTGGAGCCTGTCATGTCGCGCCGCCGGAAGGAACGCGTATCTTCCGAGTGTCCCTACCCGCGAGCCATCCGCATGCTGATTGACCGTCGCCATTTCACCGGCCTTGTGGCTGGGTTTGTGGGCGGGAGCGCCCTGCCGACTTCCGCACTGCGGGCCACGGCTCCTGCTCCAGCCGATCCCTGCAACCTTCCTGAGTCGATCCGCGCCCTCTCGCCGATGACCGCAGGGATCGAGCCGATCACCCTTGGCGAGCGGGAAGCGCGGCGCGAGCAGGCACGGCGGTTGATGGTGCAGCACGGTCTCGGAGCCATCCTGCTCGAACCCGGGTCGAGTATGGACTACTTCCTGGGGATGAAAACGTCGTGGTCGCTCTCGGAGCGACCCTTTGTTGCGGTGCTTCCCGCGCGTGGCGAGGTGGCCTTTGTCTGTCCCGGCTTCGAGGAAGCACGGGCGCGCGAGCTGCTCAGTTTTCCGGCCGAGGTGCGCGTCTGGCAAGAAGACGAGAGTCCCTACCGCGTGATCGCCGGACTGCTGCGTGATCGAGGGGTGCACACGGGTCGCGTCGGTATCGAGGAACGGATGCGCTTCTTCGTGATGGACGGTGTGCGTCAGGTCGCGCCAGCCCTCTCGTGGCGCAGCGCCGATGCCGTGACGGCGGGCTGCCGGATGTACAAGTCGCCCGCCGAAATCGCCCTGCTCCAGCGCGCCAACGACATCACGATGGCCGGCTTCAAGGCCACCTTTGCGACGCTCCGGGAAGGGATGACCCAGCACGACCTCACCGCCAACATGCAGGCCGCGATGGCCCGACTCGGAGGCAACGAAACCTGGTCGCTTGCCGGATTCGGTGCTGCCTCGGCATTCCCGCACGGCTCGGTGCAACCGCAACACCTGCACGACGGTGACATCGTCCTGCTGGACTCCGGCTGCAAAATCGAGGGCTACGAGGCCGACATCACCAAAACCACGGTCTTCGGCAAGCCGACCCCGCGTCAGACCGAGATCTGGAACCTCGAGCGACGGGCGCAGGATGCGGCCTTCGCCGCCGCGCGGATCGGGGCCACCTGTGGATCGGTCGATGATGCCGCTCGCAAGGTGCTGACGGACGCTGGGTTCGGACCGGACTACAAGGTGCCCGGACTGCCACATCGCACTGGACACGGGATCGGACTCGACGGTCACGAGTGGACCAACTTCGTTCGCGGCAATCCCGCCATTCTCCGTCCTGGCATGTGCTTCAGCGATGAGCCGATGATCGCGATCTACGGCGAATTCGGCATTCGTCTCGAGGACTGCCTGCACATCACCGAGAACGGTCCCAAGTTCTTCTCGCCCCAGAGCCCAGCGATCGACCAACCCTTTCCGTGAGAGGTGCCTGATGTTGCCGATGCCGGACACCGACCGCTCGATGCGCGGAGAGTCACACCCAGCATGAGCCTCCCTCCGCTCGCGAACTCACCCATCTGGGATGATGGCCACTGGCTCGGGTATGCCCCGCTGCGCAGCGACATCGGTGCCGATGCGTGCGTCGTGGGGCTCGGCGGATCGGGCCTCGCCTGCATCCAGGAGTTGCTGAGCCAGGGGCTGCGCGTGGTGGGCGTCGATGCCGCATCGGTCGGGGGTGGAGCAGGGGGACGCAACGGCGGCTTTTTCCTGGCCGGCGTCGCCGCGTTCCACCACGATGCTGCGACGGCGCTGGGTCGCGACCGGGCCACTGCACTCTATCGGCGCACCCTCAGCGAGATGGATCGGATGACGGCCGAGACGCCCATGCTGATCCGGCGGGTCGGATCGCTGCGCATCGCCGCCTCCGAAGAGGAGCTTGCGGACTGCACCACTCAGCGCGCGGCAATGGAGGCCGACGGCTTGCCGGTGGAGTGGTATCGCGGGCCAGAGGGCGAGGGGCTGCTCTTCCCGAGCGATGGTGTGTTCAACCCGCTGCTGCGCTGTCGCGACCTCGCCACCCGAGCCAGTCTCGCGGGCGCGCGCTTGTACGAGGGTACCACGGTCACCGGATTGAGCGCGGGCGAAGTGGTCACTGAGCACGGCGTGATTCGCGCACCGCGCATCGTGGTAGCCGTCGACGGTGGGCTGGCACTGCTGCTGCCCGAGATCTCGGCGCAGGTCCGCAGTGTGCGCCTGCAGATGCTCGCGACCGCGCCCGCGCCCGAGGTGACCTTCCCGCGACCGGTCTATCTCCGATACGGTTTTGAATATTTCCAGCAACTCCCCGATCAGTCGATCGCGATGGGTGGATTCCGTGACGCCGGTGGTGAGGCGGAATGGACCGACGACGCCAGCCCGAGTCCCGAATTGCAGGGCCTGCTCGAACAACTGCTGCGTGATCACCTGCGCGTGCGTGCGCCGATCACGCATCGCTGGGCCGGTGTGGTGAGTTACACCGCGTCCGGGTTGCCGCTGGTGGCGGAGGTGCGCCCGGGTGTCTGGGCGCTCGGCGGCTACAATGGCACCGGCAATGTGGTCGGCGCGGTCTGTGGACGCGGCGTCGCGCAGTTGGTGGGACATGGCAGTACCGAATTGCTCGCCGAATTGCTGAACTGAACCCCCGCTCGACACCGCTCGAGCGCCACCGAGTCGTTCCACGGGAGAATCACCCCATGCTGTCTCGCGCTGTGCGCACTCCGATGCTACTGCTGGTCCTCCTCGCGATCGGGGCCGGTCAGGCGGTGGCTCAGGCAACCGATAGCGGGCTGTTCCAGGAATTGCGTTGGCGGATGATCGGCCCGTTTCGCGGTGGGCGCACCAAGTCAGCCGTGGGGATCCCCTCCCAGCCGAACGTGTTCTATATCGGCGCGACCAACGGCGGTGTGTGGAAGAGCAGTGACTATGGCATCACCTGGAAGCCCATCTTCGACGATCAACCCACCGGTTCCATCGGCGCCATTGCCATCGCACCGTCGAATCCCGACGTCATTTACGTCGGCAGCGGGGAAGGACTGCAGCGGCCGGATCTCTCCACTGGCGACGGCATCTACAAGTCGACCGATGGTGGGGTGAGCTGGACGCACCTCGGGCTGCGCGATGGGCAGCAGATCGCGCAGATCATCATCGATCCACGGAACCCTGATCGACTCTTCGTGGCCGTGCTCGGCCACCCCTATGGACCCAATGCGGAGCGCGGGATCTACCGCTCGCTCGATGGCGGGAAGTCGTTCGCCAAGGTGCTGGGCAAGGACGAGAACACCGGCGGCGTCGATCTCGCCTTTGCCCCGGACGACCCGAATACGGTCTACGCTGTGCTCTGGGAGGCGCGGCAGGGACCCTGGGAAAACGCGGCGTGGAATGGCCCCGGTAGCGGGCTCTTCAAGTCAACCGATGGTGGCGAACACTGGCGGCCGCTGACCAAGGGGCTGCCCACCTTTGCAGCCGACGGCCTCGGGCGCATCGGCATCGCGATCGCGCCGAGCGACGCGCGACGGATGTACGCTTCGGTGGACGCGACTACGAAGGCCGGGCTCTATCGCTCGGATGATGCTGGCGAGAACTGGGCGCGCGTGACGGACGACCAGCGCGTGGTCTCGCGCGGCTCCGACATGGCCGAGATCAAGGTGCACCCCACGAACCCGGACGTGATCTTCACGGCGAGTATCGTGGCGTGGAAGTCGGTTGATGGTGGGAAGAGTTTTGCCGCCTTCCGCGGTGCGCCCGGCGGAGACGACTACCAGCGCATCTGGATCAATCCGCTGCATCCGGAGATCATCATCATTGCCTCCGACCAGGGCGCGGTCGTGACCCCCAACGGCGGCGAGAGCTGGAGCTCGTGGTACAACCAGCCGACCGCGCAGTTCTACCACGTCTCCACCGACAACGCCTTTCCCTACCGCGTCTGCGGCGGGCAGCAGGAGAGCGGCTCGGCCTGTGTCGCGAGTCGCGGCAACGATGGCCGGATCACCTTCCGCGAGTGGCACCCCGTGGGCGTCGAGGAGTACGGCTATGTCGCGCCCGATCCGCTCGCTCCTGACGTCGTCTTTGGCGGCAAGGTCTCACGCTTTGACCGGCGCACCGGACAGACCCAACAGGTGGGGCCGACGGCTGGTCGGGGCGGGCCGTATCGCGCGGTGCGCACTGCGCCGCTGCTTTTCTCGCCGGTGGAGCCGCACACGCTTTTCTTCGGCCAGAACGTGGTCTGGAAGAGCACCAGCGGAGGCTCGAGTTGGACCAGGATCTCACCTGACCTTACGCGACCCTCGTGGGACGTGCCCGCCAGTGTGGGCGCCTACCGCGACACGCCGACGGCCCAACCGACGCAACGCGGCGTAGTCTATACCCTGGCGCCGTCGTATATGGCGTTGGCGACGCTGTGGGCCGGCACCGACGACGGGTTGATTCATGTCACGCGTGATGGCGGCGTGACCTGGAAGGATGTCACGCCGACGGGCCTCACGCCGTGGGCCAAGGTCTCGGTGATTGACGCCGGCCGTTTCGATGCCGCCACGGCCTATGTCGCCGTCAACACCATCCGCCTTGATGACTTGCGGCCGCACCTCTACCGCACCCACGATGGCGGCACGAGCTGGACCCAGATCACCAACGGCATTCCTGATGGCGAGACCGTCAATGCGGTGCGGGAGGATCCGGTGCGGAAGGGACTGCTCTATGCCGCCACGGAACGGACCGTCTACGGATCGCTCGATGACGGGGACCATTGGTTCTCACTCCGCAACAATCTGCCGATCACCTCGATTCGCGACATCGTGGTCAAGGACAACGACCTCGTGATCGGGACCCACGGGCGCGGGTTCTGGATCCTCGACGACGTGACGCCGCTGCGGCAGGCGACACCGGCGGTCGGTGCCAAGGCGATGTACCTCTTTGCCCCAGCGAGTGCCTGGCGGGTGCGATGGAACATGAACACGGACACCCCCCTGCCGCCGGACGAGCCGGCCGGAGAGAACCCGCCCGATGGTGCCATCGTTGACTACTGGCTCAACTCTGCTGCCGCTGCTCCGGTGACGCTCGAGATCCTCGACGGCCGTGGCCGGGTGGTGCGCCGCTATGCCAGCAGCGATACCGCCCTGACCATGGGCGATCAGGGCAACACCCCTGGCTACTGGATTCGGCCCACGGCGATTCTCTCCGCCGCACCGGGGCTGCATCGCTTTGTCTGGGATGAACACTACGCCCCGGCAGCAGGGACGGCGTCGTTTTCCTACCCCATTGCCGCGACGCCCCACAACACTGCGCCCCAGCCCACCGGCCCTTGGGCGGCACCGGGTCGCTATACCGTCCGGCTCACGGTCGCCGGCGCCAGCATGAGCCAGCCGCTCACGATCAAGCTCGACCCGCGCGTGCGGACTTCGCCTCTGGCGTTGCGGCAACAGACGGAGCTCTCGTTGCAGATGTACGACGGGATCGCCGCGGCGCAGGGCGCGTTGCAGGAGATTGCCCGGGTTCGCGTCACCCTGGCTCGGCAGAAGGGTGGCGCGGCGGCCGATTCGCTCGACCGGAAGCTGGCCGCCTTGGCCGGGGCGGCGGGTGGGCGTGGAGCCGGGGGCGCTCGCGCCGGGACCGATGGCGGGATGACACTCACCCGGGTGAGTGGCGAACTCAACGGCGTGATGGTGCTGTTGCAGGAGTCCGATGCTGCGCCGACCCTCACGGCCCGACGGGCCGCCGCGGCGGCCACGGTCGCGCTCCAGGCGCTGCTGACTCGGTGGCACGCGTTCGATCGGCGGGTGGTGGCCCTCGCGGGCGAAGGCTGACCGGGGCAGCTGGGGGAAAGCGAAACGGGCGCCCCACCGAAGTGAGGCGCCCGTCCCGGTGTCGTGGCTCGAAAGCCCCGACGCTTGGCCTTAGCGGCCGAGCTTCACGACGTTCTCTGCCGCCGGGCCCTTCTGGCCCTGAACGATATCGAACTCAACGCGCTCACCTTCGGTAAGCGACTTGAAGCCCTGAGCCTGGATGGCCGAGTGATGGACGAAGCAATCCTTTTCGCCATTCTCGGGGGTGATGAATCCAAAGCCCTTCGCGTCGTTGAACCACTTCACGGTGCCGGTCGTACGCATACTGTCCTACTCCTGGATGGTGTAATCGGAGTCCGGACGATGCCGTGCTGACCGACTACAGGTTCGCGATC
>JBDUDP010000083.1:0-8554 GCA_040002895.1 Gemmatimonadota bacterium
ACCGGTTAGATCCAGGTCTGCGTCTCCGCGAGGAAAATGCTCGCGATGAAATCGACGGCCGCAGCCAACCATTCCAGCATATGCGTCACCTCCTCCCATACTGCTCTAAAGTCCTAACTTTGGAGGGGTAGATCCCGCTATGACCTACCAGACGCTTCGCTTTTTGGTGTCGCGCTCGGCTCCGCTCAGCCGGGCCCTGGGACTTCCCCCCTGTTTCCTCTCTCTTCTCGTGGGTTCACCCGGGCGACCCTGCCCCGAATGGCCTGCATATACATGGTCCTGCTAGTCGTCGGGTGAGACCAGGCTCACCGGTGCGTACGCCACAATCACTTCAGTCCTGAACTCCGCCCCTTCGCTGCGCTCAGGGTGACGGGATCATCGTCCTGCATCGTCCATCATCCATCCGCCATCATCCGACACGGCCTGTCGCGGGTCCGAGATCGGCAGCGCGCAGCGCGCGCCGCCTACCCCTTCCGCCCCCTCGCTGCGCTCAGGGTGACGGCTTCATTGTCCTCTGAACTCCGCCCCTTCGCTGCGCTCAGGGTGACGGCTCTCTCGTCTCTCTTCTCTCCAGCCTTATCTTGCTTGTCTCGCCGACGCCCACCGGTTCGTGGCGTCCAGTACCGCATACACCGCCGCATGCTCGCTGCTCTCCTTGACCTCCGCCGTGCCCACCAGCAGCCGCGACTCGCGACCACCAATCACGTGCACCGCACACATCACGAAGTGCTTGTCGAACGCGGAGGTGAGCTGCACCCCCTCCAACGCCAACGAATGCTTGGCCACCAGCCGCTCGAGCACCGTCACGGCCGACCGCGCCGCGGTCTCGACCCGGCCACGCGCGGTGTCGGGCCCCTCTTCCGTGTGACTCTCGATCCGACCTAGCGCCGTGAGCGTGACCGTGGCGGTGACCCGCCGCTGATGCGGCACCGTGGCCATCACCAGATCATCAAACAACACAGCCCGCGTGAGCGAGCTACTCTGCACCGCGCTCGGCTCCAGCCCCTCCATCGACTTCACCTCGGCGGTCTGCGCCACCGAGATCTTGCGATGGTCGACCTTGAGGCCCAAGTGCGCCAGCAGCGCCGACTCGACATTGCGGACCACCTGCTTCGCCGGACTGCCGGCCTGCGCCAGGATGTGGATCTCGCTCACCTCACCCAGCGGGGTGGTCACCAGCCGAGCGGAGAGGATCCCCTCCAGCGACGTCAACAGGTTCTCGGCGCGCCGGACGCCCCATGGATCGGTGGCAGGGTCCACTGGAGCCCCCCCGGGACGAGGTTGCGACGCATCAAAGAGGTGCTGGGGTGAAGCGGTCACGCGGTCCCTCGTTGGGAAAATAAATTCGTCAGGCAACGGTGTTGCGCCCCGCCGACTTCGCCAGGTAGAGGGCCCGATCCGCCTGATCCAGCAGCGGCCCCTCCTGCGGTGCGGCGGGATCGTACTCCGCCACACCGATACTCACCGAAATCTCGCCCTCGGTGAAGCCCTGTCCAAGCCCGGCGCCGAGCACCCGCTCCCGCACCGCATCGGCCACCCGCAGGGCACCAGCCCGGTCGGTGCGCGTGAGCAGGATCACAAATTCGTCGCCGCCGTAGCGGGCGGCCAGATCGGTCGCGCGGATGGTCTTCTTGAGCTCATCCGAGACCATACGCAGAACCTGGTTGCCACGTTCATGCCCGTACCGGTCGTTCAGCACCTTCAGGCGGTCGAGATCGAGGAACAGCACCGCGAAGTTGTCGCCACTGCGCTTGCTCCGCTCCATCTCGTGATTCAACCGCTGTTGCAGCGTCCGGTAACTCGCCAACCCCGTCAGCGCGTCGGTGCTCGCGTCCCGCGAGGCATCGTCGGCCCGCTGCGACAGCCACGGCACACACTGCTTGAGCGAGGCCCGACCCAACGCCGCCGCCTGCGCGAAGCGATGACACGACGGATAGCCGCACGCCCGACAATCCCATGCCTTCCCATTCGGACCGGTCCCGATGGCCTCAAGGATCGCGCGCACCGCAGCGGGCTCCGCCTGCTGCCGTCGCTGCCCGAACGGGAACGCAGCCCCCACCGACACCCGACCGTCATCGGGAACCACCGGCAGCCGACTGCGAACCGGCTCGTACTGCTGAACCAACGCCCGCCGCCGATAGAGATCCTGCTTCGGTCCGGCGGCGGGATGCCCCAGGGCACCCGGATGCGACTGAATATCGACAAAGCCCAGGTCGAGCCGATCATGTCCCACCGCCTGCGCCAGTGCCGGCAGGGCCTCAAGCCCCCGCACCGTGAGCAGCCGCCGCCCTCGCGACGACCCGCTCACCACCACCTCGAGCGGCAACCCCCCGGCCACCGACATATGCCGGCGCATCTCGGGCGGAACCCGCGTGAAGGTGCTCGGCAAACTGGTCGGCCGGACCTCCCTCAGCGCAAACAGCTGCTCCAGATCAACGAACGTGAGCATGGCGTCGAGCTCGCCCACCTGGCTCGGGGCACTCATCCCGGCATAGACCACCGGGAGCCCGCTACCGTGGTATTCACGCAGGAATCGCGCCTCTGCCACGCAGGGGTAGGTGATCGGGGCTAGATAGGGCACCAGCTCGGGATAATGGGCCGTAATCGCGGCCACCACGACCGGGTCGGTGGTCCGGATCAGGGTGCCCCAATCGGGGTCCTCCCACAGGGTGAGGTACTCCTGCGCCACCAGCTCGTCGCCGATCACCCCCCGGGACACCAGCCGGAAACCCGCTTCGTAGCAGGCGTTCACGAGCTGCTCGGGGGTGGCCGGATGGAAATGCGCCACCGCCTCAGGGGCCAGGATCAGCGCCCCGGTCCCCGCCTCGGCGATGGCCAAGGCCTTGTCGACCGCCCCGGTCGCGGCAATCGCGTCGTGGGGGCAGGCGGGAACGCACTCGCCACAGCGAATGCAGTTCTCCTCGACGATTTCGACGATTCGCGCCTCGGGCGGCAAGGCAATGGCGTCGGTTGGGCAGACCCGAACGCAGGCCAGGCAGGCGACACAGCGCGAAGAGTCAACGGCGAGATGCACGAGGGCCCGGGGCGCGGGTTGAGTCCTAAAGGATGGGTTCCTGCAAATTGGTGATGGAGTTGAGAAGTGTCAAGAGGTGAGCCCACCCAACAATTTGTCAGACTGTCACTTAGGCGATCCCGAACTCCTTCAGTTTGCGGTAGAGGGTGCGCTCCCCGATGCCGAGGACCTGGGCTGCCCGCCGCCGATTGCCGGCAAATTCCTCCAACACCGCCTCGATGGTCTGCCGCTCGACCTCGGCCATGGTCATCCCCGGCCGGTAGACCACCACCACCTCCGGCTCCGGCTCTTCCTCGGCCGAGACCGGTCCGACCCCACTGACTGGAATTGCGACAGCCTGGGGGTAGGAGGGGTCGCTCACCTCGATGACATGCACCGGATCGTGGCGTTCTCCCAGCTTGCGCCGCAGCTCCTCCATCTGGACCCGGAGCTCCATCAACGACCGGAGGATGAACTCGAACTCGGCCCCGCCCACCACAGGGCCGTCGCGGCCGTCGACCTTCGGCAGCCGCATCGGCAGCAAGGAACCGGTGCCCTCGGTGACGTCGGATGGGATGTCGGCGGCGCGCACTTCGCTGCCGAGCGCGAGCACCACCATCGATTCGATGAGGTTGCGCAGCTGGCGCACGTTGCCCTGCCACGGCGCGGCGACGAGTCGCTGCATCGCCTCCTGGGTGATGCCGGGGAAGGCGCGGTCGTGTTGAATCGCGAATTCCCGCACGAAACGCTTCACCAGCAGCGGGATGTCGTCGCGCCGTTCGCGCAGCGGCGGGAGGTAGATCGAGAGGACGTTGAGCCGGTAGTAGAGGTCGTCGCGGAACTCGCGCAGCGCGACCTGTTCCTTGAGCGCGCGATTGGTGGCGGCCAGCACGCGCACGTCGACCTTGATCGGCGTGATGCCACCGAGCCGGAAGAAGGAGCGGGTCTCGAGCACGCGCAGCAACTTGACCTGTACACTCGCGGGAATCTCGCCGATCTCGTCGAGGAAGATGGTGCCGGTGTCGGCGAGTTCGAAGCGACCGAGCCGACGCTCGGCGGCGCCGGTGAACGCGCCCTTCTCGTGCCCGAAGAGTTCGCTCTCGAGCAAGGTTTCCGGCAGCGCGGCACAGTTGATGGCAATGAACGGCCGGCCGCGCCGCGGCGAGAGATCGTGAATCGCCTTGGCCACCAGCTCCTTGCCGGTGCCGCTCTCGCCCTGGATCAGCACGGTGCTCGACACCGGCGCCATCTGCTCGATCTTCACCAGCACTTCCTGGATCGCCGCGCTCTCGCCGAAGATGCCGGTGCGCCGCTGCAGTTCGCGCCGCTCCACCAACCGCTGCACCGTGGCGACGAGGTCATCGGTCTCGAGCGGCTTGACCAGTACCTCGGTGGCGCCGAGTCGTGCGGCGCGCTCGGTGCGATCGCTGTCGGTGCGTTCGAGCAGGGCGAGCACGGCGATCTCGTGATCGCGGGCATAGGCGGCGAGCTGCAGCGACTGCGGCTCGTGCACCGCGCCGCTCAGCACCAACAGGGCGGGATGATCGCGCCGCATGGCCTGGCGGCCCTCGTCGGCCGAGTTGACCACCGACGACACCATGCCGGTGGCCTCGAGCGCGCGATCGAGTGGGACCGCGGTCTCGAGATCGGCGAGCGTGATGACCACCTGGCTCGCCATGCTCAGTGCTCGGTGTCGCCGCGCAGCAACTGCGCGATGTGTGGGAGCAGCGGCGCGAGCACGGCGAGACCGTCGCGTACGCCGTTCACGGAGCCGGGAAGGTTCACGATCAGCGTGTTGGCGCGGGTGCCCGCGATGCCGCGCGAGAGTGCCGCTCGCGGCGTGGTGGGCAGTGCCGCGGCGCGGATCGCCTCGGCGAGGCCGGGTGCCTCGCGCGTGATCGCGGCGCGCGTGGCCTCGGGCGTCACGTCGCGCGGGCCCAGACCGGTGCCGCCGGTGGTGAGGATGATGTCGACCGAGCCGCCGTCCGCCCAGGCAATGAGCTGCGACACGATGGCCGCGCGCTCGTCGGGAACGCAGCGCTGCAGCATCACTGGATGCTCATGCAGGCCGGCCCACGCGACGATCGCCGCACCCGAGCGGTCCTCGCGTTCCCCCGCGGAAACACCGTCGGAGATCACCAGCACGCCGAGTCGGACGGTCATGAATTCCGCGGGACCGCGGGGAGCTCGGTGGTGTCGCCCGCGGCCATCCCGCCACGGGTGACGAATGGGCGGCGCACCACCTCACCGCTCCACTGCTGGTCGCCAAGTTCAAAATGCAGCGGCGTGCCGGGAGTGCCGGCGGAGGTCGGCAGCGCGGTCATCCCGATGATGCCGACGCGCGGCGAGCGGCCCACCGAGCGGATCCGGTCGACCATCAAGCCGTTGACGCTCACGCGCGAGCCGACCTGCGGCACGTCGTTGCCGTGCACCCGGAATCCCACCAGCCGCTTCATGGCACCACTGCGCCGCCGCGAGGCGAGGGCGGTCTCTCCCGGGAATGGGGCGCCCTTCATTTCGGCGACGAGGTGTTCGAGCCCGGCCTCCAGCGGCGTGTCCTCGCTATCGATCTCGACGCCCACTCGCGCGACGCCCCACTCGAGTCGCAGCAGCTCCCACGCCTCGCGGATCACCGGGAAGACACCGGCATGGCGCAATCCGGTCTCGAGCGAGTCGCGATCGCGGCGACGGCAAAACAGGTCGAGGCCATCGGGACCGTCGATGGTGGCGCGGCCGGCGAAGACATCCACGCCGGCGAAGCGCGACGTCTCGACATCGCCCGGTTCGAGCGGCATCGCATCCATGAGCGGCGCCACCCGGACGGCGGCGGCGGGCCCGCGCACGGTGATCAATCCGACGTCCTCGGAGATGTCGCGCAGCCGCACGTTGCCGCGCTTGCGCGCGACAATGTAGTCCCACGCCGCGTGCCGGAACTGGGCATCGACCAGCAGCATGATCCGGTCGGGGAAGCGATACACCGTGACGCGGTCGAGGATCGCGGCATCGTCGCGCAGGATCAGCGCGTCCGCGAAGCGACCGGGCGGCAGTACCGAGACGTCGAGTGTCGCGATCCGATTCACGTAGGCGTGTGCGTCGGGACCGGTGACTTCGAATTGCCCGAATCCATCGGCGGTGTAGCACCCTGCCCCGCTCACCAGGGTGCGATGCTCCTCGAAGAGTCTGTTCATCCCATCACCAGTGTCATGAGGGCCTTCTGGGCATGCAACCGATTTTCGGCCTCGTCCCACACGCGCGACCGGGGACCCTCGAGCACGCCCTCGGTGATCTCCTCGCCGCGATGGGCCGGCAGGCAGTGCAGCACGATCGCGCCGGCATCGGCCTCCCGCATCAGTGCCTCGTCGACGCAGTAGCCGGTGAACGCCTGGCGACGTGAATCGGCCTCGTCTTCCTGACCCATCGAGGCCCAGACGTCGGTGGCCACCACATGGGCGCCGGCGACCGCCTCTTCGGGATCTTCGGTGATGGTGATCGTGGTGCGGCTGCCGTTGCGATCAAAGAGTGCGCGATCGGGTTCGTAGCCCTCGGGGCACGCCAGCCGCAGCTCGAAACCCATCAGACCGGCGGCCTCGATCCAGGAGTTGGCCATGTTGTTGCCGTCGCCGATCCACGCGACCACCCGCCCCTCGAGTTCACCGAACTCCTCCCGCATGGTCTGCAGGTCGGCGAGCAGCTGACAGGGGTGGAGCAGGTCGGTGAGGCCGTTGATGATCGGGATGGTGGCGTACTGCGCCAGCTCGATCACGTCGGCCTGCGCGAAGGTGCGGATCATGATGCCGTCGACGTAGCGCGAGAGGACGCGGGCCATATCGCGGATCGGCTCCCCGCGACCGAGCTGGATGTCGCGCGAGGAGAGGAAGAGGGCGTCGCCGCCGAGCTGGCGGGTCCCCACCTCGAACGACACCCGGGTCCGGGTGCTGCTCTTGGCAAAGATCATCGCCAGCGACTTCCCCGCCAGCGGCTTCTCCTGGTACTCGCCGCGCTTCATGGCCGAGGCGAGGTCGAGGAGACCGAGGCATTCGGCACGGGTGAGGTCGGCAAAGGAGAGGAAATCGCGCTTCGGCATCACCGGTCCGGGAGGGGGGTGTCGGCCAATATGGCAGAAAGATAGGGCCGGAACCAGGAAAAGGAGAGAGGAGAGGGGACAGGAGAGAAGAGAAAGGAGAGAGGAGAGAGGCGCCGGTCAGCGGCCCTCGACAACCCTCAACTTTCATCCATCTTCTCTCATCTCTCCTCTCTCGTCTCTCATACCGGGGCCACCCGATGCCATTCCGCTCGTTCGCGCTCCTCGCGACCCTCACGCTCTCGCCATCTCCTCTCGCGTCTCGCCTCTCTCATCTCTCTACCCCGCCTATCATCGTGACCGCCGCCCGCATGCTCGACGTGCGTTCCGGCAAAATCACGACCAATGCGCTGGTGGTGGTGCAGGACGGCAAGATCATCCAGGTGGGTGGGACGGCACCGGCGGGCGCGCAGGCCATGAACCTCGGCGATGTCACGCTGATGCCGGGCTTCATCGATGCGCACGTGCACCTCACCCTCGAGATTGGGCCGGGCTTCGACCTCGCCTCGGTGCGGGAGACGATTGCCGATGAGGCCCTGCGCGGCGCCGTCAACGCGCGCAAGACGGTGATGGCCGGCTTCACCACGGTGCGCAACGTCGGTGCGGGGGGCTTCAGCGACATTGCATTGATGCATGCCATTGATCGCGGCGATTTCGATGGTCCGCGGATCATTCCGGCCGGCCATGCCATCGGCATCACCGGCGGCCACTGCGACGTGACCGGTTTCGCGCCGGGAATCCTGCCGTTGGGGCCGATTGACGGCGTGGCGAATGGGGCGGACCAGATGATCGAGGCGGTGCGGCAGCAGGTGAAGTACGGTGCCAAGGTCATCAAGGTCTGTGCGACTGCCGGGGTGCTCTCCTTCGATGCCACGGTGGGCGCCCAGCAGATGAGTGATGCCGAACTGCGGGCGGTGGTCGAGGAGGCGACGCGTCACGGGCTCAAGGTCGCGGCACATGCCCATGGCACGGCGGGGATCAAGGCGGCGGTGCGGGCCGGGGTCGCGAGTATTGAGCATGGATCGATGCTCGACGACGAGGCGATCGCGCTGATGAAGGAGCGCGGCACCTACCTCGTGCCGACGCGGGCACTGTCGGGGTTGCTCGACCGCAACATGTTGCCGCCGCCGATTCGCGCCAAGATGGACGAGGTCATGCCGCTGGCCGATGCGTCGTTCCGCAAGGCCGTCGCCGCGGGTGTCAAGATCGCGCTCGGCACCGATGCCGCGGTGATGCCGCACGGCATGAACGCCAAGGAGTTCGGCGCCATGGTGGCCGCGGGAATGAGCCCGATCGACGCGATCCGCGCCGGCACCATCATCGGCGCCGACCTGCTCAGCACCCCCGATCGCGGCGAGATCGCGGTGGGCAAACTCGCCGATCTGGTGGCGGTGCCGGGGAATCCGCTCACGGATATCACCGCGACCGAGCGGGTGAGTTTCGTGATGATTGGCGGACGG
>JBDUDP010000084.1:0-8515 GCA_040002895.1 Gemmatimonadota bacterium
CTCATCGCTGGCCAGTACGCGGCCACCTTTCGCTTCCGGGACGAACCGCGGGCGGAAGGGCACTCGTTTGTCCATCACCTGAAACCGCGGCACGGTTTCGAGCGGGTGTTGCTAGTGTCCGGAGATCGCGACAGCGAGGTGCGTTATCTGGCCGACAGGGTGGGCATCACGGAGGTGTACGCCGGCCAGAGCCCCGAGCAGAAACTCGCACTGGTGCGGGCCGAGACGGTGCTCGCCCACACCGTCTACTTGGGCGACGGAATCAACGACGCGCCGGCACTGACCGCGGCAACCGTGGGGATTGCCTTCGGTCAGGGGAGTGATGTCACGGCCGAAGCCGCCGGAGCGGTCATCCTGGACAGCTCGCTGGAACGCGTGGACGAGTTGCTCCACATCGGACGGAGAATGCGGTCGATTGCCCTGCAGAGCGCGGTCGGCGGAATGGGGTTGAGCGTCATCGGCATGTGTGTCGCGGCGGCCGGCTATCTCCCGCCGGTCGCCGGTGCGATCACGCAGGAGGTGATCGATGTCCTGGCCGTGCTGAACGCGCTGCGCGCTTCCATGCCACCGCGACTGCTGTCAGATTATGGGCAGGGTGATTCCGAGATCCCATCGTGAATCCTGGGAAAGTCGAGGGCGGAGCATGAACCCCAAGCAACACTGGGACGCCGTTTACGCCACCAAGGCCGCCACCGACGTCAGTTGGTTTCAGCCGGAGGCTCGGCTCTCACTCGAACTGATTCAGGCAGCCGTGCCCGAGCGCAGTGCCGCCATTCTCGACGTGGGCGGTGGTGCCTCGTTGCTGGTCGATGGCCTGCTCGCGGCCGGCTACAGAGCGCTCTCGGTCCTGGATATCTCCGCGGCAGCGCTCGAGCAGGCGCGCACTCGACTGGGGGCGCGAGCGGTGGAAGTCGCCTGGCTCGACGCGGATGTGCTCTCGGTGCAGCTCCCAGCCGCAGCCTTCGATATGTGGCACGACCGCGCGGTATTCCACTTCCTCACCGCTCCGAGTGATCGACGTCGGTATCTGGATCAGGTGCGCCATGCCGTGTGCCCGGGAGGGCACGTGGTCGTCGCCACCTTTGCCGAGGATGGTCCGACCCGCTGCTCGGGGTTGGAGGTGGCACGGTATTCCGCCGAAGCGTTGACGGCGGAGCTGGGTACCGGCTTTCGACTGCTTCGGAGTCGCCGCGAGGATCATCTGACGCCGAGCGGCTCTCGGCAGCGCTTTACCTACTGCCTCTGGCGCTATGAGCCGTGACGGCAACGACGCAATCCAAGCGAGTGGAGTGTGACACATGAAGGCCAAGATCGTCCCCTGCCTCTGGTTCGACGGCAACGCCGAAGAGGCCGCCAACTTTTACGCGGCAACGTTCCCGGACAGTCGTGTCGACACGGTGAATCGCGCGCCTGGTGATTATCCCGGCGGCAAGAAAGGCGACGCCCTGACAGTGGAGTTCACCGTCCTCGGCATGACCTTCCTCGGCCTCAATGGTGGCCCGAGCTTCACGTTCACGGAGGCGGTGTCGTTCCAGGTGTTCACGGAAGACCAGGCCGAGACCGATCGTTATTGGCATGCGATTGTGGACGGCGGGGGGCAGGAGAGTGCATGCAGTTGGTGCAAGGATCGCTTCGGGCTCAGCTGGCAGATCGTGCCTCGGGCGCTGATCGATGCGCTCGCCGACTCGGATCGGGCGGCGGCCGGCCGCGCCTTTACCGCGATGATGACCATGAACAAGATTGACATCGCCGCGATCGAGGCCGCGCGCAAAGGATCCTGATGGCGAACGACGTGGGGACCCGGGGCGCCAGGAAGGGAAGCCGATTCGTCCATCTCCTCTTTGACATCAGCGTCATCAGCAAGGGCGTGGATGGTGTCCTGGAAGTCGTCGGCGGGGTGCTGCTCTTTTTTATCAGTCCGGCGCAGATCCAAGGTGTCGTCCGTCGCATCACGCAGCATGAATTGAGCACCGATCCGCACGACCTCGTCGCGCGCTATTTCCTGAATAGCGCGCAACATCTCACCCCATCTGCCCAACAGTTCGCGGCCATCTACCTGCTCTGGCACGGCATCGTCAAGGTGGTGCTGGTCACGGGCCTGCTGCTGAAGCGGCGGTGGGCGTACCCGCTCGCGATGGCCGCCTTTTCGCTTTTTCTCGTCTATCAGTTGTATCGCTACTCCCATACCCACGCGCCGGAACTGCTGTGGCTCTCGGCGCTCGATGTCGTGGTGATTGTGCTCACCTACCTTGAGTACCGGCGGCTCCGTACCGCCCATATCTTTGCCTGATTGCAGCGCCGGGTGGGCCGTCCTGATCCCCCGATTGCTCCTCGCTGGCCCGGCGGGCTAGGGGTGTGTCATCCGCTCCGGGCTGTCGCGGGTGGTCGACCGCTGGCTCACGCGATGCCGGGATCGGGCGCGTCCATGTCGAGGGCCGATGCGAGGTCGGAGAGGTGCTCCTGCTCGTCGCGGAGAATCTCTCGCAGGTGTTCGGCGATGGCCATCTCGCCGAGCGCCTCACATTGCAGCACCCGACGCCGGTAGTGCCGGATGGTCTGGCGCTCGTTCTCGAGGTCGGCCTTCAGCATGTCGGTGGCCTTGTCGGACTGCTTGACGGACTTGGGCGTCACCGTGGGCGTGCCGCCGAGGTAATCGATCTGCTTGGCGATGATCAGGGCATGGGCGAGTTCCTCGCCGGCGTGCTTCTCGAGTTCCTGGGCGATGTGCTGGTACTGGGCGCCGCGAATGACCTGGGAATAGGTGATGTAGGCGATGATCGCCTGATACTCGCGCGAAAGGTCATCGTTCAACCCGTCGATGAGCTGCTTGCGGGTGACGGCCGCCTTGGTTGCAGTTGCCATGCTGTGCTCCATGAATGGTGAACGGTTGTGCCTGATACACGCGGTGACGAATGAGGCGGGTTGATGCCTCACGTCCGGCTCCGAACGCCAGGTCGGCGGCCCCGACGGGAGCGTTGCGGACTCATGCTAAGGGTTGATTGTTTCGCAATAAAACGCTGTGTACCTGCTGCCTGCGCGAGTCGTCTCTCCACCGCAAGCTGAACGATGCCGCGCCACGATCGGCGCGTGTGCGTTCCATCTTTCAAGGAGTGAACCGTGAACCAGGACACGCTCGCAGGTGACTGGAAGCAGCTGAAGGGGAAGCTCCGTCAGCGGTGGGGCAAGCTCACCAACGATGACCTTGACGTCATTGCCGGGAAGCGTGACGAGCTGATCGGGAAGATCCAGGAGAAGTACGGTGAGGCACGCGAGGAGGTCGAGCGCCAGGTCCGGGAGCTCGAGGACAGCCACGACTCCAAGTGGGACGACGTGGCCACCGACTCGGGCATGCCAGGCGGGACCGAGCCCGTCCGCTAGCTCCTCGCGGTGAACCAGTAGCCCCCGGGCGCGTTGGCGTCCCGCGCGGTCGGGGGACCGAGGCCGTCTAACTGCGGGGGCGGTCACCTTGGCGAGGGTCTGGCCTGAGGCCACGGCCATCGGTTGAAGCCAACCGGTCGCGCCGGCGCCGTGCTCCATTGCGGTGATCGGTACTCAATTCCTACATTCTGGGAGAGGATCCGTGCTCATGGGGCGGCCATGAGAGATTGGGCCCCGGTGAACTCGTCGGAGAACCGATCGTATGCTCCCTGGGGTGCGGCCCCGCGCCGCCGTGACACTGCTCACGGCCTGCCTGCTTGTGCTCGCGACCGGGTCATGTAGTGACCCGGTCGCCGGCATTGTTCCGCCGCCCCTGCCCCCACCGCTGCTCCCTCCGCCTCCCGTCGAACTGACGCGGGTGGTGACGGTAGAAGTCATCGCTCCCGCGACAGTACTGGTGCGTGAATGGTCGCTGCTGCAGGTCATCGCGCGGGACGCCCATGGCCAGGTGATTCGCGACGCAGCCCCACCCAGCTATAGCTCGAGCGATGCATCGGTCCTCGCGGCGGCCTCCACCGGCGTGGTCCGTGGTGTCCGGCGCGGAAGTGCGACGCTTACGGTGAGCGTCGAGGGCGTGCTTGCCACGACGGTGATTGGCGTAAGGGCACGGCTCAAGCTGCTCCCGGAGGCCGAGGAGTTTGTCGCACGATACGGCGGCTGGCCGATGGAGGTCGGCGACACCGCTCGCCTCGCTGCGGTGTACGTCGACGTGGACGGGATCGCCATCGAGGAGATTCCGCTGGTGACTTGGCAGTCGAGTCGGGCTGGCGTGGTGACGGTTACCACCGATGGCAGCGTGGCGGCGAACGCGGTGGGTGAGGCGATCGTGAGTGCCGTGGCCCAGGATGGGTCCTCCTCGGTCGCGGTGCGCGTCCAGAACTCGGCTTCGACGCAACCTGCCAGTATCCGTTACGCGCACACCATGAAGGGAGTGGGTTCGATCACCTTCGTCCCCAATAAGGGGGCACCGGTGATGCTGAGCTACGGTCAGTCGGTGGAACGATCGATTCCCCCGGGATTGTTCGCGCTTCGGATGGATGGGATGCCGATCGGACGACCCGAGTTTGCGCCGCTGAACGAGTTCTACGGCTTCGTGCACGGGGGCGATCGCCTGACTTTGTATGCCGTGGGCGGCTCCGAGCAGGGGCTTCTGGCGGGGACGTGGAATACGGCACGCGCGCTTCCCGCCGACTCGGGTCAAGTCCGGCTCGTGCAGGGAGTGAATCCGTTCCTCGTGGTCTACTTGCGGGCGACGGGAGATTTCCCGGTCGGCTTGCCGGAACTCTGTTATTTCGATCCTCACGACGTGAGTCCCTACTACCCCAGGGTCGCGGGAGGGTTCGACATCATCCTCAAGCAGAAGTACGGATGGGGTGCGCTTGTGCGGCTCCCGGCAGTCGCCCCTGCGGGCGGGGCCGTCACTCTGGTGCTGACGGGGTCGTCGGTCAGCGACATGGGCATCCTCACCTTCGTGGATCCGTAGGGAAAGCCGTGCATCGGTACGGCGTACTGGGCGTGATACTGGTTTCCGCGTGCGGTGGCACGGCAACCGGCCGGCTCGGCGAGGGTCCCCTCCTGTGCGAACCGACCTTGCCCAACCCCCGGTTCGGGTACTCGGCCGCTGATGCCCCGATTCCGCCGCATTTCCTCGCGTCACCTCTGGGCACGGTGGCTTTCGCGGACAACACCCCTGCGGACAACCCCATCACCAATGCCGGTGCGACGCTGGGGCGGGTGCTCTTTCATGACACCCGGCTCTCGCGGGATGATCGAATCGCGTGCGCCAGTTGTCACCGGCAGCGCTTCGGTTTCGGTGACACGGCCCGCTTCAGTGCGGGACTCAACGGTCGGCGACAGCTGCGGCACACCATGGCGCTCGCGAATGCGCGCTTCAATGATGGCGGACGATTCTTCTGGGACCAGCGCGCCGCGTCGCTCGAAGCCCAGGTGCTGATTCCCATTGCCGATACCCTCGAGATGGGAATGCCACTCAACCAGCTCGAACACAAACTCGCCGCCACGCCGCGCTATCCCGCATTGTTTGCGGCGGCGTTCGGGTCACCGGAGATCAACCGGGATGGGATCGCGAAGGCATTGGCACAGTTCATCCGCACGTTGATATCGTCCGATGCACGGCTCGATGCGGCCATGCGCCCATCGGGCGCCCCCGACCCCACTCTCCTCACGCGCGAAGAGCGCCAGGGGCTCGAGCTGTTTCAGTCAGTTGGCTGCGCCAATTGTCACCGATCCGCGAGCCAGTTCGCGGACAAGGCCAGCAACATCGGGCTCGACAGGGAATCCGGGGATACCGGGGTGGGTGGCGGGCGGTTCAGGCCTCCATCGCTTCGCAACATCGGGGTGCGCCCGCCGTACATGCACGACGGGCGGTTCAAGACCCTGCGGGAAGTGGTGGAGTTCTATTCGGAGCGAGTCCGGCCGGATCCCGGAATCGATCCGCGACTCCTCCGCCCGGATGGTACCCCACGACGCTTGGCATTGGACTCGATCCAAGTGAGTGCGCTGGTGGCCTTTCTGGAAACCCTTACCGATACTGCGTTCCTGCGCGCGGAGCGGTTTGGGGACCCGTTCCCATGTCACCAGATCAACCCAACACGTTGATCGCGATGAAGATGACCTCGAGGGGGATGGCATCATCACCCATGCGACGAGCCCGCGACCAGCGCACTCGCATGGAGTTGCCCAGATGCAACTTGGAAACTTTTCGAAGAGACTCGCGGTGACGGACCGTGCCGCCTCCCGGGTGCTCACCGACTTCGACGGAATCCTGATTCCTGTCGACCAGCCTGTCGCTCAACTTCCGGGAGAGTAGTCATGGCAACCAAGCGCCCGAAGACCGTCGCCGAGTACATCAAGTCGTCCCCGGCGGTGCGCCAACCCCACCTGCGCGCCCTCCGCGCCCTCCTCAAGAGCGTGGCACCGGACGCCGACGAGGTGATGAAGTGGGGGAATCCGTTCTTCGTGGAGCCCCGATTCCTCTTCGCCTACTCGGCCCACAAGGCCCACATCAACTTCACGCCGATGGCCGCGGGTCTGGACCCGTTCCGCAAGGAACTGGAGGGACATCAGACGACCAAGATGATGCTGCAGATCCCGTACACCGAGCCGTTGCCCGAGGCGCTGATCCGCAAGATTGCCAAGCGGCGGCTTCGGGACGTGAAGGCGCGCACGGATGATGGATTCTGGTAGCGACCGCGCATCGGATATTCCGCGCTGCCTACTTCGCCACGATCGGCGCCATCCACCGGAAGCTTCCCCATTCGAGCACCAGCTTTCCGTGGCCGGGAGTGGTCGGCACCACGCTGATGGTGAACTCCTCGACCGGGGTCGTCAGGGTTTCGGTGGCGAGGGTGGCGGCGCCGAGGTCCTGAGTGCGATCGTATTCGGTGCCCCATTGTCCGGACTCTTTGTTGACGATCAGTTCAATCCGGCCCTGATGCGGCGCGGACCAGAGCGTGTACGTCCCGGCGGCGAGCTGGAGCCCGGCCAGCGTGATTGGTGCGCTGGTGGTGAGCTGGGTCGCGGCATTTGCACCGGTGCGCCAGATTCGGTCGTATTCGATCACGTTGCCCAACAGCACGCGGCCACGCGCCAGTGGGCGGCCGTAGTCAATGGCGATGGTGGCCACACCGATGATGCCGCGTGCGGTGTCGCGGACACTCAGCTGCTTGGCGCCGGCCTGACGTTCACTCGCGGCGAAGGCGGCACCGATCGTGGCGATATCGGGAAGCTCGGCGGAGCGGGTGACACTCACCTTGTAGGTGGTGTGCTGCCCGGAGTAGGTAAGCATGCGGCCGAGGCTGTCGACGGTGACATCGCCGGTGCCGGCGAGCCAGTCGTGCTGCAACTCGACCTTGCCGTCGTCCTTTGGCATCACCTGGCCGCGGTGGAGCACGAAGCGGGGGCCGACGTCGCGATCCGGATAGAACTGCCGGAAGGGCAGGGAACCGCCCTCGGTGCGCTGGGCGGTCGCCGCACGGCGCATGGCGGAGGCGATCTCGAATTCGATCACGCTGTAGAGCATCGACACATGGGGAACGGTCAGCGCCCCTTCGGTCGCGAAGTTGCGTCCGGTGACGCCGCTGCTGTCGCGGATGGTGACCATCACCGAGTCATTGGTGAAGTGGGCCACCACGCGCCGCCAGCGCTCCGCCGGGGTGGCGCCGCTGGGCGTCCGGATGTCCATCACCATGCGGGTGAGTCGTCCGTCAGGAGCGATCTCGAACTCCGTGTGTCGGAGCTTCACGGATGGGAAGCGATCGACATCGTCGCTGATCAGGGAATTGCCGCTGCGGGAGACCCGCTCGACCGAGATGGTGTCGTTGCCGAGCCGCGCGAAAAAGGCATACTGTTCCACGGGGCCGGCGGGTTGCACGGGAGGCTCTGCGGGTTGCTGCAGGCCGGCAGCAGGACGACTGCAGGCGGCGAGGAGCAGCGTCAGCGTCAGGGCGCGGTACATCAGGCCTCCATGGTGCGGGCGGCGGTCGGCGACATTCGGGGACAGGCAGCGGTACGGCCACCCCGCGAAAATGATTCGTGCGAACCGCCACGTCACCGGCGGGAGCGGGTGATCTTACCAGACCCTCACACGCACCACCCCTGGCCGCGCTGCGTCAGCAACTGAGAACCTGTGATGCCAGCGACTTCGTGATGAAGAGGAGTTGACCGTGAGACATGCTGCCTGGCGCCTTCGGGCGTCCCGTCTGGTGCTGACGTTGGTGCTGGCCGCTGGCTGCAAGCGCGCCCCTCAGGAGGCTCCACCCGCTGCGCCCGAAGCAGCCTCTGCTGTGCATGCGGATTCTGTCATCGAATATCGGAACACCGCACTCGGCTTCGGCGTCACGCTGCCGAGAAGCTGGCGGGGATTCTCCGTTCGGGACAGCAGCTGGTCCGGCGACAGTAGCGGTGTCACGGTGGCAAAGGGTCGCAAGGTCGTCGTCGTCCATCCTGACGCCACCGCGGAGCATCCTCGGCAGGGGATTCCCATTCTGGTCTTCACCACCGAACAGTGGAATCGCCTGCGCGCGGATGCGTGGCACATCGGCGCCGCGCCGATCGG
>JBDUDP010000085.1:0-8511 GCA_040002895.1 Gemmatimonadota bacterium
CCTTCAACGCTCATGCTCGAGCGCCAGGCGCGCGCCGTCGACGGTCAGCGCATTGCCGAGTTGCGCGAGCTCCAGGCCGGCAGTGAAGTGATGGCCCGCAGTGCGCGGGATCTCGCGTCCCATTCGATGCAGGTGTTCGCGGCCAAGCCACGCATCGGGGTCTATGTGGACCTCACCGCCCGCGACACGGACAAGTACGGCGCCTATGTGAACGCGGTCACCCCCGGTGGCCCCGCCGCGAAGGCGGGGGTGCGCACCGGTGACATCATCACTCGCATCGCAGGCAAATCGCTCACCGCTCCTGACTCCATTCGACGCGGCGTGGATGAGTCGGCTCCTGGCTTGCGGCTCATCGAAGTCGTCTCGAGGCTCGAGGCTGGCAAGGCGGTACCGCTTGAAGTCCGCCGCGGCAACGACAGCCGCAAGCTCACGATCACGCCGGACGACGATCAGAGCATGGCGTACTTCGTCGATGGCGTCCCTGTCGCGGGCAGCATGGCCCCAGCCATGCGCGGCGGGACGATCAACAATGTCTGGGCCGGCCGCATGATGCCGACCCCCGAGGGTGCCGCGGAGGCCCCGCTCACTGCGCGCTTCTTCGAGAACTTCAACAAGGCCGGAGCGGATGGTCGCTACTCCTTCGTGACCGCCTTCGGGACCGCACTCGCCGATCTCGAGCTGGCACCCATCAACGAGAAACTCGGCAGCTACTTCGGCGTGACCGAGGGCGTGCTGGTGATCGATGTTCCCGAGAAGGCCAACCTCGGCCTCGTGCCCGGCGATGTGGTCACCGCCGTCGACGGCCGCAAGGTCAGCACCCCGAGTCAGCTGATGCGGGTGCTCGCCACCTACGACAAGGGTGATGAGTTCAAGCTCCAGGTCACCCGCCAGAAGCGTCAGGAGACGGTGAGCGCCAAGCAGCCCTGAACAGCTAGAGAGAAGAGAGAGGAGAGAAGAGAGAAGAGAGACGGGAAAGAGGCGACCCCCCATTCTCTCCTCTCTCGTCTCTCCTCTCTCCTCTCTCCTCTCTCTTTTTTGGCTTGCTCTCCTCTAAATGAACGCTAGTTTCTCTATATGTCGAAGTTCGAGCGCCGCCCCGACGACCGCCCCGCCGAGCTGCTCGATGCGGCGCTGGCCCGCTTTCGCGAGGTCGGGTACGCCACGGCCAGGGTCGAGGAGATCGCCGCCGCGGCCGGGGTCACGGTGGGCACGGTCTACCGCTACTTCCCCGGTAAGGATTCCCTCTTCCAGGCCGTGATCGAGCGCGACCTCGACCCGGCCTGGAGTCGGGGTCCTGACATCACCGAGGCCTACGGCACCCGCACCCCCCGTGGGGTGCTGACGCTGCTGCTGAGTCGGCTCGCGGAGACGCTGCGGCAACCAGCCACCCGCGACGTGCTCCTGCTGGTGGTCCGCGAGGCAGCGTCATTCCCTGTTTCAGTGCAGTTGTATTGTGAACAACTACTAAAGCGCGGTTGCATCTCGGTAGAACGCGCCCTCCGGCACGGCATCGATCGCGGCGAATTTCCACTCCTTCCGGTGGAACTGACGGCTCGGGCCATGGTCTGCGCAGTGCAGCAGCAGGCTATCTGGGAAGCCACCTTTGGGGAGGCCCTGGGCGAGCCTCGCAACCCCGATGAGCAAAGCGAACTGGCGATCGCGATGCTGGTGCGCGGGCTCCCGAACCCCGACTCGGCGAGCCGGCCCACGCTTCCCACCATGCGGGCCGCAACGCTTCCGCCTCCGGGGCAGACCGGTGAGCACCCCATCCCCGGTCGCGTGCGCATCGTGACGCTCAAGCGACCGGGAGCCGACTAGCTTTCGGCACATGCCCAGCCGCCTCACCCTGCTCGCGCGCGCCCTCACGCTCCGCTGCCCAAACTGCGGCCATCGCGGCCTCTTCCGCCATTGGTTCGCGATGCGCGACTTCTGCCCGACCTGCGGACTCTCGCTCACCATCAGCAACAGCGTCGGCGCCAACCTGCTGAACCTCGTCGCCGCCGAGTGCCTGCTGATGATCGCGCTCGCATCGGTGATCATCCTCAGCTGGCCCACACCACCATGGACTTTGCTCCAGTATGGCGCGCCGCTCATGATGGTGGTGACACCCCTGCTCCTCTACCCGACATCGAAGGTGGTCTTCGTCGCCTTCGACCTCGCGCTCCATCCCGCTGCCCGACCCGACATCCGGGTCCACGGCATCGGCGACACCCCCAGCTGAGTGGCCCGCTGGCAGAAGGCGCCTCGCCGTCGACGCCGGCAGGGGCGCCGAGGCGCCCTGCTCCTCGCTCTGGTCGTGATTGCAGCTGGTATCTTGTGGTGGTTGCATTTACAACAACTACCTACTTCTAGGCCGCTGGCGGCGCCAATCGCCGGGTCAGCGACCGTCACCCCGTCGCTCCCGGACTTCTACGGCACCCACTCGTCGCCCGTGGTCCTGGCCGGCGGAGTCGTGGTCCGGTTGGTCGACCGCGCCGACTCGAACGTCCCGCTCGCCCTGATCCTGACCGACCCGAAGGACGACCCCGCCCGCTGGGCCGGAGTTCAGTCGTCCCTCGAACAATTTGCGGTCGGCTCGCTGGCGATTTCCGCAGGCGCAGGAACTCCCGCTCTCGCGGAAGCCGCCACCACCCTTGAGCGGCTGGCCCGGCGCCGCTCCCAGCCGCTCGCCGTCATCGCCGCGGGAGGGGCCATCGAGACCGCACTCGCGCTCGCGGCCGATTCGCCCTTGGCTGATCGCGCACTCGTCCTGCTTGCGCCGCCAGCACCCCAGCACCCATTGCTCGCGCGCCTCGCCGAGCATGCGCCCGGTTGGCTGCGCCGTCGGCTGCTCGACGCCGACGATCGTCGCCTCTCCTCCTGGCGCGGTCGGGTGCTGGTGGTACGCGCACACGACGACGGCACACTCGATGCCGTCGCTGCCAACGCCCTTGTTGCCGGGAGCCATGGCGGAGACGTACTCGTGGTGCCAGGCGATGGCTTCACGCGTGGCCCACTCCACCCCGACCCAGAGGGGTGGAGGGCAATTGCCGATTTTGTGCGAGGGGTGGTGCGGAAGCGCGAGGAGATCACCGTCTGGCCCGACAGCTTCCCGGGCGAATCGGCAGACTCAGGCCGCTGAGCCCCAGCGACGCCAGACCCACGCCACCAGCAACCACGCCGCCACGGCGGCCACCGTCACATCCGAGAGGAAGTGGGCCTGCGCCTGCACCCGGGTGACGGCACACCCTGCCGCCAAAAGGAGCCATACCGGACACCCCTTGGGGTACATCCGGCAGAGCAACCACGCGGCGGAGAAGGCCACCAGCGCATGACTGCTTGGCAACCCGATGTCCTTGGTGGCGATGAGGTGATCGGTGAAGGGTCGGAAATAGTACGCGCCATCGTGCAAACCGGGACGCTCACGCCGCAGCAGGATCTTGAGCACCTCCGCGAGCAGCCCGCCGGCCGTCGGGACCAGTGCCAGCAACCACCCCTTGCGGCGATCACCGGTCGAGAGCCAGAGCCCCACGGCCAGCAGCAACCAGATCGGGAGGAACCCCACCGTGCGGAACATCCGACCCATGTCGTGGTCGTACACGCCCGGCGTGACGAGATGGTGCCAAGCCCACTGGTCGCCAAGATGGGCGACCACAATGGCGAGCAGGGCGACAAGGGTGACCTTGATGGCGGGACACATGGTGAGTCAAAGGTAGTGTCGCGCTAGCTTTCCGCGATGCGCATCCTCTCCGTCCTCGCCCTCCTCGCCTCGGCATCGCCCCTCGCCGCGCAGGAACTCCCGCCCTACGTCCCGTCCAATCCCGCCCTCACCTCGCGCAGCGCGCTCTACGCCCAGCCAATGGTGCGTCCGTCACGGGGGTGGCGGGTCCGCACCGTGATCGACTACGCCAACGCGGTCGAGGTCACCAAGTCCACCGATCGGCGCGACTATGCCTTCGATGCGGAGACCCTCGAGGGTGACCTCTGGATCAGTCGCGATCTCTCGCCGCGCACCTTCGTGATCGGCGACATCGCCGTTCGCGGCGGCTACGCAGGCTTCATGGACGGATTTCTCAACTGGTACCACGATCTCATTGGCCTCAAGGTGCCAGCGCGCAACCAGCGTACCGAGAATCGCTACACCTGGGCCTTCACCCTGCCCGATGGGCAGGTCATCAATCGCGAACGCCCGGGGACCTTCCTCGGCGATGCGCGCGTGGGCGCGGGGGTGCGCTTCGGTCGCAGCCAACTGGTGGCCGCCGTCACACTGCCGACCGCCGGCGCGGCAGGCTGGGGCCGCGAGGTGGTGGGATCGTCCCTCGCACTCACCACCCGACTGGCCGACAACTCGCGTCTGGTGGTGGAGGGCGGCGCCACGGCGGGTTACACACCAACAGCGGGATCACTCGCCGCCTTCCAGCGCAGCACCTTCGTCGGCGGGCAGCTCGCGTCACGCTGGCGCTTCAGCGGGCGGCAGGCGCTCTTCGCGACACTCTGGATGCAGTCACCGAGCTGGAAGAACACCGGCTTCGCCACCCTCGACGACGCCGAAGTCACGCTCGATTTTGGTGGGCTAGTGAAGCTCGGTCAGCGCTGGCCCGAGATCCAGATCGGGATGACAGAGGACCTGGTGCCGCGCGGCCCGGCCGTTGACGCAGGCTTCAAACTCGGACTACGCTGGAGATAAGCAAGAGAGAGGAGAGAAGAGAGAAGAGAGAAGAGAGAGGAGAGAAAGAGAAGAGAGGGATGTCACTCCGCTCTCATCTCTCATCTCTCATCTCTCTTCTCTCCTTTCAAGCTCTTTCTGCCGCTCCGAGCGGTCCGCGCGCAAAGGCGCGCGCGAGCGCGGGATTGCGGCGCCAGAGGTAGCTGCACATCACCACGGCCGCGAGCGTGTTCGCCGCCAGCACGCTCCAAAGCGGGAACATCCCACTCGCACTCTCGGCCCCAATCTGCAGCAATCCGTAGAAGAACAATTCGAACACCACCAGCAGCTGCACGATGGCATAGCGGACCAGCCCGCTCTGCTCCGCGCGACGCGCGAGCGCGGAGAGGAAGAGGCCGAAGGCCATGAAGGCGATGATATGCACGATGGTGTAGAGGCCGATGGCCATCATGTCGGGTGTGGCGGTGGCGAGGTCGGCCTGCCGCATCACGAACACTTGGCCCAGCACGGTCGGTGTCATGAGCGGGTGGCCGCGCGCCACATCGACGCCAAGATAGAACACCGCCACGACGGCAGCCCCCAAAAGCCCGGTGACCACGCCCTGGCGGCGCGCCGCCGTATCGGTCATCATCGTCGCATTCGTGCTGCTGCCCATGAATTGCCCCCGGGAGTTGAATGCGGTGCTAGGGCACCGCGTCTGCTGCGCCCGCGCCAAAGAGGAATTGTTCAAGATTGCGAACGAGGAATGCCTTCGCCTTAGGCTGGTGGGGCACCAGGGCGTAGTGATTGATGAGTTGCTGCTGGGTCTTGAGCCACTCGGCCCAGCAGTCCTTGCAGATCTCGTCGTAGATCCGCTGGCCGAGGTCATTGTTGAACGGCTTGAAGGCCTGCCGTTCAGCGTCCCGACCACAGCGGACACATGCAATTGTCGCCATGGCCAGAAAATAACACGCGCCTACTCGCCTCGCTTGAGGGCCTTGACCCCGCTCGCGGTTCCCAGTCCGGCGGCAAGCGCCGCGATGCCGGCGGTAAAGCCGGTCACCAGCGGCAGCAGGAGCGCGATGGGGGAGGCGACGACCAAGACCCCGAAGCCGGCCAGCCAGGGGGCGATCGGGCTCCGTACCGCGTCGACAAAGCGGAGCTTGTTGCGCACGAATTCGCGGGCCAGGCCGAACATGAAGAGCCCAGCGGCGGCGGTAATGAGCAGGGACAGAATATTGAAGGCGGCTCCGAACACGGTTATCACTCCCGAACGAGATGTGTTTCAGTACGCAACAGCGATGAATCGGGTTTCATCCCGGCCTCCTCAGTGTCGGAGGAGGAGACTCCTCACCAGCGAATGACCGCACTCCAAGTAGAAACTCGAAAGACCCCACCCACAATGAAGCAGGCCGGGCCAGATGTTGCTCTGGGGATTCCAACAGCGTCAGGGCGGGGTGGACGTCGTCTTGAGCCAGGAGCATTTGTCGGTCTTGACTAGATATCGCCTTACCACGGTCTGGGCGCGTGTGGAATCCACCCCCGATGAGGTCTGATCCAGAGCGTACAGGGTATCGCCGCGCATCGTGATCCTGGGCCAATCCGAGCCGGGGAACGGGAGACGGGCATCGACACAGGCCTCCTTCCCATCCTTCGACAGAACGGAAATGAACGCGACTCCAGAAAGGAGAAAATTCCCCTTCCGCTTGGTAGCCGAATTGTCCTCGTGCCAGACAAGGAAGGAGCCATCTGGCAAACGCCAGTGCCGCAGCATCAGCGAGAGCGAGGCAACGACCGCTACAAAGTCATACTTAACCCCTTTGGCGAAGGCTTCCCGACCTTTGGGGCCCGCGCCTCGACGCAGGCGAGTGGGAATCACGACGGTATCAAGTGGATCACCGGTCGGCTTATAGCGCACGAGATAGTCCACACCCATAAAGCCGACCATTACGGTGTCGCCCCACGCCGACACACTCGTCCCAGCGGTATTGACCAAACCTGGGTAAGTAGCGAATTCCGGTGGCGGCTTAACAAGGGTTGACGCGTAACCCTCCGTCGAGGGGCCACGTGTCTCATCGAGGAAGTCACCGAATGGAATCGATTTGAGCCCGCGCTTCGTTCCAAAATCATAGCTCGCAATGAGCAGTCGATCTCCCGCAAGAATGGATTGATCCATCACGCTTGGCTGCACTCGCCTTTCGAGGAGAAAGCGACCGTCAAAGCGATTGAAAACCTTGATTTTCGCGGAGGTCGGCTGAAGGAGGAGGGAGTCGTAGACGAGCGTGGCGGCCGTCAGGCTGCGGAACTCGCCCGGACCGTCTCCAGCGTGGCCGAAGACCCGGTTGACTGTGCCGTCTCTCCGAAACCGAACCACTCGATTCCAGAACTCATCGGCGACGTAGATCATCCCAGAGTCGTCAACCGTGAGACCAACTTCGGGCTTGCCGATGTAGAGGGTGTCGGACTCCGCCAGAACGACCGAATCAACGAGCGCGAGGGTCGGGCCGGGGCCTGAGGTGAGAGTTTCATCTTCCCCGCTCCGGCTGGAGGCTCTGCCGCATCCCACGAGTAGGAGGGCAATGAGAATGCTGGGGACGGAACGACTAGTGGTCATGGAAATCTCGGTAGACCGGAAGTGGCCGGGCGTGGCGATCTATGGTCAGCTTCGGGAACTCAGGACGCTGTAAGCGTGCTCAATCGCCGGTCACACAGTCGCATCCGTTCGTGTCTGGAATCTTGCACTTCCCGTCGCTCGGCCGAGCGTGGCAAATCAGCCCATCGGCCGCATTGGCAGTGGTGGGAATGGTGGCGCACACGAGGGAAGCCACGGTCGCGGCGAACATCAGCCGCTGGATAAGGATTTTCATAATTGCTCCAGGGGAAGGTAGGGTTGAACTCAAAAGCACAAACTGGCCACGCCCGGCCATAGGCAAACATCCGAACAAACACGTCGGTTTATGGTTCAGGTGACACACGTCGAAGAAGTACGAGCAAGTCACGCTGTCCTTTGGCGGAGTCACGAATCATTCCGCGAATGGCAAGGTATACAATGGGGGCCTTGCCAGAATGTTCTGGCCCTGCCAGCACTCCGACCCATTGCATCCTTGTTGACCTGAGAAGCTTCCGCTCCTGCGGCGTGGGCAATTCGGTCAGAACGACGACCGTACTTCGCCTGGGAGTCGCTGCCCCCCATGCCAGCCAAGAGCTGAGAGAATTATTGCAAGCCATGCACTCTGATGGGGCCATCACAATCACCGCGGTGGATTCCGCAGCCTGTGTCAGCTCCCGCAATCGCACCACGCGCTCCTGATGATCGGTACAGCCCCTTGACGCCATCGCTAATAGCGAGACGGCGGAGAACAGCGAAGCCGGCCGGCCTGCGCGTTCAAGGACATGGAGTATTGCGTAGAGCGACGAGGTAGGCACCAGATTCAACCCGAGGAGAAGGCAGCAAGCTCCTGAGTATGAATCGTGAGCAGACCGGGCGGACGAGGCAAGTCGGCCGAGCCGCTGTCAGCAGTCCGGCTTGCCTCATTCGGATGGCGTTTCCGGAATCAAAAGGACAGCGGTGGCGACAACGGCTAAGTGCACTCGGGATGCGGCGCCAAGCTTGATCGCCGCCCGCTGCAAGTGCGTTCTGAAAGTGCCGAGGGCCATCCCGAACCGCTGCGCGATCTCCTCGTTCTGGAAGCTACAGAGCACGCCGCATACAGCCTGCGCCTCACGGAGACCCAGTCTAGGCAGTCGCATCAGTTTTGTGATCGCCTGATCCGGAGATAGATCTCCGGGGAGTGGCAGGTCGGGCTTCGCGGGGGGACGCGGCACGATGTCCTCTGGAGTGTCTTTGTGCGGTAGGCCGTTTGGCTTCAGGATACGTAGACAGCGAG
>JBDUDP010000086.1:0-8458 GCA_040002895.1 Gemmatimonadota bacterium
GCTGCCCGGCCTGGCCGACGAGTTCGGCGGCGTGGCGTTCCTGGTGGAACTCTAGTCGCCGCTTGCTCCCCTCCTGATCGACCCGTACGTTCAGCCACGATGCCATTCACTCCTGGAGGGGAGCCGCCTTGGGCGGCCGCCCTTGCGACGCCGTTGGCCGGTCCCGCGCTGCAGACCCAACCCCAGCCCATCGCCATTGCCGGCGAGTGGGCCGGCCGGGTCGTGGTGGTCACCGGCGGTGCCACCGGCCTCGGTCGCTCGGTGGCCATGGAGTTCGGGCGGCTCGGCTGCAAGGTCGCCTTCTGCTGGGTCGAGCTGCCCGGTCGCGAGGTCGAGGCCACTGCGCTGCTCACCGAGACCTCGCTCAGCGCCATGGGTGTGGATGTCTACTCGGCGCGTTGCGATGTGCGCGATCGCGAGGGCGTCGACCGTTTCTTCGCCGACGTGACCGCACGCTTCGGCAGCGTGCATGTGCTCGTCAACAATGCCGGTGTCGCCCATGACGGCGCCCTCTGGCGGTTGACGTCCGAGGCGTGGGCCGAGGTGATGGACACCAATGTCACTGGGGCGTTCCACTGCCTGGCGGCGGCGTCACCCCACTTCCGTCGCCAGCATTGGGGCAAGGTGGTGAACGTGAGCGCCCATCAGGCGGGTCGCCCCGGATTCGGCGTCGCCAATTATGCCGCGAGCAAGGCCGCGCTTGAGGGGCTCACCCGGGCCGCGGCCATGGATCTCGGCCCGGCCAATGTCAACGTGAATGCCGTGGCGCCGGGGTTCATGCACTCCGAGCGACTCGATCAGCTCCCCAGGGACGTGATTTCGCGAGCCCGCAATCGCTCGGTGCTGGGTCGGCTGGCCGAGCCCGACGACATCGCCCATGTCATCACCTTTCTCTGTTCCGAGGCGGCACGCCACATCACCGGGCAGACGATCGTCGTGGACGGGGGCCTCTCGCTCGAATAGCTTTCGGCCGTGAAAAGCCATCCAGCTCCCCGTCAGCACCCGGTGTCCCTGCTGCTCCTCGGCGCGTTGGCAGTGTTGAGCGGCGCATGCGCCGCGACCGCGCAGCAGACCAAGCCACCCCCTCTCGCTCCGGCCATTCTGCTCTCGCCGCTGGCCGGTCAGGCGATTCCGGTGCTCCCGATCACCTTTTTGCTCAGCGACTCGGTGACCCCTGTGGGGTTGCCGAGCGATCATGCGGCGCGACTGGCGTGGGCCGATTCGGTCGTGGGCACCACCCTGCAGATGCGCGGGCCCGAGGTGACATGGGTGCTCGCGCCCGAGTTGCGGCGGGTCGCGAAGCGGGCTCCTGGCCTGGTGACCGATCCCGATCGGATGGGACAGGCGCTGCTGCGCAACGACAAAATCACCCGCGTCCCCGATCCGCTCCGCGCCTACCTGCGCGCGCTCAGTGCGATGACGGACAGCCGCGACATTTTTGTGCCGGCCTCGCTGCGCTTCCTGCCCGCCGCCGAGGGCGTGCGCGTCGAAGCGACGCTGCTGCTGGTCGACTCGCGCAACGGGTCGATTCTCTGGCGCAGTCATCCAGTTGGCACCGGGGCGACAGCGGGCGCGGCGCTCGCGGCGGTGATCGCCCACATCCTGCCGGACAACCAGTAGCATGGCGTATGACGTCACCCTGATTCCCGGCGACGGGATCGGTCCGGAGATCGCCGCGGCCACGCTGAAAGTGCTCGAGGCCACCGGCATCGATTTTACCTGGGATCATCAGCTCGGTGGGATGGCGGCCGTCGCGGCCACCGGCGACCCGCTCCCCGAGGCCACGCTCGAGAGTATCCGGCGCACCCGGTTGGCGCTCAAGGGCCCGCTCACCACGCCCGTGGGGGGCGGCTTCCGTTCCATCAACGTGGCGCTGCGCAAGGAGTTCGAGCTGTTCGCGAACCTGCGTCCCGCCAAGGTGATCATTCCCGGCGGCCGCTTCGAGCATGTCGACATCGTGCTGGTGCGCGAGAACCTGCAGGGGCTCTACATCGGGCAGGAACGCTGGGTGGAGGTCGACGGCGATCCGCATGGTCAAGCCGAATCGGTGGCGGTGGTCACGCGCAAGGCATCGGAGCGGGTGATCCGCTTCGCCTTTGAATACGCGCGGACGCACGGACGGCACAACGTGTCGCTGGTGCACAAGGCCAACATTCTCAAGTTCACCTCGGGACTCTTCCTCGAGGTCGGTCGCGAGATCGCCCGCGAGTACGAGGGACGGATCTCGATGAATGAATTCATCGTCGACAATTGCGCCATGCAACTGGTGATGAAGCCGGAACAGTTCGATGTCATCGTGACCACGAATCTCTTTGGCGACATCCTCAGCGACGAGATTTCTGGACTGGTGGGCGGGCTCGGGCTTGCCCCGGGCGGGAACATCGGAGAGAACGCCGCCATCTTCGAGGCGGTGCACGGCTCGGCGCCCGACATCGCCGGGATGGGCATCGCCAATCCGTCGGCACTGATTCTCGGGGCCGCGATGCTGCTCGATCATATCGGCGAGGCCAAGGCCGGTGATCGCGTCCGGCGCGCCATTGTCGCCACCATCGTGGCCGACCGCGTCCGCACTCGTGATATCGGTGGCCACGCCTCCACCCAGGAATTTGGTGATGCTGTCGCCCACCGGGTGGCGTGAGCTTCCCTGCGTCGAGTGCGGCGAATACGTGCCGGACATCGAGTTCGGCGCACGCTGTCCCGCCTGCTTCGCGCGTCGCAAGGCCAGAGCCGACCGGATCGGGCGCATCGCCTCGCTGGTCTCCACCCTGCTGGTCGGGGCGTGGGTGTTGATCACCCTTCCGTCGTCTCCAACGGGTCGCTGGTATGCCGCCCTCAGCGTGCCACTCACCTATGTGCTGGTCCGCAAGATCGCGGGCCCCATCGCCATGGAGGCGTTGCCATGACCATTCGCCCGACCGTTGCCGCATTCCTGCTCCTTGCCGCGCCGTTGGCGGCGCAGGACGCGTCGCTCACGATCTTCTCCTCGGGCCGCGTGCTGGTGCGGCGCACCCTGCCGATTACGGTGCCCACAGGGACCACCACGCTGTCGGTCGCCCTCGGCGCCATCGCCCCGGGTGACTTTGCCGTGCTCGAACCCGGCGTCACCCTCGAGCGGCTGACGTTCGACCCGGCCTGGAGCGAGGACGCGCTGCTGCGCCGCCATGTCGGCGAGCGCTTCATGTTGCGCAAGGGGAGCGACGTGCCGTTCCCGGCCAAGCTGCTGTCGATGGATCCGGAGCGCTGGGACATCGGGCTCAACGGCGATGCGGTAGTGTTCGGACGCCCGGGGCAGGTGCTCTGGTCCGCGGCGATGGTACCGATGGCGCCGAGCGCCGATGTCACGCTCAAGAGCGATCGCGCGCAGAAGGGCGTGAAGGTGATCTACTCACTTAGCGGCGCCAACTGGGGCGCCTCGTATCGGCTCTATCTCGGCCAGGGCGGGCGGATCGAGGGCAACGCGCTCATCAACAGCGGACCGCTGAGCTTCACCGATGCCGAAGTGCAGCTGCTCGCGGGCGACATCGGCTCCCCGCAGAATGCGCCGTCGCCGCGGCCGATGTACGAGATGGCGGCTCGTGCCCAGTCAATGGACAAGGTGAGTGGCGCGCCGAGCGAGGAAGCGGTCGGTGAGGCGCGACTCTACACCCTGCCGGGTCGGATTTCCTTCGCGCCGGGAACCCAGCTCATGGTGCCGCTGTTCGACCCGGCGGCCGTGCGGGGCGAGCGCCGCTACACGGTGACGGGCGCGATCCCCTACTGGGGTGGCTTCGGGCAGGCCGAGGATGAGCAAGAGGTGCCGGTGATGGTGGCGTATCGGCTGGATCGCAAGCTCGGGACAGTGTTCGGCGACCTGCCGCTGCCGGCCGGCGGCGTGCAAGTGTTCGACGTCGACAAGGGGGGCCGGGTGCAACTCATCGGTCAGGGTGGCATTGGCCACACCGCGCCCGGCGAGGAGTTCCTCGTCAACACCGGCACGGCGTTCGACGTGACGGCACGGCGCACGCAGACTGACTTTACCACCAGTCGCACCGCCGGGACCCCGACGCGCACCATGGCGATGGCGTCGTTCAAGGTCGTCCTGCAGAACGCGAAGGACTCGAGCGTCGTGGTGGATGTGCGCGAGGATCGCGGCGGCGAGTGGTCGATTGTCGAGAGCTCGGTGGTGGCGCAGAAGCGGTCGTCGTCACGGGTGGTCTTCCCGGTGACGGTCCCGGCCAAGGGCACCGCGACCCTGACCTATCGCGTGCGCGTCATCTGGTGAGTCGCGTCTCGATCCTGCACTGTTCCGATCTGCACTTCGGACACGACTGCGACCTCCACCAGATCGCCGGGCTCGAAGCGCTGGCGGCCGATGTCGGCCCCGGCGCCGTGGCGATTGCGGGTGACCTGACCCAGCGCGCGCGGCATGGCGAGTTCCAGCGTGCGCTGGTCTTTGTGCAGGCGATGCGCCGGCTCGCCCCCACGCTGGTCGTGCCCGGGAATCATGATGTGCAGTGGTGGGCCGCGCCGTTTGACGTGATCGGCGCGGGACCCAAGTATGAGAAGTTCCGCAAGTATTTCGGCGAGGAACTCACCCCGACGCTGGTGATCGACGGTGCGGTATTGAGCGGCGTGCTCACGAGCTATGGTGTGGTGGCCGGCTCGATGACCTACAACCTCAATGACATGGCCGTGAAGGGACACCTGCCGGCGCGCGAAACGGAGCGCGCTGCGACGCGCTTCGCCGAGGAGAGTCCGGAATTGCTGCGCGTGATGGTGATGCACCAGAACCTGCTGCGCGGCCGGATTTCGGAACGGATGGGGTTGGCGCACTGGCGCCGGGCGCAGCGCCAGGTCATGGCGACCGGTGTTGATCTGGTGCTCTGTGGCCACGATCACGAAGAGGCCGCCGGGACGCTGCCGAACGGCGCGGTGGTCGCCACCTCGAGTACGCACACGCCGCGCACGCGGGGACATCGACCCGCTGCCTGCAATCTGATTCTTGCCGACGCGACCTCCATCGTGGTGCGCCACTACATCTGGGACGCCGGCGATCGCGCATTTCACGCCGGCCTCGAGACCGCCTTCCCTCGGACACGCGTTGCGGAGCCGATCAGCACCCGCCCATAGCGTCGAGGACGGCCAGTTCGACCTCGCGCTGGAGCTGGCCCCCGAGGAGGCGCTGCCCGATCGGCTCTTCCGCCTCGGCCTGCCCCCCGGCACTGACGTGACGCTCACCCGCAATCGCACCGTGCTGGTCTCGCATCATGCCCGCTTCGGCCTGCGGCTGCACGCCGGCTATGCCTGGGCCCCCGACGACGTCCTCGCCGCGATCATCCTCTTCCTCAAGCCGCGGGTCCCGCGCGCGAGCCGACTCGCGGCGCGCCGGACATTTCTCGGCTTCCCGGTGGATCGGCACGTGCCGTCGCGGCATCGTCCGCGGCGCGAGCGGGTGGTCCCGTCGCATCATGCCGCCGCGGTCGCACGCCTGCTGCGGCTGCACGAGATCCTCAATGGCCGTCACTTCGGCGGCCTGCTCGCGACGGTGCCCATCACCATCTCCGACAAGATGCGTTCGCGATTGGGCGAGTTCCGCGCCGACCACGACGGTCGCTCGCGCGAGATCACGCTCTCGAGTCGGCACATCCGCCGTGACGGTTGGCCCGCGGCGTCCGAGACGCTGCTGCATGAGATGGTCCACCAGTGGCAGTGCGAGACCGGCCTGCCGCTCGATCACGGCACCGCCTTCCGCCGCAAGGCGCGCGAGGTCGGCATCTCGCCCCACGCGCGCGCCGTTGCGCTCCCCTCCGCCACTGACAGCCCCGGAACGATTGAATGAAGCCGCTGGCCCCGATCCATCCCGCGCCGTTGCCCGACTACACCGCCGTGGACTTTCTCGATGTGGATTCGCTGCTCACGCCCGAGGAAAAAGCGCTGCGCGCCCGCGTGCGCGCATGGGTCGACGCGCGCCTGATGCCGATCATCACCGAATGCCATTTCGCAGGTCGCTTTCCCGGCGAACTGGTGCCCGAGATGGCCGAGTTGGGACTGCTGGGACCGACGATTCCCGCGGTCTATGGTGGCCCGGGGCGCAGCGGCGTGGCCTACGGGATCATCATGCAGGAACTCGAACGCTGCGATTCCGGCGTGCGCAGCTTCGCGTCGGTCCAGAGCTCGCTGGTCATGTATCCGATCTGGGCGTTCGGCTCCGAGGCGCAGAAGCAGCATTGGCTGCCGCAGCTGGCGCAGGGCACGGCGATTGGCTGTTTCGGACTGACGGAACCGGAGTACGGTTCCAACCCCGCCGGCATGATCGTGCGCGCCACCGAGACCGCCGATGGCTGGCTGCTGCACGGCACCAAGAAGTGGCTCTCCAATGGCCCCTCGGCGACGATCGCGATTGTCTGGGCCAAGACCGGCGACCGTGATGATGCGCATTCCATTCGTGGCTTCATCGTGCCCACCAACTTGCCGGGCGTCACGGTGCATCGGCTCGACGACAAGCATTCGTTGCGCGTGTCGGAGTCGAGCGCAATGACCTTCGACCAGGTCAAGTTGCCGAAGGACGCCCTGCTGCCGGAATCCGGGGGCCTGAAGAGTCCGCTCATGTGCCTCACCCAGGCTCGCTTCGGCATTGTCTGGGGTTCGCTGGGTGCCGCGATGGCCTGTTTCGATGAGGCGCTGCAATATGCCAAGCAGCGCGAGATGTTCGGGAAGCCGATTGCCCAGACTCAGCTGCAGCAGTCACGGCTCGCCGACATGGTCACCAAGATCACCAACGGGCAGCTGCTCGCCCTCCAGCTCGGTCGACTCAAGGACCTCGGCACCATGACGCCGGGGCAGGTGTCGCTGGCGAAGCGCTACAATGTTGATATGGCCTGTGATGTCGCCCGCGAGGCGCGCCGCCTGCTCGGTGCCAATGGCATCCTCGGCGGGTGGCACAGCATGCGCCACATGGCCAACCTCGAGAGCGTCTACACCTACGAGGGGACCCACGACATGCACACGTTGATCATCGGGCAGGAGCTGACCGGGCTGCCGGCGTATCGGTAGCGAGAGGGAGAATCGAGGAGGGTGACACCGCGCCGATAGCCGCTCCTCCCTCCCCCCCCCCACCTCCAGCCCGACTTGTTAGATTGGCCCGTCCCCAACGGAGTCGCGTGATGGCCGGATCGGCGGAATACAGCGGTGTGGATTTCTACGATATTGACTCGCTCCTCTCCGAAGAGGAGCGGGCCGTACGCGATACCGTCCGCCAATGGGTGGATGACCAGCTGATTCCGGTGATCGGCGACTGTTACATCGAGGGACGTTTCCCCAAGCAGCTGATTCCGGGGATGGCGGAACTGGGGTTGTTCGGCGCCAATCTCCCTGAGGAATACGGCTGTGCCGGGCTCAACAACGTCGCCTATGGGCTCATCATGCAGGAGCTGGAGCGCGGCGACAGCGGCATCCGCTCATTTGCCTCGGTGCAAGGCGCCCTGGTGATGTATCCGATCTACGCGTTCGGCTCCGACGAACAGAAGCAGCATTGGCTGCCGCGCCTCGCCCAGGGTACCGACATCGGCTGTTTCGGGCTCACCGAACCCGACTACGGTTCCAATCCGGCAGGGATGATCACCACCGCACGCGAGACCGCGGATGGCTGGGTGCTCAACGGCACCAAGATGTGGATCACCAACGGCTCGCAGGCCACCGTCGCCATCATCTGGGCCAAGACCGGAGATGTCGACGACAGCTCGTCGATCCGCGGCTTCATTGTCCCGACCAACACCCCCGGATTTTCCGGCAAGGACCAGAAGGGGAAGCTCTCGCTGCGCGCATCAGACACCAGCGAGCTGCACATGCAGGATGTCCACCTTCCGAAGGACGCGATCCTGCCGAAGTCGGGCGGGATCAAGTCGCCGTTGATGTGCCTCACCCAGGCGCGCTACGGCATCGCATGGGGCGGAGTGGGCGCCGCGATGGCCTGTTACGACGAGGCGCGCCGCTACGCCGTCACCCGCGTGATGTTCGGCAAGCCGATTGGCCAGACCCAGCTCCAGCAGGAGCGGCTCGCCAACATGCTTACCGAGATCACCAAGGCGCAGTTGCTCGCCCTCCAGCTCGGCCGCCTCAAGGACCAAGGCAAGGCGACCCCGGGGCGGGTCTCGCTGGCGAAGCGGAACAA
Organism: Gemmatimonadota bacterium; assembly: GCA_040002895.1. Lineage (GTDB taxonomy): Bacteria > Gemmatimonadota > Gemmatimonadetes > Gemmatimonadales > GWC2-71-9 > Palsa-1233. The sequence continues at coordinate 8,150 of JBDUDP010000086.1, forward strand.
CGTCAACATCGCGTGTGACTGTGCCCGCGAGGCCCGGCGTCTCCTGGGTGCCAACGGCATCCTGATCGAATACCACTCGATGCGTCACCTGGCCAACCTCGAGTCGGTGTACACCTACGAGGGGACGCACGACATGCATTCGCTGATTCTGGGGCAGGAGATTACGGGACTGCCGGCCTACTGATGAGAGCTGCGAGAAGCGAGAAGAGAGAGGAGAGATGAGGAACGTGGAAGGGGATAGCGGGACCGGGAGTTTGCATATCTCCTCTCGCTTCGCTCCTCTCTCCTCTCTCCTCTCTCCTCTCTCCT
>JBDUDP010000087.1:0-8438 GCA_040002895.1 Gemmatimonadota bacterium
GCGATGGCGTGATTCGGCATCATTTCGTCCGACGCGATGGCAGCGTGCGCGACAGTGTGGTCTACAGCATTCTCGCGAGTGAGTGGGCGGATGTCCGCAAGCATCTCGAGGCGCGAATGGCCCGCGGGCGGGTGGAGTAGCCCGCGCAAGTCACGGCCGGTACCATGCCTCCTGTCGCAGCCGATCGTGCATCATTCGGGCGATCTTGACTTGCCCTGTCGGGGAGGGATGGACACCGTCCGATTGGTAGTCCGCGCGATCGTAGCAGCTGTTGGTTCCGTTGCTGAGCCCCGTGCTGCAATCCGGCGCCCAGAGATATGCCCCCCAGCCATACCAGACGCCGTCGACGCGAGCATGCGTGGCGAGCCAGCCATTGAGGGCGTGACCCTCTTCGTAGCTGAGAGGTTCCCCGCGATCCCCACTGCTGAAGCCACCATAGCTGCGTGAACTGGTGAAGACTGCCTGCACCGACGGGAACTTGGCCTTCACGCGCGCGGAAAAGGCGGAGAGATTGGCGCCGAAGTTCTCGTAATCGCTTCCCGCGGCAGGGTAGAGCGGCAACTTGGCGCCGCCCGGGCCGGTGGTGAACTGGTCGGCAGCCTTGTGGTAGATCACCCGCACCTGCGCCAGCTGCACTCCGCCCTGCCCCAACTTGCGGTTGATGCAATCATCCCAGAGCAGGTCATCGCTCGCGGGGTCGATCCATTTCTCGATGGCGTTCCCGCCCACGGCGCAATTGACGACCCGCACCGCCGGGTTCACCTCGCTCTTCCACGCGCCGGCGAGCTGCTGGATCAGCGCCGAGCATTCCTGGTTGGCATTGCTCATGCCGACGCAGACGACGCCGACCACCCCGCCCACTGCCGTGACAGTAGGGGCGGGTTGGGTCACCAATCGGAGCCAGAGCCCCTTGTACGTCCCCGGCGTGTTGGTCCCCGCGTCGCCTCGATCGATGGCATACGGTGCAGTGACATCCGGACCCGGCGGCGCCCCGGTGGGGGGCATTTCATCGAGCGCAGCAGGGCTGCCGCTGCACGCGACAGACAGGAAGAGCGCGCCGGCGGAGACGCCGGCTCGGGCGAAGAAGGTGAGCATGGCCGATCCCTCGGTCTGGGGGTCACTAGGCAGACGGGGCAACCGGAGCGCCGTTAAGCCCGCCTGCCTGCCGACCCGAAAGTCTCGGTTCCGACCCCGGCCCTCGTGAGCCTCGACCCTCAGTGGTACTTCGCCGCCAACCGACGGGAGACAACGATCGGATCACCGTGCGGCTCCGTCGGGAACGCATCGGTCCGCGTCGACCACTCCTGTTCCCACTCGCACATCGCCGCCGCGAACGGCGCGCGGTCGAAGGCCTCACCGCGTGCCAACGCGCCGTTCAATCGACGGAAGAACTCTTCCCAACGCGGCAGGAAATAGCCGCTGAACATCCCCTGCCATTCCTTGAAGGCATAGAGGTTCAAGTCGTCGTTCTGCCCCTCAGTACACTTGCTGCCCCAAAGGGTGATGATGTTGCGCGCATTCCATTGGTAGAGACGGCGTTCGGCATCGGTGGCGCCCCAGCGGGTGGCATCTCCGATCCATTTGCCGAGCAGGAACTCCTCGCGCGTGCCCACGAGTTCATCCAGGTCGTGGAGCAACCCCACCACCCGCGCCTCGGCTCCACGCAATGCGACAGGATCCTTCTGCTCGAAGGCATGCTGGACATCGGTGACCATGGGGATCGCCAACTGTCCGAGCACCTGGCGGGTGAGGTTCACCACGTCGTAGCGATAGGCATCGTTGCCGCCCAAACGGGGCGCGGCCTGCAGCAGGGTGTCGAGTGCGGCCACCAGCAGGGCTCCGTCATACGGTGCCACCGGCTCCGAGCGGTACGCCGTTCCCTTGGTATAGAACTGCGGGCGTTCGGCCAGGAAGTTCCCGGTCTGTGCCGCAGACCGGAACGCCGTCGTGAGCAGCACTTTCCACGCGCTCCATGCCTGCGGGTTCGCGGCACCGTACCGCCGAGCCACATACTCGCGAGTCCATCGATCGACTGCTGGCACATCGTGTCGCCACGTCTGGCCCATCACGAAGTCGGGAACGATGGGATTGGTGCCCAGCCCTTCCATCATCATGCCGAGTCCGCTGAGGCGACCCTTGGCGGGGCTCTGCAAGGCACTGTCGAGATTGGTCGCGATCTTGGGGAGGTCGCCGTTGACGCTGACTTTGCCACCGAAGTTGTAGAGTACGTTCCAGATCCACGGCTTGCCGTAGAACGCCTTGCGCGCCTGCCACACCGGGTGGCGGTCGCCCCAGAGGTCGAGCACGATCATCCGGTCGTCGGGCACGGCGCCGAGCAGCGCGCGGGCCTGCGGCTCCTGCCAGAACTTGGCTTGATAGTAGAGGAACCATCCCTGCAGCACCCAGGTCGCATCGGGGTCGGCCGCGCGCATCGACTCGTAGATGGTGTGACCCATCCCTGCCAGAAAGGTGGAGTCATTCGACGGCGGATCGATTTCGTTGAACGGATCGGCGGCGTAGAGGTGATCGGTGCCGAAGAGTTCGGTCTGCCGCTCGATGAAGCGGGTGCCAAACTTCTGGAAAAGCGAATCGAGCGGATCGAGAAACCAGGTGCCGGAAAAACCGGCCGACCAGTCACCGGTGCGATGGATCTTCGCGCCCGGGAACACCTCCTTGATCGACTCAGGCACGTGCCCGGTGAAGCCTTGGAGCACGGGGGTCATGCCGAGGGCGCGTTCGCGCGCGAGAATCTGCCGCTCGAGGGTGATGTGACTGTCGATCCAGCTGTCGGGGAGGGGACCGCCGAGGCCATCGATGTTCCCCATCCATCCCCACGGCAGATAGGCGGGCCCAACCAGGAAATCGGCAATCTGCTTCGGGGTGAATCCCATGTCGCCGAGTACCAACCGCCAGACTGCTTCCTGTCCGGTCACGGCGAGCGGAGTGTTGATCCCCTTGAGCGCCATCCAGTCGATCATCTGTTGCCACTGCGCCCAGTCCCACCAGGCCATGGAGTAGGAGAAGGTGCAGTAGTTGAAGAAGTAGCGCAGCTGGTAAGGCGTGGTGACGCGGACGCTTTGGCGGAGTCGTGGGAGTGGGCCTCGCAAATGAATAGGGGCGAGCGGCAGCGACACACTCACGCCGGCGACCTGCTCGAGGTACCAGTTGAGGGCCGAGGCGATGGCGACGCCGGAAGATCCGCGTAACACCACGCGAGTGCCGCGCGGGAGGAGCTCAAAGCGATCGAGCCCTGCGCTATCGGGGATGGCTTCCACCACGAACTCGCGGCCGTGTCCCGGGATAACGCGTTCGATCAGTGCCCGAGCCGCCGCGAGGTCCACCGGCCGAGGCGGAGTGGCGGCGGGACTCGCGGCGAATTGACTGAGGGAAAGCAGCAGCGCGATCAATGCCATTGCGGGTCTCGACGATTGAATGGTGCGTACCATCGGGTCGAACTGGAGGGCGATGCCGTCCGGGGCCGTCTTGGTGATCGCTTCGTGTTCAAGAAAACCGGCAACAAAGGCGGCATATGGGACAGCTACTCGACGGGTGGCAAGGAGTGCTCGCGGAGTCGGATCTCACGGACACTCGCCACGACGAGAAAGATTGGCACCAGGAGCACCGCTCCGAAGATGAACCATTCGAGCAAGTCGACATCGGGGGCGTTGGCGCGGAACATCAGAAAGAGCGTCACCCCGACCGTAGCGGAGGCGAGTCCGAGGCCGAGCACTTGCACCGGATCGACGGCCTCACGCCACTCCGGCTTGCGATAGAGCCACGCGAGTTCGCCGACGGCGAGCAGGCAGGCCGTGGCGACTGAATCGCCGAACGGTTGCGGATCCACGAAGGAGCACGAGTCGAGCAGGGTCAGGAACAGAGTGTAGAACAGCACTTCGCGCGCGCCCCGCAGGAAGAACGCCCGGGTGGACCGCGTGGTGGTGGCCACTAGTCGAGGTTCTCCTGCTCGAATCGCGGACTGAGGTGGATGTCGAACTGGATCAGCGGTTCAGGGCCGACACTCACGAAGGGGTGCGCTTTGGACACCTCGATGCCGTGGTCGGCGCCGACCAAATCATGCGACATCCCGGCGAAAGGGAGGTCGGACTGGCGAGTCAGGTGCATTGAAAATCGCTCGTCGGCTGGGGTACGGGATCCAGCGGCAGCGGTAGCGGCACCGTCAGGATGGCACAACCATCACCACGCGTGGCGGGTCTACGAGGTTAGCCGTTCACCGCGATGGGAGGAAGGGGGAAGCGGGCCGAGGGACTGCGAGCGGGACGACCAGCGGGTGGTCAGCGGACAAGGAGGGTCAGGGAAGCCGGAAGACTGCCGGTGAGTGCCTGGCGGCTGTCGGGATCCATCGGCACAGGTAACGGCCTCGCAGGTGGACGCGGCGATCGTTGCTATGCGGAGTTTCGCGTGGGCAGGCCGGGGTCGCAGGCGCGGGGGTGGTAAATGGTATTGATGGACGGGGTGCAACAGAAATTGGTCAGAATTCAATCATCCGGCTCAACGCACTATCCATCACCATGCTCCGCCCACGTCCTGACGCGCCGAGGGAGGTGTCAACCACCAAGTGCACACTCCCTGCGCGAATCAGGTAGAGTGTCCGAGCCTGGTTCTCCGGTAGCTTCCACGCACGATTGATGGTCGCGGCGGCGAGTCGACAGTGTCCGTCGACCTGCACCGGATAGACGTGCAGTGAATCAGCCGAGGGAAGCAGGGGCAGACTACTTGTGAGTGATGCGTCTCCGTTCACCGCTCGCTTGGCGTACGCCGTCAGTTCGCGCATCAGGGAATCATTTGGCGCACACGCCGGGAGTTGCGCCGCCGAGACGCCCTGCCCCACAGGCAGTGCGGCGGCCTGTGCGGGAAGCTGGTCTTGCGAGTTGTCGCGCCAGCGCGCGACCGGAGTACGCGCCTGGGTGGCCGCGAAAACAATCAGAGCCAGGATGACGAGGTGCACAGCGGTGCTGACACCGATGGCCTTGGCCGTCGCCAGTCGCGAGGCCCGGCCCCGGATGCGCTCTTCGGCATCGCGGAGGAGTTCGGGGATGGGGGAGATGGCGGGGCCCTCCGATACAGGAGCCGCTACTGCAACGCCAAAACGGTTCGGTAGGGGCGCCGCCGCGGGGGGAGCCCGTCTCGCGGGGCGCCGCCGGACCTCACCGCCCCGGAGTCATTCGATAGCGCACCACGGATTCTAACCCATCTGCATCGCTCTCGCCGGCCCATATCGTGTTGCCGCTTGCTTCGAGGACCCTAGTCGCTGCCGGGAAACGAAGCCTCCTCGATCGCTTTCCACTCGGCGACACAATCAACCACTCGTGTGCGCCATCACGAGCGCGATACTCGATCCAGAATGTACCGTCGTCGCCGATGAACACGCGCTTAAGGGGGTTAAAGACTGCAGGCAGAACGACCTTCCGCCACGCCGCTGCTCGCTGAGGGTTTGAGCTTCTCCCGGCGACCTTGTCCCGAATACTGTCCCCCTGCGACGGGGAGATGCGTTGGAGCGGGATGACATAGCGTCCGGAAAACAGGGTGTCGCCTTCTGTGGATATCGCAACCACGCGCACACCCCCCTCGTCGGGCTTGCCGACGTCGGGCCAGACACTCACCACCTTGGTCCCGCGGTGGTCGATAGCCCAGGTAGGGGTCGCACATTCGGGGACTCCCACGATCAGCCCGACCAGTTCGATCGTGCAGCGCTCCGCCCGAAGCGGAGCCATCACAAAGCGAGATGGGGTTCCGTCCTTCGTAGTGCGGGCGATAAACTGGTCCGCTCCAGAGAGCAGAGCTTGCCACTTACCGGGCTGCGAAACACCAAAAACCGATCCGATCATCACGAATCCGTCATCCGTAGCGATGGACACAAGCCGGGGCTGATGGAATCTCGGCAAGCGACCAGAATCATTCCTCTCGCTCATTGGGATCGGCCAGGGGACAGTCCTGACGAGCCTTCGATCAGCAGAAATGAACGTTACTCGGTGCGAGCTGATATCGGACACCCACAGGGTGTTCGACTGCCAGCCGTATGAACTCAGCAGGCGAAACTCGCCTGGCCCCGAGCCGGGTCGACCAAAGGTTCCGAGCCTTGCCCCCGTGGGTCCGAAGTAGAGAATGGTTCCATCTTCGTGTTGTCCTATCGCGACCCCACCGTCCCTGCCGGGCACCACAAACGAAATTGCGCTCAGGTTCTCCCTGTCCGCGTCAATCCGCAGTTCCTCTACCAAGAACGCATCCGGGGCCTGAGCCTCCATGCGTACCGCACCCAAGAAGAGGAGGCCTGAGAGGCTAGTTCGAGCTAGGGTCGTCAGGCGCATTGCAGTCACTCCCCGTACGCTTCGCAGTTGATCGATCTTTCCGAGTACAAGGGTAGGCCGAGATCCCGTCTCAAAAGAAACGGCACCTCGGCAAGGGTCCTGTACCCGTCAGGTGACGAAGTGGCAATTCAGTGCATCGGTGCCAGAACACGAGTGTCCCTCTTCGGCGACGACGCAACTTGCATACACCGTTCCTACGATCGCATTCTTGCATTGCGTGACAAGATCTCCTGACCCCGAGCACTGCACGCCACTCCAGTAGTTGGGGCAGCCGCCCCCGCCCTCACGGCGAGCGTTCTCCGCCAGAAGCTGCGCCGCGCCGCCCAATGCCACGAGCAAAGCCAAGGCGACGACTCTCGATCCAGACATACGACCTCCTTGAGGGGGGGAAAAAGCACCGTGAACGCCACCGACCAACACTCAGATTGTGCTCAGGCTATTTTGAGAACGTCACTCTCATCGCGCGTTCGAGCTCTGCTAGCGACGGCACCCCGATGTACCGTACACCACCTGCCCCAATCGTTGGAGTGCCGGAACCCCCAAATTGTCTCGCAGCCTTCAAGTCGGCTTCGACGGTGTTGCGCGCCTGCGGAGAAAGCGCACACCGCTTGAACTCAGCGGTGTCGGCAACTCCCGCTGCCGCTGCGTATTCGACTAACGGCTTCAGCCCGAGTGAATCCTGAAAGCGATAAACTACATCATGAAATTCAACAAACTTGTTCTGGGAGGCAGCGCACTCGCTCGCGATCGCTGCAGCGATCGCGAACTTGTGGTAGGGCAACGGCCAGTGTCGAAAGATCACAGCAATTTCTTGCGGATATTTGTCTCTGAGCTCGTGCAACGTCTTCTGTGCAAACTCCCGGCACGCCGGGCATTCAAAGTCCGCAAATTCCAGAAGCACAAACTTCGCGCCGACAGGTCCAATCCGATGCCCAGCCTTGAGATACTCCGCCCAGCCCGTGACCGCGACAGGATCGGACTCCAGCACTTGATTGGGTGCCGACGCGGTGAACAACTGGTTGCGGGCGACCAAAGCTGTAGTAACGACGGCGCAGGTCACTGCAACCACCTGCACGACACGCGACAACCTGTCCGGGGGACTCGTCACTTGAACGCTCGGCGCGGCAGTGTTGGTGATTCGGGTAGAAATGTCACTTCACCTGCCAGCGGCCGACAGCCCCCAGTTCGGGCCCCCCTCTTCAGGGGGGCGAATGACCTTCTGTTGCATCTTTCGCGATGAGTGCGAGTGTGACGCGGTTGTTTACTCGTAGCGAACGATACATGTCCTTGAAATGGTCGTGCACCGTGTCGCGGGAGATACCGAGGTGGAGCGCCATTTGCTTCTCGGACAGCCCCAGAAGTAGAAGCGAGATCACTGCTCGTTTCTGGGGGCAAGTGCCCAGCATTGACCGGAGTCGCACGACATCATCGACAGAATCGCGGGGAAGAACCGGCGGAAGGTGCAGCCTCGCAGGGGAACGCGGCATGGTCGTATTCTCGGGGGTTGGAGTGCAACATCGCGGCAGTCTGGGCGCGCAGAAAAAGGTGAAGGGAGTGGCCCAAGATATGCCCCCCCCCCCCTCAATTCTGTCAAGTAGCCGGATGCTGAGTTGGGCGCGCCCACTCTGCCGCTGCCTGCAGTGCTTCGCGCGCCCTCCCCTGCTACGAACGCACCATCCCCGCAATCGCATCGATCAACGGCGCGGCATCGAACCGCACCGGGTCGGTGCATGGCAACCCGGTCTCGCGAGTGGCGGCATCACACGCCGCACGCGCCGCATCGTCATCCATGTCGTAGGTGTTCATCGCGATGCCGATCACCTTGGTCGGATGCACCGCACCGCCGATCTCCTCATACCACCGCACATACTGCGACAACGGCGGAATCTTGAGCCAGCTCGCCTGGCGATAGTCGCCGATGTACTCGCGCGTGGCCTGATGACAGAGGATCATCGCGTCGGGACAGGAGCCGTGCAGCAGGCCCAGGGTGACCCCGCTGTAGCCGGGATGGTTGATGCTCCCCTGCCCCTCCACCAGCACCACGTCGGCGCCCTCGGCCCCGCGCAGCGTGATCCGCTCGGCGGCACCGGCAATGAAGTCGGCGACCACGGC
>JBDUDP010000088.1:0-8355 GCA_040002895.1 Gemmatimonadota bacterium
TCCTCATTGAACTCGGCGAGCCGGCCGGTGCAACCGAGGCGAAGGCTCGGCGCCCAGCGTCCGAACTCACCATCTGGCGGCCGTGATCACCGTTGTTGCATAGCGCGGAGGTCGGCAAACCAATTGTCGACCTGGACCAGTCGCGGACGATTGGTCACGTCGGGTGCCACGGCATCGAGGTACACGAACCTGCCGTCCCGGAGTACCTCGAATGACTGGTGATAGCCGATGTAGTTGGTCGGCCTTGCATCGAAGAGCGACGTCACCCCGGTCACGTTGAACGTGGGCGTCGAACTCACCGCGGCCGCCATCATGCGCAGCGCGGGATTGATGAAGTAGATGGTCCGGCCGTCCCGCGCCCAGACCGGCGAGGCCCCGCCGCCATTGGACACCTGCCACTTTCCCGACTCGGCATCGGGAAAGGGTCGCACGTACACCTCGTTGGCCCCCGATTCATTCGAGACATAGGCCACCCACCGTCCATCGGGCGAGAGGGTGGGCTGGATCTCGCCGAAATCGCTCGTTGCCACCGGAAGGACGGTGGTGTCGCCGTCAGTGCGGACCGCGTAGATGTCGCCGTTGCCGCGGGCGCCGTTGTCGGTGCGGACCAGCAGCCAGCGGCCATCCGGCGACCAGACGACCTCCTGCAGCGCGCGGTCCAGTTTGGCGAGGAGGTGATCGGCACCGCCACCGTCGGCAGCCCTTGCATAGATGTCGCCACCTGCGCCGCTGTCCCGCACGAAGGCGACCTGTCGCCCATCCGGCGACCATGCCGGTCGCCGGTCCCGTCCGCTGAAGGTCAGTCGACTGAAGGGTCCCCGGTCGAGCTGTTTGAGCCAGATGTCGAGCCCGGTGTTTCCGGTCGTCACGCCGACGGCGACGCGTCGGGCGTCTGGGGACACCGCGAACGAGTTGAAGTTGCCGCGCCACGTGGAATCGGGCACCATCACCACGCCGCGCGCATCGGCGAACTTCAGCGTCGACTCAAGGGTGGTGGCTCCCCCGATCGCATAGACCAGCCGCCCAGATGGAGACCACGCGAGCAGTGGGCGATTCGCCGTCTGTGCCACGCCCTGCAGCACCGGAACGGCGACACCGGTCACAGTGAGGCTGGCCAGGTCAAACGGTGCCACGAGCGCCACGCCATCGCGACGCGCGTAGAGGAGCTGCCCAGTCGGCAGGTACCATCCCATCGTGCCGTCGGCCACCAGCAGCTTCTCCCGCCCGCTGCGGAAGTCGAGCACGTGCAGGCTCTGCACCACGCAGTTGGAGGCGCACTCCGTGAACAGCACCCCGCGCCCACCGGGCAGCGCAGTCGGGAGCAGCGCCGCATCGCCGTGCATGGCGCTGTCGGACAGGGCAACACGGGGATCCGCCCCGCCATCACTGACGCGGCGCAGTCCGAGCAGCGACGCGCCGGTGTACACCAGTGTGCCGTCGTCGAGCCAGGCCAATCCGTAACCGGTGCCGGCGGAATCGCCGAGCGTGATGCTGGCCCCGCCATCGACCGGCACCTTTCGCACCCGACCGTCGGCCACGTAGGCCAGCCAACGGCCGTCCGGAGAGAAGACCGGCGAGCTGGCGTGCTCGGTGCCGATCATCGGGGTCGCCTCAAGGGCGTCGCGCCGCTTGCTCCAGAGGCGCGAAAGCGTGTCGCCGATGAAGACGAGCCGCGAGCCGTCGGGCGACAACGCCATCGGCGGGCCAGCCTGCTGGGCGGTTTGGAGCGCCGTACTGTCGCCCAGTGTGATGTATTGCCGGGTTACCGGCTGCCTGTCGGCCGTGCGGGCGGACCACCAGCTCCATGCCCCGAAGCCGATCGCCAGAAGCGCTACCGCAGACGCCGCTTGGAAGCGGCGGCGCCACGCAGTGACAGCGCCCGCCGTCGCTCCAGTACGCGCAGCGGTGGTGTTGCGGGAGGAGAACGTCATCCCCCCGCCACCGAGCGCCGCCGCGAACTCTGCCGCCGTCGCGAAGCGATCGGCCGGCAGCTTCTCGAGCGCGCGAAGCACGGCGTACTCCACCTGGTCAGGCACGGCCTTGCGCTGCGCAGCGAGCCCGCGGGGTGTTTCGGTGATGAGTCGCGCCACAATCGCCTGCACGCTCGGCCCCGTGAAGGGCGCCTCCCCCACCAGCATTTCGTAGGTCACGGCGCCGAGCGCGTAGATATCACTGCGCGCATCGATCTGCCTCTCGCCCATCGCCTGTTCGGGGCTCATGTATTGCGGCGTGCCAAGCGACAGGCCGGTCTGCGTCATCCGCGCACCACCGGCGCTCTGCACCGCGAGCGCGATGCCGAAATCGGCGACGAGTGCGTGGCCACCTTGCAGCAGGATGTTCTCCGGCTTGATGTCGCGATGGATCACGTTGAGCCCGTGGGCATAGCCCAGGGCATCCGCGACCTCGCGTGCGATCAGCACCGCGTCCTCAACCGGCAACTGCCGCTCGCGCTCGAGCCGGCTGCGCAGCGTCTCGCCGGTGACCAGCGGCATGACGTAATACAAGTAGGGGCCGGACATGTCCGGCCCCTGTGCGGAACCGGAATCGAGTAATGGCAGGATGTGCGGATGCTGCAATCGTGCCGTGGTGCGAATTTCGGAAAGGAAGCGTTCGCCGCCGAGTGCAGCGCCAAGATCGGGATGCAGGACCTTGATCGCGACATCGCGATCGTGCTTGATGTCGTGGGCGAGATAGACCGTCGCCATGCCACCGGCACCGAGTTCGCGCTCGATGGTGTATCGGTCGGCGAGGGCCGTGGTGAGACGATCGAGTGCGTGGGTCACGGATGGCAATCTCCCGGCCTACAGGGTGACGAAGCCTTCTCGCTGTGCCGCCGCGCTGAGCCGTTCGTCAAAGGAGACGAACCAGCCATCGGGGGGAGTGCCGGCCCATTCCACGGCCGCCGCCAGCTGCTGCGCATCGGCGGCGCGCAGTGGGTGTAGGCGCAAAAGCCGGAGCGCCTGTTCGCGCACCGCGTCGCCCGGTTGCACCTCATACCAACTTGCTCTCAGGACTGCGAGCAGCGCACGCGCCTTCGCCTCTTCGGCCGCGGTGAGCTCACCGTCGCGGTGGAGCCTCGCGATGGCCGATGCGCATTCGATCAGCGAGCCCCACCAGACGATCAGCTCGGCGTCCTCCAGATACAGCTCACGTGCCCGACGGCTCTTCGGTTGGTCGAGTACCAGGGTGACCAATGCCGAGGAATCCCAGAATCTCACCAGCCCTCGCCCCGTTCCGACAGCAGTGCGGCAAGCGACCCGCCGTTCCTGTCCTTGGGGTGGCCGTGGCTCCAGAAATTCTTCGGCAACGCTTTGGCTGGTGGCGTGACCCGTCCGCTGCGAATGAGCAACTCGCGGCGACTCGCTTCCTGCAGGTCGCCGGTGACCGGGGAGAGCCGGGCGATGACCCGACCCCGATCGGTCACCAGCACCTCGTCCCCCTGCCGGACGATGTCGAGGTAGGCGCTCAGGCGAGCCTTGAGCTCGGTAATCGAGGTCTTTGTCATTTGACTAGAATGGTCATTTCATAATGACCTGTCAAGTGCTCGGCAGTGGAGGAACCGGCCAACCACGCCGCGCCGAGCGAAGCCACGATTGCCATCGTGGACCTACGATCGTTCACGGTCGACCGCCGTCCACGGCGGCCTTCATTTGCGCCCCCCAATTGGGGATCACACGTAGGTACCTGGCATTGGTGCCCGATGGGCCTTGCTGGTAGACGATGCCACCATTCCAGTCAGGGCGGTTCGACCAACCGAAGGTGTCGGAGAAACGTGGGTCGCTCCCCCACACAGTTGCGGTCCCGACCGGCTCCCCGCTTCGGGGGTCGAGCCGGGCCGAGTGCCACGTCACTCCCGCGCGATACAGCACCTCGGCATCCGAAAGCCAGAGTGGTTCGACCGCATTCGCGGCAATCTGTCGCTCGGTCCCACCGGGTGCCGACGCGGTCACCATGACCCGACTCCCTTTCGACACGCTGAAAAGCAGATGCTGGCTGTTGGGTGACATCATGACGAAACCACCGGCGACCCCGGGAATGGTGTCGAAACGGACCGGTCGTCGAGTCGGATCGAAGGTAAGAAATGCCCCTCCAACTGCGGTTGCTGCAACCACGACCGTGGCGCTGTGATAGTCGTAGGGTGCCGGCATCGTTGACGCCGTCTTCGTTGTCGCGAGGACTTCCGGTGCCGTGGAGGTGAACGGGGAGCCGCGAACGAGCTTGGCCCCAGTGGAATCCTGCAGGGACACCAGCAGCGATGCGCCGTCAGGGCTCCAAAGCGGCTGCCCGACGACCTCGCTGCGGAGCCAGCTGAAGGACTGCACGTCCCGAAGATCAAAGACGCGCAACTCCTGATAGCCACTCGCCTGTATTACAGCGGCGATCCAGCGCCGATCGCGACTCAGGTCCCATCGGTTGTAGGAGCCGGGTGGCATCGGAAGCGGTTTGACCACGCCGCCAGGGCCGAGGTTCACCAGATTGCCAATTCCCGCATTGCCACCCGGCGCGTAAATCAGCATCCCAGTGGCGTTCACATCATACTGTGCGGTGCCGATGGATTCTCGACGGATGCCAGTGACCATCGAGACGGATCGACCGATCAGCTGGGTTTCCGGGTCGTAGCGTGCGCCGCGCAGATCGCCCTCTGGCGCCGTGAAGACAAGGTACTTGCCGTCGATGATGCGAAAGGCCGATCCCGCGAGCGCGACCGGTGCCGCACCGTCCAGCCCCCGACTCCGAATCGGCAACGCGACACCGGTCTTCGGATCTATCACACGGCCAACGCCGCCCAGGCTGCAGAGCAGCTGCCGCACCTCCGGGAACCAACTGCCATCGATGCAGCGGGCAATCGGATGCGCTTCAACCTCGCCAGTCTGGGCATCGAGGACTCTTGCCCGAAATCCCTCGGCATCGGTGGCAATCAGCCGAGTGTCGGAGGTCCAATCGAGCGATGTCACTTGTCCCTCGGTTTCCACGATGCGTCTTGCTTGTCCACCGCTTATCGGGATCAGAGTGATGCCGGGACTCGCGATGAACGCGACCTGCGTGCCGTCGGGAGAAATCCGCGGCATGCTGGCCCCTTCCGTCCCTGAGATCGGCGCGACCGTCGCATCTCGCAGGCTGCGCCGCCAGAGCATAGTCGACTCGCCTGACTGGGCCAGATAGACCACGGTGCTGCCATCGCTCGAGAGGCTCAGGTTCTGCAAGGCAGAGCCGTATGGTGTCGCAGCGGTCTGGCCCGTAAAGAACATCGCCGCACTATCGGGGAGGCCGGCGTCGAAAATGGTCGGGCCCACGTCGGCGTTTTGTCCCCGTCGCCCGAGCCACCATCCTCCGGCGGTGGCGAGGCCCAGCAGCGCGGCAACCACCACCATCCAGGCCGGTTGGCGTGCACCCTTCGCGGCGGCGGTGCCGCGGCGAGCCGAGGTGCGCGACAGGCTGGATGCAGCGGTGCCACCAGCGAGAGCGGCCGCGAACTCGACCGCCGTCGCGAAGCGATCGGCCGGGAGCTTCTCGAGCGCATGCAACACTGCTGCCTCGACATGCTCAGGCACCGCCTTGCGTTGCGCCGCGATGCCGCGTGGTTCTTCAGTGATCAGCCGGGCGACAATGGCCTGCACGCTCGGACCGGTGAACGGCGCTTCACCTGTCAACATCTCGTAGGTGACGGCACCCAGCGCGTAGATGTCGCTGCGCGCATCGATGGTCCGTTCGCCCATCGCCTGCTCTGGGCTCATGTATTGGGGCGTGCCAAGCGAGAGACCGGTCTGCGTCATTCGCGCGCCACCGGCACTCTGCACGGCGAGCGCGATGCCGAAATCGGCGACGAGTGCATGGCCGCCCTGCAGCAGGATGTTCTCCGGCTTGATGTCGCGATGGATGACGCCGAGGCCATGCGCGTATCCCAGAGCATCAGCCACCTCGCGTGCGATCAGCACGGCGTCCTCAACCGGTAGCTGTCGCTCGCGCTCGAGCCGGGCGCGCAGTGTTTCGCCTGTGACCAGCGGCATCACGTAATACAAGTAGGGGCCGGACATGTCCGGCCCTTGGGCCGAGCCGGAGTCTAGTAGTGGCAGGATGTGCGGATGCTGCAATCGTGCCGTGGTGCGGATCTCGGAAAGGAAGCGCTCGCCGCCGAGTGCAGCGCCAAGATCGGGATGCAGCACCTTGATGGCGACATCGCGGTCGTGCTTGATGTCGTGCGCGAGGTACACCGTCGCCATTCCGCCGGCACCGAGCTCGCGGTCGAGGCGATAGCGGTCGGAGAGCGCCGCGGTGAGACGCGCCATGTTGGTCATGACTTGTCAGTTTCCGAGGAGTTCATCGCCGCATCACCTTTTCGAGTTCCCGGACCCAGTTCGTGACGATGATCACCTCACGGGGTTCGCTTCCCGGCGGCAGGCGAAGCATCAGAAAGCGCTCGCCATCGGGTGTCACATCGTAGGTTCCGACGGCGTGGGTCCCGAAGCCGAGCCAGTAGTCACCATGAAACAGTTCTGCCGGAGTTCCCAATGCGCCGGTTGCGGGATCGACTGCGACCGCCATCATGCGAGCGCCGCTCCGGAAGACGAGCTCGCGGCCGTCCCTGGTCCAGCGCGGGTCAAAGCCACCCTGTACCGACACCTGCTCCCGGGAGCGCTTCGCGTCAGGATATGGACTCAGGTACACCTCTTCACGCCCGTTTTCATTGGAGACGTATGCAAGCCAGCGGCCATTGGGCGCGATGCGGGGCGCCTGGAGATCGCCGCCCTCAGACGTCAGGACCGCGTGCGCCGGGCCACCGCCGTCGAGCGGCACCGACCAGAGCTCCCCATGAGGACTTCGCGTATGTTCAAATAACACGTCGCGACCATCAGGCGTGATGCTCGCCGGCCACTTGTCGAAAGCGCTAGCGAACAAGAGCGTAGCCGGTTTCGTGCCGTCGACGGACTGCATGAAGAGATCGAAGACAGGACGTTCGGACTCAAAGACGATCCGGCGCCCATCCGGGGTGACGACGGCACCGAAAGCGTTCTGGTCGGGATCGGTGAGTGGGGTCCGCGTGCCGCGTAGGGGGTCCAGAATCCATACGCGGCTCCTCCCATCCGGGCCGTTGTCGGTCACCAGGAGGTGGCGCCCGTCGGGCGCAATCACCGGGTTACTGGGGCGGGACGGCGCCGGGAGCGGAGCCCCGGCTTTTCCGGTGCGGGAGACCCACACCAACTCCCGGTTCCCGCTCATCATCGCGGCGGGCAAGTAGGCAAGCGTTCCGTCTTCCGAGACCGAGAAGGCGGCGAAGCCACTTCCCCCCAACATGGCCACGCCCTGCAGGATCGGCCTCGGCTCGCCCGTTACCCGCAAGTGATCCAGATCGAATGGCGCCGCGAATAGGGTGGTGTCTCGCGCAGAGAGCAGATAACCAGGAGCCACATAGCGTCCCGAGATCTCGCCTTGCGCGATCACACGCCGTTTACCCGTCTTGAGCGACACTACCTCGAGGTGCGACCGACTCATCGGCGCGGCATACACAGTGAAGAGGACGTGATCGCCGTCGGGGAGGATCTGGGGCCACCAGTGCCCGAGTTCGCCCTGGCTCGAGTCGACCGTCGTGATGGATTGCGGCGTGCCCCCGGCGGCCTGCACGCGCCACAGCCCGCCATTGAAGACCTTGGTATAGACAATGGTGCCGTCCGGACTCCAGTCACCGCCGCCCCATCCGCCGTCGGCGATCTCCACAGCCGGGCCCCCCGCCGCCGGCACGGCGCGAAGCATGCCTCGTGCACCGAAGGCGATCTGGCTCCCGTCAGGCGAGAGGAAGGGGTTGGCGGCCCCCTCGGTCCCCGGAATCGGAGTGAACTCGAATCGGTCAGTGGCGTGCTGGAACAGCAGCGGGGTGCCGTCCTGCGTTGCCATGACGACGATCCGCGCACCATCATGCGAGATGGCGATCCGTGTCCTGCGGATCGCTGCGCCGGGCGGCAGGTTCACCACTGCGCGGAGCACCGGCCCGGTTGGAACCGGCTCTCGCCGCGAGAGCGCTGCGCCAAGCCAAGCGATGACCACAGCGGCCAGGCCGACAAGGGCCCAGGGGATGGTCCTGCCGATTCCCGGGCGCTGGCGAATCGGGTGATTCCCAGAGTTTCCCTGCTCAGCGTCCGACCACGTGACATTGTGTTCGACGAGCGCCTTGGCGAAATCGGCTGCGGTTGCGAACCGGTCGGCCGGAAGTTTCTCCAGCGCCTTGCCGATCGCAGCCGCAACATTGCGCGGGACGCTTGGACGGAGCGTCGTCACCCTCACCACCGGCTCGGCAAGGATTTTCATCACGATCTGCTGGGCGGAGGAACCGGTGTGCGGCGGAGCGCCCACGAGCATCTC
>JBDUDP010000089.1:0-8336 GCA_040002895.1 Gemmatimonadota bacterium
CGAGCGCGTAGATATCGCTGCGCGCGTCGATCTGCTTCTCGCCCATCGCCTGCTCGGGACTCATGTACTGCGGCGTGCCCAGGGAGAGGCCCGTCTGCGTCATCCGCTGGCCACCGGCACTCTGCACGGCGAGGGCGATGCCGAAATCAGCCACCAAGGCATGCCCACCCTGCAACAGGATGTTCTCCGGCTTGATGTCGCGGTGGATCACGCCGAGTCCGTGCGCATACCCGAGCGCATCGGCGACTTCCCGTGCAATCAGTACCGCGTCCTCGATCGGTAACTGCCGTTCGCGTTCGAGGCGGGCGCGCAACGTCTCGCCGGTGACCAACGGCATGACGTAGTACAGCAGGCCATCCGCTTCGCCACTGTCGAGGAGTGGCAGGATGTGCGGATGTTGCAGCCTGGCTGTCGTGCGGATTTCGCTGAGGAAACGTTCGCTCCCCAGCGCCGCACCGAGGTCAGGGTGCAGCAGCTTGATCGCGACATCGCGATCGTGCTTGATGTCGTGCGCGAGATACACCGTGGCCATGCCGCCGGCACCGAGTTCGCGCTCGAGCGTGTAGCGGTCGGCGAGGGACGTCCGGAGACGGTCAATGCTCACTTGGGCGGCCCATCCGGGTGCTTCTCACAAGCCGGGGGCTGGGCCACGGTGTACGCAAGGGAGCTGATGCGCCAGCGGCCATCCGTGCGGAGCAGCGTGAACACATCGACACCACAATGCGACCACGTGCCGTTGCGATAGAAGTCATATGGCACCCACGCAATCGCCACCGGCCCCGCGATCTTCACGTCGTGCCTGAAGCCGCGTTCCGTGAAGGTGTCCGTGAGTTTCGTGTCGTGAACAGCCTGGCGACTGGTGGCGTTGTATCCGCGCACGCTGTCGACGTGCTGCACGGCGAACATCACCGCTTCGGGCAACATGAACGTCGAGAACGCCCCGAAATCAGTACGCGAAACGGCAGCGAGGGCCGAGTCCACCACCGCAATCACTGCCATGCGCTCGTCTGGCCGCTGCTGCGCGCGTGCCGCCAGGGGCAGCGCGAGGATCACGATCCCGAGACAGCCCATCGCGATCGACGTGTTCATGACCACCTCATCGGTTGACCAGTGAGCGACACAATGATCGGGGTCATCGAGTCGACCCGTTCACCCGGCGACGCAACTCGGCGGCCCAGTTGCGGACCACCACGACCTGGACGGCCTCCCCGACTCCGCGCAGCACGAGAAATTTCGACCCGTCGGGCGTGACGTCGTAATTCGCGTGCGGAGCGGGAGCCAGGACGAAGACATCGTCGAAGAGCGGAGTGCGGGACGCAATCGAGAATCCCGAGCCCGTCGCAACAGTGGCCGCCATGAACTTCCCGTCCCCCCGATAGAAAAGTCGCCGCCCATCGCGCGACCAGACCGGCTCGCTCCCGCCATTCACCGAGACCTGCACACGACCGCCCGGCCCCGGGAAGGGCTGCACCACCACCTGTGCTGCGCCGGATTCATTCGTCACGAACGCAACCCAGCGACCGTCGGGCGAGAGCCGGGGCATGTTTTCATCCGCTCGGCTATCCGTGATCGATTTCCGGGTCGTATCGCCCGCGAGGTCGCGATACTCCAGGTCTCCTCCGGTCGTGTCCACCTGGTAGACGAGGGTTCGGCCATCGGGGCTGATCAATCCCTCGAAGAAATTTCCGCGTCCGCCGAGGAGCAGCGTCGGGGGGCCGCTCAGGTCGGCGGGGCGCCACCAGAGGGCGCTCCCTGCCGAAGCGTCGGAGCGGAAGAGCACCCGCTGTCCGTCCGGCGTCCATTCCGCGCGCTCGTTGACCTGACCGGCGGACGAAAGCCGCACCGGCGTGCCGGAGGCGACATCGAAGAGCCAAACATCGCTTCGCCCGTCGGCGGCGATCGACACCGCGATGCGCTTGCCGTCGGGGGAAAAGCGTGGAAAGAGGAAGGAGCGCGCGACCGGCAGGACCGGCACACTCGACGCCCCGTTCCCGGTGAGCACGAGGTGCGCCTCATTCGCGTTGTCGGCGACATAAGCCAGCGAGCCAAGTGGTGAGAGCGACACCTTGCCGGACCCGCGTGCGCCGACGGCGAGAATGTTGCTTGCAATCGCGATGGGCGCACCGGAAATCTTCGCCGATCGAACATCGAATGGCACCGCCCAGAGATTCCGGTCCGGGCGGGTAAAGACGAGTTGTCCATCAAGCACCCCGATTGGCGATGTGCCTGCCAGATCGAGGACGGCCTTCCGGCGGGTGGCGAGGGAGGCCACCGCAAGGCGCACACCCTCGAGTCCGCCGGCGCCCCAGCTGGCATACAGCACATGATCGCCGTCGGCGAGCGCGATCGGAATTATCTCCGGAGGCCCGCTTCGGGAGGAATCCGCGGCGATCAGCGGGTGTAGTGCACCGCCGACCGCTGGAACGACCATCAACCCGCGCGTGGTTCCCAGAACAATCTGGCCGCTTGCGGACCAGGTGATGCCGAGTGGCTCCACTGTTTGACAGATCACCTGGACCGGGCCTCCAGACGACGGAACCTTCTGCAGCCGGTCATCGGCCCAGAAGCCGATCCAGGCGCCATCGGGGGAGAAGAACGGCTGGGACGCTCCCTCCGTACCTGGAAGCGTACGGGGAACACTCTCGTCCATCCGCCGGGCGAGAAGGCGCTGCACTCCATCGATACCTCGCCCGATGAAGATCACCAGGCTGCCATCGGGAGAGAGGGCGATCGTACTCCCGTTGCCGGTACTGGTCACCGTCACATCGTGCGGCAGCGCCAGGCTGAAGCGGACAACGGCATCGTCGGGCGTTGCGGCAGCGCCAACATTCCGGAGCACGAGAGCGAGCACCGCGCCGGCCGCAATGCCACCGATCCAGGGGAGGAGACGAAGCAAGACCGGCGTGCGACCGGCCGAGCGCCCCGATCGGGTCGCCGCAGTTCGTGCAAAGGTGCGTGCTCCGCCCTTACCGTCGAGAGCGGTGGCGAATTCCGCGGCCGAGGCAAATCGATCGGCGGGAAGCTTCTGCAGCGCCGTGAGCACCGCGTCGTTGACCTCCGGAGGCACGCTCTTGCGCTGCGCGGTCAGGTCCACGGGCTCGCTGGTCATCACCTTGGCGATGATGGCCTGCGCCGTGCTGCCCGTGAACGGCGGATCACCGATCAGCATTTCATAGGTCATGGCACCGAGCGCGTAGACATCGCTGCGCGCCGTGATCTCGCGCTCGCCCATCGCCTGCTCGGGACTCATGTAGTGCGGCGTGCCAAGCGACATGCCAGTCTCGGTCATCCGCGCGCCACCACCGGCACTGGACACGGCGAGCGCGATTCCGAAATCCGCCACCAGGGCGCTGCCGTCATGCAGCAGGATGTTCTCGGGCTTGATGTCGCGATGGATGACGCCATGGCGATGCGCATAGTCGAGTGCACCGGCGACCTCGGTCGCGAGTCGCACGGCGTCGCCGATCGGCAGCTGCTTCTCGCGGTTCAACCGATCGCGGAGACTTTCACCCTCGACGAACGGCATCACGTAGTAGGCGGTGCCGTTGACTTCGCCGGAATCGATCAGTCCCAGGATGTGCGGATGCTGCAGGGTGGCAATGGTCTTGATTTCGCGCAGGAACCGCTCGGCCCCAATCACGACCGCCAGCTCGGGCCGCAGCACCTTGATCGCGACCTGCCGGTCGTGCTTGATGTCGCTGGCCAGATAGACCGTCGCCATGCCACCGGCACCGAGTTCGCGCTCGATGGTGTAGCGGTCGGACAAGGCAGCGGCGAGGCGGGCCTGCGGCTCAGTCACGGTGGTCGTTACCTAGGGCGCGCGAGTTGTCGAGCAGGGGACAGCATTCAAAGCTACCTGCACCAGCGAGTTACGCTACCGGGGCCGCTTCAAGGCTCCCCGCTCTGCGATGACCGAATCCCGCTGTGGCCGGAACAGTGGATCAGGATTGGCGCGCATAGCGAGGTACTGGTCGTACGCCCGCATGGCCCCGGCGGTGTCGCCGACCGTGGCCGCGAGTCGCCCTTCCTGGCGGAGAAACGCCGGCAAGCTCCACAGATAGGATGGGAAGTAGTCCACGGCGCGCCGCCGGATCGCCGCGAGAGCGCCCCTGGTGTCGCCTTGCGCGGCGCGCAAGCGAGCGACCAGGAAGTTCGCGTATGCCGCCGGAACGACCACGGTGGCACCGGAAAATGCTTGCGGGCCATCATGCATCAGGGAGTCAAGCCGGTCGAGAAACGGACGCGACGCGCCCGACGTCCGACTCTCCACCAGCGCCTGAAGGGTGAAGGGGCAGACCCGAAGATCGGCCCGTATCGGGGCCGATTCGTTCCCTATCAACGCGGTCAACGCGCGGATCGCCTGACCCACTCCGTTGGTGTCTCCACTCTCGAATCGAAAAAGGGCCGCTCCGCAGTCCGCTGGCGCCGCACCAGGGATCGTCGTTGAAACCAGCGTCCGGTACAACGGCTCGATCAGCGCCTGCTCGATCGCACCCGCCTGAAGTATCGGACTGCTCACCCACGGGGGGAGTAAGGCCACAGGCTCCGCCTGGCCCGCAGCAAACCCCAGGGCCGACTCAGCGAGCATCAGTCCGATGCGATCCACATCCGTGACAACTTCCCGTCGTAGCGTGGTGACGGCCCAACGCGCGTCGTCAAGCGGCAAGGCAAAGTTTCCGCTGTGCAACGCGATCACCCCGAGCGTGGAGGCACGGTTGTCGTGGGTCATGCCAACGTTCCGTTCGCGCCACTTGCGTGCTGCACTGCTGTCTCCGACGGCCCGCGCGGCGCTCCAGAGCGTGAGGTTATCGAACATTCCAGATACCGCATGTTGCTCGACCAATCGGCCGTACAGCGCCGCGTAGCGCACGGTCGCGGAGGAATCGTTGGCGCGCAGAGCGGTGAAAATTCGTTCCTGCACGCCCCGATCAAACGACGAATCGAGCGCGATGGCCCGATCGAGAGCATCCGCCGATCGCCGAGCCCAATCGTGCTGAGTTGAGGCGGCACCATAGTGACTGAGTAGCTGGCCGAGCAGAACCCATGCTTCAGGATTGTCGGGGGCGAGACTCGTGGCACGTTCGGCCTGTGCGATGACCTCCCGGTACGACGACGGGCCCGGATAATTCGGTCCGACCCATTGAATGGCGAGAAAGAGCGCGCGATCGCGAGCGCTCAGCCGATCGCGCATCCGCCAGACTTCCGGAATGACATGCAGGCCCGACGTGTCTACCACCGTGCCGATCCACGCATTCGTCGCCACCATGCGGAAGGCCGCCTGGACGAATGTCGAGTCACGGGCCAGTGCCTTGCGGTAGAGCACCATTGCACTGAAGTAATCGCCGACGCGAAACGCTTTTCGGCCCGCGAGATAGTCCTGGAGTGCGTCGAGTGGTTCGGCCGCGAGACCGGCATCATCGTCGGCCGCGTTGCCAGCGCCGCGAATCAACAACGATGCCGTCAGGCGATTGACCAGCGCGGCGACGCTGTCCGGCGAGCCAGCGACCGACTCGCGGGCGAGGACCTTCCCATCGCCGGTCTGCAGCAGTGACGCGGTCAGCGTCAGCTCGGTCGGCGTCGCCACGGCGCTACCCAGCAGGACGCGACCCGCACCGAGCTGCCGTGCAAGGGCGCGCGAGTCGTCGACGGACAGGTCGCTCCGCTCGTCGTGTACTGCTCGGTGCCACGCTGCCAGCAGCGTGCTCGGTTCGACAATCCGAGCGCCACTGCCACTGTTGAGCCGTGCATCGAGCAGATCGAGCATCGATTCGCGCAGGTAGTTGATCGAGGTGTTGTCGCTGCCGACGCGAAACGGCAGGACGGCAATCACGTTGGCATCGAGTCCGGTGTCACTGGCTTTCCGATGGAGACCGAACCAGGCTGCCGCGCCAATCGCCAGGACCGCCAGTGTTGCGACCAGCGCGCGTCGTGAGAGGTGCAACCCTGACGTCATGGCCGTGGAACCGATGGCGGCTGCAAACTCTGTCGCCGTCGCAAATCGGTCGGCAGGTGCGCGTTGCAGCGCGCGTTGCAGCGCGGCGTCGACCTGTTTCGGTACGCTGTCGCGGAGCACACGCACGCTCGGTGCGGTGGTGCCGAGCCGCTTGGCGATGATCGCCGCGGCCGTGGCGCCGGTGTATGGCGCTTCGCCGGCGAGCATTTCGTAGAGCATCGTGGCCAACGAGTAGGTGTCCGAGCGACCGTCCACGTCCGACATGCCGGCCGATTGTTCCGGACTCATGTATGCCGGCGTGCCGATCGCCGTCCCGGTGGCGGTGAGTTGGGCGCCCCCCGCAGCACCAACGGCGCGTGCAATGCCGAAGTCCGCGACGATGGCGTGGTCACGAGAAAGCAGGATGTTCTCCGGCTTGATGTCGCGGTGCACGATGCCGTGTTCGTGCGCGTACGCGAGCGCGGATGCTATTTGTCGCGCAATCTCGCGACTCTGTGCGATGTCGAGCTGGCGTTCGCGGCTGAGCCGATCGCGGAGTGATTCGCCGTCGACGTACGGCATGACATAGTAGAGGAATCCGTCAGCAGTGCCCGAATCAAACAATGCCAGGATGTGCGGGTGCTGCAGGTTGGCGGTGGTCTTGATCTCGCTGAGAAATCGCTCGGCGCCGATCACCGCAGCGAGCTCGGGACGGAGGACTTTCACCGCGACCTTGCGATCGTGCTTGAGGTCGTGCGCGAGATAGACCGTGGCCATGCCGCCGGCGCCAAGTTCGCGCTCGATGGTGTAACGGTCGGCAAGGGCGGCGGCGAGGCGGTCGAGGAGATCCGTCACCAGGTCTCCATCCCTCGCTGTGCGCTGAGCCACTGCGTATGGAGTTCGAGCGCCTCGATCCAGCGGTCGAGGTACGCTTTGTCAATTTCTGTCCCCGCGATCCGGAGCATGCTGGACACATCCTCCACTTGGCGTGCCGAGCCGCCCAGCTTGGCCCACTCGAGCTTGGCGATGATCAGGTCCTCCAGTGCGGTGACCCAAAGTTGGAGCCCATCGAAGTCGATCAGACGTCGTCGCTCAAACTCCACGCGACTGAATGGACGTGACTTGCGGATGATCAGGTCCACTTTCCATCCGGTCGAGGTGTCTACCACGTTGAACATCGTCTCGCCGGCAACGGCCTCGCGTGCCGCCTCCTCGGAGACATAGACATCCGGTGCGGCCAATGCGTCGAGGAATGTGCTGACCTGGTCAGGGCGCACGACAATTACCAGGTCAATGTCGAGCGTGGCCCGCCCGGCACCATGCCAGGCCGCAGCCATCGAGCCAGTGAGCATGAACGGGATCTGTGCCTGATCGAGGGCCTCCACGACTCTCGCCAGCAGGGCGGGCATGCTCACGATGGGGGGCTCGTCGTATCCAGTGGAACAAGCCGTCGGCCGAGCGACAGCTCGACCAGCTGCAGGTCGGTCAGTGCGGGATGACGTACGCGCAGGCCGGCAATCAGGAGTCTGCGATTGGTCTCACTCAACGCCATCGCCTGCGCGAGGCGATCTGCGGGGGCCAGTGCCCGGATCGCATTGTCTTGGCTTGTGGCTGCCGACCGGCTGGTATCACGCATGGCTAAAAATCTACCTTCGGGCGTGGCCGGGAGCGAGGCGGGCAAACGACACTCGTTGGCGGTGCAATGATCTGGCATCGCATCATCTTGTCCCGCTATGCGCCCTCATGGCCAGCTGATCGCGGCGCGCCAGTCACCGAGCCGCGGTGGTCACGACCTCCTCCCTCCCCCTCGTCATACTGCCCCCATCGTGCCAGATTCGACACCCTGTTCCCTTGAACCTACGCGAGTGATTCCCATGGACGTCCTCGAAGCCATCAAGCATCGCCTCTCCATCCGCCAGTTCGCCGATCGAGCCATCACCCGCGCGGAGATCGAACCGCTGCTCGAGGCCGCGGTACTGGCACCCAACCATCGGATGACCCAGCCCTGGCGCTTCCACGTGCTTGGTCCCGAGGCCCGGCACGCCTATGGCACCACCCTGGGCGGCCGCAAGGCGAAGAAGATCGAGGACCCCGAGACCGCGCGCGTGCTGGTCGAGAAGGTCGCCGCCAACCATGCCGCATTGCCCGCCATGATCGCCGTGAGCATGCAGCTCAGCGAGAACCCGGAGATCCGCGAGGAAGACTACGCCGCCACCATGATGGCGGTGCAGAACCTGCTGCTCGCAGCGTGCGCCGCCGGCCTCGGGACCCACCTCAAGACCGGCGCGATCATGGATGATCCCGGCGCACGGGCGGCCGCAGGTGTCCCGGAAGGCGAACGGATCGTGGTCCTCATTGAACTCGGCGAGCCGGCCGGTGCAACCGAGGCGAAGGCTCGGCGCCC
>JBDUDP010000090.1:0-8291 GCA_040002895.1 Gemmatimonadota bacterium
CTAGAGTTCCACCAGGAACGCCACGCCGCCGAACTCGTCGGCCAGGCCGGGCAGCCCGCGGGGCGTGGTCCACGGACCACCATCGAGCGCGACGTTGAAGCGGGAGAGTCCTGGTGCGGCCTGCAGCACCGCCTCCCAGCGACCATCACTGCGCTGGGTCAGCGCCACGGGACGCCACCCGGTGGCGTCCCCAACCAGCTCGGCGCGCTCACGGGCGTCGAGGACCAGGATGAGCCGGACCCAGCCGCCGTCCTCCCGACGCGATTCCACCAGCATCGCCCCGCGACTGCGATGTCCGACCGAGCGGCCACCAGCCAGATTCAGTCGCAGCCCGATCATGGTCGATCGCCCGCCGCGAAGCCCAAGCATCAGGTCGGGTGGCGTGCGCGACACATTCGCCACCAGGGCAATGAGCGGCGCCACTTCGAGGGAGGCGCCACCCCGCCACCAGAACTGCGAGGCCACCGCATCACCGGCGCGACGTCCTGCCTCGACCGAGAACGCGAAATCACGAATGCCCCACGCCGCACTGAGCGAAAAGTCCTGCAGCGAACGCACCCGCCGGTTCAGCAGTGAGTCCGCAGACGGGTCACGCACTCCGAAGAAGACATTGTCGCGCAACATGCTGTCGCGAATCGTGGCCCGTTGCCACGCGAAGCCGAAGTCGACCGACCCGACCGCGAAGCTGCCCGAGATCGACTCCCTGCTCCAGTTGGAATGCTGCTTCGCCACCTGGGCGATGCCACGCTCGAGCCGCAGTGCCAGACTGCCGGGGCCGAACCTGCGGCGCAGCTCGCCGCCGCCGCCGTACATGATGCTGGAGCGGTCTCCGAGGCCGCCACCCGCGCGCAGCACCGGTCCGATGCGGCCGCTCCATTCACCCCGTTCGACGCCGGCAGAGAGGTCGCCGTGGGCCATGGTGGCGTGGCCGATACCGTCGTGGGCAATGGTCGCGGCCGCCGCATCGAGACGCAGCAGGCCCGTGCCGAGGCGCACCCGGCCCTCGACCGCCGCAGCATCGCGACTGCTGAGGCCGCCCTCGATTCGAGTCACACCTGTGGCCGTGGTGAGCACCACTTGGCCGGCAAGCGGGGCGATCAACAGGGGAAGGAGCAGGAGTGATCGCATCATTCCTCCTCGGGGCGGCGACGCGGGTCGCTCAGTCCGACGTAGTCGCGATCGGGCGCCCGTCGCTGCGCCAGATCGCTGATCTGCGACCATGCTGCGTCGCCCGACATGCCGCGGGCCACGAGGTCGAGATAGGCACCCAGGGGTGCGGTGAGCGGCTTGCCGCCGCGCCACTTCCGGAGCTCGGCCACCTTGGCAGCGGGGACGCCTGCCTGCAGCGCCGCCGCGGCCACCGTGAGGTCGGCCGGTTCCACCCCCGGACCCAACGCTACCCTGGCGTCCCGGAGGGCGCCACGGAGCCGGCCCAACACCTCCAGGATCCTGACATCCGAGGCGCCTTTGGTGGAGCCCTCGAGGGCGCGCAGGATCAACGGCTCGGTGGGGAGCTCCTCGGCGCTCGCGCTATCGAGGAGCTGGGTGATCCGCGCCGCCGTTTCGCGGGAAAAACGCCCCGTGAGCCGCGGATCCTGGGCAGACAGCGTCAGCGGACGCGCGACCAGCAGCGCAATCAGTACGATCGGACGGAGCGTCACCATGCCTCCATGCTACCGCTTGACCACGGTGAGGACCGACGTCGGACGACCGAAGTCGTCGGCCACGGGCGCGGCGTGCGGATCGGAGAACCATCGTCCATCGTCGGCCACATAGGCAAAGCGGTAGCGGCCCGGCCGCAGCCGCAGCGTCATCTCCCAACCGCCGCCCTGTCGCGGCGCCATGGTGAGCCGATCGGTGCGCCAATCGGTGAAGTCGCCTACCAGCGCGACGTGCCCCGCACTGGGTCGATCCAGCGCGAAGGTGACCTGCTGACGCCCGTCGAGCTTGGGCTCCAGTGCGAGGGTCACCACTGCCAGGCCCAGCACCGTCGCCGTCACCCGAATTCGACGCTGACGGCGCCCCCGGGCCCGGGTCCGATCGGGCAGTCCCGGCCGCATGGGCACCTCGTGGTGCAGCGCCTGGACCACCCGGCGCAGCGAATCCTCGGGGGCGAGATGATCGTCCATCATCGGATCTCCTTGAGCCGCGTGCGCAGCTGATCGCAGGCGCGTGCCACCCGCATCTTGAGTGCCGACAGCGAGGCTCCGGTGGCCTCGACCATCTCGTCGTAGCTCCAGCCCTCGACATGCTTGAGCAGAAACGCCTCGCGCAGCGGCGGCGACAGCGCGGCCAGCGCCTGCTCGATTTCGTCGTGCCAGATCCAGTCCTCGGCCTCGGCCGGATGGGAGGCGCGCGCCAGCTGCCGATCGGCTTCGCCACCACCGACGTTGCGCCACCAGCGTCGCTGGTAGGAGCGGCAGCGATTCACGGTGATGCGAAAGAGCCAGCCGTTGAGTTTCTCCGGGCGGGTCCCCTTGAGGATCGACCGATGCGCGCGCAGGAAGACCTCCTGCAGCACCTCGTCGGCGTCATCGGCGGAGCCGAGGAAGTGCGTGGCATAGCGCATCAGCGGGGGTCCGAACCGCGTGAACAGTTCGGCGAGCGCCGCCTCGTCACCGGCGCCCACGCGTGCAAGCAGCGTTGCCTCGGATGACGTCACATCCACGAAACCTCGCTGGCCGGCGTTTCGTCACATCCCGTCCCCACACGACGCGGCGGACGGGCCGGCGGCACGCGTCCCCGCCGGCCGCGAAAGCTAGCTGCGGCCGACGACGGCGGTCAGATGGTGCGGCGGAAGAGCAGCGTCGCCGCGGTCATGGTGACCACGGTGAACAGCGCCAGGAAGAGCAGGTCGCCCCAGATGGCTGCGAAGCCGGTGTTCTTGAGCAGCAGCGACTTGAGGGCGTGGACGGCGTAGGTGAATGGGTCGATCTTCGCGAACATTCGCATCCACCACGGAAACGCCTGCTGGGGATAGACGGCGCCGCTGGGGAAGTAGAGCACGGTGTTGAGCACGCCGAAGGTCGCACGTGGGAGCAGCGGATCGTTCACGCGCACCACCAGCAAGAACATCAGCGACACCAGCGCGATCGCGGTGAACACGATCACCACGAACACCCGCCCCAATCGCAGCAGGTCGAATGGATTGGGAACTCCGGCGATCACCAGCCCCACCGTCATCAGCACCAGCCCCGCCAGCACGGCCTTGATCGCGCCGGAGATGTTGAAGCCGAGGATCAGTTCGAGCCGAGTGATGGGCGTGACGAGATACCCCTCGTGCAACCCGCGGGCCTTGTCATCCACAAAGATGATGCCGCCGCCAATCATCACCATCATGTAGATCGACAGCACGATCGAGCCCGACAGCAGGTACTGGATATAGGGCACGTAGGGATAGAGCTCGACCTGATCGAGCACCGTCTCGCTGCGCATCCGCACGGAGGTCGCCGGCGCAGCGTTGGACGCCTGCACCACGCCGTGCATGCTCCCGGCGAGGGTGGCGGCCACGAAGTTGTCGGTGTTGTCCTCGATCAGGGCGACGCGAGGATTGCGCTCCCCGAACTTGCGGCGGGAGAAGTCGGGCGGGATCGCCAGCACGCCGTTGAGGTGCCCGTTGCGCAACGCCTCGAGCGCCTGCCCCATGTCGGTGTAGGGCTTGGTGCTGAAGGTCTGTGCGTTGGCGCCCACCGCCCCCGCGAGTTCGCGCAGCCGCACGGCCGGCATGCCGCCGTCCTGGTCCACCACGCCGACGGTGAGGTGCTTCACCTGACCACCGAAGGCGTAGCCGAGCACGATGAGCTGGATCAGCGGCGTCACCAGCGCCATCACGATCAGCGCGGGGCTGCGACGAAAGCGTCGCAGTTCGCGTTCGACCATGGCGAGGGCGCGCTGCATGTCGGTGGCTACCGTGGCCGGAGCATGATGGTGCGGTCGGCCGGCGAGGGCGCCTGCAACGCATCGCGCAGTTGGCGCCCCGAGAAGTGCATGAAGACGTCATCGAGCGAGGTGGTCTGCACCGACAACGATTCGAGTGGCACGCCCGCTTCGGCCGAGAGCGCCAGCACTGCAGCGGTGCTGCCGGGTCCGCCCCGCGAGGTCAGCCGGTAGGTCGGCCCGTCGCCGAGGACGCCCTCGATCCCCGGCAACGCCGCGAGTCGCGTGCCCCAACCGACCGGCGGCGCGACAAACGATACCTCGAGCGTGGTGGCGCCGCCAATGGCGGCCTTGAGGCGCATCGGTGCATCGAGTGCGCGCAGCACGCCGTGATCCACGATCGCGACCCGATCACAGAGCTTGTCGGCCTCATCCATGTAGTGGGTCGTGAGCAGGATGGTGAGGTCGCGCTCGCCCTTGAGCCGCTTGAGCATGGACCACACTGCCGCGCGCGACACCGGGTCGAGGCCGGTGGTGGGCTCATCGAGAAAGAAGATCTTCGGTTCGTGCATCAGCCCGCGCGCGATCTCCACCCGGCGCCGCATGCCGCCCGAGAGCTGCTTCACCGGCTTGTGCGCCCAGGCGGTGAGCTCGACCTCCTCGAGCAGCTCCGCGGCCTGACGATTGCGCCGTTCCTTTGGCACGCCATAGAGCTTGGCGAAGAAGAGCAGGTTCTCCATCGGCGAGAGCTCGAGGTCGCTGGTCATCGCCTGCGGAATCACCCCGATGGAACGCCGGACCTGGTCGGCCTCGGTCACGATATCGAAGCCGCCGACGAGGGCGGTGCCGCTGGTGGGCAGCATCAGGGTCGTGAGCATGCGCAGCAGCGTCGACTTGCCGGCGCCGTTGGGACCGAGCAGGCCGAAGATTTCGCCGCTGTTGACCGTGAAGGAGAGCCCATCGACGGCGGTGAACGCGCCGAACTGCTTGGAGATGTCCTGAACGACCACCGCGCTCACGGCACGCGGCCGGGCGTGAAGAGCACCTGCGCCGTCATGCCCACGGCGAGGCGACGATCGTGGTTGTCCACCCGCAAGCGGATCTCGAAGGTGCGCACGTCGCGCTTGGTGCGCGAGACATCACGGGCCGTCGCAAACGCGGCATCGGCGCCGCGATAGAAGATCCGGCCCTGGCGCTCGTGACCCGAGGGGAGCCGCACGGTGAGCGTATCGCCAATGCGGATCTGGTCGATATAGCTCTCCTCGATGTCGGCGCGCACCCAGAGATCGTCCTGATCGATGAGCGTGACCACCGGCTGGCCGGCGGTCACGAACTCCCCCTGGCGCACCGGCCGCACGTCGACAAGACCTGCCACCGGGGCACGCAGTTCGGTGTACGCCAGCCGCACGTTGGCCTTGGTGGCCTGTGCCGCACCTGCGGCCGAACGCTGGCGCGCCGCGCCCACCGCCTCGCGCTGCATCGCCACCTGGTCGGTGGTGCCGCGCGCGAGCGCCAGCGCGGCGCGCTGGGCGTCGACCTGCTTCTCGGCCGCGTCGAAGCGCGCCTGCGCCACCGCATGCGCAGTTCTGGCCCCGTCGACCTCCTGTCCGGTCACCACACCGTCGCGCGCGAGCGAAAGCGCCCGATCGAAGGCGCGCTTCGACTCGTCCCGGGTGGCGGCCGCCTCCTTGACCCGGGCGATCAGGACCGCGAGCGTGGCCTGCGCCTCGTTGACGCGTTCCACCGCCTGCCGCTCCTCATAGCGCAGCGCCGCCTCGCTCTGGCGCACCTCGCCCTTGTCGCCCTCGGCGCTGTGCGCGAAGTACGCCTGATCCGCCGCGAGCTCGGCCGGCGTGATCACCGCCAGCAGTTGCCCCTTCGCCACGCTGTCCCCTTCCTGCACCAGCAGCTTGCCGACCTGCCCCCCCACCTGCGGCGACACCACCACGTCGTTCGTGGTCACGATGCCACTCAGGATGAGGGAGCTGGGGCGGGTACGCCACCAGGTGATGGCGACAAGGAGGACTACGAGACCGGCACCGGCATACAGCACGAGCCGTTGGCGTGGCGTCACGACAAACCTCAGCTACCGGGATATGAGGGGATAGCGTGCCCGAGGGCACCGACCCGAAGATACCGGGAGCGACCCCTGCCGCACTACCTGTTCGGCCATGGCCTTCCTGCGCTGGCTCCTGGTCGGCGCCGGACCGCTCGAGGGGCCGGTGCTGGAGGTGCCGTTCAGGACTTCAAGATCCGGCTCGCGGCGCTCATGGAATCGGAGGTGGCCATGATGACACCGCCCTGCTCCGCTCTCGCTATTTCAGAAAGAGCAACTGCCGATAGGTCGGCATCGGCCACAAGTCGGCCGCGATCACATTCTCGAGCGCATCCACCGCCGAACGCAGCCGCGCCATCGCCGGACGCACCTTGGCCTTGATCTGCAGGGCGTGCTGCATCGGATCGCCATCTTCGTGCGCCGACTCGGTCTCGAGCACCACCAGCGCCGAGCGGGCCTCGGTCACCAGCAGCACGAAGGCGTCGAGCGACGCGACCGTGTCAGCACAATCCACTCCCGCGCCCTCGGTGGCGGTGATCGCCTCGGCCAGCAGGGTCTGGTGCCGCAGCGCGGCCGGAATGATCATGGTGCGTGCCATCGCCGTCATCGTCTCCGCCTCGATGGTGAGCTGCTTGACCCACTTCTCCACCGCGATGTGATACCGTGACTCCACCTCGGCCTTGGTGAGCACGCCGTACTTCTTGAACAGTTCGGTGGTCTTCTTGGCCTTGAGCACCGGGAAGGCATCCACCGAATCGCGCAGGTGCGGCAGGCCGCGCTTCTCGGCCTCCTTGTGCCACGCCTCGTTGTAGCCGTCGCCGTCGAAGACAATCCGCTTGTGCTCCTTGAGCACCTTCTTGAGCACCGCCATCACGCTGGCCTGCTGCTTCGCGGCCGTGGGGTTGCTGCCGGCACCCTTCTCCAGCTCACCCGCGACGTAGTCGAGCGATTCCGCCACGATGGTGTTCAGCACCGTGTTGGGCCAGGCGATCGACGCCGTGGACCCCACCGCCCGGAACTCGAACTTGTTGCCGGTGAACGCGAAGGGTGAGGTGCGATTGCGATCGCCCGAGTGCCGCGGAATCTGCGGCATGGTGCGGGCACCGAGATCAATGGTGCCGCCCTTGATGGTGCGCTTGGGGAGCCCCTGCTCGACTTGGGCGAGGATATCGGAAAGCATGTCGCCGAGAAACACCGAGATGATCGCCGGCGGGGCCTCGTTGGCGCCGAGGCGATGGTCGTTGCCCGCGGCGGCGATGCAGGCGCGCAGCAGGTCGGCGTGGATATCCACCGCGCGTAACACGGCGCAGAGGAAGATCAGGAACTGCATGTTGGTGTGGGTGTCATCCTGCGGATCAAGCAAATTGACGCCGGTCTCGGTGGCCATCGAGAAGTTGTTGTGCTTGCCGCTGCCATTGACGCCGGCGAACGGCTTCTCGTGCAGCAACGCCTTGAGGCCGTGACGATCGGCCACGCGTCGCAAGATCTCCATGAGCACCATCTGGTGGTCACTGGCGATGTGCGACGTCTCGAACAGCGGAGCGATCTCGTATTGCCCCGGGGCCACCTCGTTGTGGCGCGTCTTCACCGGCACGCCCACCCGGAACAGCTCCTCCTCGGCGTCGGCCATGTAGGCCAGGACCCGAGCGGGAATGGCACCGAAGTAGTGATCTTCCAGCTGCTGCCCCTTGGGAGGCCGCGCACCGAAGAGCGTGCGCTCGCAGGTCACCAGGTCGGGGCGAAGGTAGAAGAGGTCCCGGTCAACGAGGAAGTATTCCTGCTCCGGCCCGACGGTGGTGATCACCCGCGACACGCCGGTATCGCTGCCGAAGAACTTGAGGATTCGCATCGCCTGCTTCGAGAGTGCCTCCATCGAGCGCAGCAGCGGGATCTTGGTGTCGAGCGCCTCGCCGGTCCAGGACACAAAGCCGGTGGGGATGCAGAGGGTGATCGCCTTGCCGTTGCGATTGAGGAAGGCTGGCGAGGTCGGGTCCCACGCGGTGTAGCCACGGGCCTCGAAGGTGGCCCGCAGCCCGCCGGAGGGGAACGACGACGCGTCGGGCTCCCCCTGAGTGAGGTCGGTGCCCGAGAAGTTGTAGATCACCCCGCCCGTGCCGTCGGGCGACACCAGCGAGTCATGCTTCTCGGCGGTGAGCCCGGTGAGCGGCTGGAACCAGTGAGTGAAGTGGGTGGCCCCGCGCTCCACCGCCCAGTCCTTCATCGTGGCGGCCACGATGTCGGCAATCTGTGGGTCGAGCGGCTCGCCATGGTCGATGGTACGCAGCAGCGACTTGTAGACCGCCTTCGGCAGCCGCTTCTGCATCACCGAACGCGAGAAGGTATCGGTGCCGAAGAGTTC
>JBDUDP010000091.1:0-8250 GCA_040002895.1 Gemmatimonadota bacterium
AGGAAGCGGTCGGCGCCCACGGCCGCGGCGAGTTCCGGGCGCAACACCTTGATGGCAACCTTGCGAGCATGCTTGATGTCCTGCGCGAGATAGACCGTCGCCATGCCCCCGGCGCCGAGCTCTCGATCAAGGATGTAGTGGTCGGAGAGGGCGGTCGCGAGCGCGTCGAAGTCGCGTGTCATGTCAGCGTGCCATGGTGTGTTGCCTCGTCGGCCGCGAGCATCTCGCGAATGATCAGCGCATCTTGTCGATCCTGCGGGCGGTCGGCAGCGACTTTGGAACGGAGAATGTCGCGCAGCGATGCTGCGTACAGTCGTGCCCCATGGATGTCGTACGCAACGGCACCCGCGAGCAGATCGTGGTACCCGTCGGTGCCGGCTGGACGAAAGATCACGTCGATTCGCCCCACAGTTGAGACGAGATTCCAGATGTCGGCCCGATCCAGGGCTGCGGCCGAGCAGTCGAAGGCCAGACCCTCAGGGATCGATTCCGTGTAAACGCGCGCGTCCAGACTGCGCAGGGCCGCGGCAAGTCGCTCGAGATTGCGCTGGGTTCGATTCGGGGTGAGATCGGCGTCGGCGGTGAGCCGCGGGAAACCTTGCAGCCGTGCAGCGAGTGCACCAACCAGCACGAATTCGACACCGTGCGTTGCCAGCGTGGCGAAGAGCTGCTCGGGATCGAACGGCGCGGCACTAGACACGACGCACCGCGGCCGCGAGTCGACTGACGTTCGCAACCTCCCGGAGACGCGCTTCGGGAGACAGCCCACGAATCCGGGCCACATCCGTCAACATGTGTGAACCAGAAACCGGCCGCGGCGTGAGGTCGTGGG
This sequence comes from Gemmatimonadota bacterium, assembly GCA_040002895.1. Classification (GTDB taxonomy): domain Bacteria; phylum Gemmatimonadota; class Gemmatimonadetes; order Gemmatimonadales; family GWC2-71-9; genus Palsa-1233. Next base: position 833 of record JBDUDP010000091.1, read on the forward strand.
TCAGTGCGAAGCCCGCAGCGTCCACGAGCCGGATCAGAGTTTCCCAAGTGGGTGAGGTCTCACCCAATTCGATCCGGGCCACGACCGATTGACTGGTATGGGCGCGCAGCGCCAGTGCACGCTGGCTCAACCCGGCGCGCTGGCGAGCAGTCCTGAGAACGCTACTGGAATCAGGAATCATTCATGATGATAGCTTTCTAGCTATCAGTAGTCAACCGGCAGGTATGTCCGAGCGTGCTCGGGCCCCCGCTCGCTCACTTCAGGCCGCCCGAGCGCATCCGGGCGCGCAGCTCGGTGCCCCAACCGTAGATGACCTCGTACTCAGGTGTCCCGACACTGCGGATCATCAGCAGGCGGGTGCCGTCGGGCGAGACGTCGTAGTTCGCGTGCGGTGCCGCGGCGAAGAGGTAGATATCGGGGAACAGGGTGACACGGCTGGTCACGCTCAGCCCCTCCACGGTCGACACCGCGGCCGCCACCAGATTGTGGCCGTCACGATAGAAGATCCGACGGCCATCCCTCGACCACACCGGCTCGGAGCCGCCCGCCACCGAGATCTGCACTTGGCCTCCGGGTCCCGGGAACGGCTGCACCATCACCTGCGACGCTCCGGAGGCGTCGGTGACGAACGCCACCCATTTGCCATCGGGAGACAGGCGAGGCTGCGCCTCGACAGCGCGTGAGGTGGCAACCGCCACGCTGGTCGTGTCGCCCGCGAGGGTGCGGTAGAGAATGTTGGCCTGCTCGACACCGGCATTGTCGACCTGATAGACGATCTGCTTGCCGTCGGGGGAGATCACGGCCTCGTAGTAGTTGTTCTGATCGTCTGCCAGGAGCACCGACGCCGGCGCGCTCAGGTCTGTCGGCTGCCACCAGATACTGGTGCGGCTGCTCCGGTCGGTCCGATACAGGATGCGGCGGCCATCGGGCGTCCACTCCGGGCGATCGCTCTGCTGGCCCGAGTTGGTCGCCCGCGTGGGCGTGGCCGACGCCATGTCGTACAGCCACACATCCGACCGGCCGCCCGCGGTGATTGCCATCGCCACACGCTTGCCGTCAGGCGAGATGCGTGGGAAAGCATACGCCTGCGGCTCGGCGAGAAGCGGTGTGTAGGCTCCCTGCGCGTTCACCCATCCGATCGTTGCCTGGCTATTGGCGGGCTGGTACACCAAAGTGCCGGTCGGTGACATCGTGGCCATGCTCGCGGCGGCGGCGACCATCGTGGTGACGGACGGGCCGAGGGCGACAGCGCTGCCGGTGGTCCGTGCGGCCCTGTAGTCGAAGGGGACTGCCATGAGCGCCCCTGATGTGAGCACATAGACCAGCGTCCCGTCGTAGTATCCCACCACGTCCAGCAGGTTCAGGTTGGTGCGGGTGACCGCACCGGTCTCGAGGTGGAGCACGCCCAGCTGAATGGCTGAGAGCCCACCATTGGGCTGAATCGAGAAGAGCACCGTCTTCCCATCCGGCATCACGCGGGGCTGGTTGAAGTACAGCTCGTGCGCGGCGGTGTCGGGCCGCACCACAATCGTCGGGGCGCCCCCCGAGGCCGGCACAGAGACCAGGCCCTGGAAGGCGCCGGCGAGGATCATCCCGGTGCCGGTCCAGGTGAGACCCACCACGCCAACGCCCGTCTCTGCGAGAAGCACAGGAGTACCACCTGCGGCCTGCACCTTCCAGATGCTGGTGCCGACGAGGTACGCGATCCAGGTCCCGTCGGGTGAGAAGCACGGCTGTTGGGCGCCGTCGGTCCCGGAGATGCCGCGAGCCGTGCCCTCGCTCAGCAGACGCACGAACAGCCGAGATGCACCGGCGCCATCGGGCATCGTATAGGCGAGCGTGTTCCCGTCGGGCGACACCGCCACGTTGGTCGCCTGCGCCGCATTGGTGGCCAGCATCGCGGACGGCAGCGACAGCGTGGAATGCACCACGCTGCGCACTGGTGCGCGGTGTGCAGCCTGCCACTGCACGCCCGCGAATGCGGTCATCGCGACGAGTGCGAATGCCAGCCCCCACAGCAATGGATGACGTACCACCGAGTGCACTGTGGGTGCAGACCCTGCCACTCCGGCCATCGAGGCCGTGGTGAAGTGCGGATCGGCCAACGCCTGTGAAAACTCTCGCGCAGAGTCAAACCGATCGGCCGGCAGCTTCTCGAGCGCCTTGGCGAGCGCCGCGGCCACGTTGGCCGGCACACTGCGCCGTAGCGTCGTCACCGTGGCGGTCTGCTCGGCGATGATCTTCATGATCACCTGCTGCGCCGAGCCGCCGATGTGCGGGGGTTGGCCAGCCAGCATCTCGTAGAGCACGCTCGCGAGCGAATAGATGTCGGAGCGACCGGTGATTTCCTTCTCGGCGGTCGCCTGCTCAGGACTCATGTAGTGCGGGGTCCCGAGCGACAGGCCAGTCTCGGTCATCCGACCGCCGGCAGCGGCACTCACGGCGAGCGCGATGCCGAAATCCATCACCATCGGCCGCCCGTCGTGCAGCATGATATTTTCGGGCTTGATGTCGCGGTGGATCACTCCATGCCGATGGGCGTAGTCGAGTGCATCGGCGACTTCGCGCGCGATGCGCACCGCCTCGTCCACGCCGAACTGCGTCTCGCGGTTGAGCTTCTCGCGCAGCGTTTCGCCCTGGACGAACGGCATGACATAGAAGAGCTGATGATCCGCAGTGCCTGAGTCGAACAGTGGCAGGATGTGCGGATGTTGCAGAGCAGCGGTGGTCTTGATCTCGACCACGAAGCGGTCGGCGCCGAGGACGGCGGCAAGCTCCGGCTTGAGCACTTTGATCGCCACCGGGCGATCGTGCTTGATGTCGTGCGCGAGGTAGACGGTGGCCATGCCGCCCTGCCCGAGCTCGCGCTCGATGGTGTAGCGGTCGGCGAGGGCGTTCGTGAGCCCGGCGAAGTCTGTCAAGGAGCTCTCACTGAGAGAGGGGCTTTCCGCCGCCACCTTGCGGCGGGAAACCCAGTTTGGGGAGGAGCGCAAGAAATCTCGGGTCGGCGCGCATCTTGGGGCCGAGCATGACGTACATCTGCATCGCGCTGCCGCCGGCCCCGCGACCGGCCGCCGCAACGCGCTCGAGCATGGTCAGGGTGGCGTCGTCCCCCCGCAGCCAGCGGAAGAAGACGACCGCCATCGCCGCGTTCCCGGTCCGGCCCAGGCGATCGAGTGCAGCCGCACGGGTTGCCGGGTTACGAAGCTCGACCGCGATCCGTGTCCATGTTGGATCAAGACTGGGCCACCCGAGCGATTTTTCGAAGGCGCCGAGTGCCTCGTCGACGTGCCCGAGTGCGAACTCGTGCCCCACCATGCTGGCCCACGCGTAGTAGGCCTCGGGCGACTGGGCCAATCCTTCGCGATACAGCGGTGTGGCATCGGCGAACCGGTCGGCGCCGTCGTAGAAGGCGGCGAGCGACAGGGTGATCACGTGGGACACGGGGTCGAGGCGGTGGGCGGTCTCCATCTCGCGGATCGCCTCGTCCCACTGGTTGTGGCCCGCCAGGTAATAGCTGTACCACTGATGGCCCGTGGCGTACGATGGTGACAGGCTGATCGCCTGCCGGTATGCATCCCGCGCCTGCTCGTCGTGACCGCGGTACTCGACGATTTCTCCCAGTGACGCGTACGCCTCGCCCAGCCGGGGATCGAGCGCGATGGCGCGGCGCGCCGCTGCTTCGGCGATCGGCAGGATCGAATCGGGTGTCATGCCGGGGACGTTGTACTCCTGCGGAATGGACAGAACGTACGTGTCGGCCAGCCCGGCCCACGCCCGCGCGTAGTTCGAATCGATCGCCAGCGCGCTCTTGAACGCCACGGCGGCGTCGATCATTCCTTCGGTGGTGCGGCGGTTCCAGTGATAGCGTCCCAGAAGATATGCATCGTAGGCCGCCGCGTTCGTGGTTCCCTGACGCGTGATGGTGGAATCCGGCCCGGCGACCAGCCGGAGCTGGAGCGCATTGGCCACCGCCCTGGCGACCTCGTCCTGCACCGCGAAGATGTCCTGGGCGCTCCGGTCGAAGCTCTCCGACCAGAGATGCAGGCCGTCGCCGGTGTTGATGAGCTGCGCGGTCACCCGCAGGCGATCGCCGGCGCGCTGAACACTTCCTTCCAGCACGGTGGCAACCCCAAGCTGGCGGCCGATTTCGCGCACGTCCTCACTCTTGCCGCGGAAGGCAAAGGCCGAGGTCCGCGCGGCGACACGCAAGCCCGGCACATTGGCGAGGGTGTTGCTCAACGTCTCGGAGATGCCGTCGCCGAGGTACGTGTTGGCTTGGTCCGGGCTGAGGTCCACGAAGGGGAGGACCGCAACCGATGACGCGCCGCCCGGAGCAGCGGCCGTCCCGCGACGCAACAACAGGAACGCCACCGCCACGACCACGACCGCCGCCAGGACGAGCAACCGCTTACGAAGCGTGGCGGTGGACTGCGGCGGACTCGAGGGCGGCATGATCTGCGACTGCGTGCCGGGCCGTAACGCGTCGGCGAACTGGGCGACCGGGTTGAAGCGATCGGCGGGGTTCTTCGCGAGCGAGCGCGCCAGCGCACCGGCGATCTCCGGCGGCACCGTCGGCCGCAAATTCGTGATCGGCGGCGCGTCGGTCAGGATGTGCTGGCGAATGATGCTCTCGGCGGTGGGCCCGGTAAACGGCGCCTGGCCACCCAGCATCTCGTACAGTACGCAGCCGAGGGAATAGAGATCAGAGCGGCCGTCGAGATCGGCATCGGCCGCGGCCTGTTCCGGGCTCATATAGACCGGGGTGCCGACCGAAACGCCGGTGGCCGTCAGGGTGTCGGCGCCTGCACTGCTGACCGCGCGGGCAATGCCGAAGTCGGCAACCACCGCGTGGCCGCCTTCCAGGAGAATGTTCTCCGGCTTGATGTCCCGATGGATGATTCCGCGCTGGTGGGCGTAGCCCAGCGCGTCGGCGACTTCCCGGGCAATGCCGAGCGCTTCATCGATCGGTAGCTGCTTCTGCCGATCGAGCCGGTCGCGGAGTGATTCCCCCTCGACCAGCGGCATGACGTAGTAGAGCAGCCCTTCCGCCTCGCCCGAGTCGTACAGCGGCAGAATGTGGGGATGCCGGAGATTCGCGGTCGTGGCGATTTCGCGGAGGAACCGCTCCGCCCCGAGCACAGCACCAAGCTCGGGCCGCAGCACCTTGATCGCAACGCTGCGATCGTGCTTGATGTCGTGCGCGAGATAGACCGTGGCCATGCCGCCCGCGCCGAGTTCGCGCTCGAGGCGGTAGCTACGGCTAAGCGCCTCGCTCAGTCGGTTCATGGCGTCACTCATCGCCGGGCCTTGAGGCGCGCCTCGAGATCACCGAGCCAGTTCTCCGCATAGATCACGCTGACCGGCACGTCGCTCGAGAGCTCCCGGATCATGATGAAATGCTGTCCGTCCGGCGAGACGTCATACTGCTGCCGGTTCCGCGCCTCGCGATACCCGGCCAGCGGAAAGAGCGCCACCGGCGTACCGGCGAGAAAGGTCGAGCCGGGGGTGATCGGCACCGCCATGAGGTGGGTGGCGCCCTTGAAGAAGAGCTCTCGGCCGTCCCGCCTCCATCTCGGCTCACTACCAAAGTCGCGGGACACCAGATGGGTCGAACCCGCCAACGGAAAGGGGGTGACGTAGACCTGCTTCCGACCAGTTCGCTCTGACGTGTACGCGAGCCAGTGCCCGTCGGGCGAGATGGAGAGGTGAGAGGCAGCATACTGGTCGACCACCAGGGGTACCAGGCTGGTGTCCCCGCTCAGCCGTCGCGCGCGCATGTGACCGATGTTCCCTTCCTCATCGGAACGGACGGCCAGCCATTGCCCATCCGGCGAGAGCTGTGCCTCCCACAGTCCGTACTTCGCATCCATCCGCAGGGTGGGAACCGCGCTGCCGTCAACCGGCGCTTCAAACACGTCGTACCCGCCCTGCGTTGCGCCAAGTCGATTGGAAAGAAACACGATCGACTTGCCATCGGGTGACCAGGTGGGACGCCAGTTGACCGACCCACTGTCGGTCAGCTTCTGGCGCGTACCGTCACTCCGTCTGATCCAGAGCTGAGTCGTGGCGTCCCGCACACTCACCGCCAGCGCCTTGCCATCCTGCGACAGCGCAGGGTACTGGAAGTCGGCCCGCCATCCCGGATCGAGCGACTCCGCCGTGCCGGTGCGCGACACCCACATCAGCTCGGAACTCGCACTCGTCCCTGCATTGGCAGCGTAGAGGATCGTTCCGGAGCTGGAGATGGCGAAGCTGCCCGGCAGGACATCCTCGAGTACGGGCACCGGACTCGATGTGACCAACAATCGTTTGAGGTCGAATTCCGCAGCGAAGAGAGCGCCGACCCGGTCGGTGTACAGCAGGTGCCCGGTGGGTGAGTACCAGGCACCAAAGGCGTTCGGGACCAGCGCCCGGCCGCTGTCGGCGGCGAGATCGTAGACATAGACCGACGATTCCACCGCGCAGTTGCCAGGGCAGCTGACATACAACACCGCCCGATGGCCAGGCAGCGCGGAAAGCAGGCCGGAGTTGTCGACGCTGTGGGCCCATCCCTTCCCGAGCGCCCGGCTGGGGCCGCCAGCCTCGGAGACACTGCGCAACGTGGAGCCATTGCCGACGTAAACAATGGTTCCGTCATCGAGCCAGGCGGCCGAGGGGTAAATGACATTGCCGTCACTCGCCAGCGTGATCGGGGCACCACCCTCCACCGGCACCTTTCGAATCTGGCCATTGGCTGTCAGGAAACCGACCCAGCGGCCGTCAGGCGAGAAGAAGGGAGAGAGCCCGCCTTCCGTGCCAGTAAGTGGCCGGCCATCGGCCTCACTGCGAAGCTTCCGCATCAACGGGGCGGAGTCGGTGACCGGGTCGCAGAACACGATGCTCGACCCATCCGGCGCGATGGCGGCCTGCGTAACGACACGGGAGACGCCCGGTGCGAACATCGAACCGAGCGAGCGATGCCACAGCGTCACGCGCTGGCGGCTCAATGGGGAGTGAGGTGCAGGACGAAGCCACGAAGCCAGTAGTCCTGCCATCAGCAGGACACTCATCGCCAGCGCACCGACGAGCCATCGTCGCGGCACCACGGCAGCGGATGACCCGGTGGCGGCGCGTGCGGGAAGCCTCGCGGTCGCGAATCGGGAGTCATCGATCGCTTGGGCGAAGGCGGCTGCCGTGGCGAACCGGTCGGCCGGGAGCTTCTCGAGCGCGGTCATGACCGCGGCGTCGACATGCTCCGGAATGCTTCGCCGCTGTCCGGCCAGGGCGCGTGGCTGCTCCGTCATGATCCGCGCCACGATCGCCTGTACGCTCGGCCCCGTGAACGGCGCTTCACCCACCAACATCTCGTACGTCACTGCGCCGAGCGCGTAGATATCGCTGCGCGCGTCGATCTGCTTCTCGCCCATCGCCTGCTC
>JBDUDP010000092.1:0-8128 GCA_040002895.1 Gemmatimonadota bacterium
ATTTGACGGACATGCATCGTACCATAGAACAGGCCTGCGAGGATCAGGAGCACGATCACAATCTGACCAGTGTGGAGCCCTTGAATCCAATCCGACAAGCCGCGGGCGCTGTGCTGCGGCTGCGCTAGCGGCCTGACACGCCGGTCTACTAGAAGTGCATATCCTGCGGTGCAGGCAACCATGGTGGCGACTAGAAAGGATTGTAGCCATGCACGAGGAGTGTCGATAAACGGATCCTGAACTAAGAATAGTTTGGCGGTGCCCAGCACCCCCGTAAGGAGCAATAACGAGGTCACGATCCGGACGGTACGAGTCATGGGCATCCTGACGAGCGCACCACAGCTTCCGCACTGGATGTCGGAAACCCCTGTGAACCGGCGGCGGCGCCTACCAGCAGTTTGACAGCCGCAGGATGGACAGCGAGGAACTTCGCTCATGCAGGCCCCCAATGACTTTGAACTGTGCCTAGCTGCCCAACGATCTGCGGTTCTGCGGCGGGGCCGCCGAGGCCAGCGCGTGTCCAAGAAATCTACGTCGCGGTGGCCGAGGCAGAGCGCCCCGTCCGCAGCAAGCGCGTGTTAGGCACCCCCGCCACGCAGTTCGAGTTGAGCTTCGCAAGACAGGCCGTCCGAGAGTTCCGTGGTTCGGACCTCTGGCGGGCTCCAAGATCCGCCTACCGACCGGGTGGCCTTGAGTTCGAAGGCTTCTTGGGACACCGACAATCCCCCGCCCGGGCACGTGTGTTGCCCCCCCATCGTGAACGGTACGCGCAGCGTATTATTCGTCACTGAAGCTGCGCCTACTCTCACGTACCAAAACGTACTGTCGCGTGGCGTGGGGGCGCGGCTGCGGGTGGCGATCAGGAGGTGTTGCCGCAGCGCCTTCCACTGAATGGGTGCTTCGGCGTCTGGAAACTGGAGATCGCCAACCCGGATTGTCGTGTCAAAGGCCGCCCGGGCGATATCATGCCACAATTCGTGGACGATGCCCGCACCTACCACCACCGCGACCGCGGAATCACGAGGCGCCGCATCAGCAGGCCGGACTCGAGGCGTTTGCGCTGCGAGCGTCATGCCATTCGTAACAATCGCGAGGACGACGGCGGGGATTCGGATCATGTTGTTCCAGGCCAGAATGGGGTGTGCCTAACTCTCTTTTCACTTCTGCCGCAGGAATATCCCCTCCCACGGCGCGACATAACAAGGGAACCTTGCGGAGGGACGGCGTCACGCGCCCAACCCGTCCAACGGACTCCGCACCCCCAACCCGCCACGGTTCAGGACATGGGTGTACTGCATCGTCGTGGTGACATCCTCATGCCCCAACAGCTCCTGCACCGTCCGGATGTCCGACCCGCTCTCCAACAGGTGCGTCGCAAAACTGTGCCGCAACGTGTGACAACTCGCCCGCTTCGCAATCGCCGCCCGGCCCACCGCGGCCGTCATCGCCCGCTGGATCGCCGATGGGTGCACATGATGCCGACGACGCACTCCCGTCCCTTCCTCCAGGTACGTGCGCCGCGCCGGGAAGAGCCACTGCCACGCCCAGCTGCGCGGCGCCTGGGGATACTTGATCGCCAACGCCGTCGGCAGCACCGCCGCCCCCCAGCCCCGAGCCAGGTCGCGACGATGGAGATCTCCCACCACCCGGAGGTGCCGCTGCAGCGCCGGTATGACCGCCTGCGGCAACACCGTGACCCGGTCCTTCCCGCCCTTCCCGCGCCGCACCCGGATCTCACCCGTGACGAAATCCAGGTCCTTCACCCGAAGCGAGATCGCCTCGCTCAACCGCAGCCCACCGCCATAGAGCAGCAACGCCACCAAGCGCGCCGTCCCGCTGAGCTCCGCCAACACCCGCCGTACCTCGCCCCGCGTGAGCACGGTCGGGAGACGCACCGGCCGCCGCGACCGCGGCAACCTCCCAGCCATCGCCAACGGACGATCCAACACGCGGCGATAGAGGAACAGCAACGCCGCCAACGCCTGTGCCTGCGTCGAGGCCGCGACCCGCCGCCGCTCCACCAGGTCGGTGAGGAAGGCCACCACCTCCCGCTCACCCAGCTCACCCGGATGCCGCAGCCCATGGAACTTCACATAGCGAACGATCCAGCCGCGATAGGTTGCGACGGTACGCGGCGAATAGTGCCCCAGCCGGAGAATGGACTGCACGCGCTGCAACAAGCGCGGATTGGACTGCGAACGCTCGGTCGGCATCCCGCCAGCATCGCCCGGCTTCTCGTTGCTGAGGTGCACCGACCACCGCACCCATACCACACCATCACGCACACCAAAAAATCCCGCCCCCCACACCGGGAGCCGGGCCGCAACTCTCACCTGTTCGCAAGAGCCTGCCGGAAATCCTGCGACATGGGCACAAGCTCCTCAGGGGATGAGCTACCCCGAAAAGTTGCGCCCCGAACCGCCGTCCCGCCACCCCCCCCACCTGCCACCCCATGCGAGCGCCCGGACTCGAACCGGGATGGGTTGCCCCACAGGATCCTAAATCCTGCGCGTCTGCCAGTTTCGCCACGCTCGCGTGGTACATCCAGGTGCGGTGGAGTATCGCCCCCTCGCTTCGCTCAGGGTGACAGCATTCCGAGTCGCCCTGAACGAAGTGAAGGGGCAAGGCGCTGCTCGAGTACGATGCTCGGCCCCCTCGCTGCGCTCAGGGTGACAGCATTCCGAGTCGCCCTGAACGAAGTGAAGGGGCAAGGCGTTGCTCGAGTACGATGCTCGGCCCCCTCGCTGCGCTCAGGGCGACAGAATTTACCTCTCAGAGCTGCCCGCCACTATCTTCCCCCCTCTCGGCCCCCCGCCGGAAAGCTGTCACACCCGTTTCAAAGGAATGCGCGCCATGACTGGATGGACTCTTCGGGCCGGAGCGGCCCTCCTGACCGTCGCCACCCTCTCGGCCTGCGGCGACCAGCGCCTCGCCAAGCTGACCCTCAACATGCCGGGCGATTCCGTCGCCACCGTCATGAAGACCGACACCCCCCACCGCACCCTGACCTACCTCACCGCCGGTCGGCAGTGGGAAGTCCGCCTCTACGCCAAGGGCGACGTCGCCACCACCGACTCCGTCGAGTGGCGCAAGCTCTCCCCCGTCGTGCTCAATGACAACAAGGTGGTAGCCTGGGGTTGGAGCGCATGGGACAAGACAGCGGCCAAGCTCCAGATCCCGGTGCCGCCGAAGTAACGGCGCCGCACGCCCAGACACGACGACGCCCGCTGGCCATCACGGCCAGCGGGCGTCTCCACATGCTCCCGGCAACCCGGCCTACCTGTCGGTGAGCCGGACCCGCACCACCCGAGTGTACGGCGCCGTGCCCGCATTCACGATCGTGAGCGTGGCGATGTTGTTCTTGGCATCGTTCAGCGCCGACCGCAACTCAGCCTCGGTCCGCACCGGCTTCCCCTCGACCTCGGTGATCACGTCGGTGTACAGCTGCGGCGTGCCGATCGGGACCAGCTTCTCCTCCGCCGGTGCCCCCTGCGCAATCGCCCGCACCATCAATCCCTTGGTGGTGGTCGGCAACTGCAGCTGCGACGCGAGCCCAGGCGTCAACGGTTCCACCGTGATGCCCAGCCGATTCTTGAAGAGATTGCCCCCCGACACCGGCGCGGCAGGCTTGACCGCCTCCTCCACCGTGTCGGCTTCAACGTCCGTGTTGACGGCATTCAGCCGCACCGCGAACTCCTTGTGACCACCCTTGCGCACCGCCTCCACGCGCACCGTGCTGCCCGGCTCGCGGAAGCCCACCATCTGCTGCAACTGCGCGACGTACTTCACCGGCTCGCCATCGATCGCGATGATCACGTCACCAGCCTGCAACCCCGCCGCCTTCGCGGGCGACGACGGCGACCCGAAGTCGCTGATGCGCACCCCCGCGATGGAATCAAGCCCGAGATACTCGGCGTCCTCGACATCGGCCGTCTCGACAATGACGTCGAGCCCGGCACGCACCACCTTGCCGTGCGCAATGATCTGCGTCATCACCTTGCGCGCCAGGTCAATCGGTACCGCGAAGGCATAGCCCGAATAGAAGCCGGTGAACGAGGCGATGGCGGAGTTGATGCCAATCACTTCGCCACGCACGTTCATGAGCGGACCACCCGAGTTGCCGCGGTTGATGGCGGCATCCGTCTGGATGAAGTCCTGGATCTCGCCACGACGGCGCGGGGTGCCCGGTTCATTGAGGCTCAGCGTGCCGCGCCCCTTGGCGCTCACAATGCCCTGCGTGACCGAGAAGGTGAGGTCCTCCCCCAACGGGTTGCCGATCGCCAGCACCCACTCGCCGACCCGGACCTTGTCCGATTCGCCGAGCGCGGCGGGCGAGAGCCCGGTTGCCTCGATCTTCAGCACGCCGATGTCGGTGTCCTTGTCGGTGCCGATGATCTTCGCAATGTAGGTCCGGCCATCAAGCAGACGCACCCGCACCTTGCTGGCACCCTCGACCACATGGTTGTTGGTGAGGATGTAGCCGTCCGACGAGACGATGAACCCCGAGCCGCTGCTGCGGTCGATCTGGTTCTCGTCAGGTTGACGGAAGAACTTCTGCAGATTCGGCGGGATGTTCTTGGGGAGCGCCACCGTCGGCGGCGCCTCTTCACGCTCCGACTGGATGAACACCACCGACGGCCGCACCGCCTCGGCAACCGCGGCGTACGCGTCGCTGAGTTCGGCCAGAGGCCGTGCCGACGGAATCCGCGGGGCGTCAACCTTGACGATGGGGGTGTGCTGCCCGCCGCGGCCTTCCTGCGCCATGCCGTTGCGTGGGAAATTCAACAGCCCGGCGAAGAAGAGACCGAGCACGAAGGCGAGCGCCACCAAGGCGCCGAACTTGAGCCAATTGCGCGAATGCGTGGACATGGGTCCTGATTCCTGAGTGGTCAGCTGGCGGGGCCGCCACCCGATCGGTGAACGGCCCCCATCCTCTGCATAATACTCTGATGCACCGCCACGAGCTTCCGTCGCGGATCGCCGCGAACGTCCCGGTTTCCCGGGTTACTCCTTCGGCGCCTCGTCGACGATCTCGTAATCCGCCTCGACCGCGTCATCCTTGGCCGGTCCATCCGCCGCCGCCTCGGCACCCGCCGGGGCCTCCGCCTCAGAACTCGAGGCGTTCTGGTAGAGCGACGCCCCCGCCGCCGAATAGGCGACATTGAGCTCGTCGAGCGCCGTCCGAATCTTGGCCGTATCGCCGGTCCGGAGGGCCTCCTTGCCCGCCTCCACCGCCTTGTCGAGCTGCTCCTTCACGTCCGCTGCGAGCCGGTCGACCCACTCCTTGGAGTCCTTCTCGACCTTGTAGACCAGCCCGTCGAGCTGGTTGCGGGCCTCGATCTGGTCGCGCCGCTCCTGATCGTCCTTGGCGTTGACCTCGGCCTGCTTCACCATCTTGTCGATCTCGCTGTCCGAGAGCCCGCTTGAGGCCTCGATCCGGATCTTCTGCTCCTTGCCACTGGCCTTGTCCTTGGCCGAGACATGGAGGATGCCGTTGGCGTCGATGTCGAAGGTGACCTCGACCTGCGGCATGCCCCTCGGAGCAGGCGGAATCCCGGTGAGCTGGAACTTGCCGATGGTCCGGTTGTCCTGGGCCATCTGCCGTTCACCCTGCAGCACATGGATCTCGACCGTGGTCTGGTTGTCCTCAGCCGTGCTGAACACCTCCGACTTCTTGGTCGGGATGGTGGTGTTGCGCGGAATGAGCACCGTGGTGACACCACCCAGCGTCTCGATACCGAGCGAGAGCGGGGTGACGTCGAGCAGCAGCACGTCCTTGACCTCGCCGCCGAGCACGCCGCCCTGGATCGCAGCACCAATCGCCACGACCTCGTCGGGGTTCACCGAGCGGTTGGGCTCCTTGCCGAAGAACGTCTTGACGATCTCCTGGATCTTCGGGATCCGGGTCGATCCGCCAACCAGGATGATCTCGTCGATGTCGCCCGGCTTGAGCCCGGCATCCTTCAACGCCTGCTCCATCGGCGGCATGGTGCGCTGAATCAGGTCGTCGCAGAGCTGCTCGAACTTCGCCCGCGTGAGCGGGAGGTTGAGGTGCTTCGGCCCCGAGGCGTCGGCCGTGATGAACGGCAAGTTGATGTCGGTCTGTGTGGTGCTCGAGAGCTCCATCTTGGCCTTCTCGGCCGCTTCCTTGAGCCGCTGCAGCGCCATCGGATCCTTGGAGAGGTCGATCCCCTGGTCCTTCTTGAACTCCGACACGAGCCAGTCGATCAGCCGCTCATCGAAGTCGTCGCCGCCGAGATGGGTGTCGCCGTTGGTCGACTTGACCTCGAAGACGCCCTCGGCCAGCTCGAGGATCGAGATGTCGTAGGTACCGCCGCCCAGGTCGAACACCGCGATCTTCTCGTCCTTCTTCTTCTCGAGGCCGTAGGCCAGCGCGGCCGCGGTGGGCTCGTTGATGATGCGCAGCACTTCGAGGCCGGCGATCTTGCCGGCATCCTTGGTGGCCTGCCGCTGCGCGTCGTTGAAGTACGCGGGCACGGTGATCACGGCCTTGTCGACCGTGTGACCGAGGTAGTCTTCAGCGGTCTGCTTCATCTTCTGAAGGATCATCGCGGAGATCTCGGGCGGCGTATACTTCTTGCCCGCGATCTCGACCGAGGCCAGTCCGTTGGGGCCCGACTCGACCACGTACGGGATGCGCTTCATCTCGTCCTTGATCTCGTCGAGACGGCGTCCCATGAACCGCTTGATCGAGAAGATGGTCTGCTTGGGATTGGTGACGGCCTGTCGCTTGGCGACCTGACCCACCAGCCGCTCGCCGTCCTTGGTGAATGCCACGACCGATGGCGTAGTCCGGCCGCCCTCGGCGTTGGGGATCACGACCGGATCGCCACCCTCCATCACTGACACGACTGAGTTGGTGGTGCCGAGGTCGATTCCAATGATCTTCGAAGCCATAATGGTCTCTTCTCCTGAATTCCGTCGACTGGGGCCGCTCTGGCCAGATGTCGCTGCAACCGGTCCCAGAAGGGGCAAGCGGCATACCGGGATTGCCTGCCGGATTGGCAGAATCGTCCCTGGGGAGCTTCCTTAAGATCATGCCACACCGCCAGATGGCCCTGATCGCCCTGCTTCTGGGCTGCGCCCCGTCCGGCCCACCGCCACCGGTGGTCCCGGCGGGGGTCCGGAGCTATCAAGCCCCCCGGGCCAGCCGGGCTCCAACCATCGACGGCCGACTCGACGACTCGGTCTGGGCGGGCTCGAGCTGGAGTGAGGCGTTCGTCGACATCGAGGGCGCCACGCGGCCTCAGCCCCCGCTTGCGACCCGCTTCAAGCTGGCCTGGGATGCGTCCCACCTCTACGTCGCCGTGCAGCTCGAGGAGCCGGACCTCTGGGCCACCCTGACCCAGCGCGACGCGGTGATCTACCACGACAACGACATCGAGCTCTTCATCGACCCTGATGGCGACGGGCTGCGCTACTTCGAGCTCGAGCTCAACGCCCTCAACACACCATGGGATCTCTTCCTGGCCAAGCCGTATCGCGACGGTGGCCACGGCGACAATAGTTGGGACATCGCGGGCCTTCGCTCGGCCGTGTGGTTGGATGGCACGCTCAACGACTCGCGCGATCGTGACCGCGGCTGGAGCGTGGAGATCGCCATCCCGTGGCAGGCATTCAGTGACAGTGGCAGGACTCGACTGCCGCCACGGCGCGGCGATCGCTGGCGCATCAACTTCTCGCGTGTGGAATGGGATCTAGATCCCATGGTGGATGGCTACCGCAAGCGGCCGGGCGCGCCTGAGGTCAAGCATCCCGAGCACAATTGGGTCTGGTCGCCGCAGGGAGAGATCAACATGCACGCACCGGAACGGTGGGGCGTGGTGGAGTTCGTCGACCTGAGCAGACGTTCCGCTACCCGGCCGTGAGAGAATTTTCGTTGACATCTGGCGCATCGGGGCGTTGCTTGCAGTGAAGTGAATCCCGCCTGAGGGCTGAATCGGCCCGTCACAACGAACAAAAGCAGGTGCCATGCCCGATCGTCTCGCGCCCGCCACCACGATCCTGGTGATCGCTGCTCTGCTCCTCCTGGTCGGCTGCACCTCTGCAGATGGCAAAGCCGCCGCGACCGAGACGGCCCAGCTGACAGACGCCCCCAACGTGCCGC
>JBDUDP010000093.1:0-7813 GCA_040002895.1 Gemmatimonadota bacterium
CCCTGCTCGGAGTCCGGTTCCCATTTCTGACATCGTCCTGCGCGCAGCCCGTGCAACACTGGTGCTTGCCCTCCTCGCCTCGTTCCCGGTGGCCGGATTGACCGTTGACCGCTTGCCGCCCGACACCCCACCTGCATTCCGCTGGATCGTGCTCCTTGGCGCTGCCGTGCTGGCTGCGAGTGCGGCATCGAGCCTCGTGGCCTTGATGCGTGGGGCGAGTCGGGGGCTGGGTGCCCTTGCGGTTTGGCTCACGGCGTCAGTTGGGGTGGCGACGCTCGCAGGTGCCCAGGCTGGTTTCGTCGCGGCGCTGGGATATGGAACACTTGCCACCGTGATCGGCCTGCCGCTCTTTCTTGTGGGGTGCCGAACGGTCGGCGCGCAGGCTGCCACTGGTCTCGCGGATTCATCGTACGCGGCACCGGAGTGAACATCTGGACCGTGGTCCGGTGGGTCGAACTCATCATTGGGTGTTGGCTCATTGCTCGCGCCCTGATCACGGCGGTGCGAAGCAGCTCGGCCCGCGATCGAGAGAACAACATTCCGATGGGCTGGGTCGGCCTCGGGCTGGCCATGCCGAGTCTATTCGAACTGCTCTTTCCGTCTGCTCGGGGGGTGGCTGACTTCCTGATCAATTGGTTGGGAATCGGGCTCATCTGGGTGGTGATCATGCGGAATCTGCGTGGTCCTCCCCTCATACATCCGCCGGGAGAGGGGTGACCACCACCCCCACGATTCCTCTTGCCCCACCCGCCAGATCCCCGCATACTCCAATTCTCTTCACGCCGTTCCTCCCGACCTTCAAGCAGGGGCCGCTGATGCGTACCGCCCTCCTCACGCTCGCTCTCATCTCGATCGCCGCCTCCGCTGGCGCGCAGGATCCCGGTGTCGCCGTTCCGACGCTCGACAAGAAACACGGCGGCTCCCCGAACATGCAGATGGTGGCACATGTCGTGACCCACCCGGGTGCCTGGAAAGCCGCCGACATCGAGATGGAGCAGGACGCCAACCGTCCCTACGTGTATGTCTCGGGCTTCGTGAACAACGACATGCAGATCTACGACATCCGCGACCCGGCACATCCCAAGAAGCTGGTGGACTGGAGCATCGAGAATCCCGAACTCCATCGCGGCATCGGCGCCATGGACGGGAAGTACTTCAAGATCGGCGCCCGCTACTACTTCGCCCAATCCTTTCAGTTCTTCCAGGGCAGCCCCGACGCCGACCTCGGCGCGGTGGTCTTCGACGTCACGGGACTTCCCGATCCGGCGACCGTGAAGGTCGTGGCGCGCATTCGCTATGCCCAGGCGCCAGGCGGCTTCCACAACACCTTCGCCTACAAGCACTCCGATGGCAGGGTGCTCTACTTCGCCACGGTCGGGCAGAGCAAGGCGCTGATCTATGACCTCGCCAAAGTGGTGAGCGGCGCCGACTCAAGCACTTGGAAGATCGGCGAGGTCGCCAACCCGACGCCCATGAAGCAGCTCGGCGCCGGTGGCTACCACGACTTCTATGTCGGCTATGATGTCGCACGCCACCGTGATGCTTTCTACGGTGCCGGTCTCGGCGGCTACTCGGCCTGGGACGTGACCAAGCCCGAGGCACCCACCCAGCTGTTCACCATCACCGGGCTGGGCTTCGACATCGCGCACACCTTCACGCCCTCGCCCGACGGCAACTACGCCGTGACGGAAACCGAGTACCAGTACACGCCGCTGCGCATCTGGGACTTGAAGGATGGGCAGGACGGCAAGCGGAAGAATCTCGACATCGCCCTCTCCGCCTGGACGGCCGACTGGCATGACCTGTCGCACAACCACGAGGTGCGCTGGCCGTATGTGTTCGTGTCGGCCTACGAGGACGGCCTCTTTGTCTTCGACCTCAAGGACCCCAAGAATCCCAAGACCGATGGCTGGTGGTACACCTGCGAGTGCACCCATGAGCACGGCTTCGGCGGCAATCCCGATGCCGGCTGGCAGAGCGAAACCAGCGTGGAGCAGGGGGCCTTTGGTGTTGACGTGCGCAACTCTGACGGGCTGATCGCGCTCTCCGACATGCGCACCGGCCTCTGGCTCTTCCGGATGAACGGCTTCACCGGCTGGGATGGTCGCAAGCTCGGCATGCCCAACATTTCCTCCGTGCAGGATTACGATCACGGCCCGACCGGCGCCGCACCGCAGTAATGCTGCACACCGCGCGAATCGTCGCACTGCTGCTGTTGGCGGTTCGCGCGGGCCCCGAAGGGCCCTACCAGATTGTGCTGCTTCCGGGTCCCGTCGCGCCGGCGGCGCTCGGTGAGGCACGGCTGCAGTTTGCCGATTCCCCCTTCGGCGTGGCAGTGACCGCCGATGGTCGCCACCGCTACGATATCCGTATCCTTGCCGCTGACCTCCCCACGCCGGCGAGCCTCGGCGCCTACCGATTCTTCGTGGCATGGGAGGTCACCCCCGATCTTTCTCGCTGGCATCGGCTCGGCCCGGTGCAGAACGGCACCACGCTCGTGGGCACCGCGGAATGGAACAAGTTCCTGCTGGTGATCACCGCCGAGGCCGACAGCGCCGCCACGGCTCGGTCCGGGCCCACGGTGCTGCACGGCACCTCGCCGAGTGGTTGGCTGCAGACCTTCCTCACCCACCCACTCTTTCGCGGCATTTCGCAGTGATGCGGAGACTGCTGCTTGCGCTCATCGTCCTGGTGAGTGCAGCGCGTCTCGTGCGCGCCCAGGATTCGACCGCGATGCCCGACATGCCAGGAATGCATCAGCATGGTGCTGCCGCGATGATGCCGATTCCGATGCCGAAGGGGATGGTGATGTTGCCGGGACTCGTGGGATTGCTCCCGCCGGTGGCGCCATTCCTTCCAGGTGCGGGAGTCAACCCGACCACGCTGAGAGCCGCACGCCCATCGACGGCGGTTCGGCTCAAGGACGGCGACACCCTCTCCCTCACTGCCGGCCTGCTCACGCGCACCATTCGGGGCCGCACCTTCGTGATGTACGGCTTCAACGGACAGGTGCCGGGGCCGTTGATTCGGGTCGCGCAGAATGCCACCATCACGGTGCGCTTCCACAACGCCATCGACCTTCCCAGCTCGGTGCATTGGCACGGCGTGCGGCTCGACAACGCCTCCGATGGCGTCCCGGGCATGACGCAGGATGCGGTGGAGCCAGGCGGCAGCTTCACCTATACGGTGCATTTCCCCGATGCTGGGGTGTACTGGTATCACCCGCATGTACGTGAGGACATCGAGCAGTCGATGGGGCTCTACGGCAACATGCTGGTCGACGGGGCGGAGCCGGGCTACTACTCGCCGGTGAACGAGGAGGCGGCGCTGATGTTGAGCGACCTCATGATCCACGCCGATAGCTTGATCCCCTTCGGGAAGGAATCGCCGGACTTCGCGCTCATGGGGCGGGTCGGAAACATCCCGCTCGTGAACGGCGAACCGAGTTATGTGCTGAGCGTGACGCGCGGGGCGGTGGTTCGATTCTATCTCACCAATGCCGCGAACTCGAGGACCTGGAATCTCTCCATTCCCGGTGTGCCGATGAAGGTTGTGGCGTCGGACGTGAGCCGCTTCGAGCGGGAGGAGCGTGTTGCCAGCGTGGTGATGGCGCCAGCCGAGCGGTACGTGGTCGAGACGCACTTCACGCACGCAGGTCGTTTTCCACTCGTGAATGCGATCCAGGCGATTGACCATTACAAGGGCGAGTTCGAGGCGCAGGTCGACACGCTGGGGTGGATCACCGTGCGGTCGGCGCCAGCGTTGCCCGACCACGGTGCCGCATTCGCCACGCTCCGCACCAATGCCACGGTGTCGGCCGAGATTGCCCGATTCCGTCCGGCATTCGACCGCGAACCCGACAAGCGGCTCACGCTCACTGTCGCGGTGACCGGGCTCCCACTCACCACCGTGCAATTCATGAGCGTGGACACGGCCTACTTCCATCCGGTGGAGTGGGTCGATGGCATGCCGGAGATGAACTGGCTCTCGACCGCAAAGCAGGTGCGTTGGATTCTGCGCGACGATGCCACAGGCAGGGAGAACGAGGCGATTGATTGGACGGTGAAGCGCGGATCGATGGTCAAGTTACGGATCTACAACGACCCTAAGTCCTTCCACCCAATGCAGCATCCGATCCACCTGCACGGCCAGCGGATGCTCGTGGTGGCGCGAGACGGGGTCCGGACCCGGAACCTGGTGTGGAAGGACACGGTGCTGATCCCGGTCGGCTCCACAGTGGACCTGCTGATCGACGCCTCGAACCCTGGCATCTGGATGCTGCACTGCCATATTGCCGAGCACCTGGGGTCGGGGATGATGGCGATGATGCGGGTGGTGCCGTAGCTTTCTCGGATTCTCCCGTGTCAATGAGGTGGTGATGCAGCGCTCCCCCCGGCTCTTTTCTGCGCTCTACCCTGGTCTCCCACTCCTCCTGATCATCAGCACCGAACTGCTCAGGGGTCGGTTTCCTTCTGATCCGTTGGGCGGGGCGCTGGTGCGCGCATTGATTGGCACTGCCGTGTTGTTCGGGGCCATCTGGGCCCTGATGCCGAGGCCACCATTCTTTTGGCCACAGCTGATCGACCCGCGGTCCATCCGGTGGTGGGGCGTGGGTTTCATCATTGGCGGTGGACTCACCTATGCATTGGCAAGCCGCGACCTCCGCTTCATCGGCGGGGGTATTGCAGGGTTGGGGCTCTGCTACCTCCCATCCAGTTGGGTGGTGGCGCGTTGGCCTGCCATCCAGCGGGGATAGCAAAGGTGCGGAACCCACTTACTCGCACGGCGATCGTCGTGATCATCGGCACAATGGGCTGCGCGGCCTCGCCCAAACCGACGATCCCTGCACCAATGGGCGGCGTCGAGGATCGCCGGGACTTCAATCTGGTGGTACAGGTCTGGAATGCCACTGACGGCGCCCCGGTCCCGATGGCAAACCTCGGCATCGGCGGACCCGGACTCGACACACTCTGGCGTTTCGGGCTCACAACCCGCACCGGGTACACCCGCATCGCCGATGTGCCGCCGGGGACGTACCGCATGCGGATCAGCGCATTGGGATACAAGGTTCTGGAGCAGACATACACCATGCAGCCAGGTGTCCACGATACGCTCAGGATTGCACTCGACACACTTTCCGTCCAGCCGAAGCCGCCTCGGTAGGCGCTACCCCGAACTCCACCATGCGCAAAGCCGTCCTCACCTATGGTCTGCTCGGCGGCGCCCTCATCGCCCTGCTGCAGGCCGTCCAGTACCGCTACCTCGTGGTCGACCACTCGCTCGAGATCTACGGGGGCCTCGTCGCCCTGATCTTCGTGGCGCTCGGCATCTGGCTCGGTCTCCGCATCACCGGCCGCCGGGAGCGGGTGGTGGTCCGCGAGGTCACGGTCCCCGGCCCACCCGAATTCACGCGCAATGACGCGAAAGTCGAGGCGCTTGGCCTCACGCCACGCGAGCTCGAGATCCTCGAGTTCATCGCCGCGGGCCTCTCGACCCGGGAGATCGCCGAACGGGCGTTCGTGAGCGAGAACACCGTCAAGACCCACTCCAGCCGGGTGTTCGAGAAGTTGGGTGCCCGCCGTCGAACCCAGGCCGTGCAGCTCGGCAAGGCATTCGGCCTGATCCCGTAGCGGGCTGCGGCTCACCGGAACAGATGATTCTTTCAATTGTTACCGGAAATCATCCGAACGGGTGACGCGCGCCGGTCGCGGGACGAGTTAGCGTCTCCCCCAGACAGTCGCCAACCACCGCACACCAGGGAGTGCGTCATGAAGAAGTTCGTCTGGACGTTTGGCCTCATTGCCGGTGGGATCATGGCGGCGATGATGACACTGACGATCGTGTTCGAGAAGCAGTTTGGATGGGGGCAGAACGAGGTCTTCGGTTATACCACCATGCTGCTCGCCTTCCTCATGGTGTACTTCGGGATTCGGTCCTACCGCGACAACGTCATGGCCGGGTCGATCGGATTCGGCCGCGCGTTCAAGGTCGGGGTGCTGATCACCGTGGTCGCCTCGACCTGCTACGTGGCCGCATGGGAAGTGAGCTACCACACCGTGGCGACCGATTTCGTCGAGAAGTATGCCGCGCGATCGGTGGAGAAGGCTCGCACCAGCGGGGCGACCGACGCTGAGGTGGCGGCGACCAAGGCCGAAATGGACAAGTTTGCCGTGCAATACAAGAACCCGGCGATCAACATTGCCTACACCTATATCGAGGTCCTCCCGCTCGGCATCGTGGTGACGCTCGTCAGCGCGGGGGTGTTGAGTCGCAAGCGGAACGACCCAACACCCATGATGGCCGGCGGCTGAAGTCCGGGCTGCTAGTTCGGCTTCCCCTTGCCCTTGCTCTTGCCGTACGCGTGCCCCTTGGCCTTGGGCGGCATGGCGCGGCCCCAGTCATCATCGAGCGGGCGATGGCTGTAGTTGTAGCGCTTGTCCTTGTTGTCCCATCCCTTGTCGCGCGGCGGGAAGAAGTAGGCGTTGCGGTAGCGGTAGACCTGCACCACACGCGCGTTGCGCACAGGGCGAGGATAATAGTGGCCGTCGGAGTAGTAGAGGGTCGCCGGTTGCCACTGGGTGTAGCTGGTGTTCCAGTCGCCATACGCTTCCGGGGTGTAGGAGTAGACCGCAGCCGGTGGGCCGAGGTTGACGCTCACACGCACTTGGGCCGAGGCCGGGGCCGCTGCAAGCAGCAGGGCGCCCAGCAGGGGAAGCGTGGCAATCCATGGTTTCCGCATCGGGTCGAACTCCTGGTTGAGGCAAGCACCCGGGAAGACGCCCGGCGCCGTCCGGTAGGCACACCGAGGGTCCGTCTGGGCACGGTATATTCCGGGTCGGAATTCTTCCCGATTCATGAACGCCTCGGAGTGGGACATGCCAACCAGACCGGGCAGCGAACGCACCGCACTCGAGCGTGCCGCCGAGCTGGCCCATGACTATCTCGATGGATTGGATACTGCCTCGGTCGCTGCCACCGCATCGCTCGCCGAGCTGCGCGGTCGGTTCGATGTGCCGTTGGCAGCCGGGGGCGCCTCACCGATCGCGGTGATCGACGAACTCGCCCGCGGCGTCCAAGGCGGTCTCGTGGGGAATGCCGGCGGACGATTTTTCGGCTGGGTCATTGGCGGCGGACTCCCCGCCGCGATCGGTGCCGACTGGCTGACCTCGGTCTGGGACCAGAATGCCGGCCTCTACGCCTGTTCGCCTGCTGCGGCGGTGGTGGAGGAGGTCGCAGGCGCCTGGCTCAAGGAGCTCCTGGGGCTCCCGAGCCAGGCCTCGTTCGCGCTGGTGACCGGGTGCCAGATGGCCCACACCACCTGTCTCGCCGCCGCCCGGCAGGCGCTGCTGCAGCGTGCCGGCCACGACGTGAATCGTGACGGACTTGCGGGTACGCCGGCAGTTCGGATTCTGACCTCGAGCGAGGTGTACGGCACCGTGACCCGCGCCATCAAGCTCCTCGGCATCGGAACTGCCAACATGATGGTGCTGCCGGCCGATGAGCATGGGCAGCTCACGCCCCACGTGCTGCGCGATGCGCTTGCACGCGAGCAGGGAAAGCCGGTGGTCGTGGTGCTGCAGGCTGGCGACGTCAACTGTGGTGTGTTCGATCGCTTCCACGAGCTCATCCCCATCGCGCATAAGGCAGGGGCATGGGTGCATGTGGACGGCGCGATGGGGCTCTGGGTCAATGCGACGCCGACGCTTGGTTACCTGCTCGCCGGCGCGGAGCAGGCCGACAGCTGGGCCACGGATGGCCACAAGTGGCTCAATGTGCCCTACGATTGCGGCTATGCCTTCGTGGCCAATCCGGA
>JBDUDP010000094.1:0-7782 GCA_040002895.1 Gemmatimonadota bacterium
ATGGACACGGTCAGGCGCTTCCGCCCCTTCTTCCGGCGGCGCGAGAGGACCGCACGGCCCCAGCGGTCTTCCATCCGGTTCCGGAACCCGTGCTTGGCGATGCGGCGCTTGTTGCGCGGCTTGTATGTCGGCATCATAACTGGGCACTCCCTCCAATAGAGCCAGACAACCTACCGGCTCGTACCCTCGAATTCAAGGGTTTGACTTTTCCACATTCGGGACCTAGAATCGGCCTCCCTAGACTGACCGTCCCACCCGAAAAACTGTGTCCACGAGATGCCCCTGACCGCCAAAGACCTTTGGAAGCGTGTGCTCGAGGGCGCCAAGCGCGATATCCCCGAGGCCATGATCCAAACCTGGTTGGCATCGAATGAGGCAATCTCATTCGAAGGCGGCAGCTTGGTCGTGAGCACGCCCGACGATTTTGCCAAGCGCTGGAACGAGGAGAAGTACGCCGTCGCGCTCACCACCGCGGCCACCGAGGCCGCCGGTGAGCCGGTCGCGGTGACCTTTCGCGTCGCGGCCGAGCGGCAGAAGCGTCCGCAGATGGATCTCTTCGTGCCCCAAGCCGTCGCCGAACCGGGCGCGATGCTCGCCACGCCGGCGAATCCCAGCGCGCAGCCGCTCAACGACCGCTACACCTTCTCGTCGTTCGTCATCGGCAAGTCCAACGAACTCGCCGCCGCCGCCGCGCATGCCGTGGCTGAGGCGCCGGGCAAGCAGTACAACCCGTTCTTCATCTACGGCCCCACCGGTCTCGGCAAGACCCACCTGATGCAGGCGGTGGCGCATGAGGTGCTCGTGCGCACGCCCGGGGCGCGGGTGCTCTATGTCGGGGCCGAGCAGTTCATCAATGAGGTGATCGAGGGCATCCACGGGCGCACGATGCCCGACCTGCGCCGACGCTATCGCGCCGACGTCGACCTCTTCATCGTCGACGATGTGCATTTCCTCGAGGGGAAGGAAGCGACCCAGGAAGAGTTCTTCCACACCTTCAATGCGCTCTACGAGGCCGGCAAGCAGATCGTGCTCACCTCCGATCGGCCGCCGAAGGAGATCCCCGGACTCGAGGCACGGCTGGTGTCCCGCTTCGAGTGGGGCATGGTCGCCGACGTCAAGCAACCCGACCTCGAGCATCGCATCGCCATCCTGCGGAAGAAGCAGGAGCAGGACCACCTCGAGACCACGATTCCCGACGACGTCCTCGGCTTCATTGCCGAGAATGTCCGCTCCAACGTCCGGGAGCTCGAGGGCTGCATCATCAAGCTGCTGCTCTACGCCTCGCTGCGGCACCGAGAGATCTCCATCGACCTGGCCCGC
This sequence comes from Gemmatimonadota bacterium, assembly GCA_040002895.1. GTDB lineage: Bacteria > Gemmatimonadota > Gemmatimonadetes > Gemmatimonadales > GWC2-71-9 > Palsa-1233. The sequence continues at coordinate 1,321 of JBDUDP010000094.1, forward strand.
GAGGCGCTGGCCGACAAGCTCCGGCCGGGCGAGGATGGCGACGCCAAGTCGCGCACCCTGCCAACCATCGAGCGGGTGCAGGAGGTCGTGGCGCGACGCTGGGGCGTGACCCCCGAGGGGCTCAAGTCCAAGGCGCGCATCAAGACGCTCACCGTCCCGCGGCAGATCGCGATGTTCCTCGCGCGGGAGTTGCTGCAGATGCAACTGGTGGAGATCGGTCAGGCCTTCGGCGGCCGCGACCACAGCACCGTGATCCACAGCGTCGACAAGGTGCAGTCGCAGCTGGGACGCGACCGCCAGTTCCGCGAGCGCGTGGAATCGGCCCGCGCGGAGTTGTTGACAGTTTGATGCACACTGTGCATGACGTCATCGTGGATGACGTTGGCAGTGCGGATTGTCGTGGGGAAGTCGGGGCCGGTTCCCCGTGGCACACATGGTATCCACGCGCCGATTCGGGCTCAGCCCACGCTGGCGCAACGTCTTAGAGCGGCGGTCCACATTTCCCGGCCCTCTACGACTACTACTAGAGTCTTTCTAAGTGTAAACAGCAGGAACTACAGCAACCCGAGGACGTCGATGAAGTTGACCATTACGCGTGAGCAGCTGCAGGAGGGACTCGTTGCCGTGGCGGCAGCCGTACCCTCCAAGACAACGCTGCCCGTGCTAGCCAACATCCTCCTCGAAGCGTCGAAGGACGGGTTGCGGCTCTCCGGGACCGATCTCGACATCGCAGTGAGCACCCTGGTGCCCGCGTCGGTCGACCAGGACGGCGCCATCACCCTGCCGGCACGCAAGCTGGTGGAGCTGGTGCGCGAGCTGCCCAGCGCCGGCATCCGGCTCACCACCCAGGGCGAGCAGCGCGTCACCATCGAGTGCGGTCGCTCCAAGTTCAAACTGCTGGGCCTGCCCCGCGAGGAGTTCCCGGCCTTCCCGCAGGTCGCCTTCGACGGCTCCTCACGCACCACGGCACGCGATCTCCAGAAGCTGGTCGCGCATGTGGCGTTCGCCGCCAGCACCGAGGAGAGCCGCCCGATCCTCAACGGTGTGCTCTGGCAGCTGATGCCCGATCGGATGCGCATGGTGGCCACCAATGGCCACCGTCTGGCCAAGATGGAAGTGCCATTGCAGGGACCCGCCGGTGAGGAGGCTGAGCTGATCGTGCCGCCCAAGGCACTGGAACAGTTCCGCAAGCTCTTCGGCCCCGACGATGAGATCGAAATCGGCCGCTCCGATAACCACCTCGGATTCCGGTCGGCCACCACCCAGGTGTTCACCCGGCTCATCGAAGGCCCCTATCCGAACTACGAGCAGGTCATTCCCCGCGAGAACGACAAGGTCGCCACCGCGGAGAAGGCCTCGCTGATGTCGGCGCTGCGGCGCATGGCGATCGTCGCCAGCGACCAGACCCACCGGATCCGGATGTCGTTCGGCGACGGCTCCTGCCGACTTTCGGTCACCACGCCGGATCTCGGCGAGGCGCAGGAAGAGATCACCGTCTCCTACGACGGCGAGCCGCTCGATATCGGCTTCAATGCCAACTACCTGCTCGAAGTGCTCAAGTACATGCCCACCGATGAGGTGCGGCTGACCTTCAAGGCCCCCGAGCGAGCCGCGACGGTGGAACCGGTGGGCTGGGATGACCCAGCCGTCTACTTGACGCTGGTGATGCCTCTCCGGCTCTTGGACTGACATCGGAGTGCCGCCGGCGCCGCTTGCTGGTGCCGTGCCGCTGGTGCCGTGCGCTGCGCGGCACCCCCTCCGCGGCGCCGCCCAAACCTCGTAACCTCTCGTCGGGTGCCCGCGTAGGAATCTCCAATCGCGCCCGCCCACTGCTCTGACCGCTCCACGAAGGAACTCCAACATGCGTATTCGCTCAACGTCGTCGATGCTGCTCACCCTGCTGGCTGCATGTGGCGGTTCTCAGCCGGGCGCTTCACCGTCGCCCGATCAGGGCAACAGCGGGATTGTCTGGCCCGATGAAGGCCCGCGCACTTGGGCGCCACGTCCCACCGCGCCGGAGATCACCGCCAACGATCTGCGCACCCGGCTCTACCAGTTCGCCGCCGACTCGATGATGGGTCGGGAATCGGGCACGCTCGGCAATTTCAAGGGCACCGACTACATCGCGCGCGAGTTCAAGCGGCTCGGTCTCCAGCCCGCGGGTGAACACGGCAGCTACTTCCAGGAGTTGCCGTTCGGTCCCACCGGTTTCGACCTGACCGAGAGTCGGCTCTCGGTCGGCGGGACGCCGCTCACCCCAGTCGCTGACTGGGTGCCCACCGCGCTGTCGGCCTTCAATGGCCTCGCCGCCGCCTTCTCAGCGGAGAATCTTCCCACCGTCTTCGCCGGTCGGTGGGGCGACACCACCGTGACACTCGCGCCCGACATGCTGCGCGGGAAGGTGGTTGTCTTCCTTGCTGCTCCGGCCGCCGCGCCGGGTGGTGCACGCGGCACGGCCGCCGTGCGCGACAATCGGGCACAGAACGGCGGCGCGGCCGCAGTGCTGGTCGCCTCGCTCGACGGCATGAACCAGGCGCTGCGCGACGGCGTCTTCGCCAGTCGCATCGCCCTCAAGCCCACGTCCACACCCGGAGGCAACGCCACCACCGGCGGCGCCGCCATCTCGCTTGCCGCCGTCGAGCGGATCTTCGGGCAGTCGCCCGAGCGACTGGTGCCGGGTGCCACCGGCAAGCCAGTGAGTGGTGCGTGGAGCTACGGCTGGCGGATGTCGCAGTATCCCGGTCGCAACGTGATCGCGATCCTGCCGGGTTCCGACCCCACGCTGCGCGGCACCTATGTACTCCTCGGCGCACACAATGACCACATCGGCATGGTCAACGGCACGCGGCCGGAACACGATTCGTTGCGCGCCTTCAACAAGGTCATGCGGCCGCAGGGCGCCAACGACCGTCCCGGTCCGCCCACCGCGGAACAGTGGGATCGCATCAAGGCGCTGATCGCCCATGCTCGCTCCATTCGCCCACCCCGCATCGACAGCGTCAACAATGGCGCCGACGACGACGGCTCCGGCACGGTCGTGCTGCTCGAGATCGCCGAGCGCTTCGCCTCGCAACCAGCGCCGCGTCGTTCGATGATCTTCATCTCGCATGTGGGTGAGGAGAAAGGCCTGCTCGGTTCGCGCTGGTTTGTCGATCATCCCACCGTGCCGCTCGACTCGATCATCGGCGCACTGAACATGGACATGCTCGGCAAGGGTCGCGTCACCGACGTCCGCTTCGGCGGCCCGAACTCGGTTCAGATGCTGGGATCGCGCCGCCTCTCGGCGGAATACGGCGAGCTGGTCGACTCCCTCAACGCTGTCCGGAGCGAGCCGATGGTGATCGACTATTCCTGGGATCGCACCAACGCGCTCAATCGTTTCTGCCGTAGTGACCAGGTGAGCTACTTCTCCAAGAACATTCCGGTCGCCTACTTTTCGCTCGGTTATGCGTCCGACTACCACCAGCCCACCGATGAGCCGCAGTACATCGACTACGACCATGGCGCCCGGCTCGGTCGCTTCGTGCACGACATCGCCGAGGCCATCGCCAATCGCCCCACCCGGCTCACTGTCCTCCCACTCGAGCAGCGGGACCTCAGCGCGAGGTGCGGCCAGTAGGCAGGCTGTCGACGGGCGGGAGCACGCTGTCGGGAATCGGCGCCGGGATATCAACCGGCGCCGATTCTTCATCCTCAGGCGGCACCACCACCGGCTCGCCCCCCAGCCGCCGCAGGATCAGGTTGCGGCGCCAATTCATCCGACCTGGCCGGTAGTTGGGGTTACTACTACGAGGAAAAGGGAGCACCGCGGCCAAGGTCGCTGCCTGGCCCAGGGTGAGCCCCTTGGCCGACCGGTGGAAATAACGCTGCGCCGCCGCCTCTGCCCCCCAAACCTCCTCGCCCATCTCTGCGGTGTTGAGGTAGAGCTCCATGATCCGGTCCTTGGAGAGCCAGAGTTCCAGCCGCCAGGCGGTCACCGCTTCCTTGACCTTCCGTAGCGGATTCCGCGACGGCGAGAGGTAGAGGTTCTTCGCCAGCTGTTGGGTGATGGTGCTGGCGCCGCGCACCGACTCGCGCTGTGACCAGCCGCGGCGCACCGCGCGGATCAGGTCGCGGCGGTCACGCGTGTTGCCGAGCGAGAACGAGTCCCGTGGGTAGCCCAGCGCCTTGCGCATCTCGATGAGATCAAAACCGCTGTGCTCGTAGAAGCGGTTGTCCTCGCCGATCATCACCGCGCGCCGCACCGCCGGGGCGATCTCGCTCAGCGGCACCGGGTCGTAGCGACGCTTCTCCGCCGCGCCGGGATCGACGTCCCGGCGCATCGCCATGAAGGCGGTCTCATGCGGAAAGTGGGTCGCATACCAGACCGGCGGCGGCCAGACGGCAAAGAGCCAGAGAAGAAAGAGCCCGCCCGCGGCCACGACGCCGAGGGCGAGCTTGCGACGGAACGATCGCGGTCTAGGGTCGCTCGCCACGCGGCGAGCTGGCAAAGTGGAGCGTCGTCTTGCCGTAGCGCATGGTCGGGACGGTCTGACGCGACATCGGGATGGTGATGAACTGCGCCACCGAGTCCTGCAGCACGGCACCATCGACCCGGCCATCGGCCGTCAAATAGTAGTACCCGGTACGACTACCCTGTGCCGTCATCGTCATTTCGCGGCCCGATTGGGACCCCTTGCCCACCTGCTCAAAGTCCTCGCGGACCCGCACCGGATAGACGGTGACTCCGCCCCGTTGGGTCCGCTCGGCGGTGCTCCACCGACGCACTCTCCGCTCACTGGTCCGGAACAGTTCGACCTGCACCGACCCCGACGTGGTGTCCGTCCAGGTCGTCCCCACCGCGAGTCCCTCGAATGGCACCGGAGGGATCATGCTCCGGACACTGCGGGTCAGGTCGTCGCCGAGGAAGGAAGAGCGGGAGATCTGCAGTCCCTCGATCCGGCCGGCGCCAGTGACTCGGCCATTCCAGCGGGTGCCGATCGCCTGTGCCGCCGCGGCGTCGGCCGCCGGTGAGAGGGAGATCGAGTCGAGGGTCGCGGAGAAGCTGTTGTTGGTGCCGACCTCAACCGTGAAGTGCGCCATCCGAGCGATTCGTTGCAGTTGCCGCGAACCGTCAGGCAACGTGAGGATCAGCGAATCGGCGCGCTGCATCGAGACGCTTGCGCGCCAGTCGTTGCGGAGATGGACCGGCGCCCGCGCGTTGCTCGTGGGCCGGGAAGTCGGGGCGGGCGCAACGGCAACGTCAGCGGACTTGCCGCATGCGGCCAGGAGCCCGAGTACCAAGGCGGGCCGAATCCGGCGGGAATTCATGAGACGCATACCCAAAGGTTACCACCGCGCACCACGGGGAAGCAGGGGCCGCGCATATCGCCAACGCACGACGGGGTGCGAAACGTCGAGGAAGCTTCCTCGCATGACGCACCCCGCCGGCCAAATCACACACGCCACCTAGGGCAGCAGCGTGATCGTCAGCGAACTGGTGCCCTTGACCGGGATCACGTCCGACATGCCGTTGGGCACGGCGGCGAGGTCGACCGTGGTGTTGATGACGGCGCTCTTGACCGGCCCCTTGGCGGTGCTGGTCATCGTGCGGGTGCCCTTGTTGGTGCCGGTGATGGCGGCCTGGCCTCCATCGACGGTCATCTTGCCGGTGGATTCACCCTCGAACTTCATCGCGCCGTCTTCCATCCCCTTCATCGTCCAGACCGTGATGGCGGAGCTGTTGTTGGTGCCCTGCTCCGTGGTGCTGGTGGTGTTGGTGGTGTCGGCGTAGCTCTCGCCGGCCTTGAGCCCCGACTTGGTGGGGCCAGGGAACATCACCATCACCGCCTGCGCGAGAATCGCGAGCGCCGGGTTCCCTTCGATCGACGGCGTCGGCGTGCCCTGCACCTTGCCGCCGACCACGTAGATGTGGAAGAAGCCGCCCTTGGCGGATGCGGCGAAGGTCGGATCGTAGGCCATCGCCATGGAGCCGGTCGGCTCCAGGGTCATGGAATCGACCACGATATGGGCGAGTTGGCCGGTGGCCGAATCGCTCATGGTGACCGAGACGAACGCCACGGCGGCCACGTCACCGGTCTGCTTGCCGGATCCCATGGCCGACAGGTCGACCTCCTGCGAGGACTTCATCTCGATCTTGTAGCGCAGTGGACCGACCGGCGCGACGACGGTGCCGACTGCGGTAGCGAGCGCCAGGAGACCTGCGAGCATGCGTACCTCTGGATGGTGGTTGGAATCGTCACGGCGATTCCTTGGTTGTCTCGCCGCACCACCCTGACGGAGGTGCGGCACGGGTGGAACCGTAAGCCGAGTTCTGTTCGGTCGCGCTTGCACGCGGCCGGATGATCATCTATCTGGGATGGTCGTCGCCGACCACCTCGAGCAGCCTACCCGCGGCTGTTAACGGTGCGGGCCGCACCTCGCCGCCTATTTGGCCTTGCTCCGACCGGGGGTTACCGTGCC
>JBDUDP010000095.1:0-7655 GCA_040002895.1 Gemmatimonadota bacterium
CAGCACCTGCGCGGCGAGGACATCGCACGCATCGCACGCACCGGCGTCATTGCCTCGATGCAGCCCTACCACGCCGCCGATGACGGGCGCTGGGCTTGGAAGCGCATTCGACCGGAACAGTTGACTGGCACCTATGCCTTCCGCTCGCTGCTCAACGCCAGGGCGCACCTCGCCTTCGGTTCGGATTGGCCGGTCGCGCCCGTGGATCCGCTGCTCGGGATCTGGGCGGCCGTGACCCGCCAGACCCTCGACGGGAAAAATCCTACCGGCTGGCTCCCCGAGCAGAAGATCTCGGTCGAGGAGGCACTGCGCGCCTACACCCTGAGCAACGCCTATGAAACGTTCGCCGAGGGGCGCCGCGGAACGCTGGCGGTGGGAAAGCTGGCCGACTTCGTGATGCTCGATCGTGACCTGCGCACCATTCCGCCGGACAGCATCAAGGTGGCCAAGGTGCGCACCACGGTGGTTGGTGGCCGGATCGTCTTCTAGGAGGCGTTCTTCCCTCTCGGGCATCGCGCGGCCATCTTTTGCTCATGGCAACTCGCACGCAGTCGCGGCCCAAGGCCGCCACCAAGCTCGACAAGGCCGACCTGCTGGAATTCTTTCGGCTGATCACGCTCTCCCGCCGACTGGACGACAAGGAGATCCAGCTCAAGCGGCAGAACAAGATCTTTTTCCAGATCTCCGGCGCCGGGCATGAGGCGGTTCTCGTGGCGGCGGCCAAGGTGTTCCGCGCGGCCCACGACTGGTTCTACTTCTACTACCGCGACCGGGCCATCTGCCTCGGTCTCGGCATGACGGCCACCGAGCAATTGCTCTCGGCGGTCGCTGCCGCAGATGATCCCAATTCCGGCGGACGGCAGATGCCCTCCCATTGGGGTCACAAGGACCTCAACATCGTCTCGGTCTCGAGCCCCACGGGGACCCAGTTCCTCCAGGCGGTGGGGGCGGCAGAGACGTGGCTGCGCGCCTCAGCGGACCCGCGGACGGCGGAGATCACGCCCGGTGACGAGGTCATCCTCTGCACCACGGGCGACGGCACCACCAGCGAAGGGGAATTCTGGGAGGCGATGAATTCCGCCTGCAACCTGAAGTTGCCGGTGGTGTTTCTCGTCGAAGACAACGGCTATGCGATCTCGGTGCCGGTGGAGGTCAACACCGCCGGCGGCTCGATCTCCAAGCTGGTGCAGTCGTTCCCGAACCTGCTGGTGCTCGAGGTCGATGGCTGCGATCCGCTGGCGTCGTACGACGTGATGCTGAAGGCCCATGACCACGCCCGCTTGCGCAAGGGGCCGGCGCTGGTCCACGCCAAGGTCATTCGCCCCTATTCGCATTCGCTCTCCGACGACGAGGTGCATTATCGCACCACCGAGGAGCGCGATCGTGATGCCGCCCGCGACCCGTTCCACACCTTCCCGCGCTACCTGATCGACCAGGGCATCGCCACCGAGACCGAGCTCGACCTGATCCGTGCCCAGGTGGAGGAGGAAGTCGCGATCGCGACCGACATCGCGCTCGCGTCGCCGCAGCCGGCGGCGTCGACGATCTATGACTACGTCTATTCCCCTGATGTTGACCCCACCGGGGAGCCGTTCGACACCGAGGATGATCCCCAGTTCGCGGGTGACCCCACCACGATGGTCGACCTGCTCAATGCCTGCCTCAAAGACGAGATGACGCGTGATCCGCGCATCCTGATCTTCGGGCAGGATGTGGCCGATGCGTCGCGCGAGTCCGCCCTCCCTGACGTGAAGGGGAAGGGCGGTGTCTTCAAGGTCACCTGGGGTCTGCAGAAGCAGTTCGGTGGCAATCGGGTCTACAACTCCCCGCTCGCCGAGGCCAACATCGTCGGTCGCGCCATCGGGCTGGCGACGCGGGGCATGAAGCCGGTGGTCGAGATCCAGTTCTTCGATTACATCTGGCCGGCCTACATGCAGCTGCGCGATGAGCTCGCGTTGATGCGCTGGCGCTCCAACAACACCTTCGCGTCACCGGTGGTGGTGCGGGTCACCTACGGCGGCTACCTCAAGGGTGGCGCGATCTATCACTCCCAGACCGGTGCGGCGATTTTCACCGGCGTGCCCGGCCTTCGAGTGATCTGTCCGAGCACGGCGCTCGACGCCAACGGCCTGCTCCGCACCGCCATCCGTTGCGAAGATCCGGTGCTCTTCCTCGAACACAAGCACCTCTATCGCCAGACGTACAACAAGGGTGCCTATCCCGGCCCCAACTTCATGATTCCGTTCGGCAAGGCCAAGGTGGTGCGCGAGGGCACCGATGCCACCGTGATCACCTACGGTGCGGTGGTCCAACGTGCGGCGCAGGCGGCCAAGGATCTCGAGGCCGCCACCGGCCAGCGCGTCGAAGTGATCGACCTGCGCTCGCTCAATCCGGTGGACTGGGAGACCATCGGGGAGTCAGTGAAGAAGACCAACCGCGTGATTGTGGCTTACGAAGATTCGCTCTCGTGGGGCTACGGCTCGGAGATCTCGGCCAAGATCGCCGACGAGATGTTCCATTGGCTCGACGCACCGGTGCGTCGCGTGGCGGCCACCGACACCTTCGTGGCCTATGCCCCGGAACTCGAGGACGTGATCCTCCCGCAAGCGGCGACGCTGAGGGCGGCGATGGAAGAGATACTCAGATACTGAGAAACGAGAGAAGAGAGATGCGAGACGAGAGATGGGAAACGCCGAAGGGCCGACATTCAATCCGATGTCGGCCCTTCGGCGTCCCACCTCGCGCTTCTCTCTTCTCTCTTCTCTCTTTAAAGCGCTTCTCTCAGCTCCGTCGCCACATCGATCGCCATGTCCACGTCGCGGCTCAGCGCGCGCGCCTGCTGGGTCGCCTGGGTGAGGTCGTTGATGACGGCACCGACGCCGCTCTGGCGCAGCCGCAGGATGTCGAAGCGCAAGTTCTGCATCGCGAGCACACAACTCTCGAAGCGGTCCGACATCTGGGTGCGCCGAACACTCAGGTCCCCTCGCGCCTGGCGCTGACGTTCGAGCATGGCGATCTGTCGGTCGCGCTCCTCGCCCTCGGGTCGAGCCCGCACTTCGTTCAGTCGCACGTCAATGCGCAGCACCTCGTCGGTGTCGAGCGACGCGGCGTCCATCGAGTTGAGCGCCTGCGCCAGCTCCACCGCCCGGTCGTGCAGCCCCTCGACCGTCTGGATCATCTCGGGCAGCAGGTTCCGGTCGGCATCGCCCAACTTGGACCAGAGCGTCAAGATCGCGATCCGATCGCCGTGCAGTTGCATCATCCGGTCGTACTGCGATCCAAACTCCGCACGACTCGGCGCCACCAGACTCTTGACGCCCTTGATCTTCTTGATCGATCCACCGCCGCTGATGGCGTCGGGCGCATCGGGGCGGTGCAGCACATCCCGCCAGGAGTAGCCTGCCTGCCACAGATCGGAATAGCGCTTGAACAACCCGAACGACATCCCCGCGAGTGGAAAGAGGAACCAGGGGGAATGCATGCCGGTGAACAGGTTCAGCATGAAGAGGCCACCATTGACGGCGGCGAACTTCGCGAACTCGCGACGTGCTTCGCGGACCACCAACGGCTCGCCGGTCTCCGGCAGAGGAAGTTCACCTTTCTTGGCGCGGCGACGCGCCTCGCGTGCCTCCTTGGCGCTTTCCCGTGCGCTCGCGATCCCGCGCGCAGTCCCGCGCGCCGGCAGGTTGCGCCCGTCGTCCCGTCCGCTGCTGGTCGCCCGCGCGCCCGGGCGTTCGCCGACTGCTCGGCCCGGCCGGTCGGGCGTGCGCGGACGCTCCCCGCCGCTGGTGCGGTCCAGTGACCGCGGCGAGGGACGATCTCCGAGGGGACGCATCGGTCGCGTGCTGCGTCCGGCGGCTGTCTGCGGGCGGGTTTCCGCCTTCCATCCCAATCCGGTCGGGCGGTAGCCGGCCACGCTGCGGCTCTCGAGCGAGCGACGCAGGCCATCGGCAGAGGGCCAACGGTTGGTCGGGTCCTTCTCGAGGCAGCGGGCCACCGCGAGCGAGAGATCCTCAGGGATATCGGGGTACTTCTCGTGCAGCAGGGCGGCGGGCTCGGTGATGTGCTTCATCAGGATGCCCGCGACCGTCGGCGCGTTGAACGGCAGCTCGCCCGAGAGCATCTGGAACGCCACCACGCCGAGCGAATAGAGGTCGCTGCGTCCGTCGATCTCGCGCTCGCCGGCGGCCTGCTCCGGCGACATGTAGGACGGGGTGCCGATCGCCATCCCGGCGCTGGTGAGGGTTGCGTTGCTGGTCCCGGACATCGCCTTCGCGATGCCGAAGTCGGTGACCATCACCCGCCCGCGGGTGCCCTCAAGCAGAATGTTGTCTGGCTTGATGTCGCGGTGGATCACCCCTTGCCCATGTGCGGCCGAGAGCGCGTCAGCGGTCTCCTTCATGATGCGTCGGGTCTCGTCAGCCGGGACGCGGCCCCGACGGCGAATGCGCGCCGCCAGGGATTCTCCTTCGATGAGTCCCATGACGAAGTAGACGATTCCCTGCCCCTCGCCGACGTCATGAATGGGCACGATGTGGGGATGGGCGAGCTTGGCCGCAGTCTGGGCCTCCCGGGTGAAGCGCTCGCGGATCTCCTTCGAGAATGCCAGCTCCGGTGGGAGGACCTTCACGGCGACCCGGCGCTGCAGCCGCTCGTCCCGGGCCCGGTACACGACCCCCATGCCCCCGCGGCCGATCTCGCCCTCGATCGTGTACGCGTCGCCGAGGGCCTCCTTCAGGAGCGTCGGCAGCGCATGCTGGGCAGGATCGATCATGAGGGCCTTGTGAGGGGACAGGTTGGGCGAACGGATACTAACCTGTGAATTTGCACAGAGATGCACCTGCGAGCAACGTGCCGCCGGGGACCTGCCGGGCTGACAGCCCGAGGGGAGGCCTCAGGCGGATCTTCGGGAGGCCGCGGTGCGTATTGTCGGAAGGCCAGCCACGACGGCAGGAAACCCGCCGAAATTGCTGGCACGGCCAATGCGCTTTCCCGGGTACTGGTCCCCACGACGCACCGCACCCGGATGCGTCGTCGGCCCACTGGCAAGGAGAATCGCGTGTCTGAACGTCTGAGTCTTCCCGTCCTGCCGCTGCGGGACGTCGTTCTCTTCCCCGGCGTGACCGCCCCCATTGGGGCCGGTCGCCCCATGACCATCAAGGCGATCGAGGCAGCCCTCGCGTCGCCCGACAAGCTCATCTTTGCCGTCGCCCAGCGCGAAAACGTCGAGGGCGTGACCCCCGAAGGGCTGCATGCCATCGGGACCATCGCCCGCATCGGCCAGCTGCAGCGTGGCATGTCCGGCATGCAGCTGCTGCTCCACGGCGATCGTCGCGGCATGACCGTGACCATGACCGAGGAGAACGGTCACTTGGTCGCCTCGGTCGTCCCCATGGACGATCTCCCGCCGGTCAGCGAGGCCGACCCGTCCTTCGTGGCGCTGCACAAGGAGCTGCGGGTGCGCGCCGCGGAGCTGGGACAGAAGTCCGGTCTCCCCGAGGAGGTCGTGCAGCAGGTTCTCAACGGCGTCGACGAGCCAGGGCGCTTTGCCGATCTCGTGGCCGGCTACCTCGACCTCGAAGCCACTCAGCGCCAGGCACTGCTCGAGACCCTCGCGATCGATGAGCGCCTCCGGCGTGTGCTGGTTCAGGTTCAGCGGCAGATCGCCGTGCTCGACGCGCAGGAGGACATCAAGAGTCAGGTCCAGGAGGAACTGGGCGACCGCCAGCGCGAGATCTACCTGCGTGAGCAGCTGAAGACGATTCGCCGGGAACTCGGCGACGAGGACGAGGCGGGCGAAGTCGATGAACTCGAGCAGCGACTCGAGGCGCTCGAGCTACCCGAGGATGCGCGCAAGGAGATCGACCGCGAACTGGGTCGCCTGCGCCGCATCGGTCGCGAATCCATGGAATCCCAGGTCATCCGGACCTATCTCGAGCACGTCGCCGAGCTGCCGTGGAACACTACGACGGAAGAGCGGCTCGACCTGCCCGAGGCGGCTCGCATCCTCGACTCCGATCACTACGCCCTCGGTGACGTGAAGGACCGGGTGCTCGAATTCCTCGCGGTCCGGGCCATGCGCGCCAAGCGCGCCGCCACCGAGGCAAGCGCCGCCGACACCACAACGGGCGCGTCAGCGCCTGTCCAGGTCTCGACGGACGACGATGCACCCGCAGCCGGTGCTACGGCGCCGGCTCCGCCGGTCCTCCCGTCAGACGGCGATCCCGAGGCCGCCAGCAAGCGCTCGCCGATCCTGCTCTTCGTCGGCCCTCCGGGCGTCGGCAAGACCTCGGTGGCCAAGAGCATCGCCCGGGCCATGGGCCGCAAGTACGTCCGCATCTCGCTTGGTGGCGCGCGGGACGAGGCCGACATTCGCGGCCATCGCCGAACCTACGTCGGCGCCATGCCGGGGCGGATCATCCAGGGCATGAAGCAGGCCGGGACGCGCAATCCCGTCTTCCTGCTCGACGAAGTCGACAAGCTCGGTGTCTCCTTCCAGGGTGACCCGGCATCGGCCCTGCTCGAGGTCCTCGACCCGGCCCAGAACGACTCCTTTGCCGATCACTACCTCGGCATTCCGTTCGACCTCAGTGAGGTGTTGTTCGTGGCCACGGCCAACTTCATCCAGAACATTCCGGGGCCACTGCTCGACCGGATGGAGATCGTCGAATTCTCAGGCTACATCGAGGCCGAGAAGGTGGCCATTGCCGAGCGCTACCTGGTGCCGCGGCAGGTGGAGGAGAACGGACTCACCACCGAGCAGATTGCGTTCACTGGGCCGGCGCTGCTTGAGCTGGTGCAGCGCTACACCCGGGAAGCCGGCGTTCGTCAGCTCGAGCGTGAAATCGGTCGGGTGACGCGGAAGGCGGCGCGACGCATCGCCGACGGCGCCACCACCGCCGTCGAAGTGAATCCGGCCATGGTGCGGGAATTCCTCGGTCGTCCGAAGCTGCACCCGGAGCAGAAGTCCGGCGTCGATCAGATCGGCACCGCCACCGGGATGTACTACACGCCAATGGGCGGCGACATCATGTTCGTCGAGGCCTCGTCCATGCGCGGCAAGGGCGAGCTGGTGCTCACCGGTCAGCTCGGCGACGTGATGAAGGAGTCGGCGCGCGCCGCGTGGACTTACGCCAAGGCGCACGCGGCGGCACTGCATATTCCCGAGGAGATGTTCGATCGCGACCTGCACATTCACGTCCCGGCGGGTGCGATTCCGAAGGATGGACCGAGTGCCGGCATCACCATGGCCACGGCGCTGGTCTCCGCGCTCTCGGGCCGCGAAGTGCGCCACGACATTGCCATGACCGGCGAGGTCACCCTGCGAGGTCGCGTGCTCCCGATCGGCGGAGTGAAGGAGAAGTTGCTGGGTGCGCTCCGCGCCGGCATTTCACGGGTGATCATCCCCAAGGAGAACGAACCCGACCTCGACGACTTGCCGGAAGAGGCACGCAAGCGGCTGGAAGTGCACCCGGTGGAGGAGCTGGGCGAAGTGCTCGCCCTCGCCTTGCGCGACGTCCGCTACTCCGAGGGGAAGCTGCTCTTCGGCGACGAGAACCCGCGCGACGTCGTGGCGTTGAGTGCGCCGTTCAAGCATTAGAACAAGAGAGAAGAGAGAAGAGAGATGAGAGAAGAGGGCCGGCATCTCGAGTTGA
>JBDUDP010000096.1:0-7629 GCA_040002895.1 Gemmatimonadota bacterium
GGCCAGCGCCAGCGCCATCAGGGGGTAGAAGTCGCGCATCCCCAGCGCCAGCAGGGCGACCGCCGTAACGGCAAACGACACGCTGGGCACGATGAATTGCCGTTGGAGATTGGCGATGGACGCCTTGCGCCATGCAATCAATGGCCCGACGCCCGTCAGGAAGAGCAGGAAGAGGCCGAGCGGCACATTCACGCGATTGAAGAAGGGCGGCCCGACCGTGATCTTGGTGCCGCGCACCGCCTCGGAGATGATCGGAAACAGCGTCCCCCAGAGCACCGAGAAGGCGATACCGACGAGCGCGAGGTTGTTGAACAGGAAGGCCGATTCGCGGCTCACCAGCGATTCCAGTTCGACGTCGGCCTTGAGGGCGGGCCAGCGGGTGTAGAGCAGCGTGCCCGAGACGATGGCCGTGATCAGCAAGAAGGCCAGGAAGAACGCCCCGACATCCGACTGGGTGAACGAGTGCACCGAGGCGATCACACCCGACCGGGTGATGAACGTCCCGAAGATCGAGAGCAGGTAGGTGCCCAGCATGAGCGAGATGTTCCAGCGCTTGAGCATTCCGCGTTTCTCCTGGATCATCACGGAGTGGAGAAACGCCGTGAGCGTGAGCCAGGGGTGGAACGAAGCATTCTCGACCGGATCCCACGCCCAGACACCGCCCCAGCCCAGCTCCACGTAGGCCCACCACATGCCGATGGTGATGCCGATGGAGAGGAAAAGCCACGAGGCCAACGCCCATTTCCGCATCGCGACGATCCAGCCGGCATCGAGCGAGCGGGCGAGCAATGCGGCGATCGCGAACGCGAACGGCACGGTGAGGGAGATGTAGCCGAGGTAGAGCATCGGCGGGTGCATCACCATGCCGGGATTCTGCAGTTGCGGATTCAGGCCGCGCCCATCGGGCGGCGTGAATGCGAGTCGCTCGAACGGGTTGGCATGTTCGCCGAAGAGCATGACCGACACGAAAAACGCGACCACGATCGAGGTCACGCCCGCCACATAGGGAAGCAACGCCCGGTGTCGCGAGGAGCTGAGGGCCTGGGCCAGCGCGCCGAAGATGCCGAGGACCACGGCCCAGAAGAGCAGCGAGCCCTTCTGCCCGGCCCAGAACGCCGAGATCAGGTAATACTGGGGCAGGTTGCGCGAGGTGTACGACGCCACGTACTCGATATTGAAGTCGTGGGTGAAGATTCCCTTCCAGAGCGCGGCGGAGGCCACCAGCAGCGCACCGGCGATGGCGTAGGTACTGCGTGTGATCGAGAGTGCGAGCGCGGGACGGTCCTGCCAGCGACCGAAGAAGGCGAGGGCCGCGCTCCAGAGGCCGAGGAGGAACGCAGCCCAGAGCGCAAAATTGCCGAGCAAGGTCATGGGTGGGTCACGCCTTCTTTCCCTGACCGTCCCAGACCGCCTCGTAGCGCGAGCCGCATTTGGCGATCACATCGGTGGCATGAAACACCCCGTCGCGACCAAACTTTCCCTCGACCACGACGTCGATGTCGTTGGCGTCGGTGAAGGTATCGGGCACATCGCCGACGTAGCTCACCGGGAAGCCCTTCGCCCCATCGCTGATCCGGAAGTCGACGCGCCGCGCCGCCATATCGCGCGTGATCGATCCGCGCACGACTTTGGCGCTGACCTTGAGTCCCACGTCGTGGAACGAGGGATCGCTGGCCGTGCGCTCCACCAACTGCGTCGGCGTAAGGAAGTACGTGCCGGTGGCCTTGATCCCTTCGGAAATCAGCAGCGTGACGCTCCCGACGATCACCACCGCTCCCAATGCGAACCGCGTACCCGGTCTCATCCTGCGCTCCCGTTGAACGGCATCGTGGAAAGATACCCGCATTCCCTCGATCAACCGGCTGGGGAGGCTACGGGTTCCCGGCCCAAGCCAGCGCCGCGCCCACGGCTCGACGCCACTCGCCGCGCTTCGCTGACCGCCACGCGGCGGTTCCCCGGGGCTCGAAGACCGTGATGCCGCCGAGTTCGGCCGCCGGTGGAAGCGCGCCGCCGATGCCGATGGCCGCGAGTCGTGCGGCGCCGTAGGCAGTCAGCTCCACCCCTGCGGGGCGTTCGACCGGGACATCGAGGAGGTCGGCCTGCGTCTGCATCAGCCAGTCGTTGCTCGCGGCGCCGCCGTCGACCCGGAGCGCGGTCACCCCGCCCATCCCTTCCACCAGATCACAGGTGCCGTGGGCAATGGCCTCGAGCGCGGCGCGCACGACGTGGGCACGCGTGGTGCCGCGAGTGAGCCCGGTGATGGTGCCCCGCGCCTCGGCGTTCCAGTGCGGCGCGCCCAGGCCGGTGAACGCCGGCACCATCACCACTCCGCCGCTGTCGGGCACCGAGGCGGCGAGGGCCGCCGTCTCTCCGGCATGGGTGATGAGGCCGAGGCCGTCACGCAGCCATTGTACCGCCGCACCGGCCACGAAGACACTGCCCTCGAGGGCCCAGGCCAACCCACCGTGCGGGCCCGCGGCGATGGTGGCGAGAATGCCCGACTCGGGTGTCGGCGGATGAGCGTCACCAGTGTAGCGCAGCAGGAAGGCACCGGTTCCGTAGGTGATCTTGGCGCTGCCGGGTGTCACGCACCCCTGCCCGAAGAGCGCGGCCTGCTGGTCGCCGGCGAGTCCCGCAATCGGTAGCTCGCGCCCGAACCACTCAGCCGAGGCCATCCCGACCACGCCCGCACTCGGCACGACCCGCGGGAGGATCTCCGCCGGAACGCCGAACAGCTCGAGCAACTCTGCGTTCCACTCGCCGGTGCGCAGGTCGGCCAGCAGGGTGCGCGACGAGTTGGTCGGGTCGGTCACATGCACGCCGCCGGTGAGTCGTGCGACGAGCCAGCTCTCGACCGTGCCGACGGCCAGCGTCCCGGCCTCGAGATGTGCGCGGACCTCGGGCTCCTGCAGCAGCCGTTCGAGTTTGGTGGCGGAGAAGTAGGGATCAACCAGCAGGCCGGTGAGTTCACGCAGGCGCGGCTCGTGGCCCTGTGCCCGAAGCTCAGCACAGCGGGCCGCCGTGCGACGATCCTGCCAGACGATGGCCCGACCGATCGGTGTCCGCGTGGGGCGCTCCCAGAGCACCAGGGTTTCCCGCTGGTTGGTGATGCCGATGGCGTCGACTCCCACGCCGGCGGCGGCAAGTGCCTCGCGGGCGGCCTCGATGGTCGCCGAGAAGAGCTGTTCCGGGTCGTGTTCCACCCATCCCGGGGCCGGGTAGTGCTGGGCGATTTCGCGGTAGCCCCGACCCACCACACGGCCCTCGGCGTCGATCACGAGGGCGGTCGAGCCGGTGGTGCCTTGGTCGAGGGCAAGGATGGCGGGCATCCGAGCAAGGTAGTGCGCTCCCAGGCTCCCTGCAGCCCGCATGGGCGAGGGAATTCCGCTATTTTGGAGGGATGAACTACAGCACCCTCCTCTATGACCTCGCCGACGACGGTATTGCCACCGTCACCATCAATCGTCCCGACAAGCTGAACGCCCTCAACGCCACCGTCATCGACGAATTGGCGGCGATGGCCGCGCGGGTTGCAGGCGACCGCAGCGTACGGGGCGTGATCGTCACGGGCGCGGGGCCGAAGGCCTTCGTGGCGGGTGCGGACATCAGCGAGCTGGTGGCGGTGGATGGAGCCAATGGACGTGCGCTGGCGGCCACAGGACAAGCGGCGTTTCGCGCCATTGAGCAGCTCATCAAGCCCGTGGTCGCCGCCGTCAATGGCTTTGCGCTTGGCGGCGGATGCGAATTAGCGATGGCGTGCCACATGCGCCTTGCCTCGCCCAACGCCAAGTTCGGTCAGCCCGAAGTGAAGCTCGGCCTCATTCCGGGCTACGGCGGTACGGTGCGATTGGCGCGATTGGTCGGTCGCGGACGTGCGACGGAACTGCTGCTCTCGGCGGCGGTGATCGATGCCGAAGAGGCCGCGCGCATCGGATTGGTGAATCGGGTGGTACCTGCGGACGAGTTGATCACCGCGGCAACGACGCTGCTGCGCACCATCCTGGCGCAGGGGCCGCTGGCGGTGGCGCTCTGCCTCGAGACCGTGGATCGCGTGCTCGACCTTCCGGTGGACCAGGGCCTCGCGCTCGAGGCGGAGATGTTCGGCCGCGCCTGTGCCAGCGAGGACAAGGGCGAGGGGACGCGCGCCTTCCTCGAGAAGCGCCCGCCGGTCTTCGGCGGCAAGTAGCGGTGATGCAGGCCACGTCGGTTCTGGTTCGGAGTTTTCGCAACCTCACCGATGTCGCGCTCGAGCTGCCGGCGGAAGGGGTCGCGTTGATCGGCCCCAACGGTCATGGCAAGACCAACCTGCTCGAGGCGATCGGCTACCCGGTGCTGTTCCGCTCGATGCGTGGCGCCGCCGATCGGGAGGTGGGCAGGTTCGGCGGGCCGGGATTCCACGTGGAGCTCGCGCTCGCCACTGGCGGCACGTTGGCGGCCACCTGGAATGCGGCGACGCGACGAAAGCGCATCGTCACGGACGGGGTGGAGCAGGCCACGATCACGGCGTCGCTCGGACGGTGGCTGGCGGTGGCGTTTCTGCCGACCGACGTGGAACTGGTGCATGGCGGAGCGGCGGTGCGCAGGCGCTGGCTGGATCGGATGCTGTCGCTCGCCGACCGCGCCTATCTTGAGGCGCTGCTGCGGTACCGCGCGGCCCTCGCCCAGCGCAACGCGGCGCTGCGCAGTGGGGATCCGCGCGCGACCGAGGCCTTCGAGGCCCCGCTGGCCGCGAGTGGGGCCGATGTGATGCGCCGGCGAGTGGCGTGGGTGGATCAGGCCGGCGCACCGTGGCAGGAGGAGCTCGAGGCGTTGGGCGAGGCCTTCGTGGTGAACATGCGCTACAAGGGCGACGAAACCCTCGTCGATCCGACAGCATGGAGCGGGAAATTTGCGGCGGCGCGCTCGCGTGATCAGGCCCGGGGCCAGAGCCATGTCGGTCCGCATCGCGATGACCTGGTGCTGCACCTCGGGGGACATTCCCTGCGGGACTACGGCTCGACGGGGCAGCAACGATCGGCAGCGATCGCCCTGCGGTTGCTGGAACTCGAGACGCTGGCGGCGGCGCGGGCCACCCGCCCCGCCCTGCTGGTGGACGATGTCTTCGCGGCGCTGGACGCGACACGGCAGGCGCGACTCGCCGGCCGGTTGATTGCGCGACCGGGGCAACGGATCGTGACCGCACCGCGGGCGGAGGATGTGCCCCGCGAACTGGAACTCCCGCGCTGGTCGGTGCGCGACGGGATGGTTGACACGGAGGCCGCATGAGGCGACGCCACGGCTCGCCCGATGTGCATCACCCGGCCCAGCCGATCCCGTTTGCGGAGGCGCTGGAGTCGTGGATCAAGCGGGTGGGGTACGCCGGTCGACTGGACCTCGCCGCCGTGGTGGACCGCTGGCCGGAGGCCGTCGGACCCCAGATTGCGGCGGTGACGCGGGCGCTGTCGGTGACGCCTGACGGCACCCTGATGGTGCGGGTGGCCACCAATGCCTGGGCCACGGAGCTCGGCTTGATGACGCCGCGGATCCTGACACGGGTCAATGGAACACGGAAGGGACGGGTGAAGCACGTACGCTGGATGGTTGGTCCGCTGGACCAGCCCTGAACGTCACGGACGCGAGGACACATGGCCAAGGACGACATCGAGGGACAGGACGGCACCGGGTATGGCGCCGACAGCATCACCGTGCTCAAGGGACTCGAGGCGGTGCGCAAGCGGCCGGGGATGTACATCGGCTCCACCGGCGAGAACGGCTTGCACCACCTGGTGTACGAGGTGGTCGACAACTCGATCGACGAGGCGCTCGCGGGGCATGCGAGCCGGATCGACGTCGTGATGCATCGCGACAACTCGATCACCGTGATCGATGACGGCCGAGGCATCCCGGTCGACATCCACCCCACGGAGGGGATTCCGGGCGTGGAGCTCGCGCTCACCGTGCTGCATGCTGGCGGCAAGTTCGACAAGAACTCCTACAAGGTGTCCGGCGGTCTCCACGGCGTCGGCGTCTCGGTGGTGAATGCCCTCTCCGAGAAGCTCACGGTCACGGTGGATCGGGCCGGGGCGCGGCACCAGATGTCGTTCGTCCGCGGCCACACCACCCAGAAGCTCACGGTGATCGGCATGGCGGCCGGCACGGGGACCACGGTGCACTTCAAGCCGGATCCCGAGATCTTCAATGTGCTGGAGTTCTCGTGGGCCACGTTGTCGGAGCGACTCCGCCAGCTCGCGTTCCTGAACGGCGGCATCACCATCGCGCTCACCGATGAGCGCGAGGAGGCGCCCCGCACGGAGACGTTCCTCTACAAGGGCGGCCTGGTCGAATTCGTAACCTGGCTCAACCGCAACAAGAAGGTGCTCCACCCCAAGCCCGTACACTTCTCGGCCTCGCGCGATGATGTCGATGTCGACATCGCCCTGCAGTACGAGGAGGGATACAACGAGAACACCTTCACGTACGTGAACAACATCAACACCCATGAAGGCGGCACGCACCTGACCGGCTTCCGGTCGGCCCTCACCCGCACGATCAACGAGGTGGCGAAGAAGTCCACCGCGATGAAGAAAGAATCCTTCACCCTCAGCGGCGACGATGCGCGCGAGGGCCTCACCGCCGTGCTCCACGTGAAGGTGCGGGAGCCGCAGTTCGAGGGGCAGACCAAGACCAAGCTCGGCAACGGCGAGGTCGAAGGAATTGTCCGCGCCATCGTCAACGAGCACCTCGGCGCCTTCCTCGAGGAAAACCCCGCGGTGGGGCGCGCGATCGTCGAGAAGGCGATCAGCTCCGCTCGCGCCCGCGAGGCGGCCCGCAAGGCGCGCGACCTCGTCCGCAAGAAGTCGGGCCTCGAGAACGCCGTGCTGCCGGGCAAGCTCGCCGACTGCTCACTCGACGACCCCTCGCTCTGCGAGATCTACCTGGTCGAGGGCGACTCCGCCGGCGGTTCCGCCAAGCAGGGGCGCAACCGCTCCTTCCAGGCGATTCTGCCACTGCGCGGCAAGATCCTCAATGTCGAACGAGCCCGGATCGACAAGATCCTCGGCAATGAGGAAATCCGCTCGATGATCACGGCCATCGGCTGTGGCGTGCGCGAGGACTTCAAGATCGAGGAGGCGCGCTACCACAAGATCATCCTGATGACCGACGCCGACGTCGACGGCGCCCACATCCGGACCCTGCTGCTGACCTTCTTCTTCCGGCAGATGCCCGAGCTGATCGAGGCGGGCTACATCTACATCGCCCAGCCGCCGCTCTACCGCGTGGCCAAGGGGCGCGAGGAGTACTACGCCTACTCGGAAGAGGAGCGCGAGGGCTTCGCCAAGCGACTCGAGAGCGGCAAGGGCAACGTCATGACCCAGCGCTACAAGGGCCTGGGCGAGATGAACCCCGACCAGCTGTGGAAGACCACCATGGACCCCGACACCCGCACCATCCTCCGGGTCACGCTCGAGGATGCCGTCGAGGCGTCCAAGCTGTTCGATGAACTCATGGGCGACGATGTCGAACCGCGGCGGCTGTTCATCGAGAACAACGCCAAGTACGTGAGCGTGCTGGACATCTGAGATGGGGGAAGAGAGAAGAGAGAAGAGAGAAGAGAGTGCAGAAGGGTGAAGCGAGGGCGATGATTCCTGC
>JBDUDP010000097.1:0-7599 GCA_040002895.1 Gemmatimonadota bacterium
CCGATCGACGCCGGATCACCGCGGATCAGTATGATGGAACCATCCGGAGCCACATCCCAGTTGCGGTCCTGTGAAAAGTCATATGAGCCGCTGAGGACGTCGTGCGGCGCGCCCAGCACCCGGAAGGGCGAGTCGGCGCGAAGCGATGCCGCCATGATGTGACTGCCTCTCCGATAGTACAGCATCTGGTCATCCGCTGACCAGCGTGGCTCCACTCCACCCCCGACCGAGACCTGCCCCGCCTCCCCGCCCCCGACGGGCCGCACATAGACCTCGTCCGCCCCGGTGATATTCGAGACGTAGGCCAGCAAGCTTTCGCGGTGCGACACGGCCGGTTGCCATTCATTGACCGCGGGTGGGCTCAGGCGAGTGGGGAGGCTGTCCCCAAGAGCGAAAGCGATGATACTCCGGGCCGTCGTGTCGACCCGATGCGCGAGGAGGCCGTGCTGTCGGGTCCAGTCCTGGACGTAGATCGAGCTGGAATCCATTTGGTCGCGCAGCACGACATGCATGAGATGATCAGGTGGCCACGCTGCCCATTTGGTCCCGAATTGCGTGAAGGCCAGTCGCTCTCCCGTCGGTGACCAGACCGCTCCGATGGAATGCGGCCCGGTCGTGACCGGGATCGCGGCCCCCCGCACGAAGTCGATGACCCAGATCTGCGATGGGCGCGGATCGACGGTTACCGCCAACCGAGTTCCGTCTGGCGAGATCCGAGGGAAGCGATAGCCGCGTGGCGGGTAGGGGAGTGCGGTCTCGCGGCCGCCTCGATCCACTCGCACCAGTGTGCGATCGAAGCCACCCGCCACATAGAGCAGGGTGCCGGTCGCGGAGACTGCAACCTGTGCCTGGCCACCGCCCGGGCTGCGGAAGGCCTCGAACGCAGGTACCGCGGGCCCGGTAATCGAGAGGGTGCGGAGGTCGAACGGTGCCAGCCGCATTCGGCCTTCGGTTTCGTCGTACAGCAGGTGCCCGGTCGGCAGGTACTGCGCCCCCCGCCCGGGGCGGATGGAGCGCGTCTCACCGTTCGCGAGTGTCACGATGGCAATCGTATCGTGTGCAATCGAGACCACTGCGTGCTCGCCGTCGGGCAGCAGCGAAGGCCAGCGCACCTGACCGATGGCGCCCTCCTTCGCGGTTGAATCGGCCGACGGCATGAGTCGGAGCGCAGTTGGGCTCCCTCCGTCCTCCCCGATCCGATAGAGTGCCGCCCCCGCGGTGGCGTACCAGATCGTGCCATCCTTTCTCCAGACGCCACCGCTCCAGGTGCCCCCGAACCTCGTCAACTCGATCGGGGCACCACCGGTGCGGAGCACCTTCTTGAGGATGCCGCCGGCTGCGAAGCCGATCCAACGACCATCCGCCGAGAAGAATGGGCCGCTCGCGCCGTCGGTCCCGACCAGCGGGTGGGCTTCGAAGTCGTTGAGCGGTCGCAGGTAGAGCCGGCTCTGTCCCTCCGATTCCACCACGTATGCGATCTCGGTCCCATCCGGCGAGATGTCGAACGGCTTGTCGCTCCCTGCGAGCAGACGGTCGGACGGCATCGCGATGGTGACTCGCGTCGTCGTCGCAGCGTCGTGAGGCCTCGGCCGGAGCCAGCCCCATGCCGCGAGTATCGCCAGCAGCCCAACGGCAACCGCCACCGCGCGGTGCGTTTTCCCTGACGGCATCGCCAGTGTCGCCGTCGTATCGCCGCCGGGGGTGCCGGCATTGAGCGCGGCGGCGAACTGCGCTGCCGACGCGAACCGGTCGGAGGGCAGCTTCTCCAGCGCGACGAGCACAGCGGCTTCGACGGAGGGTGGGACCCGCTCGCGCAGCAGTCGGATCGGCACCGGCTTCTCGGTCATGACTCGCGCTCGAATCGCCTGTTGCGATGAGCCCAAGAACGGTGGGTCGCCGACCAGCATCTCGTAGGTCACGCAGCCCAACGCGAAGATGTCGGAACGGCCGGTGATGTCGCGCTCCCCCATCGACTGTTCCGGCGACATGTACCGCGGCGTGCCAAGTGAGAACCCGGTCTCGGTGATCCGGTGGCCATCCGTAGCTTTGGAAGCGAGCGCGATGCCAAAGTCGGCCACCAGGGCGGAGCCATCGTGCAACAGGACGTTCTCGGGCTTGATGTCGCGGTGGATCACGCCGTGTCGGTGAGCATAGTCGAGCGCGCCTGCAATCTCCGTGGCGATGCGCACGGCGTCCGTCACGGACAGCTGCTTTTCGCGCGTCAACCGATCGCGCAATGACTCCCCTTCGACGAACGGCATCACATAGTAGGCGGTGCCATCGACTTCGCCGGAGTCAATCAATCCCAGGATATGAGGATGCTGCAGCGAGGCGATGGTGGTGATCTCGCGCAGGAAGCGCTCGGCACCAATGACGGCCGCGAGTTCGGGGCGCAGCACCTTGATCGCCACCTTGCGGTGGTGCTTGAGATCCTCCGCGAGATAGACCGTCGCCATGCCGCCAGCGCCGAGTTCACGCTCGAGGGTGTAGCGGTCGTCGAGCGCGGCGGTGAGGCGCTGCAGTGCGTCGCTCATGGCTCCCGTTTCATCCCGAAGTCTACCGCGAGAACACGGTGCCGTGTGGCACCGCCGTTCCCGAAAAGCCGTGGGGCCACGGCTTGCCACGCATGCTCACACCCGGGTCGGACGCCCCCGGATCGCGAAAGCGCTGGTCCAGCGAGAGCGCGCCGGTGGCCGGATCGAGATCGATCACAAAGAGCCGGTCGCCCGAGCCGCTGCCGGCCGAGTTGAGCACGATGCGAGTTCCGGTGCGGTCGATGGCGATCCAGTGCGGCTCCTCGTCGTCCTTCCCGACCACCACCCTCGACACTTCCCGGGGGTGGGCTGGATCACTGACATCGAGTGCCACGAGGGCGTGCAGCTTCGGCACCGGCTGCAGCCAGTAGTGCCCGGCAAGGATCGGCACGCCGCAGTTCTCACCGGGAAAGGTGTAGGCCAGCTGCGCCGTTGGCGCCGAACTGTCGAGATTCCGGATGAGGTAGAGTCCGCAGCCGAAGGTGTGGACGTACACACTCTTGCCATCGGGGAGGACGCGAATCTCGCCGGTGAACTTCTGCTCCGTGCCGAGTGGTCCCGCCGGCAAGCGGATCGAATGGAGGAGCGAGAGGTCGGAGAGGCGCCAGAACTGCACCCAGTGCATCGGCGCGGAATCGGCCGGGTTCATGTCAGTGGTCGTCGAGATGGCACGATCCAGGCTCGGCACCGCCACCACCGCGTAGGGATAGATCTTTCGGTCGGCAATCGTGGTGTCGCGCGCCGAGGCGCTGCGAATCACGGTGCCACGCTCGTCCATCTCGACCAGTCCACCGGTGGAATCCTCGTCCGGCATCGTCATCCCGGCGTGTCCCGCTCCCGAGGTCGGCGTCTTGGGCCTGGTCGAGTCGGCGAGGTACTGAAAGGTGGCGAGCACGTTGCCGTTGGGGAGGCGCAGGTAGGTGTGGGGATGACTGAAGCCGGCGCGATCACCAAACGAGGTGAGGATCTTCGGCGCGCGCGGGTTGGTCAGATCAAAGAGCCAGCTCGTTCCCGCCGCGAAGCCGTTGGCCAGAAGGTGCCGATTCGCCGGCATCTCCGCCTCCGTGTGGTGCGGCATGGAGCCGGCCGTGCCAGTCGGGATCGACGTGACCACGGCGCCATACCCCGCCGATGCGGGATCGGCGTCGAGCACGGCGAGGAAATCACTCGCCGTGCGCGCAGAATCGCCGGCCCAGACGAAGAGGTATTCCTCCGGTGCGGCATCACGGTGGCAGCCGGCGAGGAGTGCCAGCAGGGTCAGGCCGATCAACCCGGCGGTGCGTCGGGACATGGCCTCGAGGAGGCGTGCCGGGGTGGGGGTCATCGGGTGAGGGAGCGCGCGTCAGGGGGCAAGGGCTCTCCGGGGCGGAGCGGGTTGGGGGATCACGGGCTGAATCGAGCACCCCCCAAAGGTACCTCCCGCGTGGCGTCACGCCAGCATGTTGGCGGGCTTCGTGCGAGGGGGTTGGGCGACCGTCGCCCCGAGCGAAAAGGACGTTGTCTTGTGAGCGTCACTCCGCGGATTCCACCTCGCGCAGTGCAGTCCGAAGCGCCTGCACATCCAGTCCCGCGGAGACGAGGACCTGGGCCCCGATACCCATTTTTTCGCGAAGTAGCCCAATCAACAGGTCCCCCGCAGCGATCCTGGCATGTCCTTGATCGCCCGCCTCGAAGCCGGCCTCGGAGAAGACCGCCTTGCAGCGGCTGGTGAACGGCCGAACCGTTTCATTCGTGTCGCTGCCTCGACCGGGCGTGACCGTCGTCACAATCCGGTTGCGCAACTCGGCAGGATCCACGTGCTGACGACGCAGCGCGGCAGAGACCGATCCGTCATGCTGACGCAGGAGTCCCAGGAGCAGGTGCTCGGTTCCGACATACTCGTGGCCCAGCATCCCCGCTTCGTCGCTCGCCACCCCGACCGCAGACTGAGCATCAGGCCCGAACTCGGGTTGCGACCTCATCGTGTTCTGCATTGAGGGGCGGACATCGGCTTCCCGAGGTTGCCGTTGGAATCATGGCTAGGCGATGGGCAAGGCCAGCGTCCGGTACGGAGCGCTGGAGCCAGACTAGGAAGACCGTGGCTTGGTGTCGACATTGTGATACGCCTCGACCCACCAGCGATGGCCACGACGCACGAAGACTTCCATGAGCTGGGTCCGGACGATGCCATCCGGCGGCACGACGATTCCGGCAGGCATGGCTGTCACTCCTCGTACCTCATTGTCGATGTCGACGATGGCCACGTCGGGCGTAACGAAGCGGATGCGCCGGATGGCATGATGCTTCGTCGTGCCCTTGTAGAAGGTGGCGAGGATCTGGCGGTGGCGTTCGGCAAACGCCGGGGCACCGTACATGACCATGCCGAACAGATTGGTGAACGACGCATCAGGCGCGAGATCCTTGGCGTATGCCGTGCCGTCCCCCGCGGTCCAGGCGGCGGCCTGCGCCTCCACGATGGCCCGGATCTGCGATTCGGCGGAGTTGGCCTGGGCGTGAGCGCGTGGACCGATTGCGAGTGCCGCGACGGTGAGAGCTGCACAGATCCGAAGCATGGCAACGAGTCCTCTTTCAGCCAGTCAACAAGGAATGGCGGTCTCTCGATGTGGAGCACGCGGGAGAGCCGGCGTGGAGTGGGCATGACACTGCTGCGCCTTCTGGTGGATCAACGAGGAACAATATTCACCGCTTCGATCCGCCTGCGGTGGCGGTGGAAGATGTAGTCAATGAAATCGCCGAGAATGAGGTGCGGGCGAGCTGCCCCGCGGTTGACGATGCGACAGAGGAGGATCGACGTGGCCGCATCCCACTCGATGTTCAATGCCCCACGACGGTCGGGCGCCGTACTGTGCAACTTGGCCCATCCCTTGGAACGGCCGGAGCGCTGCTTCTCCACGACGCACAACTGATGTGCGGCAAGCTTCGCGTCGTTCACGATGCCGTCGCGCAGGCTGGGCCCTCGAGTACAAATGATCTGAACCAGGGTTTGCATGCCATGTCCGTGCTTGAGAGCGGGGAAGCCACCCACATCGGCGGCCTGTCCTCATTGCCACGCGGCAGTCCAGGACTTGCCGTGGTGCGGTGGCGCCACTGGGGAGCGCCCCAGACTCCATAAGACTGTCGACGAACGCAGGTTCCGGCTAGGCCCGACCACCTGCGAGCGCCAGTCCGGGTCGACGCGCGCCGACCCCGATGCAACAACGGCATCTCCTGCGTTCACGGCGCGAGACGCACCCACGAAGAGTCGCCCAATCGCCATAACTCGTTGGACGGCTGGGCGGCAAAGCCACCGTACAGTATCACGGCTCTGGCCTGCTCGTCGAACATCATCCTGGCGTTTCGCCGACTCGGCCCCGAGTACGGCGCCCGGGTCCAGTGATGGCCGTCATACAGCCACGTTTCAGCGGCCTCCGCATCGCTGGCACCGCCGCCGTGAAGCACCATCGTCTTGTAGCGTGGGTCGTAGGTCATCTGGACATGCTCGCGGGGGCTCGGCCCTGCGACACTGATGTGTGCCCAACGCCGACCGTCCCACTCCCAGGTATCACCGAGCGATGACGTGTCGGAACCCAGCAGGGTAGTGCCGCCGAACAACACCGTCACGCCGCGCGCGGAATCATACGCCATCGCGTACAGTGCGCGTGCCGCTGGGCCATCGGTGGCCATCCGCATCCACCGATCGCCGTCGAACTCCCAGGTATCGCCCAACGTCTCGCCGCCGGCGACTCCGCCGAACAGGACGACGCGGTCTCGCCGTGAATCGTAGACCATGAGGTGAGTCGTGCGAGCAGGTGGCGCGGGAGCGGTCAACTGGCGCCAACGGTCACCGACGCGCTCCCACATGTCACCGAGGTCTCCCGCTGGACTGGCATCTCCGCCGAACATCAGCACGCGACCGCGCTTCGCATCGTAGACCAGCGCCGGGCTGTTGCGGGCACTCGGGCCAGGCGTCGCGCTCTTGGTCCACGCCGACCCGTCCCAGTCCCAGGTCTCACCGAGGTATCGTCCGGATGAGAAGCCCCCAAACACCACCAACCCGTGATGGGCGGCATCGTACGCGGCGCCGGCGGAGTAGGCGGCGAGCGGAAAGACCGCCTGCGCGCGGCACGAGACGGCCGCGAGTGTTGTGGCGATGAGGGCGAGCGGCGCGCGAAAGCGATCTTTCATCGTTCCCTCAGCTGCGGCGAGCCAGAAAGGCGTCTCTTTCTGAATCTCGCGCACTTCCCGATGTGCAATGTCAGGGTGCGATCAGGAGACGCGAAGTCGTCGGTTGTCACAGCGCGCGTTCATGTCCGGCATCGCGACACCTGCTACTTCGGCTCGGAGGAGAAGGCGATGCCTGCGGACGGCTCGCCGGCGTCAGTCCCCGGTCGGCACGATCCCCGCGCTTTCGACCATGAGGATGACGGTAGGTTCGGGAGCCCGAGGACGGTGCTCCACCCCTTTGGGCACCACCGCGCCCTGGCCGGGGGCCAGGGCGATGATCCTATCCCGCAGCTCAATCACGAAGCGCCCGCTGACGACGTAGAAGAACTCGTCTTCCTCGTCGTGCTGGTGCCAGTGATACTCGCCAAGCACCACGCCGAGCCGGACGACCGAGGCGTTGCGCTGGCAGAGCGTCGGGTTGGACGAGAGAACGGTCCATGCCGCCACGAGCGCGGGACCCATCTCCCCTCCTACCCAGCCGGCTCGGCCGGGGCCAGGTCCTCCAGATCGGTATTGCTTCCCAGCCATCGAGTGATCGCACCCGCGTCGTCGCGGAGGGGAACCGCGCGCCACGTGAACCGGTGGAAGACACCGTCGTGGCGGCGAATCCGGTACTCGCCAACGAACGCCGTCCCCAACGCGATGGCGCG
The DNA here is from genome assembly GCA_040002895.1 of Gemmatimonadota bacterium. GTDB lineage: Bacteria > Gemmatimonadota > Gemmatimonadetes > Gemmatimonadales > GWC2-71-9 > Palsa-1233. Next base: position 7,388 of record JBDUDP010000097.1, read on the forward strand.
GTTCCAGCTGAGGATCGCTTCGGCGCGGTCGTCCGGATGCAGTTGCCGAACCCAGCCCAGCCCCAGCTGCGCCTCGGCCGGGAAGCCGGTGTACCTGAGCCACTGCGGCCCGAGGTGGTCCCAGGCGCCGTCGACACCACTGGTCCACACCAGCTGTGGCAGCGATTCGATCATCTGGCGGTAGTAGGTCCAGCTGTCGCGCAAGGCATCGG
>JBDUDP010000098.1:0-7559 GCA_040002895.1 Gemmatimonadota bacterium
ACCACGACGACAGCTACAATCCGCAGGCCACCGAGGCCAAGTGGCGCGAGCGCTGGAAGCGCGAGCGCACCAACGAGCCCGACCTCGACGGCGCCGACCGGCCGTTCTACAACCTGATGATGTTCCCCTACCCCTCCGCCGAGGGGCTGCACGTCGGCAACCTCTTCGCCTTCACCGGTGCCGATGTCTTCGGCCGGTTCAAGCGGATGCAGGGATTCCAGGTCTTCGAGCCGATCGGGTTTGACGCCTTCGGCATCCATTCCGAGAATTTCGCGCTCAAGGTCGGCAAGCATCCGGCGCAGTTGATCCCGAGCAACATCGCCAACTTCACCCGTCAGCTCACGCGCATGGGTGGGATGTTTGCCTGGGAGCATGTGCTGTCGACCACGGATCCCGCCTACTACAAGTGGACCCAGTGGCTCTTCCTGCAGTTGCTGAAGCGCGGCCTTGCCTACAAGAAGAAGGGTGCCGTGAACTGGTGCCCCAACGACAAGACGGTGCTCTCGAACGAACAGGTCATCGCAGGCAAGTGCGAGCGCTGCGGCACTGACGTGGAGCAGCGCGTCCTGGAACAGTGGTATTTCCGAATCACCCAGTTCGCCGATCGACTGCTCGCGAATCTCGACGATCCGACGCGCATGGATTGGTCCGACACTACCGTGCTGGCGCAAAAGAACTGGCTCGGTCGGTCGGAAGGCGCCGAGATCCGCTTCGCGATTCCTGGTGCGGCCGGTGTGGAGATCCCGGTCTATACCACACGACCCGATACGCTGTTCGGCGCGACTTTCATGGTCTTGGCGCCTGAGCATCCACTGGTGGAGCAGCTCACCGGGGCCGCGCAGCGCCCCGCGGTCGAGGCGTATCGCGCGCAGGCGAGCGCCAAGGATCTCACTGCCCGCAAGGTCGGCGACAAGGAGAAGAGTGGGGTCGCCCTCGGCAGCGTGGCCACCAATCCGGCCACCGGCCAGCCGATCCCGATCTGGATCGCTGACTATGTCCTCATGGAATACGGCACCGGGGCCATCATGGCCGTGCCGGGTCACGACGAGCGCGACTTTGCGTTTGCCACCAAGTATGCGCTGCCGATCGTGCGAGTCGTGGCCGAAGCAGACACGGACGCGGAAGCGCCACTGACCGAGGCGTTTACCGACGTCGACGCGGGCGCGATGGTCCACTCGGGCAAGTTCGATGGCATGGCGGCGACCGCGGCAAAAGCCGCCATCACGCAGTGGCTCGAGGCGGAGGGGCAGGGCAAGGGCACGGTGCAGTATCGGCTCTACGACTGGTGCATCTCGCGCCAACGCTATTGGGGACCGCCGATCCCGATCATCTACTGTGATGATTGCGGCGCGGTACCGGTGCCCGAGGATCAGCTACCGGTTGTGCTGCCAGAGATCGACGATTTCCGTCCTGATGATTCAGGCGTCTCGCCGCTCGCGCGGCACAGCGAGTGGTACCATGTGCCCTGCCCGACCTGCGGCAAGCAAGGACGCCGCGAGACGGATGTCTCCGACACCTTTCTCGACTCGGCGTGGTACTACCTTCGCTACCCGAGCAGCGAGTTCACCGATCGGCCGTTTGATCCGGCGCGGACCCGCAAGTGGCTGCCGGTCAACAGCTACATCGGCGGCAACGAGCACGCCGTGCTGCATCTGCTCTACTCGCGCTTCATCGCCATGGTGCTGCACGATGCGGGGATGCTGGATTTTGACGAGCCGTTCCGCACCTTCCGCGCGCACGGGCTGATCGTCAAGGACGGCGCCAAGATGTCGAAGTCCAAGGGCAACGTGGTGGTGCCCGATGAGTATATCGACAAGTGGGGTGCCGACACCTTCCGCACCTACCTGATGTTCCTGGGGCCATTCCAGGATGGCGGCGATTTCCGGGACTCCGGTATCAGCGGCCCTCGGCGCTTCCTCGACAAGATCTGGGATCTCGTGACACTGAGCGCGCACCCGGACTGTCGCGATGCCGAGATCCGGCGCGAGGTGCTGGTGAAGTGGCACCAGACCAAGCGGAAGGTTGCCGAGGAGATCAGCCAGCTGCGGTACAACACCGCCATCGCGGCGGTCATGGAACTCATTAACGTGCTGCGTGAACAGAACTGTGCCGAGCCACGGCTGGTGGGCGAGGTGGTGCAAATGGTGGCGCCCTTCGCGCCGCATTTCGCCGAGGAGTGCTGGGAGCGGCTCGGTCACAAGACCACCATCTTCGATTCCACGTGGCCCGGCTTCGATGAGGCGCTCACGCTCGAAGACTCGGTGGTGATTGCCGTGCAGGTGAACGGCAAGACGCGCGGCACGGTCACCCTCCCGCGCGGCGCCGATGAGGCCGCAGCACGCGCGGCTGCATTGGCCGACACCACGATCGCGAAGCACCTGGACGGCAAGGAATTCCGCAAGGTGATCTGGGTCCCCGGGCGGCTGCTGAATATCGTGATCTGATAACAGCTGAGAGAGGAGAGAGGAGAGAAGAGAGAGGAGAGAGGAGAGGCGGGGGATCCCGTCAACCGTCGGAATCGACGGGCGCAAACCACCGCGCCCTGATTCCTCCTCTGACGGGCCCTCGCCCTCCTCACCTTCACGGAGCTTCGCTGATCCACCATCGGTCATCTGTCATCTGTCATCTGTCATCTGTCATCCACCATCTATCATCGATTATCCACCATCTCATGTCTGACTCTCCGCTCGCCTTCGAAGACTTCCTCCGCGTCGACATCCGTGTCGGCCGGATTCTCTCGGCCCAGCTCAATCCCAAGGCGCACAAGCCGGCCTACCAGATGACGATCGACTTCGGGACGGAGTTGGGGGTGAAGGAGTCGAGTGCCCAGCTCACGCTGCACTACACCGCCGAGGAACTGGTCGGGCGCGAGGTCGTGGCGGTGGTGAACTTCGAACCCAAGCGGATCGCCGGCGTGAAGAGCGAGGTACTGGTGCTGGGTGTCCCCGACGCGGATGGTGCCGTGGTGCTGCTGGTGCCGACCAAGGATGTGCCGCTGGGCGGGAGGATGTTCTAGACCCCCGTAGCCATCGACGGTCATCCGTCATCAGTCATCGGTCATCAGTCATCGGTCATCGGTCATCTGTCATCTGTCATCCAGCGGCTAACTCATTGCCAGGCCTTGACATACAAAGGTTAGCCGACTATCTTACATGGGTAAGCGATACTGTGGCGCTGGCACGGAATCCCGTGACACCGCCCGCCGCCCGGAGATCTGGACCCTGTCTCTCGGGGGAACACCCGGCTTGGCTCGACGGGGTGATGGAGCTCAATCCAACATGACGACCACCAACAAGAATTCCTCGACTTCCTCGGCCCCGATGTCCAGCAACAACTCGGTGCTGGCCAACACGGCCCGGACGGTTCGATTTGACCTCGTGAAGGGAAAGCGTGCCGATTTCACCAAGCTGTTCAACAGCGAGGTGCTGCCGACCCTCAAGAAGCAGGACGGTTTCAAGAATGAGGTGCTGCTGGTCCAGGAGGATCATGTCCTCGGGATCTCGATGTGGAACTCCCCGGAGGCGCTCAAGAGCTATGAGACGTCGACCTATCCGGCGATCGAGCGGATGCTGAGCCCGGTCCTGCATGGCAAGCCGACGATCGAGACCTACGCGCTCGCGGCGATCTAACCACCAGCAGATCGCACCACGATAGTTCGCCAAGACCACGAGGGCCCCACGGGGCCCTCGTGTCGCGTGCGGTCCTAGCCTTCCGCGCACTCCCATCGTATGCTCCATGGCATGACAACGGAACCCGGATTCCTCGCGCAGGTCAACGCGGCCTTTGATCGTGCTGCCGTGCATACCGATCACGACCCCACGCTGCTGGCGCAGATCAAGTCGTGCAACGCGGTCTACTACATCTCCTTCCCGCTGCGGCGTGACGATGGCACCATCGAGGTCATCCACGCCTGGCGAGCGGAGCACAGTCATCACCGCATGCCGACCAAGGGCGGGATCCGCTACTCCCTCCACGTCAGCGACGATGAGGTGATGGCCCTTGCGGCCCTGATGACCTACAAGTGTGCCCTCGTCGACGTCCCGTTCGGCGGGGCCAAGGGCGGGATCCGGATCGACCGCAAGCAGTACTCGCAGGGTGAACTCGAGCGCATCACCCGACGCTACACCTTCGAGCTCTGGAAGAAGAACTTCATCGGCCCCGGCCTCGACGTCCCGGCGCCCGACTACGGCACCGGCGCTCAGGAGATGGCGTGGATCGCCGACACCTATCAGTCGCTATCGGGCGGTGATCTCAACGCGATGGCCTGCGTCACCGCCAAGCCGGTGAGCCAGGGCGGCATCCGCGGTCGGAACGAGGCCACCGGCCGCGGCGTGATGTTCGGGCTGCGCGAGGCCTGCAGTGTCGCCGCGGACATGAAGAAAGTCGGCCTCAGCGCCGGCCTCGCCGGCAAGCGCGTGGTGGTGCAGGGGTTGGGCAACGTGGGCTACTTCGCCTCGAAGTTCCTCGAACAGCAGGGCGCGATCCTCGTCGGGCTCGCTGAATTCGAGGGGGCGGTGCACAACCCCAAGGGCCTCGATCTCGAGACGGTGTACCAGCACCGCAAGACCACCGGCTCGATCCTCGGCGCACCCGGCTCCATCAATCTTCCAACCTCAGCCGCGGCGCTCGAGCTCGACTGCGACATCCTGGTGCCGGCGGCACTCGAGAACGTACTCACCGCCGAGAATGCCCCCCGTATTCAGGCCAAGATGATCGGCGAGGCCGCCAACGGCCCCACGAGCAAGGATGCCGACGCTATCCTGCGCGAGCGCGGCGTATTCATCGTCCCCGATTTCTATCTCAACGCCGGCGGCGTCACCGTCTCGTACTTCGAGTGGCTCAAGAACCTCTCGCACGTGCGCTTCGGCCGGATGCAGCGGCGATTCGAGGAGCAGTCGAATCGCGGCATCCTCAAGGTCATTGGTGAGGCCACCGGCAACACCTTCGGCGAGGAGGAGCTGGCCCGGATCGCGCACGGCGCCAGCGAGGAAGACCTCGTCAACTCCGGCCTCGAGGATTCGATGATCGAGGCGTACCACCAGATTCGCGAGGTCCAACTCGGCATCGGCGGCGACGTCGATCTTCGCACCGCCGCTCTGGTGAGCTCGATCAACAAGGTCGCCGCCAGCTACATGGAGCTGGGGATCTTTCCCTAAGGCTTCCCCTCCACCCGCACCTTGAGTTTTTTCAGATCGCCCTCGTGCACCAGGCGCAGCGCCCCGATCATCACCTTGCTGGCGCCGTCGACAATCGCGCCGCCCATGCGGCTGCTGTCGCGCGTGGCGGTGCCGACCGAATCCATATACGGTGTCGTGAAGGTCGAGATCACCGTGGTCGAGTCGCCCACCACCACCAAGGAGTCGCGGCGTTGCATCAGGATGCTGTTGACCTGGCCCGTGTCGGGGCGCATCGCCAGCACCAGCAGGTAGGGTGGGTCGATCTGCTTGACCACCCAATCCATGTTCTGCCGTGTGGCACCGATCTGCCGTCCCGGATCATCCAGCACCAGCGTGTCGCCCACGGCCAGCATCCCCTGCCCCAACGGCCGAGTGACCTTGGCCGAGGCGATCCATCCTGCCATTGAATCCGGGGTGGCAAGCGAGGCGAAGACTCGCTCCGGCGTGCCGGCCATCGTGACCGTGACGGTGTCACCCGCCGACGTCAGCTGCTTGTAGCCATAGAAGCAGGTACCGGCGAGCAACACCGCGACCACAGCCAGACCTCCCAGGATCCATTTCCACATGCTCAGCGGCCGTCGTTGGCGGTGCGGAGGCCGAACATCTGATCGAGCATCAGCAGCGCCGACGCATCCTTGCCGGCCATGCGGAGCTGGTCGATCGCGGTGCCGGCGCTCTTCTCTTCCTCGACCTGCTCGTTGATGAACCACTGCAGCATCACCTGCGAGGCGTAATCGCTCTCCTTCTGTGCCAGTGCGTAGAGCGCGTTGATCGCCTTGGTGACCTTCTGCTCGTGGCCAAACGCCGCCTCAAACACCGAGATCGGCGAGTCATAGGTCAGCTTCGGCTGAGCGATCGGGGCGAGCGTGACGTTCCCGCCGCGGTCGATCATGTGATCGAACAACTTCATGGCGTGGACACGCTCCTCCTCGCTCTGCAGCTTCATCCAGTTCGCCATCCCGGGGAGCGAGGCCGATTCAAAATGCGCCGCCATCGCGAGATAGGAGTAGAAGGAGGCCATTTCGAGGTTGATCTGCGCATTGAGCGCATCTTGGATCTTCTTGGAAATCATCGCATCGTCCGGTTGGGGTACGGGTTGAATCTACCTCCCCCCCGTCCCCGTCCAGTCTCGGGATGCTGCGACCCTATTCGGGGGTTCGGCATCCTATACTGTGCCATGACCAGAGCGCTGACGATGGACTCGATCTCCCTGCCGAACGCCGACACCGTGGTCGCCCGAGCCAAGCTCGGCGACCCGGTGGCACTGGAAGCGCTCTACACCGCCTACAGCACCCCGGCCTACAACCTGGCCCGGCGCATCTGCCGGACCACCGAGGACGCCGAAGACGTCCTGCAGGAGACCTTCTTCGAGGTGTGTCGTAGTATCCGCAACTACCGTGGTGACGGCTCCATCTGGGGCTGGATCCGCAGCGTCACCTCCAGCAAGGCGCTGATGCGACTCCGGCGCAACAAGTACCGCGATACCGACGACCTGACCGACGAACTTGCCCCCTCCCGGGCCGGCTCCCACGCGCTCCGGATGGACCTCGAGACCGCCCTCGGGCGACTCTCCGAGACCTCGCGGGCAGTGGTCTGGCTGCATGATGTCGAGGGCTACACTCACGAGGAGATCGCCACCCAGATGGGGCGGACGGTCTCCTTCTCCAAGTCGCAGCTCGCCCGGGCACACCAACGCCTGCGGCTCTGGCTCGGTGACGAGGCGTTGGCATGAGCCTCGAGCATCTCTCGATGGAGCAGTTGATCGCGGTCCGCGACGGCGACCGCAGCGAACCCGCCCACGCCGCGGCGCATCAGCACATTACCCAGTGCCAGCACTGTCTCGCCGAGCTCGACCGCCTGCACCAGCGCACCGCCCGGCTCCGTGCCCTGCCGACGCTGTCGCCCCGGCGCAGCCAGTATCCGGCGGTCCGTGGCCTGGTGCAGAGCGACCGCAAGCAGACCCGGCTGCGCGCCCTCGCCGCCGTCGGCCTCACTGCCGCCGCGGCGATGGTGATCGCCACCATCGGCCATGACCTGATCCAGCCGAAGCGACTCGACGCCGAGCAGCAGATTGCCACGGCGATGACCTCGTCCCGGCAACTCGAGCGTGCGCTGCGGCAGATCCGCCCCGATGAACGGGTGATCGACGGCCGTACGGCGCGACTGGTGATTCAACTGGAGGATCGCATCGCCGCGCTCGATGCGCAGCTCAATGCGGCGGCATCGCTCGATCGTGAAGCACGCCTGCAGCGCGAGGCGCTGTTGTGGCAGCAGCGTGTGGGACTGATGAACGCCCTGGTCGATGTGCATGTGACCCGGGCCAGCACCGTGGGCCTCTGAGTGGCCCATCCCTTGACTGGAGAGTGTGGTATGCGTGCCCTT
>JBDUDP010000099.1:0-7340 GCA_040002895.1 Gemmatimonadota bacterium
CACCTCCGGCTCCCGCTGGTTGACCGGTTGATTCCCATCATCGGCGATGATGCCGTGGACCCGACGTTCGGCTCAGGTGCCGTCAAGGTGACGCCGGCGCACGACCAGACGGACTTCGAGATCGGCAAGCGGCACGACCTCGAGCAGCTGAACATCATGACACCCGACGCCCACTTGAACGATGCGGTCCCCGAGCGATTCCAGGGACTCGATCGCTTCGACGCTCGGAAGCGCGTGGTGGCAGAGTTCGAGGCCGCCGGCCTGCTCGTGAAGGTGGAGGCCCATCGGCATGCGGTCGGGCACTGCTACCGCTGCGAGACCGTGGTGGAGCCGCGCCTCTCCGACCAATGGTTCGTGAAGATGCAACCGCTCGCCACGCCCGCGCTCACGGCGTGGCAGGATGGTCGCGTGCGCTTCATTCCAGAGCGCCAGGGCGACAACTACGCCATGTGGATGGAGAACATCCGCGACTGGTGCATCTCGCGGCAGCTCTGGTGGGGGCATCGGATCCCGGTCTGGTACTGCGACGATGCCGACGGCTGTCGCACCACGATCGTGGCACGCGACGCCCCGACGCGCTGCAGCGCCTGCGGCGGCACGGTGACGCAGGACGAGGACGTGCTCGATACCTGGTTTTCCTCGTGGCTGGTCCCCTTCTCGTCCCTCGGCTGGCCCGACGCCACCGACGACCTCGCGGTGTTCTATCCCGGCACGACGCTCGTCACCGCCCCGGAGATCCTCTTCTTCTGGGTGGCGCGGATGATCATGGCCGGGCTGGAATTCAAGGGTGAGGTACCGTTCCGTACCGTGTATCTCCACGGCACCGTGCGCGACACCCAGCACCGCAAGATGTCGAAGTCGCTCGGCAACGGGATCGATCCGCTAGAAGTGATCGACCGATTCGGAGCGGACGCCCTGCGCTACACCATGGTGAGCGGCATGGCGGTGGGTACCGACCTGATCCTCGATCCGGCTGATCTCGAGTCCTCGTTCGCGCCGGGACGCAACTTCGCCAACAAGCTCTGGAACATTGGCCGCTTTCTGCTGGGCCATCTCGAGGTCGGCGTAACGCCGATGGCCTCGATCGCCGAGGAGGAGTTGACGCTCGCCGACCGCTGGATCCTCGCGCGCGCGGCCGAGACCATCGTCACGGCAACGCAGCACTATGAGCGCTTCCGACTCAACGATGCGGCCGCGGCCGTGTATCACTTTCTTTGGAGCGACCTCGCCGACTGGTATCTCGAGCAGGTCAAGCCGCGGCTGTACGGCAACGTGGAGGGTGGGGACACGGCACGCGCCGTGGCCGCCCACGTGTTCGACATCGGACTGCGACTGCTGCATCCGGTGATGCCCTTCGTGACCGAGACGCTCTGGAAGCGTCTCCCCGCCTCAGCGGCGGACGCCACCATCAGTCTCGCCGCGTGGCCGGTCGCGGCCGATGGACGCGCGGACGCGGCAGCCCTCGGCGATTTCGGCGCGCTCCAGTCGCTGGTGGGTGCCGTGCGGGTGCTGCGGGCCGAGTATGGCGTGGCACCGGGCGCCACCGTGAACGTGACGGTGGTCGGCCCGAGCGCGGCCGTCCAGCGCGCGATCGAGGCCGACCTGGACACCGTGCGGCGCCTTGCCAAGATCGAATCGCTGACGGTCGGACCCGCGCCGACAGAAGCGGGCGGCACGATTGTCCTGGACGACCGCACGACCGTGATCGTGCCGTTGGGTGACCTGGTCGACCTTGACAAGGAGTGCGCCCGGCTCGGCGGCGAGATGACCAAACTCGAGCAGCTCGTGGTGGCCCAGGAGACGAAGCTGGCCAATGAGAACTTCGTGAGCCGCGCGCCGGCCGCCATCATTGCCAAGGAACGTGAGAAGCTTGATGCGTGGCGGGCCCAGGTCGTGACCCTCCGCGAGAAGCGCGGAGAGCTCGGGTGCGCCGACTGACGCGGCGCCTCGCCATCCTCCTGCTGGTGGCCGGGTGCGCTCGCATGGGCAACCCGCCCGGCGGCCCGCCCGACTTCCAGCCGCCGCACCTGCTCGCGACCTACCCCGAATCGACGACCGTCCTCCCCGGGTTCAAGGATTGGGTCGAGTTCAAGTTCGACGAAACCGTCAGCGAGGGGAGCCAGCCGAACTTCGGCCTCGGCACCGGCGACCTGGAGAAGCTGGTGCTGCTCTCCCCCTCGAAGCCGGGTGAAGTGCCCCGCGTGGAATGGCACCGCAGTCGGATCACGGTCCGGCCACGCAACGGCTGGAAGCCGAACACGGTCTATCGGATTGAGCTCACGCCGGGCGTGCGTGACCTCTCCGACGGGGGACGCAACATCGTCAAGGCCTCTCACGTGATCACCTTCGCGACCGGTGGCCCGCTGCCGACCCGCGCCCTGACCGGCCGCGCCGTCGACTGGGCCGGTCAACGCTTCGTGCCGAACGCACTGATCGAGGCGATGCTGCTCCCCGATTCGCTCGTCTATCGCTCCGTGACCGATTCCGCGGGGCGCTTCACGATCGGGCCGCTCCCCGAAGGTGAGTTTCTGGTCACGGTCATCGAGGACCAAAACCACAACGCACGTCGCGACGCCAAGGAAGCCTGGGACTCGGTCCGGGTCACGGCCGCCGTCTCGGAAGTGGGCGAGATCTGGGCCTTCGTGCGCGACACCATGCCGCCGAAGGCGAGCGATGCCGTCCGCAGCGATTCCGTCAACATCACGCTGACGTTCACCGTGCCGATCGACCCGGAGATGACCATTCCGGCCGACAGTATCCGGGTCCTGCTCATCCCTGAGCCCAACAGCGGCATCACCGACTCCGCCTCCCTCGGTCCGATATCGGCGCTCCCGCGAGCGGCGCATGACTCCGCCTATCGCGCGCGCGACGAGGCGGCCCGTGCCATGGCCGCGGCGGCCAAGGTGGGCTCAGCCGACACCAACAAGCCAGCACCTCCGGTCGGGGCGGCTCCGGTCGCTGTACCACCGGCTGCGCGACCCGTCGGCCGCGGCCGTGCCACGGACACGCTCCCGAAGGATGAGCCCAAGCAACCGCGACCGACACTCGGCAGTCAGGTCGTGGTCCGCACGCGCGGCGCGACCCAGCCCGGCCGAGCCTACTGGATCGAGCTGCATGGGGTTCGCACTGCAGGTGGCGTCACCGGTGACGTCAAGATCAAACTGACCGTGCCGAAGCCGCCGGTGGCGAAGCCAGGTGCCGACTCGCTCAAGAGCGGCGCCGACTCCACCCGACGACGCGCCGTCGATTCGCTGTCGACCTCGCGTCGCGACAGCCTGCCAGCCGGTCGGCGCCCGTGAGTCAACGCGCCATCTTTCTCGATCGAGACGGGACCCTCATCGACGATCCGGGCTACCTCAGCGACCCCAGTCAGGTCGTCCTGCTGCCGGGCACTGCAGGGGCGCTCGCCCAGCTGCGCGACGCGGGCTTCGCCCTGGTGGTCATCACCAACCAGTCCGGGATTGGACGCGGACTGTACACGCGCGCAGATTTCGTGTTGGTACAGGAGGAGCTCGAGCGACAGCTTGATCGCGAAGGCGTCTGGTTTGATCTGGTGCTGCACTGTCCCCACACCGCCGATGCGGGCTGCCTCTGTCGCAAGCCGGGGACCGCCCTGCACCGCGAGGCGGTGGCTCGCCTCGACCTCGATGCCTCGCGCAGCTGGTTCATCGGAGATCGCCCCGGCGATGTGCTTCCGGCCCGTAGCCTCGGGGGCCGCCCCTTGCTGGTGCGAACCGGCGTGGGTGCGCGACACGCCGACGAAGCCGCTCGGCTGCAGATTCCCAGCGTCGCGAACCTGCCCGAAGCGACGGCGCACCTGCTGACATCCTGAGCCATGGGGAGCCCGCAATGAATGCCAGCGTTTTCCTGTCATGGCTGCTGATCGGTGTGCACCTCCTGCTAGTGCTCTTCGGGCTGGTGCGCTGGTCCCGCCTTGATGTCGGCTGTCGCTTTACCTGGGGCTGGGCGGTTCTCGGGCTGGTCGCGCGATTGCTGCAAGTTTCGCTGCCTCATCCGGCCGATCGACTGGTCGTCGCCCACTTCTATTTTCCGATGAGCGCCTTACTGGCCGCCTGGGCGCTAGCCTGCTACCAGCCGACCCGTCGCGCGGCCGATGCCGTGCGCCTTGCGGGCGTCTGCTATGTCATCGCCTGGGCCGTGATCACGCCGTTGTTCGAGGATCTTCACAAGTTTTCGCGGGTCACTGCTCCGCTGCGGGGCATCCTGATCGCCGTCATCGCCGGCCGCACGATCCGCGCGCGCCGACTGCTGCATCGCTCCCCCCCCGCGGAGGATCGGGGGCTGTTGATCGCCGCCGGGTTCGCGGTGCTCTATGCGGCCACCGGCATTGTCGCGCCGTACGCTGCGGCGTACCACGTCAGCGCTCCCGTCACGGTCACCCTGCTGTTGCGGGTGCGGGATGTCATCGTCCTCGCGGCGATGATCCCGATGCTTTGGGCCTGCATGCTGCACATCGACATTGAGCGGCGGGCCGCGTGAACAGTCTCCTCGCCATCACCGACGCGTTCACGTCCGTCCTCGAGCTGGTGATGTTCGGCTACGGCCTCGCCCGCTGGGAGCAGCTCGACCGGTCTCGCCGGTTGCTGACCGCCTGGGCCGGTGGGTGGGTCATGGCCACCGGCGTGATGCTGCTGCTCTCGCGCCGAGCCGGCTATTCCCACATGGCGATGCAACTCTTCCTGCCGCTGAGTGTCCTGCTCGCGATGGGGGCGCTGGCCGCGCTGCAACGCACCCGCCGCAATCGCGACGTGTTCCGGATCGTCGGGGCACTCTATGCCGTGGTCTGGGCGGTCGTCACCTTCACGCTTGAGGATCTCGGCGACTTCTCGATCATTACCGGGCCGATCCATCACCTGCTGATCACTGGCGCCGCCGCGTTCACCCTGCAGGGCGCGGTGCGGCATGCCCAAGGGGAGTTGCTCGATGACCCGGCCGCGGTCGTGAGCATCGGATTCATCCTGTTTGCGGCCCCCACGGCCCTCGTCCAGCCGGCGATCCCCGTGTACGAGGGAGAGCCGATGCTCGCCGGACTGCTGACAGCCCGCAACCTCGTCGCCATCCTCGGCTATGCCGCGCTGATCCGCGCGATCGGACTGCCGCGGATGAATCGTCGACGGGTGACGGTCGCGGCATGACGACCCTCACAGGGCTCCTGACGGTCCTGGCGACCTCGGCCCGCGGGGAGACGCCCCTGGTGGCGCTGGTGGTGACCTTCGGGCTGGTCGGCATCATTCTCACGACGGCGCTGGTCGGCTCCACCATCCTGCAACAGCGACGCTACTTGCGCACTCGCGAACGATTCGCTGGTCGCCTGCTCGCCGTCCAGGACGAGGAACGCTCCGCCATTGCCCGCGAGCTGCATGACGACGTAGTGCAACGGCTGATCTCCCTGTCGGCCGAACTGCGCATCGGCGAGCCGGCGCGCTGTGGGGCGATCGCGGGCAAACTCGATCGACTCGCCGATGATCTCCGTGGCCTCGCTCGAGGAATGCACCCGTCCGTGGTGGACCACGTCGGGCTGCATGAGGCGTTGAGCGAACTGGCCGCGTCGGTCGAGGAACGGGAAACGCTGGAGGTGCACTTCAGCGGGATCACCGACGAGCAAGGCATCGGCTCGAAGCAACGCCTCGCGCTCTACCGGGTGGCCCAGGAGGCGCTTGGCAATGCGGCACGACATGCCAACGTGGAGCGGGTGGAGATGACCCTCACCCGCAGCGGGGCACGCATCGAGTTGACCATCTCCGACGCCGGCAGCGGATTTGACCCCGACGAGGCCGCGGTCGGGCCCGGGATCGGAATCACCTCGATGCGCGAACGACTGGCCGCCTTGGGTGGCCAGGTGGAGTTTGACGCCTCTCCGGGGCGCGGGACCCGCGTCGTGGCCACTCTACCGCTGGAGCGCCGCTGATGTCCACTCGCCCAACGCTGCTCATCGCCGACGACCACCCGGTCGTGGCAGAGGCATTGTCCTCCTCGTTGGGCCGGTGGTTCGACATCATCGGCAGTGTGGTGACACTCGAGGCGCTCGACAGCGCCCTGCGCGAGCGCGTGCCCGATGTCGTGGTCCTCGACCTCTCCTTCGGTGAGGAGAGTTCCTTGCGCGTCCTCCCGGCGCTTGTACAGGCGCACCCCGGCACGCGATTCGTCATCCTCACGGCGCATATCGAGCCAGTGCTCGTGGATGCCGCGCTGCGCGCCGGGGCCGCCGGGTATGTCGTGAAGCAGTCGGCACCCTCGGAACTGCGCGTGGCGATCGAGGAGGCGCTCGCGGGCCGCAGTTATGTGACGCCGTTGATCCGCCATCACGCGCCCGAGCCCGGCACCGATCCGGCGCTTCCGGGTGCCGATGCCATTCAGGTATCCGAACGGCAGCAACAGATTCTGCGGCTGCTGCGGTCGGGGAATACCTATCGGCAGATTGCCGACGAACTCGGTATTGCGACCAAGACCGTCGAATACCACATCAACGCCCTGCGCATTCGCCTGGGCGTGCAGCGCACCAGCCAATTGCTGCGCTGGGCAGCGACGGCCCTCTCCGACTGACCCGGTGCGCGCCCCTCAGCGCGCCTCGACCAGCGCCGCACCACCGCTCCGAGCGGCCCCGGGCTGGGCGACCCAGAGTGGCGGATTCACGCGGTTCGCCAATTCATCGATCATCGCGTAGACCATGCTGTCCCCCAGCCATGGTCGCCGCTCCTCGGCCTCCACACGCCGAACGAGTCGCGTCGCACTGGCCGACTGCTCGCGCGCTGCGGCGACGAGTCGGCGTTCGGTAAGTCCGAGCCCGTCCGGCCCTGGAGCCTCCTCGCCCAGTCGTTCCATCGCTCGAGCCAGATGCGGGATCGTGAATCGACGAGTTGCCGCCCCTCGGCACGCGACTGCACCGCCGCAGAGGGCCTCCCAGCAGTGCTGCAGGTCCGCGATGTCGCGACGTCGCAGCAGCCGACGCTCGACGAAACACTCCACCAGCTGCGCCGGCGTCAGCTGGACCAGGCCGCGGAAGTTCGGCACCTCGGGATGCTCGTGGAGCAGGACGAGCTCCAGCCGTGCTTCCGGTTCCACCGAGATCACGAACGCCACCGCCGCTGCGAGGTCGGCCAGATCATAGGGATCGGCCTCACACCAGAAGACCAGCCTCTCGCCTTGGCTCGCCGTGCGGAGCAGTGCGGCATCCTGCTCTACCAGCGCACGGGTCTGATCCGCCACCTCCACCCCGGATCGCCTGGCCAACCACTCGGCCCGCGCCGGTCGGGTCGCCGGCCAGGCTCCCAGCGGGCCCTGACAGGCGGCAATCGTCCATTTCATCGGGGTTCCGAGAA
>JBDUDP010000100.1:0-7252 GCA_040002895.1 Gemmatimonadota bacterium
AGGGCAACTTCCGCATTCTCTACGAGATCATCGATCGTGCGCTGATCGTCACCGTCGTCAAGATCGGAGATCGTCGGGGCGTCTATCGCTGAGCCCCGGGCGGAGCATCCCGTTCCGCCACCCTCGCCGCCTCCCGCACGGTCGCCAGATCCTCCTCGAGCCCGAGCGGATTCTCGACCCGCTTGAGTGCCAGCCGCGAATAATCCTGGCGGCGCCCCGACCACCACCCGCCTGTCGACCTTCTCCACCAAGGTGAATGCCCGGGGACCCGCATCACGACATGAGCCCGGCCACCACATAGAGGATCGCGGCGATCCCCGCAGCGCTGAAGTTGTAGGGCGCCGCATACCGCAGGTACTTCGCATGGTCCGCATGGGCAATGTGCGACGACATATTGGTCATCCCGGCAACTGGCGATGTGACGTCGCCAAACGTCCCTCCGGTGATGACGGCTGCCACACAGAGTGGAATCGAGGCCCCCACGTGCACGGCCAAGGGAATGGCGAAGGGCATGATCAGCGACGCGGCGCCCCATCCTGATCCGATGAAGTAGGTCACCGTGGACGAAAGCACAAAGAGCGTCAGCGCCACACTCCAGACCGGCAGGGAACCTCCCACGAGCCGTTCAATGAACACGTTCAGTCCGAGTTCCTGCGACACGGCAGCCAGTGGCCAGGCAAGCGCCAGAATCGCCAATGTCGGCATGATCTCGTTGCCACCGGAAATGATGTCGGTCGTCATCTCCTTGATGCCATACTGCTGCACCGCATAGAAAATGCCTGTCAGGAAGAGCGAGATGAACAGCGCGATGAGCATCGCCCGGTTCGGGTCAACACTGGTGAGCGCTCCGACGAACGAGGACTGGGTCGACTGCCCAGAACCGAGGAACCAGAAGAAGCCGATGCTCAATACGATGACCGTGAGCATCGGCAGGACCAGGTTCATCAAGCGCGGTGTGATCACGGGAGTCTCAGGCACCATCGCCATGGAAGACTTGGCGGGTGCCGCGTGGGGTGCCTTCGCGGCATGGCCCTTCTGCCCACCCCGGAAGTTGAAGAACACCGAGAGCAAGGTGATGCCGATGACCGCGAGGCTGAAGAACTCGAGCGGAATGGCCTTGAGCCAGATCGAGTAGGCGGAGCCCTGATCGCTGACCCCAGCGCTATTCAGGCCGAGCGTGATGATCGCCAGGTTGAACCCGACAAACGTCGTTGCGATCGGGATGAGTTCGACCACCGGACTCGCGGTGTTGTTGAGCATGAAGGCCAGTCGCTCGCTCGCGATCTTGTGCTTCTCCGCGAGTGGGCGAACGATGGACCCGGCCCCGACCACCCGGAAGCCGCAGTCGATGAACGTCACCGGAATCAGCGCCCACAAGAGGGAGAACACGCCCTGCTTGCTGGCGACGTGGTTTCCCGCCAATGCGGAGAAGGCCTCGATCCCGCCCGATTTCTTGATGATGCCGATGAAGCCGCTGAACAGGTAGAGGAACAGCAACACCTGAAGGCTGCCCGCATCCGTGAGCGTGCTGACGATTTGGTCCACGGCCGTCTCAAAGCCGCCGGTGATCCGCGAATTGAGCAGATAGCCGCCCAGCAGCAACCCGGCCAGTAGCGATGGAATGATCCGCTTGGACCAGATCGCGAGGGCAATCGTGAGCAACGGGGGTAAGACCGACAGCCAGGGCGTGGTCATGACAGCTGCACCCGCTTGAGCAGCTGAGCGTTGATCGCCACGACCACCGTGCTCGCGGACATCAGCACCGCTCCCACCGCCGGGGTGAGCAGGATGCCCCACGGGGCAAGCACACCCGCGGCGAGGGGAATCGCGAAGATGTTGTAGCCCGCTGCCCACCAGAGGTTCTGCACCATCTTCCGATAGGTGGCCCGACTCAGCGTGACGATCTTGGGAATGTCCCGCGGGTCGGATCGGACCAGCACGATATGCCCCGCCTCCACCGCGACATCGGCCCCCGCGCCGATGGCGATCCCGATATCGGCCGTGGCCAGTGCCGGCGCGTCGTTCACGCCGTCGCCGACCATCGCCACCTTCTTCCCCTGCGCCTGCAGCTCGCGGACCTTGGTGGCCTTGTCCTCTGGCAGCACCTCCGCGAACACCGTGTCGATCCCCAACTCCTTCGCAACGGCGTCGGCTACGGCCTGCGCATCGCCGGTCAGCATGGCGACCTCGATGCCCCGCGCATGCAGCGCCGCGATCGCCTCCCGACTCTCCTCGCGGATCGCGTCGGCTACGGCGAACACGGCAAGCGCGCTGCCATCGCGGATCAGGTAGATCGCCGCCTCCCCTCGACTCGCCGCCGCCTCGGCGGCCTCCCGGAGCGCCGGCGGTACCTGCACCTGCTCCGCCTTGAGGAGCGCCGGACCACCCATGTGGTACTCGGTGCCACCAACCGTCGCCGCCACGCCCTTGCCGGTGACGGCACGGAAGCCGTCGGCCGACGGAATCTCGATGCCCTTCTCCTCGGCCGTCTTCACAATGCCCTGGGCGATCGGGTGTTGCGACTCCGACTCGATGCCGGCCGCGAGGCGCAGCGCCTCATCTTCGGGCAGGCCATCCACCACCGCCGTGGCAACGATCCTGAATTCCCCCAGCGTCAACGTGCCGGTCTTGTCAAAGATCACCGTGTCCAGATTGCGCGCCTCCTCGAGACCGCGCCGATCCCGCACCAGCAGCCCGTTGCGGGCCCCAAGCGTGGTGGAGATCGCCACCACCAGCGGCACGGCCAGTCCGAGCGCGTGGGGGCAGGCGATCACCAGAACGGTCACCACTCGGACCACCGAGAAGTCGATCGCCGCACCCAACACCTGCCACACGACGAAGGTGATGATCGCTGCACCGATCGCCACAAACGCCAGCAGTCGAGCCGCGCGATCGGCGAGATGTTGTGCCCTGGACTTGGACTGCTGCGCATCGGCCACGAGCCGCATGATGCCGGAGAGCTTGGTCTTGTCGCCGGTGCCGGTCACTTCGATCCGGAGCGATCCCTCACCGTTGATCGTCGCGGCGATCACCTCGTCGCCTTCGTGCTTCGTCACCGGTTGCGACTCGCCGGTGATCAACGCCTCGTTGACCTCGCTCTCGCCCTTCCGCACGACGCCGTCCGCGGGAATGCTCTCGCCCGGGCGCACGAGCAACAGGTCGCCATTGCGCAACACGCTGACGGCGACCGCTTCCTCACCGGCATCGGTGATTCGCGTGGCGGTGTCGGGCAACAGCTTCGCGAGTTCCTTGAGCGCGCCCTCTGCCTGATTGATGGATCGCATCTCGATCCAATGGCCCAGCAGCATGATCGTCACCAGGGTGGCCAACTCCCACCAGAGTGCGCCCGCGTGGATCAGGCCGAGTTGTACGACCCAGGAGAAGAGGAAGGCGACCCCGATGCCCAGCGAGATCAGCGTCATCATCCCCGGCAGTCGCGCAGCCAGCTCGTGCCGCGCGCCCTTGAGGAAGACCAGGCCGCCGTAGAAAAAGACGGCCGTGGCAAAGACGGGGCCGATCCATTCCGAGCCGGGAAATTGGGGCGCCTGGTAGCCCAGCAGTCCCTGGATGTGCTCTGACCAGAAGACGACTGGCCCGGTCAGGGCCAGGGAGAGCCAAAACTTGGTCCGGAACATCGCCGGCGAGTGACCCTCGTGCTTGTCGTGGGTTCCGTGGCCCCCGGCAACCGATCCGTGTCCCTCAGGCGGCCCTCGATCGTCGATCGGCTTGGCCCCGTGCTCATGATGGTGGGGCTTGGTCTCGCTCACGCGTGGATCCTCGGTCGTGGGTTCGGTTGGCTGCGGTACCTATAGGACGTCCTTCCTGCACGCCGAAGGACTCATTTATATCATACCGTGCCCGGGCAACAGCGCGAGCTTGCCCGGAGCGAGTGAATGTCATACATTGCATGACATGAAGACTTCCGCCCTCACCATCCGTCTGGACCCTGCGCTGGAGCGGCAACTGGCCCGGGTCGCCCGCCGCACCGGCCGGAGTCGGAGCGAATTGGTCCGTGATGCCCTGCGCCGCCAGCTCGCGCTGGTGCAGTTCGAGGACCTGCGCACGCGCATCATGCCGCTCGCCGAGGCGCGTGGCTATCTCACGGACGAGGACATTTTCCGCGACGTCTCGTGAAGGTCTATCTCGATACCAACGTCCTGGTCGCCGCCTTTGCTACCCGCGGCCTGTGCGCGGATCTCCTGCACGCGGTGCTTGCCGAACACCAACTGGTGATCGGTGAGGCGGCACTCGCCGAAACCCAGCGTGTCCTGCGACAGAAAATCCGACTCTCCGCAGCGGTTGTGGCGGAGGTGGACAGCTTCCTTCGGCAGGAGGCCACGGTTGTCACGGACGCCAAGCCGCTGACGATCAAGATTCGCGACAAGGATGATCTCGTCATCCTCGCGGAGGCGCTCGCGGGCGAGGCCGACATCCTCGTGACGGGCGACGGCGATCTGCTGGACATCGCCGATCGTGCCCCGTTGCGTATCGTGACGCCGCGCGGCCTGTGGGAGCTCCTTCGATCCAATCCCGACAAGAAATAACGATCGTCAGGCAGCCCCGTCGAGTCTCTCACTCGCTCCTTTGACCGATGGCGGTGTGGGGCGAGGGTAGTCCTTATTTCGGCGTGGCACTCCAGAGCCGATTCGGTCCTCCGCCACCCACCGAGGTGTGCCCCATGACAATAGTCACCCCGTCCGCGGTCCGGCCGTCGAAGCCGGGCAGCGGCTCTGCCAGGACCATGAAGGCGCTCGTCTACCACGGCCCTGGCCGCCGCAGTTGGGAAGCGGTGCCGCGCCCGGTCATCGTGAAGCCAACCGACGCGATCGTGCGCATCACCACCACCACGATCTGCGGGACCGATCTCCACATCCTGAAGGGCGACCTGCCCACCGTCGCCGACGGTCGCATCCTCGGACACGAGGGTGTCGGCATCGTCGCAGAGGTCGGGTCAGCGGTCACCGAGTTCAAGGTCGGCGAAAAAGTCATTGTCTCCTGCGTCACTTCCTGCCTCAAATGCGACAACTGCCGGCGCGGCATGCCCTCTCATTGCCGAGACGGCGGCTGGATTCTGGGGAACACGATCGACGGTACTCAGGCGGAGTACGCGAGAGTCCCGCACGCCGATGGGAGTCTCTACCACGTACCCGAGGGGGCGGACGACGAGGCGATGGTGATGCTGAGCGACATTCTGCCCACGGGCTTCGAGTGCGGCGTGCTCAACGGTCAGGTCAAGCCGGGAGACTCGGTTGCCATTGTGGGAGCGGGGCCAATCGGAATGGCGGCGTTGCTCACGGCGCAGTTCTACTCGCCGGCGAGCATCATCATGATCGACTTGGATGATCAGCGGCTGGAGGTCGCCAGGACGTTCGGTGCCAATGAGTTGATCAACAGCGGGAAGGAAGATGCCGTCGCCCGGGTCATGGCGCTCACCGGTGGCGAGGGCGTCAATGTCGTGATCGAGGCCGTGGGAACACCACCCACCTTTGCGCTCTGCCAGGAGATGGTGGCGGCAGGCGGGCGAATCGCGAACATCGGCGTGCATGGCAAGCCGGTGGAACTACACCTGGAGAAGCTCTGGGATCGCAACATGGCGCTCACCACCCGCCTCGTCGATACCGTCACGACAGCGATACTGCTCAAGGTGGTGCTCTCGGGGAAACTCGAGCCGGCCAAGCTGGTGACGCACCGGTTCAAGCTCGATGACATCATGGAGGCCTACGACACCTTCGGGAACGCGGGAAAGAACGGCGCCCTGAAGGTGGTGCTTTCGCAGGCAACCAAGGCGTGAGTCACCAGACTGCAGCCCTGAGCCGATCGTTCTTCAACACGACACCCTATCAGGACAACGACCATGAAAACGATTGACATTCGCCGGATGCTCGGCGCCACGATAGCAACCATTGGACTGACACTCGCGGCCTGCACGGGCGCCACCCAACCCCAGGGTGATCATGTGGGCGGTATGATGGGAGGCGGCATGGGCTACGGCTGGATGGGCGGATATGGAGGACCATGGATGCTGGTCCTGCTCATCGTGATCGCCGCGCTCGTGGGATGGATGGTTGCGCGGGGACGGAACAAGCGCTGAGGCGGAACCGCTGTCCTCTTCATGGTTCCTTCGATCCACGCCGTCACGCCGGAATCGCTCAGGGTGTAGCCGACCCGCTGCGGGAAATCATGCTGCAGGTTCTCGAACACGACCGACCGGTCGTCGAGAACAATGGACTTGAACGTGGTGGTCGGCTGGCCGGACGGATGCGCTTCGTAGCTCAGGCGATCTCCCTCCTCGCGGATCACGACCAGCTCGTACTCCACGAGTGTCTCGCCTTTGACGGTTCTTGCCATGCCGAGCATGCTCCCGCCCAAGGGTCGCATCCACTGCTCCTCGATGGTCTGCCCGCCGCGATGCAGTTCCCAGCAGCCGCTGAGCCAGGCCACACGCTGGATTCCGGCAGCGTGCTCGCTGGGCACCGTGCCGACGCTCAACGTCCCCATCGCCAAGAGTGCGGCGGTCATCAGTCCGTATTGCATCTGGTTCCTCCGAGTGTGCGCGCTCGCGCCGAGCGTGGTACCTGTCGTGTACTACCTATGGGTCACGGCCGACAGGTCGCGGGCGGTTGCCACGTATCCATGAAGTTGCCGACGAGGTTGCCTTCCTCGGACCCGTCGGGCCGAGCGATCAACCAGTCTACGAGATCCGCTTCTGGAAAGATGTATCGCTGCTTCAGCTGGTATCCCGTCACCAAGTGGATCGGGCTCCATATGCGACCGACGATCACTTGCCGGCGCGTCGCGTCGGCGCGGATCGAATCGACAGCGACGAAGACCTGCTCAAATCGCCCGAGGGAGTCGTGCAGGCGCGTGATCACGAAGAACGAATGCTTCGGAGGGAGTCCCCGCAGGAACCGCGCTTTTGCGTCCGGATAGGTCGCCTTGGCTCGTGCAATCAATGGTGCCACCGCTCGATTGACCGCCGCGATGATGCAGGAATCCATCGACACCGGGTGATCCACCGGGGCGTTGGGGGCGACATTGACCGGCTGCTGCGCGTGGACCATTCGCGGAATCACGCCTGCGCAGACCAGCAGAGACAGGACGGTGATACAGGTTCTCATTGCGTTCGATACCTCATTGTAGCGTGGCAGGAGCGTCCAATGCCCCTGCCAGGCGGTGGCAAAAGCCGATGGACTCCCCTCTTTGCGGACCCCGTCACCGACCGCACCTCGCAGCCACTGTTCGCACGTCCAAC
>JBDUDP010000101.1:0-7246 GCA_040002895.1 Gemmatimonadota bacterium
TTCGCGGGGGACCTGACCGGCACCCGCCAGATGCGCCGTGAGTACGAGGGCGCCGTCCCGCCGGCGGAGCGATTCCCAGGCGCCGATCACTACTGGGCAGGGCTCGAGGCGATCGCGGCGAATCGGTGGGATACGGCGGCCACCGAACTGCGCGCCGGCTTCAGCATCGCCCGCTGTGCGCCATGCGGACGGTATTACTACGCCTACTCGCTCGATCGCGCTGGTCAGCTGGATTCCGCGTTGGTGGCATGGGAAGCCGCGCTGCAGACCACGGCCCTGAATGGTGAGCCGGAGGAGCAGCGCATGCGCCCCTTCGCCCTGCTCCGGGTGGGCGAGTTGGCCGCCGACAAGGGCGACAAGCAAAAGGCGCTCGCCCACCTGCAGCGCTTCACCGCGCTCTGGAAAGACGCCGATGGCCCGCTGCAACCGATGGTGCAGCGGGCCAAAAAGCGGATTGCCGATCTGACCGCGGAGAGCGGCGGCCCCAAAAACTAGGGGAGGATCGCCCGCCCCGGGTGGTTCAACCCACGGTGACAGGTGACACAATCGAGCGTCGGCGTCTTGCCCCCACGCTCGGGCGGCAACTTGGTCAACTGCTCGGTGTTGAGCATGGTGACCATCTTGATCATGATCCGCGTGGTCTCCTTCTCCTCCTTGGTGTCCTCATCCCAACGCTCGACGTTGTGGCAGAAGCTGCAGCTGACGCCGAGGGCCTTGCTGTAGTTCACATCCATGAGGGTGACCAGCGCCTCGACCGTGGTGTCCTGCAGCGCCGCGTCCTTCAGGTTCGCGAACACGTCGCCCGCCTTGAGCTTCTCCTTCCCCGCCAGCTTCTCCATCAGCGCCTTCACGGTCTGTGCCCGCATGCCGGCGATCGAGTCACGCCGCGCCGCGCGCTGCTCCGGCGTCAGCGGGGCGCGACGACCCTGTCCACCGGCACCTGGCGCGGCGGCAGCGGTAGGAGCCGCGGCGGCCGGGACACCGGTGCCGGAGCGCGGGGTGCCCACTGCAGGGACCGGGGCGGTCGGCGCGCCGCCCTGAGGCGAGCAGGAACCGAGGGCCGCGGCGAGGAGCAGGCTCAGTAGACGACGACGACGGTACATCGATGACTCCGCGGGATCGGGGCAGAGGGGAGCGAGATAAAGAATACGCCAGTCGGGGGCCCGAAGGTTGGCTGTCGGGTCCGGAATGGTCTGGGGCTATACTGCAGGGATGATGACGCTCTTCCTCGTTCTGGCGGCGCTGGTCACCGCGGCCCGGCTCGCCGGTGTGGCGGCTCGCCGCGTGGGCCAACCCGCCGTGCTCGGTGAGTTGCTCGTGGGCGTGGTGCTCGGCCCATCGGTGCTGGGCGTCGTGAACCCGCACGACCCATACCTGCACCTGCTGTCGGAATTCGGGGTCGTGATCCTCCTCTTCCAGATCGGACTGCACACCGACCTCAAGCAGCTGCTGAAGGTCGGCGGCGCCGCATCCGCGGTCGGCGGCGTCGGTGTCGTACTGCCGTTCGGCCTCGGCTTCGCGGTCGCCCGGCTCTTCGACCTCGACGTCCTGCAGGCCGTGCTCTGCGGGGCGGCACTCACGGCCACGTCCATCGGCATCTCGGCACGAATCCTCGGCGATCTCGGACAACTCGGGTCGCTTGAAGGCCGCACCGTGCTCGGGGCCGCCGTGCTCGATGACGTCGTGGGGCTGGTGATCCTCGCGGTGGTGGGTGGTCTCGCCGCAGGCGGCACGGTGACGCTTGGTGGCGTCGCCATCACCACTGGCCTCGCCGTGGGCTTCCTGGTGGTGGCAGTGGTGTCGGGGCGCTACCTGGTTCCCCACTTGCTCAATGCCATCGACCGTCTCCCCGTCGTGGGAACGACCGGCGCGATTGCCGTCGCCTTTGCCCTCGCGATGGCCGCCCTGGCCGAGAAGAGCGGCTCGGCTCCGATCATCGGGGCGTTTGCGGCAGGGCTGATGCTCGACGCCACCCCGCAACGCAAGACCATCGACGATGCCACGGCGGTCCTGGGGCACTTCTTCATTCCGATCTTCTTTGCCACGGTCGGTGCAGCGGTCGAGCTGCGGGCGATGCTCGATCCGGCGGCACTGGCCATCGGCGCGGTCCTGCTGGTGGTCGGCATCGTGGGGAAGTATGTCTCGGGGTATGCGGCGTTCTGGCTGCCGATGCGCCACCAGCTCGTGGGCGTCGCGATGATTCCGCGGGGCGAGGTCGGGCTGATCTTCGCGCAGATGGGATTGGCGAGCGGGGCCCTGACCCCGGCACTATTTGGCGCGTTGATGATCATGGTGATCGGCACCACGGTGGTGACGCCGATCTGGCTCGCGGCCCTCGTGAAACGCTAGCGAGGCCGCCCGCCGCGCAACACCCCGCTACTGCACCTCGCGCAGGATCGTGCGCATCCGGATCGCCAGCCGCTCCATCTCCTGCAGACTCTGCTTCAATTCCTCAGACAATCCGCCGCCATCGAGCAGCAGCAGCTGCACCTCCGCCAACAAGCCGGCGAGCGGGTTGGCGAGGTCGTGACGGAGCTTGGCCAATCGATCGGGATCGATCATGCGCGCCTCACGCTAGGGGTGGAACGGAACGGGAACAAAGGTGAGCAGGAAGACTATCACCGTGGCGAGGCCGACGAGGTAGCCGCCGCGCAGCACCCGACGGTCGGGGATGACCACGGCGGGGTGGGCCCAGCGGCCACCGCCAATCACAAAGGTGAGACCGACCCAGACGTACCAGAGCGGCGCCTGCTGCGCCAGCAGGAGCAAACCGGCCACCGCGACGAGGCCGAGCCAGCGCTGCTGCCGACCGATGAGGCCATACCAGACATGGCCTCCATCGAGCTGCGACAGCGGCAGCAGGTTGAGCCCGGTGATGAAGCATCCGACCCACCCGGCGAATGCTTCCGGTGACAGGATCACCGGCCCGCTGCCGGGGAGCAGCCAATCGCGCAGCGCCCGGGTCAGGTAGGAGTCCCCCAGGGTGATGGGGTGACCAGCGAACAACACCATCGAGGAGGAATCGGCGAGCGAAACCGGCATCCGATGCGAGAGTTGGTACCCCCACAACAGCACGCCGACGGCCACCATGAATCCAGCCAGCGGTCCGGCGGCACCAACATCCAGCAGCTGGCGACGGTCGTAGACGCGTGAGCGGAGCCGGATGAACGCGCCGAGATTGCCGATGGGCGAGAGGTTCGGCGGAACCGGGATGAAATACGGGGGCGAGACATCAATGGCGTAGCGTCGTGCCGTGAGGTAGTGCCCCAGTTCGTGGACCAGGAGGATCGCCAGCAGCGGGGCGGCGAACTCCCACCCCGGGAGCAGGGCCCGCCATCCCCCGCCGGCGACAAAGACCACGAACTCCCGGACCGACAGCAGCGCGCCCGAGAAGCCGTGGTGCATTGCGGGCTCCCAACGTCCCATAAGCACTGCCCCGGCACCGAGGGTGCAGAGCACCGTCACCAGCAGGAGTGCCCCATGCCAGAGCCACCGTTCGGGCCGAGCCGGCGCGAGCCCCCGAATCAGGACCAGCCGGGTTCGGGCATTGTCGCCCCAATACCAGGCCCCGGGATAGCCGGCCAGAAAGGTCCGCAGTTCGGCCGACGGCCCCCGGTGGGCCTCCGCGAGGACCCCGTCAAGCACCTCGCGGTCGCCCGTCAGGGTGTGCTCCATCCAGGCGCTGTAGAAATGCCGTGGATCCGTCATGCTCGGGGTTGACGGCTGGCGTGGGGATTCGTATCCTCTAGCGCAGCAGTCCCACCCGCACCGCCTGGATGCGTCATCTCCGCGCGCTTCGCGCGAGCCTCATACGCCAGACATCCCCATCTCTCGATCACTGTTATCTCCGTCATCCCCGCCATCCGAACGTCTCGCGTTTGGGGGACATGACACGACCCGGAGAGGTCCGTGGACATCGCCGAACTGAAACAGAAGTCCGTTGCCGAGCTGCATGAGTTGGCCGCGGAACTCAACATCACCAACTATTCGGGCCTCCGCAAGCAGGACCTGATCTTCCGGATCGAGCAGTCACTGCTCGACAAGGACACGGTGATCCGGGGCGAGGGGGTGCTCGAGATCCTCCCCGAGGGGTATGGCTTCCTGCGCTCGCAGGATTGGAACTACCTCTATGGCCCCGATGACATCTACGTGAGCCCAAGCCAGATCAAGCGATTCGACCTGCGCACCGGTGATACCGTCACCGGTCAGGTTCGGCCGCCCAAGGAGGGGGAGCGGTATCTCGCCCTCCTCAAGGTCGAAAGCGTCAACTACGAAGAACCCGATCGCACCAAGAGCCGGATCGCCTTCGACAACCTGAAGCCGCGCTATCCTGATTCGCGGATCCGGCTCGAGGGCAAGGTCAGCGATCTCTCGATGCGGGTCGTCGACCTGATGTCGCCGATCGGCAAGGGACAGCGCGGGCTGATCGTGGCCCCACCCAAGGCCGGCAAGACCATTCTGATGCAGAAGCTGGCCAACGCCATCGCGGAGAACCATCCCGAGTGCTACCTCATCGTGTTGCTGATCGATGAGCGCCCCGAAGAAGTGACCGACATGCAGGAGAACGTGAACGCCGAAGTGATCGCCTCCACGTTCGACGAGCCCGCCGACCGTCACGTGCAGGTGGCCGACATGGTGATCGAGAAGGCCAAGCGCCTGGTCGAACACGGACGCGATGTCATCATCCTGCTCGACTCGATCACCCGACTCGCCCGGGCCCACAACGTGGTGGTCCCGCATTCCGGCAAGATCCTCTCGGGTGGTGTCGACGCCAACGCGCTGCAGAAGCCCAAGCGCTTCTTTGGTGCCGCGCGCAACATCGAGGACGGCGGCTCTCTCACCATCATCGCGACGGCCCTGATCGACACCGGCTCGCGCATGGACGAGGTGATCTTCGAGGAGTTCAAGGGCACCGGCAACGCCGAACTCGTGCTCGATCGCCGGCTCGCGGACCGCCGCATCTACCCCGCCATCGACATCAACAAGTCCGGCACCCGCAAGGAGGAACTGCTCCTCAGCAAGGATGAACTCAACAAGGTCTACCTGTTGCGCAACTTCCTCGCCGACATGCCGGTGGTGGAGGCGATGGAATTCCTGTTGGGGCGGATGAAGCCCACCAAGACCAACAAGGAATTCTTCGCCAGCATGGCGCAGTAGGGGCGCAGCATGTCGCGCCCCTGCTGCGCCCCGACATGACCTCCGACTACATCCCCCATCACGGCCGGGTCCTCGGCCTCGATTGGGGCACGTCACGCATCGGGATCGCGATCACCGACGAGACCCAGCTGATTGCCCGGCCGCTCACGACCCTCAGGCGACGGGCCGGGAAGCGTGCACCGCTGGGCGACTTCCTGACCCTGGTGGAGCGCGAGCATCCGGTCGGCCTGGTGGTTGGGCTCCCGCTCGACGACGATGGCGCCGAGGGTGAATCCGCCCAGGCGGCGCACGCCATGGGCGAATTGTTCGCACGGCGCGCTGGCCTGCCGATGGACCTCGTCGATGAGTCGTTCTCGACCACCACCGCGCTCACCACCATCACCTCACTCGGCAAGCGCCCGCGCAACGCCAAGAATCTCCTCGACGCGATGGCCGCCGCGGTGGTGCTGCAGCGCTGGCTCGAGATGCGGCGAGGTGGCTCCAAGTGAGCCGGACCAGCCTCGGATCGGCGGGACTGCTGTGGCTGGCGTTGGTCGGATGTCGCGGCGCGAACCCGGAGCCGGTGCGCGTGGTGGTTCCGCAGGGTGCCTCGGTGCGGGCCGTCGCCGAATCGCTCAGCGCCCACGGGGTGATCACCAACGCCACCTGGTTCCGCTTCCGGGCACGGGTGGCGGGGCTCGATCGGCGCCTGCAACCGGGGCTGTATCAGTTTCCACCGCGCGGTGGCGCCGGCGAGGTGCTCCATCGACTCGTCATCGGCGACGCCATGCGAGTCCGGATCACGCTGCCCGAAGGTGCGACCCTCTTTGATCTTGCCCGGGTGGTGGAACAGCGCGCGAATATCCCCCGCGAGGCGTTCCTCGAGGCGGCGCGCGACTCGGCCCTGCGGCGCTCCTTCAATATCCCGGGATCAAGCGTGGAGGGGTGGCTGTTGCCGGAGACCTTTGACTTCCCGGCGCTGACCGACGCCCACAGTATCCTCGAGCGATTCCTGGCGGCCCGTCGCAGCGCGTGGGATTCCACCTGGGATCGTCGTGCCGCCGCGGCGGGACTCTCGCGCGGCGATCTGTTGACGCTGGCGAGCATCGTGGAGGCCGAGGCCAAGCTGCCGACCGACCTCCCTCTCATCGCGGCCGTCTATCGCAATCGCCTACGCATCGGCATGCCGCTCCAGGCGGACCCCGGGATTCAATACGCCTATCTGCTGCGCAACGGCACCCGGAAGTCGCGGATGTACCATGCGGACTACGATTTCCCGTCGCCGTGGAACACCTATCTCCATCCCGGGCTCCCGCCGGGCCCGATCGGCAATCCGACCTCCGCCGCGATCGAGGCCGTGCTGACGCCGGCGGAGACGCCAGACCTCTACTTCGTGGCGGGCCCCGACGGAGCGCATCGCTTCTCGCGGACGTACGACGAGCACCTGAAGACCATTCGCAAGATCCGCCGCGCCAAGCCCTGACCGACGCACCCCCTCAGCGGTAGCGGCTGGCGGCCTCCCCGACATCACGCGCGCCTAGAATTCCAGTGACCACCGCGACCCCGGCGAAGCCCGCCGCGGTCGCAAGCGGGACATCGTCGGGAGTCACCGCTCCAATGATCACGCAGGGCCGCTCACCGCCGAGCCGGCGCAGCGCGGTGGCCCCCTCCCATCCCAGCGCTACGCCAGCATCCGCCTTCGTCGCCGTGTCGTGAAGCGGTCCGATTCCCCAATAGTCTGCCGCCGCGCCTCGAGCGACCTCTGCGGCCGAGCCGACCGAGGCGCCGATCACGAAGCCGGCCGGGGCGATGCGCCTGGCCAGCGCCGGCGAGAGGTCATCGGGGCCGAGATGCACCCCCGCCGCACCCACGGCCAGCGCCACGTCGATCCGATCGTTGAGGAACAGCGGGACGGAGAGCCGCCGGAGGAGTTCGCGCGCGAGCGAGGCCAATTCCTGATCCCCAGCCCGCTTGAGCCGCAGCTGCACCGCCGTGACGCCCCCAGCCTCAGCGGCCAGACAGGTCGTCACCGGATCGCGACCGGCGAGGGCGATGTCGTCGGTGACGAGCAGGAGACGGAGGGCGTGGGCTAGATTCTCGCGCATGGATA
>JBDUDP010000102.1:0-7156 GCA_040002895.1 Gemmatimonadota bacterium
CGGCGGCCGTTCCGGGCGCCGCATCACACCGTGAGCTACGCTGGCCTGATCGGTGGCGGTGCCATCCCGCGACCCGGCGAGGTGTCGTTGGCCCACCACGGCGTGCTCTTTCTGGATGAGGTGGCCGAGCTGCCCTCCAACGTGCTCGAGGTCCTGCGGCAGCCACTCGAGGATGGGCACGTGACCATCTCCCGCGCCGCGATGACGCTGGAGTATCCGGCGCGCTTCCTCTTTGTGGCGGCCATGAACCCCTGCCCCTGCGGTCACGCCGGTGACCCTACCCGCGCTTGTCTCTGTCCGCCGCTGGCAGTGCAGAAATATCTCTCGCGCATCTCGGGTCCGCTGCTCGATCGGGTCGACATCCACCTCAGCGTGCCGCCGGTCGCGTATGCCGAACTCACGACCCGGCTGCCGGCAGAATCGAGCGCGGTGGTGCGCGCGCGAGTCGAGGCCGCGCGCACGCGACAACTCGAGCGCTTCCGCGGCATGCCCGGGTTGTTCGCGAATGCCCACATGGGGCCGCGCGAGCTGGCGAGGTTGGTGCGGATCGATGCGGCGACGGAGGCCGTACTCAAGGGTGCCATCGAGCGCCTCGGCCTCTCCGCGCGCGCCTATCACCGAGTGCTCAAGCTGGCGCGGACGTTGGCGGACCTTGAGGGCACCGCGGAGATCACCCCGCAGCAGGTCGGCGAGGCAATCCAGTATCGCGTGCTGGATCGGGGGGAACGGTGAGCAGCGATATCTGGGATGTGCCCCCGTGGCGGGGCCGAGCGTCATGCAGGGATGTGAGGCGCGGAATGAGGTGATTGCACCGCGCAACACCACTCACCAGACGAGGAGACACATCATGAAGGACAGCACCAAGGATGCAGCCAAGGCCAAGCTGCACGACGTCAAGGGCACGGCAAAGGAGAAGCTGGGCGAACTCACCAACAATCCCGATCTGGAGACCGAGGGACAGGAAGAGCAGATCGAGGGGAAGATCCACCACGTCATTGGAAAGGTCGAGAAGGCCCTCGGGGACTGACCGTGCCGGGTGGCCACATGGTCACCTCCGCACTGACGTATTGACCGGTGGGACCGATCACGGGGTCGTCGCACTTCCCGCTGTAGGATCCATCACCATCGCGATAGAGTGTGCAGAAGAACGGCCGCGGGCCCCCGGCGGCCCAGAGAAAGCTCAGCTTGCCTCCCTTCAGCTTGACCCCACCCATCACCGTCGATGGCCCGTCGGGGATCCGCAATTCCATTTGCGGTCCCTTGCGGGTGCGCGTCACGATCCAGCTCACCGCGTAGCTATCGTCATCGGTGGGCGTGATCTCACCGTGCCAGCGACCGACGGCGAGCGTGTCGCGTTGCGCGGGGAGTGCCGCGGGAAGGGCGAGGATGATCGCGAGCAGGCTGCAGCAGCGCCGCACGGTGTGGCAGGGCATTCTGATGGTACGGGGCGCCCTCCGTCGGCGTTGTGGCCTCACTCGTCGGTCGGCGGCCGCCGATCGCGCTTGATGGCACCGCGCCGCTTCTTCCCGTCGAGCCGCCGCAGCTTCGAGGCCTTGGTCGGGCGGGTCGCCTTCCGTTGCTTGGGAACCTGCAGCGCGCGCGTCACCAGCTCGGCGAAGCGCGCCACCACTTCTTCCCGATTGCGGAACTGACTCCGCTCGGCCTGCGCCACGAGCCGCAGTCGGCCCTGGCCGTCGAGGCGGGTCGCGAGTCGAGTGAGCAGGTGGGCCCGGGTGGCTTCATCGAGCGAGGGTGAGGCGGCAACATCCCAGACCAGCTCGATTCGGGTGCTCGACGTGTTGACGTGCTGGCCCCCGGGGCCGCCGCTGCGCGTCGCCTTGAGCACCAGCTCGTCACGGGGGATCTGCAGGTGCGCAGAAAGCGGGATCGGATCTCCGTCGGCCATGGCCTCACGGTAATCGGCGCCTCCCAAGGGCGATAGAGGGCGCCCCGGATTACGTTTCCCGGATGCGCTGCCTCGGCCGAATCGTCTTCGCCTTCCTGCTGGTGTTGCTGCTCGCGGCGGGCTGGCTCTACCGCTCCGAACTGCTGCGCTGGGGACGGGGCGTGATCGACCCCCTCTCAGTGGTCCGCCGCACCGGCCACCCGTCGCCCGTCGCGGCCGCATCCGCCACCTGGAAAGTCGATTCGCTGATGCGCTCCGGCGCCGACTCGATCCTGCTCACCGCCGATGAGATGGCCTCGCTGGTCGCCAAGGGCGCCGGTTTCGTGCCCGACGCGCCGCTCGATTCCATCAGTGTGGAGCTGGGCGACCGTACCATCCGGGTGCGCACCATGGTGAACGGCGACCGGCTCCCCGAGCGGGTGACCAGGCTGCTGCCGATCACCCCGCACGGTTACGAAGAGGTCATCGCCGAGGGCACGCTGACCCCTGCGCGTGCCGGGGTGGCCGAATGGCGGCTGGAGCGCGTTCGGGTGCGCGGGCTGCCGGTGCCGAGTGACCTCGTGGCGCGGATCATCGGTCGGGTCACCGGCCGCGAAAGCGACGGTCGACTCGAGATTGCGATGCCGAGGGGCATCACCGGCTTCCGGGTACGGCCTGAAGGCGTGGCGATCTATCGTGGGAGCGCAATCCCATGAAGGGTCGCCTGCTGGTGGTCGATGACGAGCGCTCCATCCGCGAGGTGCTGGTCCAAGTGCTCGGCTACGAGGGCTATGCGGTGAGTGCGGCAGCATCGGGAGGCGAGGCGCTCTCGATGCATCGCGCGGCACCCTTTGACCTGATCCTGCTCGACGTCAAGATGCAAGGCATTGACGGACTCGACACCCTCGAACAGCTGCGCCTGCAGGACCCCGATGTGCGCGTGGTGATGATCTCCGGCCATGCATCGATCGCCAATGCGGTGCAGGCGGTGAAGCAGGGCGCCTTCGACTTCCTCGAGAAGCCGCTCGACAGTGACCGGCTCCTCGTCACCGTGCAGCGTGCGCTCGAACACCGGCGCCTCGTGGGTGAGAACGCGCGATTGCGCGAGGGACTCGCCAAGGCCACCGACGCCCGTTTCGCCATGGTCGGCGACAGTGAGAGTCTCGAGCGCATTCGCGATCTGGTCGCGCGCGTCGCGCCCACCAACGCCCGCATCCTCATCACCGGCGAAAACGGCAGTGGCAAGGAACTCGTGGCGCGTGCGGTGCACGAGGGGTCCTTGCGCAAGGCCGAGGCGTTCATCGAGGTGAATTGTGCCGCGATTCCGAGCGAGCTGATCGAGAGCGAATTGTTCGGTCACGTGAAGGGTTCGTTCACCGGCGCCACCGCCGATCAGGGCGGAAAGTTCGAGGCGGCCGACGGCGGTACCCTCTTTCTCGATGAAATCGGCGACCTCGCCCTCTCGGCCCAGGCCAAGATTCTGCGTGCGCTCCAGGAAGGGGTGATCGTGCGGGTGGGTGATTCGAAGACGATCCCGGTCGATGTGCGGGTCATTGCCGCCACCAATCGCGACCTGGCCGGGGAGATCAGCGAGGGGCGTTTTCGCGAGGATCTCTACTTCCGGCTCAACGTGATGCCGATCCACGTGCCGGCGCTGCGCGAACGCGCGGAGGACATCCCTGCGCTGGTGTCCCACTTCGTTGCGGTGCTCGGCGACGGGCCGGGAATGATCCCCAAGCCCTTCTCCGGTGCCGCCCTGCGACGCCTGCAGCGCAGGCGTTGGGCGGGCAACGTGCGCGAACTGCGCAACGCGGTGGAGCGGTTGCTGATCCTGGCGCCGGGCGAGGAGGTCACGGAGGAGGATGTCGATGCGGTGCTGCCGGCCGAGACCGGCCCGCCCATCGAGCCCGATGCCCTCGCTGCCGGGGCAGGGGACCGCACCTTCCAGGAGTTCCGCGGCGACGCCGAGCGGGCCTTCATCGTGGCGCGACTACGGGAGCACTTCTGGAACGTGGCGGAGACGGCCCGCGCGCTCGGCATGCCGCGGTCGAACCTCTACAACAAGATCGAGAAATACGACATCCAGCGGGAGCGTACATGACGGGACCGCGCGATTGGGACAAGGAGATGGCCGACATCGATCGGCTCATGGCGTCGGACAAGCCGCCGCCGCCCGCGGCCGCGCCGAATCCGGCCGCCGTGGCGCGCAGCAGTCCCTCCGCGCCGACCGTGGCACGGAGCGAGTCGGTCCAGGTCACCCGGAAGCGTGATGCGCTCGCCGTCTGGCTCAAGGTGGTCCTGGGAGCCCTCGGTGGCGCCGCGCTGCTCTATTGGCCTTACGGCAAGGGCTGCGGGCCGCAGCTCTATCTCTATCTTGTGGGGGTGACCGCAGTCGCCGCCGCCGGGATCTGGGCCATGCGTGGCTCATGGACCCATCGTCGTGGCTTGGCCCATGTGGTCGGCCTGTTGGTGTTTCTCCTCGGGGTGGGGCTTGCCGCCGCCGAGATCCTGCCGCGGATGGGGTATACCGCCGTGGCGCAATCGTGGACCTGTACCTGAAGCGAGTCATGGCCAAGACATTCAAGAACTTCATCGCCGGCAAGTGGGTGGCACCGACCACTGGCAAATATTTCCAGAATCGCAATCCCGCCGACACCAGCGACATCATCGGCCGCTTCCCCGATTCGGGGGCCGACGACATTGCCGCCGCCGTGACGTCGGCGAAGGCCGGGTTCGAGCGCTGGTCGCGCACGCCCGCGCCGCTCCGGGGCGATGTGCTGCGCCGCGTGGGTGACCTGCTGGTGGCACGCAAGGAAGAAATCGCCGACGCCATGACCCGTGAGATGGGCAAGGTGCTGGCCGAGACCCGTGGCGACGTGCAGGAGGGCATCGACACGGCGTATTACGCCGCCACCGAGGGTCGGCGACTCTTCGGACACACGGTGCCATCGGAGCTCCGATCCAAGTGGGCCATGAGCGTGCGCCGTCCGATCGGGGTGGCCGGACTGATCACGCCGTTCAACTTCCCGCTCGCGATTCCGACGTGGAAGGGCTTCCCGGCACTGCTCTGCGGCAACAGCATCATCCTCAAGCCGTCAGAGGACGTGCCGCACACGGCGCACCTGCTGGTCGAGATCCTGCTCGAGGCCGGCTTGCCGCCCGACGTGGTCCAGCTGGTGCACGGCGGCGGCGTGGCCGGCAAGGCGCTGGTTGATCACCCGAACGTCTCGGTCATCTCCTTCACCGGCTCCACCGACACCGGGTCGAAGATCGGCGAGACCTGCGGCCGGATGCACAAGCGGCTCTCGCTCGAAATGGGCGGCAAGAACGCCATGCTGGTGATGGAGGATGCCGATCTCGACCTCGCACTCGAGGGCATTCTCTGGGGCGCGTTCGGCACCACCGGCCAGCGCTGCACCGCGACGTCGCGACTGATCATTCACCGCAAGGTGCACGACAAGTTCGTTGCCATGCTGACCGAGGCTGCCGAGCGCCTGACGCTCGGCGATGGCCGTGAGGCCAAGAGCCAGGTCGGCCCGCTCATCCATGAGGCCGCCCGCGACAAGGTGGAGCGCTACGTCGAGATCGGCCATGGGCAGAAGGCCGAACTGGTGACCGGGGGCGCCCGCCCGCGCTCGCCGCGGCTGGCCAACGGCTGGTTCTACAAGCCGACCATCTTCACCAATGTCCGCGCCGGCTCCCGGCTTGCGATGGAGGAGATCTTCGGGCCGGTGCTCAGCGTCATCCGGGTCAATTCGTACGAGGATGCGGTCCGGGTGAACAACGAGGTCAAGTACGGTCTCTCGAGCTCGATCTACACTCGCGATGTCAACCGCTCGTTCCGCGCGCTCGAGGATCTGCAGAACGGCATCACCTACGTCAACGCGCCGACCATCGGTGCCGAGGCGCACATGCCGTTCGGTGGCGTGAAGCAGACCGGCAATGGGCATCGCGAGGGCGGCTGGGAAGTATTCGAGTTCTATTCCGAGACGAAGGTGTGTTACGTCGACTTCTCGGGAACGCTCCAGCGGGCACAGATGGACACCTACGACATCTGAGCTCCGCCTGACACGGGACGGAGATTTCTGCTCCGTCCCGCGTCAGGGAGTTGCGCGGTGCGGCGACATCGGGGTACGCTTCACTCGTCTCCCGAACAGTTGAACGTCTTGAGGTCGGTACTCACGCACGAGGTTCGTGCCATGCGACCATTGCGGGTCGGTACTGGAAGTCGTGGCGGAGGGTCCGATGAGGGCTCGCTCGACGTCTACCTGCGTGAAATTTCCCGCTATCCCTTGATCTCCCAGGCCATCGAAGTCGCCCTCGCCCTGCGCATCCATCAGGGGGATCAGGAGGCGCTCGACACGCTGGTCCGCAGCAACCTCCGCTTTGTGGTCTCGGTCGCCAAGAAATACCAGAACCAGGGTGTCTCCCTCAGCGACCTCATCAATGAGGGCAACCTTGGCCTGATCCGGGCGGCCCACAAGTTCGACGAAACCAAGGGCATCAAGTTCATCTCCTATGCCGTGTGGTGGATCCGGCAGGGCATTCTGCAGGCGCTCGCGGAGCAGTCGCGCATCGTGCGGGTGCCGCTCAACCGCGCCGGCGCGCTGCACCGCATCGGCCGGCGCTCGTCGGCGCTGCAGCAGGAACTCGGGCGCGATCCGACCGCCGGAGAGATCGCCGAGGGGCTCGACATCGGCGTCGAGGAGGTCGAGCGCACCATGGCGATCTCCCAGACACACCTCTCGCTCGATGCCCCGATGACGCCGGGCGAGGACAACCGCCTGCTCGACTACCTCGCCGACGTGCATGGCCGCGATGCCGACGCCGATACGATGGACCACGCGCTCACCGAGAGTATCGAGACCGTCTTCAAGAATCTTCGCGACCGCGAGGCCAAGATTCTGCGGCTCTATTTCGGGCTCGACGGCCCCGAACCGCTCACGCTGGAGGAGATCGGCGCCCTGCTCGGCATCACCCGGGAGCGGGTGCGCCAGATCAAGGAGAAGGCCCTGCTGCGGCTGCGCCACGCCGGTCAGGCCCAGGCGCTGGAATCGTTTCTGGTGTAACGCCCCGCGGCCCCGCGGTTGCGACCCGGGCGCCACGCCGATATCGTGCCCCCATGGCATCCAACGCATCCTTCGACATCTCGACCGGCGTCGACCTCCAGGAGGTCGACAACGCCGTCAACCAGGCGATCAAGGAGATTGCCGGGCGGTACGACTTCAAGGGCACCCATTGCACCATCGAACTCGATCGCGAGAAGGCGAC
>JBDUDP010000103.1:0-7077 GCA_040002895.1 Gemmatimonadota bacterium
GATGACCTCATCCTTACCAAGGATGTGCTCTACCAACTGAGCTACGCGAGCAATCCACAGAGCGGGCGACGAGACTCGAACTCGCGACCCTCAGCTTGGAAGGCTGATGCTCTACCAACTGAGCTACACCCGCAAACCCGCGTACCGCCTTCACATGGTGGGGGTAGGATTCGAACCTACGTAGGGCGTAGCCCGGCAGATTTACAGTCTGCTGCCATTAGCCACTCGGCCACCCCACCGCGTTCTGCCCTTCCGAGCCACTTCGACTGCTCACTGGAGCTGACGGCGGGAATCGAACCCACAACCGCCTGATTACAAATCAGGTGCTCTACCAGATTGAGCTACGTCAGCCAAAATGCCCGGTCCCCCGGCAGACATCCAACTTACAGGGACCGCAAGTCCGCGTCAACGGGGCAGTTAGAAGAGAGAAGCGAGAGGAGAAAAGAGAGAGGAGAAATGAGAGCGGAGGGGGTCGACCAAGGCCTCTCGCTTCTCTCTTCTCTCCTCTCGCTTCTCTCTTCTCTCTGTTGTTCTCGGTCTATCTCCGCTGTATCCCCGCTGTGCCGTCCCGGTTATCCCGCACTTCCCAGCCATTTTCTGCCAAAAGTGCCCGAATTCGGTCGGATTCGGCGAAATTCTTCTCTTTTTTTGCCAAAACCCGCTGTTCTGCCCAATGTTTGGCCCACTCGACCTGCTGCACCGGGTGGGAGGGGTAGAGCTCCTGCCACGCTGGCCCCTCCCCTCCCTCCGCGGCCACGGCAATCGCCTCGACCGGTGCCGGCAGCACCTGCAGCACCCCGGTCCCGCGCTCCCAGGCCTCACGGAACCCCGCATTCGGCGCCTCGCCGCTATCGAGCAGTCGGTTCCCCTCCCGTGCCGCCTCGAACAGTGCCGCCAAGGCGCGGGGGGTGTTGAGGTCCTCGTCCATGGCTGCGGCGAAGTCGCGCGCGAGCCGCTCAGCCACGGCAGCAAACTCCCCACCTCCGCCCGAGCCCGCCGCGGCGAGCCGATCCTGGAACGCCCCCAGCCGGCGCGATCCCTCGCGCGCAGCGTCGAGCGCCTGATCGGTGAAGTCGAGCGGCTGGCGATAGTGCGTCGTCGCGAACAGCGTGCGCACCGTGCCGGCATCGACATGCTCCTCACGCAGGTCACGCGCGGTGAGGATGTTACCGAAGCGCTTCGACATCTTGGTGCCCGACATGGTGAGGAACTCGCCGTGCATCCACACCCGCGCGAACTCGGGCTGGCCGGTGTGGGCGCAGCTCTGCGCGATCTCATCTTCGTGGTGCGGGAAGATCAGGTCGACCGCGCCGGCGTGGATGTCGAGCACCTCGCTGCCGAGTCGCTCGCGGATGAGGTCGAGCGCCATGGCGGAGCACTCGAGGTGCCACCCCGGCCGACCGCGGCCGAACGGGGCATCCCACGCGGCGCCCACCGCTTCGTCCTCAGGCCGCACCGCCTTCCAGAGCACGAAGTCGCGGGCATCCTCCTTGGCGTACTCATCGGCCGAAACACGCCCACCGGCCCCGCTCTTGAGCTCACGGGTGTCGAGCCGCGACAGCCGACCGTAGGCCGGGAAGCGCTCGATCGAGAAGTAGACTGACCCGTCGTCGCCCACATATGCCACGCCCTTCGCCAGCAGCGACTCGACCAGCGCGACCTGCTGCGGGATGTAGCCGGTGGCGCGCGGGTAGGCGTCGGCCGGGAGAATGCGGAGGTAGTCGCGGTCGGCGTAGAACGCGTCGATGAACGGCACGGCGAGCTCGCCGATGGTGATGCCCTTGGCGGCCGCGCCCTTGATCATCTTGTCGTCGACGTCGGTGAGGTTCATCACGTGGAAGACCTTGTAGCCACTCGCGAGCAGCCAACGGCGCAACACATCCTGGAAAAGAAAGGTGCGGAAGTTCCCGATGTGGGCGTAGTTGTAGACCGTGGGCCCGCAGGTGTAGAGCGAGACCTGCGGTGGCGCCAGCGGCGCGAACGCCTCGACGGTACGCGACAGCGTGTTGTAGAGCCGCAGCGTCATGCGCCACCGGCCGCGGCGATGTCGGGACTGACATCCTCTGGCGCCGTGCCGCCGCTGTAGCGCACATGCACGGTGCGCTGCGGGAACGGGATCTCGATCCCTTCCTGATCCAATCGTACCTTGATCCGCCGGCGGAACTCGCGGCCGACCTCCCATTGCATCCCTGGTTGCGTGCGCAGCATAACGCGGATGGTCACGGCGTTGTCACCGAGTTCCTGCACGCCGGCCACCTCGGGCGCAGCATCGAGCTTGCCCTGGAACGCGGGATCCTGTGCGAACAGCCGCGTCTCGTCACGAATGACCTCGAGTGCCACATCGACATCGGCGGCATAGCCGATCGCGACATCGATGATCGCGCGCGACCAGCCGCGGGTCTTGTTGGAGACGGTGGTGATCTGCCCATTGGGGATGATGTGCACCACGCCCTCGACATCCCGCAGCACCACCACGCGCAGGGTCATCCACTCCACTCCGCCGGCCTTCCCCGCCACCTCGATCACGTCGCCCACGGCAAACTGATTCTCGATCAGGATGAAGGTGCCCGCGATGATGTCTTTCACCAGCGACTGCGCGCCGAATGAGAAGGCGAGGCCGAGGATGGAGGCGCCGGCCAGCAGCGGCGTGATGTCCATGAACTGGCGCAGGGTGAGCATGCCGCCGAAGGCGAGAACGATCACCCACCCCACGCTCTTGAGCAGCTGGGCCACGGTCTGGGCCCGCTTCTCGTTGCTCGAGAGCCGGCTGTCGTCGCCGTCGTCGGCGCGGATGACGATCCGGCGCGCCACCAGCTTGACCAGCTGCCAGAAACCCCAGGCGAGGAGCCAGATCACCAGCAGCGAGAGCCCCGCGGAGCGCGCCCGGACGAGGTCCGCCCCGAAGAGCTTGAGGAAACGGTCCACCGATTCCAGAATGTCGAACAGCGGGGTCGAGAGCAGTGCC
Organism: Gemmatimonadota bacterium; assembly: GCA_040002895.1. Classification (GTDB taxonomy): domain Bacteria; phylum Gemmatimonadota; class Gemmatimonadetes; order Gemmatimonadales; family GWC2-71-9; genus Palsa-1233. Next base: position 2,966 of record JBDUDP010000103.1, read on the forward strand.
TTCATGGCTGGCAAGTTGGGCCTCCCGCGGGGGTGGGTCAACCGCCCGTCCGCGATCCTGCGCCGATCAGCTCTCGATCAGCCGTGACCGGCGGATCGGCAGCCCCCCCGCCAGCAGGATCGCGAGCGCCTCTTCCGGCGTGGTCTCCGTGAGCGGCACCGCCAGCTGCCCGTCAGGGAGCGGCACCACCACCAGCGGCCAGATCCGTGGTGCGATGGGCGTTGACCCGGCAAGGTCGAGCAGCAGCAGGCGGCGGCGAGGCATGCCCCAAGGGAAGCGCCCTCGTACCCGAGAAGGGGCACGAGGGCGCCGCAGCGATCCACCCCAAAACGCCGGATCACTCCTCGCGCGGCAGCTCCCCGGGAGGATCGATCCGTTCCGCGGCGGGCGTCATCCCGAACTCGTCGTGGCGAATGTCGCCTCCCTTCCACCCAGTCCATGCCAACAGCCCGGTCGTGGCGACCAGCCCCACCAAGACGACATAGAGCCCCCTGCGGTCGGGAGTCTTCCCGCCGCGCGCCATGACCAGCACCGCGAGCGCGAGGACGCCGGTCGCGATCCCGGCAATCTGGGCCTTGTCGGCGGCCTCTTCGTGGTCGTGAATCAAGTGACGCGAGACCCAGGTGTACTTCGCCTCCCGGAGCTCATCCTTGGCGTTGTCGCCGGTGGTGGTGGCGAGCCAGACGGCGCCGGCCATCACCACGGTCGCGAGCAGCGCCAGCCGGACCATCCCCGCATTGAGCGTGGCGAGTCCCCAGACCAGCAGGATCGCGATCATCGGCACACCGATGATGGGGATGTGGTTCACGAGCAGATGCCAGTGCGAGGCGGTGATCGTCACGAGACAGCTCCCTCAAGGAGTGGAGTGGCAGGGCGAGTCAGCATGGAGGTGCTGCTCACTCGCCAGGGTGATAGACGCGCTCGCGATGGGCCGCGAGTTGGTTGGGATAGTAGTAGACGTCTCGCAGCGCTCCCGTGGCATAGCGCTCGACCTCATCGCGGAAATGCGGCGAGTCGGGGTGGCCGCTCTCGCCGCCGGCAGTGACCGCACGCGCACGAACGCTGTCGCCGAACTCCACCACGGCGACGAACGAGTTGCCACTGGTGCCGTACCACTGCTTGGTGTTGGAGTACTGCCGCGACCCGTAGGAGGCCAGTGAGCCCCAGAGGGCCGAGGTGAAGGGAATGGCGATGCTGGGCTGGCTGTCATCGAAGTGCGCGTCGATGCGTGCGTCGAGTCGCTGGAACCGATTGATGTTGCCCCACGGCGTGCGCCAGTTCCCGAAGTCGGCCACCAACTTGTCGCTGGCCGCGGCCAGCGCGAGCAGCAGGTCGACCGGCGCGGCGCGCTCAGCGATGAACTGCTCGAAGGGAACCCCGGCACGCCGTGCGGCGCCGCCGAGCCGCCGGTACAACTCGGTGCCCCAGAAGACGGCGAGCGAGGTCTCGACCGAGCCGGCCGACCAGCGAGCATCCCAGGCGCGCAGGAGTGCCACCTGATCTGCCACGCGGCCGCGCAGCGAATCGGATGGCGCCGCGCCACTGAATGCGTGCATGAGCGCCGGCAGCATGATGGCGAAGGCCGGCTGCCATGAATCGAACGCCGCCTCGGTCAGCGACGTCATGGTGAAATCCTTGCGATCGCCCAGGAGCCGCAGCGCATGAATGCCGCGCATGCTCTCGGAGCTGCCGGTCTCGACGTAGGCCGGGAAGGCGGTACGCCGCGGAGATGCCTGCCCTGCTGCCGACCAGGGCCAGTTGTTGACGTTGTAGGCCCAGCCCGACGCGGGGTTGATGGCGTTGGGCGTCTCCTCGAGTCGCAGCAGCCCGTGATAGTCGGTGGCGGCGAGGCTGCCGTCGACGGGGCGGGTCCAGTCAAACGCGGTGTCGCGCCGCGGGATGTAGTTGGAGTGCAGGTAGGCGATGTTGCCGCTGTTATCGGCGAACAACGTGTTGTTGGACGAGTTGGTGTGCAGTTCCATCACCTTCAGAAACTCAGCCAGATTGTGCGCCTTGGTACGACTATACGACTGCATCAACGCATGCATCGGGTCGTTCATGAGCGACACCGCCACCCACTTGCCGTCGAGCGCGCGAACCACCGGACCGTGGGCGGTGAAGTACGCCGTGAAGCGTTTGCTGGCCATGCCCTGCGCCGTGCGATATGGCACAGCGATCTCGCGCGACGCCACTGGCACGAGCTGGCCGTCGTGGCGCGCGAACCACTTGCCCCCCTGCTGCACCACCGTCTCGAGAAACTCGTCGATGTTGTCGACGCCGCTCGAGGTGTGCATCCACCCCGCCTTGGCGTTGAACCCCTGATAGACAAAGAACTGCCCCCAGGTCACGGCGCCGTAGGCGTTGAGCCCCTCGTCGCTCTGCATCTGCAATTCGGAGCGGAAGTAGAAGGAGGTGTGCGGGTTGATCCACAGCAGCGCGTGACCGTTGGCCGTCCGCGACGGCGCGATGGCGATGCCGTTGGAGCCTCCCGGCTCGGGCGGTGGACCATCGCCCGAGGGGGTCGGCGGTACGGGCGCCGAGGCGGTGGAATCGTAGAACGCACGCAGCTGGGTGAGGTTCACATGTTCGATATCGCCGCCGATGCTTCCCTCACTGAACGTGAGCGCCATCCACGGCTCGAAGCGGGTGATGACCCGAGGATGCACCTCGGGATGGCGATAGAGATAGAAGTTGAGGCCGTCCGCGAAGGCATCCATCAGCGCACGCAGCCACGCCGGACTCGCGGCATACTGCGCCCGCATCACCACCGGATCGATGAACAGCTTCATCCGCAGGTCGCTGTAGACCGCCGACTCCCCCTCGGCCTCGGCGAGCCGCCCCATGGCATTGAGGTAGTTGGTCTCGATCCGGTTGAAGTCGTCCTCGGCCTGGGCGTATTCCATCCCGAACACCGCATCGGCGTCAGTGACGCCGTGGACGTGGGCAATGCCCCAATCGTCGCGGGTGATGGTGACTCGAGCGGCCTGCCGCTGCCACCGGGCAATCTCGGCACGGGACTGGGCGGCGACCGTCGGGGCAATGAGCAGTAGTGCGAGCGCGATGCAGCGCAGCGACTTCATGGACCTTCCGGCGGTCAGGGGAAAATGTCGTCGAGGATATCGTCGACGAGGCCGTTGTCATCGAGCATGACGATGCGGTCACCGACAATGGCGTAGCGGTACCCCGGCTCCGGCGGCGGAACCTGCGCCAGCAGCTCGGCCGCAAGCGCCACCTGCACGACGCCTTCCGGGAGCGGCTTGCCGCGGACGATGAGCCGAGCCAACTCGGGACGGAGCGGAGTCACCACCAGATGGTGGGTGCGGTAGTAGTTGCGGAAGAGGCCGCGGTCGGCCACCCGGAACTCGTGCCGGACCTTCGCGTGCGCGGCCACGCGGGCGCGGGCCGGCGGGACATCGGCCGGACGGCGTTGCGCGGTGAGTGGAGCGGCCATCACGACGGCGGCGAGGAGCGACAGCGGGAGGTAGGTGGGGATCGGCATGGCGGTGCTCCGGGTTGGAGGAACGCGGCAGCGTCATCAAGATTAATCTACCTCGACAGGGTGCCACCCTGCACCGACCACCCGGGAGCGACGGCTGAATGATTCATCCCCACAGTGTCACGCTTGAAGGCCACGGTGTCCGCCTCGAACCACTCACCGCCGCGCACGCGGAGGCGCTCATCGCGGCGGCCAGCGACGGTCGGCTGTGGGAGTTGTGGTACACCTCGGTCCCTACCCCGGAAGGGATGGCGGCATACATCGACGTCGCGCTGCGGGGCGACGCCGAAGGACAGATGCTCTCCTGGGTCGTTCGCGACCTCGCGTCGGGAGAGGTGGTGGGGTCCACGCGCTATCACGACATCATCCCGGCGGCCGACCGGGTGGAGATCGGCTGGACCTGGTACGCAGCTCGCTGTCACCGCACGCACATCAACACTGCATGCAAACTGCTGTTGCTCGGCCACGCGTTCGATACGCTCGGTTGCGGCGTGGTGGGGCTGCGCACCGACAACTTCAACTTCCGGTCGCAGCGTGCCATCGAGGCCCTCGGCGCCAAACGCGATGGCGTGATTCGGCATCATTTCGTCCGACGCGATGGCAGCGTGCGCGACAG
>JBDUDP010000104.1:0-6824 GCA_040002895.1 Gemmatimonadota bacterium
GCGCTAACGGGATTCGAACCCGTGTTCCAGCCTTGAGAGGGCTGTGTCCTAGGCCCCTAGACGATAGCGCCGTGCGGCCAATATAGCGGGGAGCGGATTCCGCCATCACGCTCGACTGCCGGTCAAGCGGCACCGGTTTTCAACGCCCCAGCAGGCCCGGCAGGAATCGAACCTGCAACCCCCGGTTTTGGAGACCGGTGCTCTACCAATTGAGCTACGGACCTTCGCGCGGCGAGGGTGCCTGACGGGGATTGAACCCGCAACCTCCGGAGCCACAGTCTGGCGCTCTAACCAATTGAGCTACAGGCACCATGCGACCGCGAGAGGCCTAAAATGCCCCGCAGCAGGGGGGCGGTCAAGCGCGGCGACGGCTCCAGAAGCGCCGGGACAGCGCCAGCGTCCGATGATTGGCCGGCACGGCGTCGTCATCCAAGGCCGCCACGGAGACGACCCCGCGCGCTGCATTGCAGGCCAGCAGTGCCACGCCGCGCAGTTCGGCCCGCGTCACCGCCGCCTCATGGATGCCGCCGCGCACGGTCTCGGCCAACCGAGCCCGGGCCACACTCGGAAGCCCCCCCAAGGCGAGCGGAGGGAAGTAGAGCGACTCCCCGGCCCACCAGCCCACCGCCCAGATGGAGCCCTCGATCATCCGCCCGCGGTCGTCGAGGAACAGGGCGTCGTCGGCTTGAAAGCGCCCGGCACTGACTCGTGCGGCCTCGAGCCAGGCACGCTCGTTGGTCTTGTGGGGATAGCCGCGGTGGTTCCCCGGCGAGGTATACAGGGCGATCGGGGCGGTGGTGCCCACCTCCCGATCGCCCAGCAAGATGCGACTCTCGCTCACCTCGACGCGCACCACGCGATCCCCACCACCTTCCGGTTCGTCCACGGGGGGAAGCGTCAGTCCCAGGGCCAACGCGCTCGCCTCCAGCCGTGCCAGGTGCAGTGGCCAGAGCGGCGCCACGCCATCGAGCAGGCGCACCGTCTCGATCAGCGCGACGTTCATGTCGGCTCCAGAGCAGGCATGGCCCGGGCAGGTCGCAGCGCCTGCAGCACCGTCGCGCCGATGATGAGGCCGCCCCCGGCGAGTGCGTACCCGCTGGGCACTTCGCGCAGCAGCCACCACGACCAGATGGGGTTGAACGCGGTCTCGACCAGCAGCAACAGCGACACCTCCAGCGCTGGCACCGTCCGGATTCCGGTGGTGACCATCACATAGGCGCCGGCGATCTGGAACACGCCGAGGTAGAGGATCACACCCCAAGCCTGCGCCGGATGCGCGCCGAGCGGCAAGGCAAACGGCAGCGTGGCGACACAGGCGATGACATTGCCGAGGATCACGGCGGCAATTCCGCGGCCACCGGCATCGCCATCGCGACCGAGCCAGCGCAGACCACAAATCATCAGCGCGTAGGAAATGCCGCTCACGACCGCGAGCAGGTTGCCGCTCGCGGGGTCGGGCGCGGTGGTCGAGGGCGCATCATCGCCGAGAAAGACCAGCACCAGTCCAACGAGGACAGCCGCCAGCACCGGCAGGTCGCGCGGTCGAATGCGTTCGTGCAACAGCAGCGGCCCCAGCAACAGCAGGTAGAGTGGCGCTGTTGATTGCAGATAGATGGTGTTCGCGCTGGTCGTCAGTCGATTCGCCAGAACAAAGGCGACCAGCGTCGCGGCGTACGCCACACCGACCAGCAACGGCTTCCAGCCGAACCCGCGCCACGCAGAGGGGATCAACACCAGCAACGTGAGCGCGGCGATCCCCGAACGGAACGAGGCCACCTGCCACGCGCCAAAATCGGCCATCTTGATGGCCGCACCGCCGGTCGAGAACAACAACGCGGCAACCGCAATGCGCAGACGGGGCGAAAGAGGCAAGCGGGCGTGGTCCATCGTCAGGGGAGGCACCAGGGGGTCAGAATGGAACTTCGCCCGACGGGCGCCCCTCGGGAACCCCGCCCCGTGCCACCCGCCCGGAATGCCGCTATTTCTTCACCATGCATCTCCCCAGCGACCACTCGCCGCCGATCGCCCGATTCGCACGCATCACCCTGCTCGTGAACCTGGTCGTGATCATGTGGGGCGGCATGGTCCGGGCCACCGGATCGGGGGCCGGCTGCGGCAACCACTGGCCACTCTGCAATGGCGAGGTCATCCCGGAATCGCCGACGGTGCACACCCTGATCGAATTGACCCACCGACTCACCAGCGGGGCCGCCCTGCTGCTGGTGGTGGCGCTCGTGGTGGCGACCCGTCGGCGGTTCGCGCCCCGGCACTGGGCCCGGCGTGGGGCCATGGCGTCCCTCGTGCTCATGCTGGTGGAGGCCGCCATCGGGGCCGGGCTGGTCAAGTTCGAGCTGGTGGCCCACGACGCCTCGCTCGCGCGCGCCTTTTCGCTCGGTGCGCACCTCGTCAACACTCAGTTGCTGCTGGCCGCCATCCTGCTCACCGGGCGCTGGGCGTCGGGACGGGGCGGACCCACGACTGCAGCCATCGGTCGGCGGTGGGGGTGGTTTGCACTGGCCCTGCTCGGGTTGCTGGCGGTGGGGATGAGCGGCGCCATCGCCTCCCTCGGCGACACGCTCTTCCCGGCACGATCACTGATCGAGGGAATGGCGCAGGACCGGGATCCCACCGCGCATATCTTGCTGCGACTGCGGGTGTGGCACCCCGCCCTGGCGTTGGTGACGGGCTCGCTGTTGATCGCGCTTGCAGCGTTCGCGCGCCATTGGCACGAGGACCCGCGGCTGGGCCAGGCCGCGAAACTGGTGAGTGTGCTGGTGTTGCTGCAGTGGTCTATCGGCGTGCTCGCCTTGGTGTTGCTGGTGCCGATGGCCATCCAGCTGCTGCACCTTGTGTCAGCCGATCTGCTGTGGCTTGCAGTGGTCCACCTTTCGGCCGAGGCCCTGGCACCTCAGGCCGAGCGCACCAACGCGGCCACCATGTTTGCCGCCTCGGCGTCGAACACCGTTCCGGCTCCTTCGACCAGGTAGGCGAGCGCGCGGTCGGCGGCCCATCGCGGCCGAAAGACGCGCGGCGATCGCAGGGCCGCATAGGTCGACGCCGCCGTCACCAGCCGGCTGGCCCAGTGCGGCACAGGGCGGAAGCGCCGCGCCGGATATCCCGACTGATCCGGGCGCAGGTGATGCTCATACGCGACGGCGGCGGCCAGTTCGAGGCCGCGACCACCCGACTCCAGCAGCAGGCGCGCGCCCAAGCCGGTGTGCGATTCGACCAGCACCCGATCCGCGATGGTGAGCATCTCTTTCTTGCCCAATTCGGTCGGGATCTGGGCCATGCCGATGTCATGCAGCAACGCCGCCACGCCGAGTCGATGTCGGCCAGGCCGATCGACCCAGGGGGCCGCTGCCGCCATGGTCAACAGCGCGGTGTTGATGGCATGCACCAGCGGATATTGCTCACTGTCGTCACCATGGGCGACCTGCGGCAGCTGATGATGCTCAAACAGCGCGCCAAGGATCCGCACCACCGCTTCGGCCTCGCCGCGCGCCACCACCCCGCGGGCGGCCTCACTGCGGACCCACGCCATCGCCTCGAGCTCGTCCGAGAGATCAAGCAAGAGCTCGTGGCTGCTGCCGGCGACCATGAACGCCTGCTCCGACGGTTCCAGCGCCACCTCCTCGAGGACGGCGACATTGCCGAAGCGCAGACCCGGAATCGGCAGCTCCTCCTCGGTGGTGGTGGCACCCGTCGACAGGCGAACCATGAGCTGTTCGATGAACAGCGGAATCGCCTCCGGCGTGACCGAGTCATCACACTCCAATCGTTGCACACCCACCGCCGACAGCCGTCGACTCCAGGGCCACTCGGTGAGTTCGTGGAGCGCCCGACCGGCATAGACCGGAGCACCGCCGAGGAAGAGCAGCACCGGATGCGGGTCGATTGCAAGCAGAGCCCGGAGCGCCTGATAGACGTTGTCGAGCGAACGGCGTGTCGCCGGATGCCCTGGGCTGTACAGCGACGCGGCCGAGAGGGCCTGCGCCAGTGCATGGAGGAAGCGAACGGCTTCGCTCATTCGCCCCCCTCGACGAGGGCGCGGATGTCGGGATCACTCGACTTGCTGGCGAGATGCAGGGCCGCCAGGACCGGGCGATGGTTGCGCCATCGGGTGGCCAGCACTTCGAGCGCGGCCAGCATGACCGGTGTCTTGGGCAACAGGCGGAGTCGCCGGAAGATTCCTCGACGCGCACGCACCAACGTGAGCAGTTGCGGCACGATGAGGGGATTGCTCGTCGTGGCCAACAAGCGGATGGCCTGGAGCTGCAGCGACCCATCGGGTTGGCCGAGTACTGTGAGCACCGGTGCGACGAGCAGCGGCGGACAGCTGGTGCCGAGCGACGCGAGGGCGACCCGTCCCATGCCGTCATCACCGCTCTCGAGCGCCTCGATCACGGCGCGATCGCGAGTCGCGCTCTGGCGCAACAGCACCTTCAGCGCCTCCTGCCGGACTCGCGGTTCCGGGTTGTTGAACGCGGCGAACACCTGGTCCAGCGAGCTGATCGATGGAAACTGGGCCAGCACCGCGAGGATGTTGCGCGCGAGATACCACGGTGCGCCTTCAAGTCGCCCGACGAGTTCCGCTTCGGCGCTGGGCCCCAACCGCACCAGCAGGTCGAGCAACCGCCGTCGAGTGCCGCGATCCTCCGCGCGCGCCAGCGCATCGAGCAGCGGGTCAACGGCCGTGGACCGTGCGTGGACCGCCACGCGTTCGATGAGCGCGAAGTCGGGCTGCGGATCGGAGAGCAGGCGCTCGAGCAGTCCGGGATCGAGCACCGCATCGGCGATCGTCTGCACGGTGACGCCGTCGTTCTTGGCATGCTCGAGCAGTTGCAGCACCTCGGTGAGTTGACCTCGCCCGGCCAGATTGGCGGCGGCGCTGAGCACCGGTTCGGCGGCAGTGGAGAGCTCGAGGCCGATCGCCACGATGCGCGCCGGCTCCATGCCGAGGCGAGGATCGGTCTCTTCATCCTGCTCGTCGGTGACACCTTCCCACTGCTCGACCAAACTGCCGACCTGCGAGGCAAACGCCCCGGCCGCGACCTCCCCCGGGCCCCCCGTGGGGCTGCCGCCGGCGAGCTTGCCGAGCAACGCCCGCAGGTACGGTGAGATCGGCTCGCCGTCGGCTTCGGCCACCGATTCGAGCAGCATGAGCAGTTGGGCCGGCGGGACCAGCGAGAGCGTGTCGCGCAGGAAGCGTCGGCGCGATGCGCTCGACGGTGCCGCCGCCACGACGCGGATGGTGGTGGGTTGCGACAGCGCAGCCAGCACTTCGACGAAGCGCTTGCGTGCACTTCCCGAGGCCCGGTCTCCGCGCAACACCAGCGCGTGCGAGAAGCCGCCCAGCGCTTCGAAGACGCGCCGTGCGCCCTCCTGGCTCTGGGTCGCGCGCTCACTGATGGCATCCGCGAGCACCGCGGAGGAGGGCACTGCCTCGCCGTCGGCCAGCCGCCGCCCAAAGGCCGCTTCGACCAGCTGGCCCCAGAACACGTCATCGAGATCGCTCTCAAGTGAGGGGTCGGCGAAGGCGAGCACGTCATACACCATCGGCTCCACGCGCACATGGGCCAGGCGCAACCCCTCGACCCCGACGATCTCCTCGGCATGCGTCGCCGACAACGCGGTGAGCATTTCCCCCACTTCGGCCGAAGTGAGTCCGGCCTGGAGCGCGATGGTCCCGATGTTCTTGCGATGGAGTCGGGCCGCGAGGTCACGCAGCACGGTGGGCAACGGTTCGACGGAGGCGCCATCGAGCAGCATGCCGCGGGGGGTGATGCCGAGGGAAATCGAGTCGCGCGAGGTGAAGGCAGCGTTGAGCTTGTTGCACAGCGCGTCCGAGGCAGCCACCACCATCTGGTGCCCCGGAGGGTACATCCCCGCCTTGCTGAGGGCATTGACGAATTCGCGTAGCGCGGCCTCGATGGCCCGCGGCATGGCGTCGCCCCGCGACCGTCCGCTCACCGGAGCGCCTCGCGCCACCCGTGCGCGCCCCGCATTCAGCCGCGCGGCCGCATGTTCTCGACCATGGCCTGACCGAATGCGCTGGTCGAGAGCTTGGTCGCGCCCTCCATTTGCCGTTCGAAATCGTAGGTCACGCGCTTCTGCGCGATGGTGGCGGCGAGCGCCTCGAGAATCATGTCCGCGGCCTCGGTCCAGCCGAGGTAGCGCAGCATCATCTCGCCCGAGAGGATGACCGACCCGGGGTTCACCATGTCCTTGTTGGCGTACTTGGGTGCGGTCCCGTGCGTTGCCTCGAAGATCGCGTGCCCGGTGACATAGTTGATGTTGGCACCCGGGGCGATCCCGATGCCGCCGACCTGGGCAGCGAGGGCGTCGGAGATGTAGTCGCCGTTGAGGTTCAGCGTGGCGAGTACGCTGTAGTCGCGCGGGCGCGTGAGCACCTGCTGCAGCATCGCGTCCGCGATCACATCCTTGATGATCAGCCCGTTCGGCAGCACCTGCCACGGTCCGCCCTCGTGATCGACGGCTCCGAACTCCTCCTTCGCGAGCGCGTAGCCCCAGTCGCGGAAACCGCCCTCGGTGAACTTCATGATGTTGCCCTTGTGCACCAGCGTGACGCTGGGGAGGCCTTGGGCCAAGGCGAAAGTGATGGCCGCGCGAATCAACCGCTGCGAGCCCTCGATCGACACCGGCTTGATACCGATGGCACTCGTCTCGGGAAAACGAATGCTCGTCACCCCCATCTCGTCCTGCAGGAAGGCGATCACACGTTTCGCCTTCGCGCTTTCGGCCTCGTACTCGATGCCGGCGTAGATGTCCTCGGTGTTCTCGCGGAAGATCACCATGTCGAC
>JBDUDP010000105.1:0-6674 GCA_040002895.1 Gemmatimonadota bacterium
GGTTCACGCGGAACTCCGTAAATGGGGGTGTCCAACAGGATAACCTCGCCCCTACAGCAATACGAAACGGCCCGCCATCACTGGCGGGCCGTTTCGGTTGGGAGGTCCCAGAACGCCCCCTGAGTATACGAAGACGAACATTGCGTCCGCTTCACTCTTCTTCGTCCTGGGACTTTTCCTGCCGCCAAATGCAGCGGCGTCGTTGTACTAATCTTACTCTTCCGGGCGCGGCGCGCAAGTGAGCGTTTCTGATGCGCCGCGCCGCCGTTGAAATGCGAAACGATGAGTCCGGATCGACTGACCGTTTCATTTGGGAGGTCCCAGAACGCCCCCTGAGTATACGAAGACGAACAGGTGTGTTCGCTTCACCCTTCTTCGTCCTGGGACTTTCTCGTTTGGTGCCCTGTTGGCCACCGACTAGGGAAAAACCTAGGGCTTCCTAGGGTGGCTGTCAAGAGGGGTCTTGCCCCCCTGTAACCACCCTCCGGGGGCCACCTCACCCATGGGTGACCAACGGCTCACCAAGGCCGCCCCGGTCGCGATCAGGAGCACCGAGAAGAGCTGGGCCAGCGTCAGGCCGGCCACGAATCGATCGTCTTTGGCCCGCAGAAACTCCACCAGGAATCGTTCCGCTCCGGCGAAGACGAGATAGGCGCCGAGCAGCCACCCGGTGCCGCGCGCCTTGACCCGCCAGCGCCAAAGCAGCGCGAAGACCACCAGCATGATGGCGACCTCGTAGAGCTGGGTCGGGTGCACCGCGAGCAGCGTGTCGGGCGTGGCACCCGCCGGGATCGGCAGGCCGAATTCCGCCTGCATCGCTCCGGCGGTGGTCCGGGGCAGTCCCTCGGGAAAGGCGACGCCCCAGGGAAGATTCGTGGGCCGACCATAATCGTCGCCGACGAGGTAGCAGCCCACGCGGCCGACGGCATACGCCGCGGCGAGGGCAGGGGCGGCGAGCTGTGCCGTCCAGCGCAGCGGCACGCCGCGGCGCCAACCGTTCAGAATCACGGCCAGGGTGCCACCGACGAAGCCGCCATAGTACACCAATCCCCCGCGCGCGAAGAGGGCGTGGATGCCGTGCAGCGCCACGTACCAGAGTTTTGCGCCGATGATGCCGCCGATCACGGCGGCCATGATCATGTCGCCGGCATAGTCGGAGGCAAAATGATGTCGGCGGCACTCGCGGTCGATGAGCCAGCCACCGACCACGAAGCAGCACATCATCATGACGCCGTAGCCGGTGATCTCGAATGACTTGACGAAGAGAAACGCCGGCGTGTGGAAATTGAGCGGATGGGCAATGATCATCACGTGACTCCGATGGCGGTCACCAAACCGGGCAGTGGAAAGAGATCGCGGGCATCGAGATCGACCCCGTGGCGTTCGCCGTTCGCGAGCCGCCAGCTCCCGGCCGCGCCGATCATCGCCGCGTTGTCGGTGTTGAGGCGCGGCGATGCCACGGCCACTCGCACCCCGGCACCGACTGCCTGCTGCGTCGCGATCGTGAGGGTGCGATTGCTCGCGACGCCACCGCCCAGCACCACCACCGACCGGCCGAAGGCCCGGGCCGCGTGGGCCGTCTTGGTCACCAGCACCTCGATGGCCGCGTCCTGGAACCCGCGCGCGAGGTCAGCGCGATCCGCCTCGAGATCGGTGCTCTGTTGCACCGCTCGCAGCAGTGCGGTCTTGAGTCCGCTGAAGGAAAACGCGAACTGATCCTTCTCCGCGACACCCTTCATGAGCGGCCGCGGGAACGTGAAGCGGGCCGGGTTTCCCTCGAGGGCGAGTCGCTCCAGCGCGGCACCGGCCGGGTACTCGAGCCCCAGCAGGGTACCGACCTTGTCGAACGCCTCACCCACGGCATCATCCCGAGTCTCACCCAGCAGATGGTACTCCCCCCAGGCCGGGACGTCGAGCAGCATGGTGTGTCCACCGCTCACCAGCAACGCGGTAAAGGGCGGCTCGACATCCGCGTGCTCGAGCGTCGGCGCAAAGAGATGCCCTTCGAGGTGGTGGACGCCGATGAGTGGCAGTCCTTCGCGCCAGGCAATGGTCTTGGCCCAGGTGACACCGACCAGCAGGGCGCCCTGGAGTCCCGGACCACGAGTGACGGCAATCCCGTCGATGCCCTCGATGCCAATACCCGCTTCACGCAACGCGAGGTCCACCACCGGACCCACGGTGGAGAGATGCGCGCGCGACGCCAGTTCGGGCACCACGCCTCCAAAGATCCGATGGACGTCCTGCGAGAGAATGGCGAGTCCGTCGAGTCGGACGCGGCCGCCGTCCCGGGTGACCACGGCGGCCGAGGTCTCATCGCACGATGTCTCGAGCGCCAGGACGCGCATCTCAGCGGCCGCCGAGCAGGGCGTCGAGGCGGGCACGATGCTCCGGCGAATCCCACGGTTCGCCGCCGATGCCCACATAGACGACGCGGCCGTCCTGATCGAGCAGCCAGCTCTGCGGGACGCCGACGGTCTGGTAGACCTGCTGGATCTGACCGCTGCGGTCGTGCAGCAGATCAAAGCTGAGGCCGAGCTCCTCGCCAAAGGCGCGGACCGCGGAGTCGTCTCCCTCGTCCACACTCACGGCCGCGATCCGGAAGCCGCGATCGCGGTAATCATGGTAGAGCCGCTCCATCGAGGGCATCTCCTTGCGGCACGGTCCGCACCAGGTGGCCCAGATGTTCACCAGCGTCACGTGGCCGGCATAGTGGCTGCGCACGCCCACCGTGTCGCCCGTCGCCAGCATCAGTACGCGGTAGTCGGGGGCGCGCTGCCCGAGCTGCGGCCCTTCGGCTGGTGGGGCATAGCGAGTCAGCGCCCACGCGCCCAGGCCGAGGCCGAGTGCGAGCATTCCCACCAGGAGCCACTGCCGATTCATTGCGGGAACCGCTCCATGCTCAGCTCGCCGGGGTGGCGAGGAGTTGCGCAATGACCCGCCGACTCGCCGGCGAGTTCCAGGTGTAGCCGCGCAGCATGATGCGGACGATGCGCCCATCGCGTCCGACCAGGAAACTCTCGGGGACGCCCGTGGTCTGGTAGCGCTGTTCGATGTCACCACTCGGGTCATGCAGCACGTCAAAGCTGACGTGATAGTCCTCCGCGAACTGCTTCACCACGGCCTCACCGCCTCGATCGATACTCACTGCGGCAATCCGGAATCCCTGCGGCCCCAGCGCGCGATAGAGCGAATCCATCGCCGGGATCTCCTCCTTGCACGGCTCGCACCAGGTGGCCCAGATGTTCACGAGAGTCACTCCGCCGCGATAGGCGCTGTCGAAGGTGACCCGTGTGCCGGTTGCGAGATTCTTGGCGCTGAAATCGGGCGCCACCTGCCCGACACCGATCGCCGTCTGGCCGGCAAACCGCATGACGGCCCAGCCACCCAGCACCAAGGCACCAATCACGGCGCCGACTGCACCCCACTGCCGCTGCATACTCATGCCCGAGGCAGCGCCGCGCGCTTGAGGGCCCGGACGGCCTCGGCGATGTCGCTCGCGCCGAAAACGGCGGTCCCCGCCACGAAGGTATCAGCACCGGCAGCATGGGCCAGGGCGATGTTGGTCGTGGTGATGCCGCCATCGACTTCCAGGAGGGGATGGCGATCGTAGGCGGCCAGCAGTGCCGCGATGCGACCGAGCTTGCGGGTCGAGGCCGGGATGTAACTCTGCCCACCGTAGCCGGGGTTCACGGTCATCAGCAGCACCAGATCGACATCCGCCACCACTTCCTCGAGCACACCCAGCGGCGTGCCGGGATTGAGGACCAGTCCCGCCTTCATCCCACGCTCGCGCACGGCCGCGAGTTGGCGCTGGACGTGGATCGTGGCCTCAGGATGAAACGAGAAGACGGACACACCGAGGTCGGCATACTCCGCGATGTACTGCTCGGGGCGTTGCACCATCAGGTGCACGTCGAGGGGGAGGGCGCTGTACTTGGCCAGCGCCTTGATGATCGGTGCGCCGAAGGTGAGGTTCGGCACGAAGTGGCCATCCATGACGTCGACATGGAGCCAGTCCGCGCCGCCGGCCTCGGCCTCGGTCACCTGTTCGCGCAGCCGTCCGATGTCGCAGCTCAGCACACTCGGTGCGATGCGGACGGTCACGAGATCACTCGATGGGTTGTCGGTCTCACTGCGTGCGCTCCTGATTGGGCGTGCCGTTGGTGCGGCTCGTCATGCCGTTCGCAGCAACCGCGCCGCAAAGGCTCCATCCATGCCGTCTCGCTGCGGGAGCACTTCGAGGTCGCCTGCCGGCGTCATCAATTCGGCAGATACTGCGCCGGTTGGTGCGCGTCGAAACTCCGGGTGGCGCGTCAGGAAGGCGTCCACCTGAGAGGCGCCCTCTTCCGGTTCCAGCGAGCAAGTGGCGTAACATAGCACCCCGCCCAGAGCCACTCGTTCGGCGGCGGCATCGAGCAACCCCCGCTGCTCCAGGGCGAGCCGTTCGAGCGCCTCGGGGGTCACGCGCAGGCGCGCGTCGGGGTGTCGGGCAAAGGTCCCGGTTCCGAGGCAGGGGGCGTCGAGCAGGTAGGCCATCACGGGGCGAATCGGCGGGTGGAGTGCGTCGGCCACCACCGGATGCTCGCGACCGTGCCCGGCGCGTCGCAGGTTTTCGCGCAGCCGCCTGAGCCGTCGGCGGGAGGCGTCGGCGGCGAGGACAAGGGCGGAGGTGCGGCTCAACCCGAGCGTCTTCCCCCCGGGCGCTGCGCAGGCATCGTAGACGAGTTGCTGCTCCGCAAAGTCGGCGAAGCGCAGCACCAGGGCCTGCGCCGGATCCTGGACGTAGAACAACCCCCGCGCAAAACCCGGGAGTCGCTCGGGACGGGTCGCCTCGACCACCACGCCTGCGCCATGCGGGGCATTGAAGGAGCGCACGCCTTCATCGCGAAAGAGTCGCTCGAGATCGCCAGAGCCGCCGCGCGCGGGCTGAATCACCAAGGCGGGATGGGTGTTGTTCCATTCCAGCAGTCGTTCGGTGTCGGTGGTCCCCCATCGAGCGATCCAGCGGGCCACCAACCATTCGGGATGCGACCACGTGGTGGCGAGTCGCGCAGGGGTCGCCGCCGCCGGGTCTTCCGGCTGCTCGGGACCGAGCTCGCTCACGCGCCGCAGCACCGCATTGGCAAAGCCGCCCGCGCGTTCGCCCACTGCCTCTCGGGCAAGCGCCACACCGGTGGCCACCGCAGCGTGCGCGGGAACGCGCTCGAGGTGACGCAACTGGTAGGCGCCGAGCCGCAGGACGTCGAGCAATGCCGGCGCCACCGAGCCGATGCCGCGGGCGACGAAGGGTTCGATCAGGGCGTCGAGTCTGGCGGAGTGCCGGAGCACCCCTGCCGCGAGCTCGTGGGTGAGTCGCTTGTCCCGTTCTTCCAGTGCACCCAGCGAGCGATCAAGTGCTACGTCGAACGGGACACCTCGTCGCACCGCGGCGAGGATGCCGAGCGCGGTGCGACGAGGGAGCAGGCCGGTATCGGTCAGCGGAGCATTCCCGCGGTGGGGCTCGAGGGCACCGCGATCTCGCG
Source organism: Gemmatimonadota bacterium (assembly GCA_040002895.1). Lineage (GTDB taxonomy): Bacteria > Gemmatimonadota > Gemmatimonadetes > Gemmatimonadales > GWC2-71-9 > Palsa-1233. Next base: position 5,526 of record JBDUDP010000105.1, read on the forward strand.
TCGCGGCATCCGCCCAGCGAGGTAGGCGGCGCGACCGGCCTCCACCGCATGCCGCATCGCCTCCGCCATTAGCACCGGGTCGGTCGCCTCGGCCAGCGCCGTGTTCATCAGGATCCCGTCGACGCCCTGCTCCATGACGAGGCAGGCGTCGGACGCGGTGCCCACGCCGGCGTCGACGATGACGGGTACGCCGAGTCGCGACTTGATGGTGCGGATGAAATAGGGATTCAGCAGCCCCAGCCCGGAGCCGATCGGCGAGGCCAACGGCATCACGGCCACTGCGCCGGCATCTTCGAGTCGCAACGCCGTGATCAGGTCGTCGTTGGTATAGGCCAGGACCTTGAAGCCCTCGGCGGCCAGCACCGCCGTGGCCTCAAGCAGTCCCGCGGTGTCCGGCAGGAGCGTCTCGCGGTCCCCGATGACTTCGAGCTTCACGAAGTCGTTGAAGCCGGCCTCGCGGGCGAGTCGGGCATAGCGGATCGCCTCGTCGGCCGAGTAGCAGCCGGCGGTGTTCGAGAGCAGGAAGTACTGCTTGGGATCGAGCTGGTGCAGGATCCCACCCTCGTCGGCGCGATCGAGCGACACGCGCCGCACCGCCACCGTCACCACTTCGGCGCCCGAGGCCGCGATGGCGCGGGTCATCTCCTCATTGCTGCGATACTTGCCCGTGCCGACCATGAGGCGCGAGCGAAACGGAACTCCGGCGATTTCCAGCATTCAACCCCCTCCAACAAAATGCACGATTTCCACGCTGTCGTTCTCCCGGAGCGCCGTGGTGGCGATGGCGGGACGGCGAACGATGGTGCGATTCAATTCCACCACCACGGCGCGGGCATCCAGCGCGAGGTGGTCCAGCAGCGCCGCGACGGTCGCGGGATCGGGGACGCTGCGGAGTTCTCCATTGATGGTCAGCTGCATCAGCTCCCTCCTGAATACGATGCCTGCCACGGCGCGACGAGCGCACGCGCGGCCGCGTAGGGATCATCACTGTCCCATGCGGCTGAGATCGCTGCGACGCCCCAAGCGCCGACGCGGCATGCCTCGCCTGCACGGTTCGCGGTCACGCCCCCGATCGCGAAGGTCGGCAGCCCCAGCGCCACGACCTGTTCCAGCAGCTCCAGCCCGACGCCGGCCGCTCCCGGATGCGTG
>JBDUDP010000106.1:0-6549 GCA_040002895.1 Gemmatimonadota bacterium
GTGCTACATAGTGTGGCATGAGAGCCACGCCCTGACTGGGCGGAGGTGTGGCATTGGACGCATGCTGCAACGCGAACAGGCGATCGCGCCGCTGTCCGAGTCGGAGCGCATTACGGCTCGTCGGCGGCCGTGAGGGGCAGCAGTCGGCCACGCGGAGGAATCCCTGCCTCGAGCTCGAGAATGCCCACCGAGGCGGGGATGTCGAAGCGCCGAGGACCGGCGCCGCCGGGGTTCATGACCGTGACCACCACATCGACGAGCTCCAGCTTGGGCACGTGGGTATGGCCATGAATGATGATCTCGGCGTCGGGGAACGCCGCGTGCAACTCCTCGTTGGGAACGCCCCGCCCGAATTGATCGCCATGGGTCACGACGATATCGAAGCCATCGAGCTGGATGCGCGCCACCCGCGGCAATCGCGCGCGCACATCGAAGCCATCGGTGTTGCCAAACACCGCCGTCACCGGTGCCAGCGCTTCGAGCTCGGCCAGCAACTCAAGCGGCCCGATATCGCCCGCATGCAAGATGTGATCGACCTCGGCGAAGGCCTCGAACACCTCCGGTCGCAACAGGCCGTGGGTATCGGAAATCACACCGAGCCGCATGTCAGCCGCCCCAGCGCGGAGCGAGTGGGATGTCGAGCCCGAGCTGGTCGAGGATCCGCTGGACCATGAAGTCGACCAGTTCGGCAATGGAAGTGGGGCGGTGGTAGAAGCCCGGTGCCGCGGGAATCACGACAGCGCCCGCTTCGGTGACGGCGGTGAGATTGCGCAGGTGGATGAGTGAGAGCGGCGTCTCGCGCGGCACCAGGATCAGCTTCCGTCGTTCCTTGAGCATCACATCGGCCGCCCGCTCCACGAGTGAGCGCGAGGTGCCGCCCGCAATCGCGCCCACGGTGCCCATCGAGCAGGGGCAGATCACCATGCCCCGCGTGCGATAGGACCCCGATGCGGGCTTGGCGCCACGATCGGTGTCGGGGTACATCGTGATGGCGGACCAGTCGCCGCCGGTCGCGTCCCGCAGGGCAGCTTCGCTGGCGATTCCCGATTCCGTCTCCATCAATCGCCAACCGTGCGAGGAGACGATCAGGTCGGTGGGGACCCGATGCCGCGCGAGGACCTCAAGCAGGCGCACCGCGTACGGTGCGCCCGAAGCGCCGGTGATGGCCAACACGATCGGAAGTTCAGACATTTAGCACTCGGGTAGGGTTACCAGACAATTGATGATCGACTCGTCATACTGGGCACAGCATAGGCTGGCGCGTGCTCGGTCGGGGGGAAGCTGCCAACCGTCGGACCGGAACTCGCTCGCTGCGCTCGCTCAAACAGCCGGTCCTCCTCTGGCAGCCCCCCCGAACCTCGCAGCGCCAGCCCGACATCCATCATCGATCATCGATCATCTATCATCTGTCATCTGTCATCCATCATCCCGTCAACCTATCCACCACAGCGAATCCCAAGACGGTGAGGCTCATCACGCCGTTCATGGTGAAGAACGCGGCATCGAGGCGGCTCAGGTCGTTGGGCTTCACCAGCTGGTGCTCGTACACCAGAATGATGGCGGCGAGTCCCACTCCCACGAAATACCAGCCACCGAATCCGGCGGACCAGCCGAAGAGTGCCAGTGCCGGAATGGTGACGCCGTGCAGCAGCTTCGCGAGCAGGATCGCGCGCGGCACGCCGAGGCGCACGACCGCGCTGCGCAGTCCCTCGTGGTGATCGAAGCCCTGGTCGGGAAGGGCATAGAAGATGTCGAATCCCGCGACCCAGGTGGCCACCGCGACCGTCGGAAGCAGCAGCAGCCACCAGGGCTCGCTCCAGCGGCCGGTGACCGCGAGCCAGCCACCCACCGGCGCGATCGCGAGCGACATCCCGAGCCAAAGATGCGGCCAATGGGTGAAGCGCTTGGCATAGCTGTAGCCCAGGACCCAGGCCAGTGCCAGCGGTGCCAATGCGAGGCAAAGCGGGTTCAGCTGCGAACTGGCCACGAGAAAGAGGACGGCAGCAATCGCCACCGCCACGCTCGCCTGCGCCACCGTGATGGTGCCCGCCGGAATCTCGCGCGAGCGGGTGCGCGGGTTGCGCGCGTCGTAGTGGCGATCGACGATGCGATTGAAGCCCATGGCCGCAAACCGGGCCGCCGAGAAGGCGACCACGACCCAGACCACCCCACGGAGCGTGACCGGCACCTGCAACGAGGCCGCGAGCAGGCCAAGCAGGGCGAACGGCAACGCGAAGAGAGTGTGCGGCAACTTCACGAAGGAGGCCCAGCGCGCCACAACCGAATTGCCGGAAAAGGTTTGGCCCTCAGGGACAGAGCGAGGAGAGAGGAGAGAAGAGCGCGGAGGGGACATTTCGCCTCTCTCCTCTCTCATTTCTCCTCTCTCTCGCAGATTGTCCGTCACGACCTGATGCCAAGCGTGGGCCAGAGCGAATCCACTCTCCGTTTCGTCTCGTCGTCCATCACGATCTTCTCGGGCCACTCGCGATCGAAGCCCTCCTCGGGCCACTTGCGGGTGGCATCGATGCCCATCTTGCTCCCGAAGGTGAAGGCGCGCGAGGCATGGTCCAGCACATCCATCGGTCCGCGGGCGAACTCAGTATCGCGCTGGGGGTCGATGTTGTTGAGCGCCACCCACCAGACCTCGGCCGGATCCTGCACGTTCACGTCCTTGTCGACGATCACCAGGACCTTGGAGAGCGACATTAGCCCCTGACCCCACAGGGCGTGCATCACCTTGTAGGCCTGTCCGGGATACTGCTTGTCGATGCTCACGAAGACGAGGTTGTGGAAGATCCCCTCGGGCGGCATGTGATAGTCGACGATCTCGGGCACCGTGAGCTGCAACAGCGGGAGGAAAATTCGCTCCGTGGCATGGCCGAGGTAGAAGTCCTCCATGGGCGGGCGACCCACCAGGGTGGCGGCGTAGAGCGGCTGTCGCTTCATGGTCACCGCGGTCACGTGCATGCGGGGATATTCGTCGGCGAGGGAGTAGAAGCCGGTGTGATCGCCGAACGGCCCCTCCATCACCAGTGCCTCGTTGGGGTCGATGTAGCCCTCGATCACGATTTCGGCATCAGCCGGCACCTCAAGATCGCAGGTCACCGCGCGAGTGAGCTCAACCGGCTTCCGACGGATGAAGCCGGCGAAGAGGAACTCATCGATCCCGGGGGGGAGCGGCGCCGAACCCGAATAGACGCTCACCGGATCGCCGCCGATGGCGATCACGACCGGCATCGTCTCGCCGCGCTCGGCCATCTCACGCCAATGCGCCGCGCCGGTCTTGTGGCGCTGCCAATGCATGGCGAGTTCACGTTTCCCCTGCACCTGCACCCGGTACATCCCCACGTTGCGGGTGCCGCGACCTGGATCGCGCGTGATCACCATCGGCAGCGTGATGTAGCGGCCGCCATCGTCCGGCCAGGTCTGCAGGAACGGGATGGTGTCGAGGTCGATGGCGTCGCCCTCCAGCACGACCTCCTGACACGGTGGCTTGCCGGTGCGCGTGCGCGGCGGGAATTTCGCCATCTCGGCCAGTTTCGGCAGCATCGAGAGCTTCCCCATCAGGCCATCGGGCACCTTCATGTTGAGCAGCTCGCGGATCCGGTCGCCGATCTCGTCGAGCGCGTCGACCCCCATCGCCAGACGCATGCGTCGGTGCGATCCGAAGAGATTGATGGCCACGGGGATCGGGCTCTCGCGACCGTCGGGGAGGACGGGCCGCTCGAACAGCAGGGCCGGCCCGCCCCCGGGCAGCTTCATGGTGCGGTCGGCGATTTCGGCGATCTCGAGATGGGTGCGCACCGGCTGCGCGATGCGGACGAGCTCGCCGAGGCGATCGATGGCCGCCACGAATTCAGGCAGTGACTCGAGTGTCATGATTCGTTCCGTACGCCGACGTGGAGGGCGACGATCCCGCCCATGAGACGCTCCCATTGCACCGAGTGGAACCCGGCTGCCTCCATCCGGGCCGCGAGGGCCGGGGGATCCGGAAAGGCGAGCACGGACGCTGGTAGCCAGTCGTAGGCGCTCGTATGTTTCGAGACCAGCCGACCGATCCGTGGGAGCAGGTGGCGGAAGTATGTCAGGTAGAGGGCCCGCAACGGTTGCCACTGCGGCACCGTGAATTCCAGCACGACGAACCGCGCGCCCGGCTTGAGGACGCGCGCCGCTTCCCGGAGCCCGGCATCGAGATCCATCAGGTTGCGCACCCCGAACCCCACTGTCGCTCCCGCGAACGCCGCGTCCTCGAAGGGGAGGCGCAGCGCGTCGGCCGCCGCCGACTGTACGCGCGACGACTTCCCCGCCCCGCGCAGGAGCATCGCGGGCACGAAGTCGGCCGCGATCACCTGCCCCGAAAAGCCGGCGCGGTTGCCCAGCTCCGAGGCGAGGTCGAGGGTGCCGGCACAGAGATCGAGGTAGCGCTCGCTGGGTGCGTCCTGCCACTGCAGCCGATCGACCGCGATGCGCCGCCAGCGGCGATCGGCGTTGAGCGACAGCAGGTGATTCAACTGGTCGTATCGCGGGGCGATGTCGCGGAACACCGCGCGGACATATTCCCGCTTGGCGTCGCCCCCGGTGACCGGTAACGGCTGCTCGATGAGAGGCATGTTGCCCAAAGCTACCGTTTCCGCGAACGCCGTGGCAACGCGAGGCCCCCGATGAGCGGGCTCACCCCCGCCGCCTACCAGCTCCTCTCCGACCAGGATGTGGTCCGCCACGCCGTTCAGGGGCGGGAATCGGCCTACCGTGAACTGATCCGCCGCTACCAGCGTCCGGTCTTCTCACTCGTCTACCGCATGGTGCGCGACCGCGAACTCGCGGAGGATCTCGCGCAGGAGACCTTCATCAAGGTCCTGAACGCCATCGACAGCTACCGCCCCGAGTACAAGTTCTCGAGCTGGATCTTCAAGATCGCCAACAACGCTGCCATCGATCAGCTGCGGCGCCGCGGTCTCAACACCCTCTCGCTCGACGGCTCGCCGCACGCCGAAAGTGCCGACGCCATCGAGGCCACCACGCTGCAGATCAGCGACGGTGCCGAGAACCAACTCGACGAAGTCGCCTCGCGCGAACTGGGCGGCCAGATCGAGGAGGCCATCAACCAACTCCGGCCGGAGTACCGCAGCTGCATCATCCTCCGGCACATCGATGGTCGCCCGTATGAAGAGATCGCCGAGATGCTCGACCTCCCCCTCGGCACCGTGAAGACGTACATCCACCGCGCCCGCAACGAGCTCCGCATCCTGCTTGCCGATACCCGCGATTCATGAAACCCGGATCACCATTTCGACGTACGAGGCCCCTGTCATGAGCGATGCCTTGGTGAACCACCTCACTGCCGATGAACTCGACGCCCTGCTGCAAGGCGACGCGTCCGCACGCGTCACGTCGCACCTTGCGACATGCGGCTCCTGCGTTGCCCTGCGGGAGCTCGATGCCCGGTTGATACTCGGGCTCTCGCGACTTCCGGCGTTCGAACCACGCGCTGATTTCTCCGATCGGGTTATGGCCAGCGTCCGCATGCGGCCGGAGCTCGCGCTGCTGCCACGGGTCATCTCTGATCGTGAGCGCTCGGCGCGGACCCGGGTGCTGGTGGCCAGCATCGTCACGGGCGGCGCGGTCGCGTCCGGACTGGCCTGGGCGGTGGCCCACCCCAGCGCCGCCCTGGGCTGGAGCGCCCCGACCGTGGCCGATGCCGGTCAGTCGCTCTGGATCACCCTTCAGACCGTCGCGGCCAACGCAACCGAGCAACCGTGGTTCGGTGGGGTGCGCGATGCCCTGGCGACCCCTGCCCGCGCGTTCCCGGTGCTGGTCGGCGCCCTCGGCGCCTATGCCCTGGCCCTCGTGGGACTGCGTCGCCTCCTGACCGAGCCGGCGACCGATGCGGGGTGGTAACGCTTCAGCCGCCCTTCTGATCGTTGTCACGTTGATCTCCGCAGGCCGCCTCGAGGCGGCCGATCGACGTGGCGTGATGGGCGAGCTGTCCGGGCGGGTCAAGAACTTCCTTCCAGCCCTCATTGTCGGGGGGCCCGAGGTGGCGCCGCAGGCGGTGCCCCAGGCCGACCCGCAGGGTCCCACCGTCAATCCGGCGCACCTCGACCAGCCGGCCTCACTCGAGCGCCAGTTGCGTACGGCGCTGCGCGATCCACTCGACGAGACCCAGCTCACGGTGGTCGGTGGCACGGCGCGCCTGGGCCACTACTCGGTCGGGTCGGCCGAGACCGTTCGCGGGCACATCGTGGTGCTCGAAGGCGACGTCGACGTGCACGGCAGGGTCGAGGGCAACATCGTGGCGCTCGATGGGGATGTCATTGTCCACCCCGGCGCCTCGGTGCTGGGTGATGTGCTCGCGATTGGTGGCCATGTGCGTGAGTCGGGTGGCAACATCAGCGGCAGCGTGCAATCGCTTGAGGCCGTGCCGATCGCGGCCACCGGCCCCGCGGCCTCACTCTCCGCCACCCTCGCGCGTCGCGCCGCCGGTTTCATCGGCGTCTTCCTGACCCTCGTCGTGCTCGGCTTTGGGCTGGTCACCTTCGGACGGCCCAA
>JBDUDP010000107.1:0-6528 GCA_040002895.1 Gemmatimonadota bacterium
CCGGCTTCTATTCCCTGCTCTCCTGCTATGAGGGCGACGCCATGGCACAGCACTGCCCGGTCTGTCAGGGTCAGGGGCGACTCGCGGTGCGGCTGCACAAGGAAGGGAAGACGCTGGATGAAATTCGCGTTGCCATCGATGCCCAGTTCGGTGCCTAGCGCGACGCGGTCGCGGCGCCACCGTTTCCCGTCTCGTTCCGAGGAACCCACATGACGGCACGCTCTCGTTCGGCGATCCTGGCCCTGTGCTTCGTGTTGACCCTTCCCGGGGCCACCCCGGCGCAGATCCGCGCGAGCGAGCTGGGGAGCGTGAGCCAGACGGTGGATGGCACCCGAATCGTGATTGAATACTCCCGCCCCCGCACCCGGGGCCGGAATGCGCTGTTCGGAACTCCTGCCGCGCACTGGGGGGAGACCTGGACCCCCGGTGCCAACTGGGCGACGACCCTCGAGGTCAGCAAGGACGTCACCCTCAACAACCAGCGCGTGCCGAAGGGGAAGTACTCGGTCTGGATGATCCTGCGCGAGCAGGGCGACTGGACCACCGTGCTCGACTCCAATTTCCATCGCTTTCACATGGACCCGCCCGACTCGACAGTCACAGCGATCCGGATTCCGACCCATATCGACCAGGCTCCACTGGTGGATGTGCTGACCTGGTCCTTCCCCGAGTTACGGATCGATGGCGGAGCCCTCGCGATGCAATGGGGGACGACCCGGGCGACGCTGGCACTGAAGGTGTCGCCGTCGCTCACGGTTGCTCTGGCCGAGGCGGAGGCGAGGCCCTATCTCGGGCGCTACCTCGGGACGTGGACCGCGGAGAGCGACAGCGGGAAGCCGCTGGCGCTGAATGTGACGTACGAGCATGGGGTCATGAAGGGTGAGTTCGATCCCGCTGACCCCTATCTGGGGAAGTTCGCCCTGATCCGGGTGGCTCCCGATGTCTTTGTGCCGGGGTTGTACGACAAGCAAGGCGAGATCTATGAGGTATTGCGGCCCGATATGGTTGCGACCTTCACCCGAGTCAACGGCCGCCCGATGTCGGTGGCCTGGCGGGATGCAGAGGATGTTCTCTTCGCGGTGGGGAAGCGACCGAATTGACCGGCGCGACAGCCGCCAGGTCCCGCGGCGCCGTTCCCACCTCGACCGATACGCAGTAGCTTCAAGGGTTCCCCGGACAATTTCTCTCCTCACTGCGAGCGATGCGCTTGAGCGTACCTGCCCGTCTGAGCGCCGCCTTGGCCGACCGCTATACCCTCGAGCGCGAACTTGGCGCCGGCGGCATGGCCACCGTCTACCTCGCCGAGGACCTCAAGCACCACCGCCAGGTGGCGATCAAGGTCATGCGCCCCGAATTGGCGGAGTCGCTCGGTGCCGAGCGCTTCCTGCGCGAGGTCGAGGTCGCGGCCAAATTGTCGCACCCCAACATCTTGCCAGTGTTCGACTCGGGTCAGGCCGACGGCTTCCTCTATTACGTGATGCCACTGGTCGAGGGCGAGTCGCTGCCGGATCGGCTGGCGCGGGAGCGGCAGCTGCCGGTGGGCGAGGCGCTGCGTATTGCGCGCGAGGTAGCCGAGGCACTCGCGCATGCTCATGCCCGTGGTGTGGTGCATCGTGACATCAAGCCCGCGAACATCCTGCTCAACGAAGGGCACGCGATGGTGGCGGACTTCGGGATCGCTCGTGCGGCTAGCGCTGGCGGTCAGGCGCTGACGCAGACCGGGCTCGCCATCGGCACACCCCAATACATGAGTCCGGAGCAGGCGAGCGGCGACCCCCATGTGGATGGCCGTACCGACATCTACGCGCTGGGCTGCGTGCTCTATGAAATGCTCGCGGGCGAGCCGCCGTTCACCGGACCGACTGCCCAGGCGATCATCGCGCGTGCGCTCACCGAAAACGCGAGACCGCTGCAACAGACCCGGGCGACGTTGTCGCCGCTCGTGAGCACTGCGGTATTCACCGCCATGGCCAAGGCGCCGGCGGATCGCTTCGCCAACGCGCGCGACATGGCGACGGCGTTGACCACGGCCGAGGACCTCACCCGTTTCGGGAGCGGGGCCGGGGCGGTGGTCACGGTCCCTGGGCGCACGCGCTGGCTGCGCTGGGCCATTGCCGTAGTTGCCATCGCGGCGCTGGGCTTCGGTGGGATGCGTGTGTTCGGGAAGACAGCCGCCGCCTCACCAGCTCGCAGCGTGGCCGTCCTTCCGTTCGAGAATCAGGGCGCGGCCGAGCAGGCGTATTTCGCCGACGGTATCGTCGATGAAGTCCGCGACAAGTTGGCCCGCCTCGATCAACTCACCGTCACCGCCTCGGCCAGTGCCGATCAGTACCGCGCCACGACCAAGACCGGTCAGGAGATTGCCAAGGAACTTGGTGTCGACCAGGTGTTGATGGGGAAGGTGCGCTGGGGCCAGGGTGCTGGTGGCAAGCGGCAGGTTCGCGTGGTGACGGAGCTGGTTGACGGCAAGACCGGTGCGGTCACCTGGCGCGACACCTTCGACGCCGACACCACCGACGCCTTCTCGCTGCAGGGGCGCATCGCCACCAGCGTGGCGCTCGCGCTCGGGACGGTGCTGCAGAAGGATGACGCCAAGAATCTCGCCGGGCGGCCCACGCAGAATGCCGAGGCGTACGACTTCTTCCTGAAGGCGAACGCCGTGCGCAGCAATTCGGCAAGCGACATGCGAGCTTCCGCCAACAATTACGAGCAGGCGGTGGCACTCGACTCCAACTTCGCGCGGGCATGGGGTGGGCTCTCCTCCACCCTTTCGATCCTGTATTACAACGGGACTCGCGACCCCGTCGTCGCCCGGCGGTCCAAGGAGGCGCTCGATCGGTTGCTTCGGCTGGCCAACGATTCAGCGGGGGCGCATGTAGTCGCCGCCACGTACTACACCAATGTGGCCAATGATCCTGCATCAGCTCAGCGCGAGATCAATCGAGCGCTCTCGCTCGACTCCAACAACGTGAGCGCGCTGGTGACGGCGGCCAACGCCGACTTCGCTGCGGGCCTCTATCAGCCAGCGCTCGATCGCCTGACGCGCGCCCGCAAGTTGAATCCGCGATCGACCGGCGCATTGGTGACGCTGATTCAGTCGCAGCTCTACCTCGGTCGCGTCGACGAGGCAGTGAAGTCGGCCGAGGAGCTCGCAACCTTTCCGACGCTCGGGTACGGCCCCATGGAGTGGCTCGTGGCCGTCCATGTGGCACGTGGCGACACGGCCTCCGCGCGCCGGACCTTTCAGGGGCTGTTGAAGCGCGCACCGGTGAGCGAGTTGGTCAGCTACTTCGCGGGCTACAACGAGCTCGCGTTCACGTTCGGCCCGGCCGAGCGCGAGCTGCTGTATCGGATGACGCCCGCGGCCTTTGACAACGATCGCGCGTGGTGGGGCCAGACGCTGGCGACGGCCTACCGGCAGCAGGGCGACCTGAAGCATGCCAAGGCCTACGCCGATTCATCGTTGGTGATTTCCAAGCAGCAGAGCGATGCCGCCCCCGACGATGCCCAGCTCCGGGCCCTTTATGCGCTGATGCTCTCCTATGCCGGGCGATCGGCCGAGGCGTCGCAGGAGGTGGAGCGGGCGGTGGAGCGCGCGGTTGCCGCGAATCCCAAGGACCCGCAGATCCCCTACTTCCGGATGCAGCAGGCGCGGGTCTACCTCGCCAACGGCCAGCTCGACAAGGCGATGGATGTCGTCGAAAAGATTCTTTCCAGTCAGTACTACATCACTCGCGGCTGGATGAAGGTCGACCCGACGTTCAACTCGCTGCGCGGCAACCCGCGCTTCGAGAAGCTGTTGTTGCCCGGCGTCAGCGGACCGGTGGGGTGAGGGAGGGCGCCGATGCTTGAGCGACTGGCGGCCGCTCTGGCTGACCGCTACCGCATCGAGCGCGAGATTGGCGCTGGCGGCATGGCGACGGTCTATCTCGCCCACGACCTCAAGCACGATCGCGACGTCGCGATCAAGGTCCTGCATCCCGATCTCGGTGCCGCGCTCGGCAGCGAGCGCTTCCTGAGCGAAATCCGCACCACCGCCCGCTTGCAGCATCCGCACATCCTGCCGCTGCTCGATTCCGGTTCGGCGCAGGGGCCGGACATGTCCGGCCCCTACTTGTATTACGTCATGCCACTGGTGGCGGGGGAGACGCTGCGCAGCCGGCTCGAGCGCGAGCGGCAGCTGCCGGTTGAGGACGCCGTGTTGATCGCGCGCGAGGTGGCCGATGCGCTGGGGTACGCCCACGGACTCAACGTGATCCATCGCGACATCAAGCCGGAGAACATCCTGCTGCAGGGTGGTCACGCACTGGTGGCGGATTTCGGCATCGCACTCGCTGTGCAGAGCGCCGGTGGTGCGCGGATGACGCAGACGGGACTCTCGCTGGGCACGCCGCAGTACATGTCGCCCGAGCAGGCGATGGGTGAGAAACAGATCGATGCGCGCAGCGACATCTACGCGCTCGGTGCCGTGACGTACGAAATGCTGACGGGCGACGCGCCGTTCACGGGCAGCAGCGTCCAGGCGATCGTCGCGAAGATCATGACCGAGAAGCCGACACCGGTGCACACGCTGCGCGACACCGTGCCGGAGCATGTCGAGGAGGCCGTGCTCACGGCGCTCGCCAAGCTGCCCGCGGACCGGTTCGAGTCGGCCAAGGCATTCGCCGAAGCGCTGGCGGGGAGCGCGCCACGCTCGCGCAGGGCCGCGTCGACTCGGCGAGGCAGTCGGGCGCTGGCCTTGGGGGCACTTGCCCTGGGCATCCTGGCCCTGGCATTGGGCGTCGGCATTGGCAGGGTGCTGGCCCCTGCCAGGCATCAGGAGGTGACCAGCCCAAGGCATTGGAACGTGGTCCTTCCCGCGTATGCCCCTCTCGCCCTGACTGGTTCGGGGCCGCTGGGGATCTGGCAACTCGCCTTGGCGCTTGCGCCCGCCGGAGATCGGCTCGCCTACTTGGCGCCGAGCAACGGGACGACCATGATCGCGGTCCGCCCGCTGGATCGGGACTCCTCGGTCATCCTGCCCGGGACGGAGGGTGCGTACTACCCCTTTTTCTCACCTGACGGCAGCTGGATCGGTTACTTCGTGGGCGCCGAATTGCGCAAGATTCCGGTGGCCGGCGGCACTCCCATTACAGTAGCGACGGTGGAGCGACCGGTCGGTGCGGTATGGCGCACGGCGGACGAGATCATCCTCTTCCAGATGGACGGCTTTCAGGTGCGCCGAATCTCTGCGTCGGGCGGTCGCGACTCCACCCTGGCGCTGCGGAGCCAATTCGGCGCGCCCAGCATGCTGCCGGGCAGCGACTGGATTGTCGGGCATCTGGGGTCGGGCCAGCTCGCGCTCTTTTCGCTGGAGAAGGACAGCGTCTTGGCGATCACCCGCCGGGGAGTCCTGCCGCCTGACTCGGTCCAGATCTCCGACATGCTGGTGGGCTTCAGTCCCCACTACGTGGCCAGCGGGCATCTGGTCTTCGGGACGGGCGATGGAATCCTGATGGCCTTGCCGTTTGATCCGGACACTCGCGAAGTCCGGGGAAGTTCTGTCCCTGTGTTGGACGGCGTGCGCATCGAGGAAGGGTTCGGGTTCGCCCAGTTCGCCATCGGTCCGGACGGGACGCTGATCTTTGTGCCGGGACGGAGCCAGCTCCACGGCAACATTGCCTTCATCCAGCCTGATGGAACGCTTGACACTTTCCCACTGCCTCGGGGGCAGTATACCCAACCCCGTATGTCCCCCGACGGTACACGACTCGCCGTGCAGGTGACCAAGCCGGCCGGCGGATGGGACATCCTGATCGCGGACTTGGATGGCGGGATAACCCAGCGGGTCGCGGTGGTCGGCAACTACCGTGCATATCCTGGATCCTGGACACCCGACGGCCGGGAGTTGATGGTTGGGCTGTTTCGCCCGGCAGGCAACTCCTTTCTCGGGGCACGGATGTACACCATCGCCAATCGGACGTGGACCGACCTTCCGCCGCTGGACGGCTCCTACATGACCATTGCGCCTGATGGGGAAACTTTCGTCTATTCCAACTTCCGAACCGGGGCGATTTTTCTGCGTTCGCTCCTGGGTGACACCACGAGCATCCCGGTGTCGGCCCGCGGCACTGCGGCGAGTTTCTCGCCGGATGGAAAGTGGTTGTCCTGGGGTGGTGCGGATGGGGGCGTGGCGGTGTCCCCGGTACCGCCCACTGGTGTCATCTTCCCCGTGGCAGAGCGGGGCCAGCAGCCGATCTGGATGCCCGACGGGCGGCACCTGATCTATCGAGACGGGCGGCGCTTCTTCGAAGTCTCGATTGAGCTTGGCGGGGGATTCCACACCGGCAAACCACGTCTGATCGCCGAGGGGCCCTTCATTCGGACCTTTGCCTGGAATCACACCATCTCGAAGTCCGGCCGGCTCGTCGTGATGGTCGCCCTGCCGGGGAATGATACGAGAGTCCTCGGCGTGATCGCCGGCTTCGCACGGGATCTGGCACGGCAGACTCCCGCGCGGCCACAGTGACGACGACCCCAAGTCGCCTC
>JBDUDP010000108.1:0-6520 GCA_040002895.1 Gemmatimonadota bacterium
GCCACGTCTTTCCCGATGGCCCGCCGCCGACCCGCGAACGGCACTGCCTCAACTCGGAATCGCTCGAGTTCACGACCAGCAGCAACCTCACCGCACTCGCTGAGCCCGCAGCGGGATAGTCGAGGAGCCCCTTCCCGAGGGTCCAGATGCCCCAGCCTCGTCACGCCGTTGTCCTGCTCGTTGCTGCGCTCGCGGGGTGTGGCACACCACCTCCCCACACCGCCAGCACACCACTCCCCGGTGTCACCACCACGCTCACGGATGGCGCCAGGCGCATCGCCGCCCACCGCGTGGCGGCCGTCGACTCGCGCCGGATCGGGCATACGGCCTGGTGGGAGGCGGTGGCGCCGTCACTCACATCTCCGGCGCTCACCACTACCCCGATCGGGCGCTCGCTGCTGGGCCGGGAGCTCCGTGCCGTCACCTTTGGCCATGGTGCGACCCGCGTCCTGCTCTGGTCGCAGATGCATGGCGACGAATCAACCGCCACCATGGCGCTGGCGGATCTCTTCGCGTGGCTGGCCGATCCGGCCCCCGACGCCCTGCGCGATCGACTCGCGCGCGAACTGACCATCACCATGGTCCCGATGCTGAATCCCGATGGCGCCGAGCGCTTCCAGCGCGAGAACGCTGCGGGCATCGACATCAATCGCGACGCCCGACGGCTCGCCACGCCCGAGGCGCGCGCCCTCAAGACGCTGCGTGATTCGCTGAAGCCGTCGTTTGGCTTCAATCTTCATGATCAGGGCGCCCGCACGCGTGCCGGCCTGCACGGGCCCCAGGCCGCCATCGCGCTGCTCGCGCCGGCTATTGATGCCACTGGCCGGTACGACGCCGTGCGCAACACCGCGCGGCGCGTGGCCGCGAGCATCGCAGCGGCGCTGGCCGACTCGATCCCCGGGCGCGTGGCCAAGTATGACGAGGGCTTCAACCCGCGCGCCTTCGGGGACCTGATGCAGACCTGGGGCACGAGCACCGTGCTGATCGAGAGCGGCGCGCTCCCCAACGATCCCGACAAGCAGCGCCTCCGCCTCATGAATGGCGCGGCCCTGCTGGTGGCGCTCGACGTCATCGCCTCGACCCGTGCGGCCGTCGGCGCGTCGGCAGCGTACGATGATCTGCCACCGAACAGCGGGGGCGCGGTGGATCTGCTCGTCCGCGGAGGGATGCTGGTGCTGCCGGGACAGGCGCCGTTTCGGGCCGACCTCGCGCTCAACTACGACGACCTGTTGCTCAAGACCAACCTGCGCCTGCGCGAAGTCGGCGACCTCTCCGCAGTGATCGCGATCGACACGATCGACGCGACCGGGCTCTTCATTCACCCCGATACATCGTCGCTGCGCACTGGATCCGATGGCAGCTGGCTGCCATTGGGTGGCATCACGAGCCTGCGGCTCGCCGAGACCGCGGACCCCCGGAATCCATCGCGGATCACGGTGCCCTGACGGCCGTCCGTTGCCGGCGATAGGCCCGCGACCGATCCACGAGTACCTTTTTCTCCTCACCAATCCGGAGCCCGTGACGTGCCCGTCGCCCCGTTTCACCTCGCCTTTCCCGTTGACGACCTCGCTGCCGCGCGTGCGTTCTACGGTGGGCTGCTCGGATGCCCTGAGGGGCGCAGCTCCGAGCAGTGGATCGACTTCGACTTCCATGGCCACCAGATCGTTGCGCACCTCTCGCCCGGGGAAGTCGGCCGGAGTGCGGCCAGCACCGTCGATGGTCACGCCGTGCCGGTGCGTCACTTCGGCGTGATTCTCGACTGGGAGGCATGGCACCACCTGGCCGAACGGCTGCGGTCGCACGACGTCGCCTTCATCATCGAACCCGGCATCCGCTTCGTGGGTCAGGTCGGGGAGCAGGCAACCATGTTCTTCCTTGACCCTGCCGGCAACGCACTCGAATTCAAGGCGTTCAAGGATCCCGGGCAGGTCTTCGCGAAGTGAGACCTTCGGCACTGCTCCTTGTGCTGGCACTCGCTGGTGCGGTGTCTGCGCCGCATCACCTCAGCGCCCAGACATCCACCGACGTTCCCGCCGCGTTGCGCCTGCTCATTCCGCCGGTTCCCACGCCAGCATCGTTCATCTCCGATGCCAGACACGTCCTTCCCGATTCCGCTCACGCCGCGCTCGATGAACGGATTCGAGCATTGCAGGCCGGCGGCTACGGAGACATCGCGGTGGCGATCCTCCCCGACATCGGTGACTTCTCACCCAACGAGGTCGCGGTCGCGATCTATCGCAACTGGCGCGTTGGAAGCGTCGCCGCGATCGGTTCCGCCCGGCGCGATGTCGGCGCACTGATCCTGATCGTGCCGAAGGAACTCTCGCCGCAGCAGAAGGGTGAGTGCTACATCGCACCCGGCACCGGTGCCGAAGGAATCATCACCGATGCGGCGAGCGGGGCGATCTGTCGCGACCGGATCATCCCGCTGCTCAAGACGCGTGACCATGCCGGCGCACTCATGGCAGGCATCAACGCCATTGCCGCACGCCTCACCAATGACGCCGGCCTCGCCGGCGCCGCCGAGAGCGAGCCGGTGGCGACCACGCGGCGGGGTGTGCCATGGTGGCTGATCCCGGGCGGGATCGGGAGCTTCCTGGTCTCATTGTTTGGCTTGGTGCGCTGGCGCCGGTATCGCACCCGCCGCTGCCCGCGCTGCGGCCGGCCAATGCACCGACTCGGCGAGCGTGAAGACGATGCCGCGCTCGACGCGGGGCAGCAGGTAGAAGAGCAACTCAAGAGCGTGGACTACGATGTCTGGGAGTGCGCCTGCGGCGAACACGTGGTGCTCCCCTACCCCGCGTTGTTCAGCAGCTACTCGGCCTGCCGCGAATGTCATCGCCGCGCGGCGAAGGCGGCGCGCGAGGTGCTCCACCACGCCACGACGAGCTCCAGCGGCAGCGCGCGCGACAGCTACACCTGCAAGGCGTGCGGTGCGTCGTGGGTCACGCTGGTCACCCTGCCGAAGATCTCGGAATCGTCGAGCGGGTCGGGATCATCCGGTGGCGGTGGCGGCGGGTCGTCGTTCGGGGGGTCGGGATCCAGCAGTGGCGGCGGCGGCGGCGGGAGTTACTGATGTTCCTGCTTGATGTCGCGGGTCGCAGGCTGGCGCGTTACCTCACCGCGCCGCGCCGCGGGCGGGTGCATTCCACCACCGCGTCCACTGTGGCGCTGGCGCAGACACTGCAGGTGGGCGATGTCCTGCTGGTGGAGGGGAGCTCGCGTATCTCCTCGGCCATCAAGTACCTCACCCAATCCACTTGGTCGCACGCCACCCTCTGCATCGCCCCGCCCGATTTGCTGGCGTCGCCAGAACAGGAGCCCGCCATCCTGCTCGAGGCCGATGTCAACAGCGGCGTGCAACTGGTTCCGCTCTCGCGCTACGGCTCGCTGCACACGCGCATCTGCCGGCCGGTCGGCCTCACCCCAGCGGAGATCACCTCGGTGGTGCAGCATGCGCTGCGCCGGGTGGGGCACCGCTACGACATGAAGCACATCGTCGACCTGATGCGCTACCTGATACCCAACCCTCCGGTCCCGGCACGCTATCGGCGACGGTTGCTGGCCGTTGGGAGCGGTGACCCGACCCGCGCGATCTGCTCGGCGTTGATCGCGGAGGCCTTCCACTCGGTCGGCTACCCGATCCTGCCGACGCTCCGGCTGTTGCCACCCAGCGACCCCGAGGCGCTCGCCGATCACAAGGAGGCGCTCCACATCCGTCACCATTCACTCTTCACGCCCCGCGACTTTGACGTCTCGCCCTATTTCGCCATCGTCAAGCCGACACTCGCGCACGGATTCGATCCCCACCTCGTGGAATTGATTACCGACCCGTTTGATGGATCGCTCGCCACCGAGTATCTCTCCTCCTGA
This sequence comes from Gemmatimonadota bacterium, assembly GCA_040002895.1. Taxonomy (GTDB): domain Bacteria; phylum Gemmatimonadota; class Gemmatimonadetes; order Gemmatimonadales; family GWC2-71-9; genus Palsa-1233. The sequence goes on from JBDUDP010000108.1 coordinate 3,874, forward strand.
GTGCCCCGAGCCGATATCTTGTTCGCCAGTCATCATCCCGGAGTCGCTGTGTTCGCCCAACATCTTCGTGTCGGCCTGCTGGCCGCGTGCTGTCTCTCCGCCTGCGCCACCGAGGAACCCACCGTGTCCTACACCGGCCCCATTGAGTCGGCTCCGTTTGTCGCCACCCTGCAGGTCAACCTGGCGGCCTCCACCAAGCTCCCGTCGGGGATGTACATCCGCGACATCACGGTCGGCGCGGGCCCCGAGGTCCAGCTGGGCCAGACCCTGGCCATGCGCTACACCGGCAGCCTGATCACCGGCGCGGAGTTCGACGGCACCGGCAACAAGCCGCCCTACAGCTTCCAGCTGGGCGCGGGACGGGTGATCGCGGGATGGGATCAGGGCGTGGTAGGGATGCGGGTCGGCGGGGTGCGCCAACTGATCATCCCGCCGGCACTCGGCTACGGCCCGTCGGGCATCGGTCCGATCCCGGGGAATGCAATCCTGGTCTTCACCGTCGAGGTCGTCTCGGCGCAGTAGCTTGAACGGCAATGCACCAAGCCCTGCCCGAGAATCAGACCCATACCGTCCGAGGATCTTCATGAGCGATCGACCCGCCCAAACGTTCGAACACCACACTCGATGGGTGCCGATCTATCACTTCGTGGCCGGCCCGATTTTTCTGGGCCTTTTCGTCTGGCGCGTGATGCAGGCGGTGAGCACTCCAACAAGAGAAGTCGTTGCGCGAGCGCTGTTCATCGTTGCAGTGCTCATCCTCTTCCTGATGGCCCGGCGCTTTGCCATGCGGGTCCAGGACCGGGTGATCCGCCTCGAGGAGCAATTGCGGTTCCAGCGCCTGCTTCCCGCTGACCTCACGGCACGCTTGGATCAGTTCACCCCCGAGCAATTTGTGGCCCTGCGTTTCGCGTCCGACGCGGAGCTTCCCGACCTCGCGCGCACCGTGCTCGAGCAATCCATCACCGACCAGAAGCGAATCAAGTCACTGATCCGCACCTGGCGTCCCGATTACCTGAGGGCCTGATCATGAGCACACCCCGTCGCGACTTCCTCGGCTGGCTCGGCGCCAGTGCCCTGCTCGGCGCCACGCCGGCCACACTGCTCGCCAGCGCCCCAGCCGGGGCCCCGCGCGCCATCGCGGACGACTTCGACATGAGCTGGACCGACCGGGTCACCGGAAAGCACAAGGCGGTCTTTGATTCCCCCGAGGTCTCCGAGGGCGCGGCGCTCTATCGGGCGGTCTTCTGGCGAGACCAGTACAAGTCGGTCTACGGCACCGACCCCGCCATCATGAATCCAATCGTGGTCTTTCGCCACGCGGCCATCTCGTTGGTGATGAGCGACGCGTACTGGGAACGCTTCGAGATCGGCAAGGAGACCAAGATGCGCGACGCCAAGGGCAAGAAGTGGAGCAAGGTCAACCCGATCCGCGCACCGGCCGAAGGCGCGCCGGCCTCCGCCGCGAAATACACGTTGCAGGGATTCATGGCCAGCGGCGGTATTGTCCTCGCCTGCAACCTCGCGTTCGGCGAGGTGGTCGGGACCTACGCGAAAGCCGACAAGTTGAAGCGGGACGAGGCGCGCAAGGCGGCACTGGCGCAGCTGGTTCCGGGTGTGATCCTGCAGCCGTCGGGGATCTTCGCCGCGTTGCGCGCCCAGGAAGCCGGCTGCGGCTACATCCTCGGCAGCTGAGGTCCGCCCGTGATCCCGCTGCTGCTGCAACTCGCCGCCAGCGGGACCACGCTGGTACTGCTGGGCACCGGCATGCCACGCCCCAACCCCGAGGCCTCTGGACCCGCGACGGCGGTGGTCGTGGGAGATCGCACCTTCCTCTTCGACGCGGGCCCGGGCGTCATGCGCCAGCTTGCCGCCGCCAAACTCCCGATCAACGGCGTGTCGGCGTTGTTCATCACCCACCTGCACAGCGATCACACGCTCGGACTACCGGACCTCATCCTCACCTCGTGGGTCATGGGGCGCCGGACGCCGCTCGTGGCCTTCGGTCCGCATGGACTCCAGGCCATGACGGATCATCTTCTCGAGGCGTGGCAGCAAGACATTCACATCCGAGAGGAAGGGCTCGAGAAGGAAGTGCCCGGCGGATATCGTGTCGAGGTGCATGAGATCAGCACGCGGGTGCTCTACGACAGTGCCGGAGTGCGGATCAGCGCCATCCCGGTGGAACATGGTGATTGGACGGAGGCCTACGGCTTCCGGATCGAGACACCGGATCGAGTGATCGTGATCTCGGGCGACACCCGGCCGAGCACGGCACTCGCGGCGGCCGCCCGTGGGGCCGACATCCTGGTGCACGAGGTCTATCCTGAGGTGCGCCTCGCCCCGGAACAGCGGCCCGGCGGAGAACTCTGGCCCGACTATATGCGCGCCTTCCACACCTCCGACGTCGAACTCGGACGGATGGCCGCTGCGGCCAAGCCAAAGCTGCTGATCCTTCACCACATCATCCGGATGCAAGGCACCGACCAGGAATTGCTCGATGGCATCCGGCGCGGTGGGTTCAGCGGCCGGACCGTCATCGGACACGATCTCGAGCGCTTCTGAGCAGACCCGGCACCTCTGGTGCGCCCTTGCGGCACCCCCCTGTGCGGCGCATTAGTTAGGACAACAGGTTGCGCTCTCCTGCCCG
>JBDUDP010000109.1:0-6277 GCA_040002895.1 Gemmatimonadota bacterium
CAGGTTGAGGATGATGTCGGTGGTGCCGGCGTCGCCACAGGAGAGACAGGTCCACGGCGTCTGTGCGACGCGCGCCACTTGGTCCGGTGCCGAGGTGAGCGTGAGCAGGCCGATGACCAACAGCCAGGACAGGGTGAGGAGCCGGCGGCGAATCATCGGCGTCCGTTCACGTGGTGTTGGGGAGCGAGAAGGGCAGGTGGGACGCCCAGAACCGCAGTCGGGTTCCCCAGGGCAGTGGGCCCCGACGCGCCGCTTCCCTGAGATAGTGGCGTGCCGCCGCGCGATCACGATAGAAGAAGAACTCGACCCCGTACTCGTGATAGATCGCAAACTCCTTCGCGCGCACGAGTTCCGGATCGAGTCCGAGCTGGGCGGCGATGTGGGACACCTGCGCCAATTCGGCCTGGGCGAAGCGACGGGTCTGTCGCGTCAACGACGCCTCGGTGGGCTGATAGTCCACCAGCCGTTCCTGGATCCCCACCATTCGCCACCCCGCATGCGCCAACCGGAGCCAGAGGTTGTAGTCCTCCACCCCGATCAGCTCGCGTGACTCATCGAATCCGCCCACCGCTTCCCACGCCGCCCGACGCAGCAAGACCGTGCTGGTGGGAATCCGATTCCGGTCCCAGAGCTCGGCAAAGTCCGCCGTTGCCAGTGGCATGGGGGTGACCTGATTCGGCATATCGTGCCCGCAGTAGACCACCGCCACGTCGCGGGGGATCGCCGAAGCGAGTTGTCGGGTGAGGCGATTGGGCCGCCAGGCGTCGTCGGCATCGAGCAGCGCAATCCACTCCGAGTCGGACGCGGCAATTCCGGCGTTGCGGGCCGCCCCCGGCCCGGCGTTGACCTGACGAAGGACGCGCACTCCGCTGGCCGCAGCCAACTCCGCCGTGGCGTCCCCGGAGCCGTCATCCACCACGATGATTTCGTCGGGCACCCGGAGCTGTGCCTGGGCGGAGCGGATCGCCCGCTCGATCGATGCCGCGGCGTTGAACGCCGGTATCACCACCGTGACCCGCCCTGACTCCATATCGGACTCCCCCGCCCTTTCGCTTCGCCAGACCCCGAGGCCTACTCGGCGAACATTCGTAAGATTATTTGACAGTTACTATCGAAAAAATCGTCAGTAACGTTTGGTGACCTACATATAAGATGTTGCCCTTCCGATACTTGGCTCAAGTCTGGCGGACCGGGTCTGCGCGGCCCACGAATTGCCAGATAAGTGAACATAGCAGCAGAGTATTGCGACCGACAGACCCAACCTTCTCGACGAGCTGGTGGCCCGATGACCTACACCTTCAAGCTGTCCCGCCGGATTGCATCCAACCATCGAACCCGGTTGGCGGCACTTTCCCTTCTGCTCGCCGCATGTGGTGCGCAGAGTCCCACCTCAAGCACCCCGGTCACGCCGCAGCCGGCCGTCACGGCTGGCTGGCTCACGGTACAACTGACGACTCCCCGGACAGACGACGGCGCGGTGCAGGTCTCGGTCAGCGGTCCCGGTGTCGACTCCGCCAGCGTGACCGGCTACGACGGCTTCTCGGTGGTCGCGAATGCTTCGGCGGACATGGTCGTGACCGGCGCACTCACCAGCGGGACCATTGCACGTGTGCACCTGCGCGACCTCTCACGTACCGGTGACGTTCGGGCCACCATCGCGGCCGCAGCGGCACGCGGCAGTTATACCTTGCAGGATCTCACTGGGTATCGGGTCGTGCTCGTGCGCTAACGGTGCGGAAGCACGAGGTCGGCGATGAGCGGCAGGTGATCCGAGCCGACGTCGCGACCGATGAAGCTGCGCCGGGCACCGATATCCGGGGTGGTCAGGATATGATCGATGCGGGCGCCCCACCAGCGCGTCCGCTTCGTGTGTCCGGTGCCGATGCCCGCACGGCCCCAGGCATCCCGCAAGTCGCCCCAATATCGCCGGAAAATCGCGCTCTCCGCGGGGAGGTTGAAGTCACCGACCACCACGGTGGGGAGGGCACGATCGTCGAAGATCCATCCCTTGGCGTCCCGTGACTCCTCGTCCCGCTGACGGGTGTTGGCCCTGGTAATGTCGCCGAGGGTCGGAATGCTGGAGAGGTCGGGAAAGTTGTCGAGCGCACTGCGTGGTGTCTCGAGGTGCACGAGGCCGACGCGCAGCGAGCCACTCGCGGTCGACACCACGGCCCGCACGATCGCGCCGGCGCCACCCTCCTTCCAGATGTCCATGGGGTCGCGTTCTGACCATTCCAGGATCGCACCCTTCGACAGCATGCAGAGCGAGGTCTCGCTCACGCGGAAGTGGTAGCCGTCCAACCCTCGCAGTGCCTCGCGGATCTGGCCGTTGCCGCACTCCGCCACCACCACCAGGTCAGGGTCGCGTACGCGGAGTTCGCTGAGCAGATCGACGACTGAGGTGGCACCATTGCTACCCGCCCCGGCGTTGAGTTCGAGCACCCGAAATGCCGGACCGGTGCCGGCCGTGATCCGGCCCACGCCGAGGTGGGTGTCGAGCAACCCGAAGGTGACCAGCATGCCGCCGATGAGCGCCGGCCAAAACGCCTTCCGGGGTGCCACGGCCAGCCACGGCAGCACGCCGAGCAATGGCAGGGAGAGCAACCAACGTGGACCATAGAGGAAGGGCAGCGCCAACCAGAAGCGATCGCCCAGCTGGCAGGTGATCACGTAGAGGATGACAATGGTGCCGACCGCGACCAATCCGAGTCGGCGAAGCCAGGGCTCGAGGGTCACTTCACCCGCCTGCGCCAGGGCCAATAGGCGAGACCGGCGAGGAAGCCGGTGCCCCAGCTGCAATGTACAATTGCGAAGATGAGCGGCAGGAGCGGGAGGATGGCGAGGCCATGGCGCCGGGCGGTGATCACCGAGGCGGTCAGGTTCGCGAGCAGGTACAGCGCGATGTGGGCCGCGCCCCACCACCCCAGTGCATGCATCAGCAGGGGCGTGGCCAGCAGCGAGAGCACAAAGAGTGGTGCGACGCCCTGACGCCAGCGCAGGGAGGTCGGGTGCAGGAGCAGGGTGCGCACCTTCCAGAAGCCGTAGCGGGCGTATTGTCGCGCCAGCCGCGGCAGCGAGTCGCGCACGAAGTAGGTGGAGTGAAGCGTCGGCGAGAGGTAGACACGACCGCCGCGCGCGCGCAGCCGCACGTTCATTTCATAGTCTTCGTTCACGGCCCAGTCGGCATGCATGCCGCCAAGCTCGCGCACCGTAGCGGTGTGCCAGGCGCCGAGGTAGACGGTATCGGTCCAGGCCGGCTCGGTGGCGTGGCGGTACTTGGCGTCCCCCGCCGCGAACCGCGACGAGACCGCCGCTGCGACCGCTCGGCCGATGACGCCCTCACCGGTGGCGCGCTGCACACCGCCCACGTTGGCGGCACCGGTGCTCTCGAGCAGCCGCACGCATTCGGCGAGGTAGTCTGGGGCGTAGAGCGAGTGGGCGTCGAGGCGCACGAGGTACCGCCCACGCGCCTCGGCGAGGCCGCGGTTGAAGGCCGCCGCCTGCAGGCGCTCGGGATTGGAGAGCAATCGCACCCGCGGATCATGCGTCGCGAGGGCGCGCACCAGCGCTGCGGAGTCGTCGCTGCTGTCGCCGTCGAGGACGAGCACCTCGTAGAAGAGTCCGTCGGGCAGCACGTTGTCCAGCACCGACTGGAGGCAGGGAACGATGTGTGCCGCTTCATTCCGCATTGGGATGACGACGGTGATGTCGGGCGGGGCTGCGGTCACGCGGGAGGCGCTCGGTGGTGGGAGGGAGTGCCAGGAAAACCGAAGCGGGCCCCGAAGATCTCGGAGCCCGCTCGGTAAGCTAGTTGGAGATGCGGTCGACGACTACTTCGACTGCTTCCGCCGGCGCATGCCGGCGCCGGCCATGCCGGCCAAGCCCATCGCGAGCAGCGACATCGTCGCCGGCTCCGGGACGATCTCCTGCGGCGGCGAACCGCTCTTGAAGATCAGCTCCTGACAGCGCGTGGTCCGATCGTTGACGCAGCCGAGGGAGACGTCGGTGATCACCCGCCAGTCGCTGGCATCGAACGCCGCGCCGGCCGCGCCCAGTGCACCGGACGAGACGATGACGTTCCACGCGGCGGTGCCCTGGTAGTCACCGAAGGCAGCCTTGTAGGAGGCGAGGGTCGCGCTCATGCCACCGGCTTCGGTCAGGCCCCAGATGGCCCACTGCCAGTCGTTCTCGCTGCCGGTGAGGCTGTTGGTGCCACCCGTGGCGAAGAAGTTCTGGACCAAGAACGCCTGACGCTTGTAGACGTCGTAGTTGTTCTGCTGGGTCTTGCCGAGGCCAATGCCGGCCACCGAGATCTCGCTGACCCAGACGTCGTAGTTGTTGCCCGGCTGGATGGAGCCCGGACGGTCGACGCAGAAGACGTAGAAGGCCGAATTCAGCGGCGAGGCGATCGGGGCGTAGGACGCCGTGAACTCTCCGGTCCGGTTGAACCAGTCGTTGCCGCCGGCCTTGGTCAGGAGTTCGAAGTGCCCATCTGCCGGCGGTGCGGCCGAAAGCGGGGCGGCAACGACGAGCGTCACGGCGGCCACTCGGAGGGCGGATCGGATCAGTTTGTTCATGGGGGTGCTTACTCCAGTTCAGTCGGTTGCAGTACATCGGGATTGTGGTTCTTCCAGTCGGGGGTCCTTAACGCAGCCCTCGTGCCACGGCCGCCGCAGATGCCAGCGGCACGGTACAGCGGGGAACATGTGCTATAAGTCATTGCTGGTAAATGCGTTAGCGATGTGGTTGCGGCCGTCGCGGCCTTCGCTTTCGAGGTGGTTGCCTCGGCACCAAGCGGCCAGAGTGCCTTACTGTTGCTTCAGGTTGTGGTGAGCATGCCACACTCTTGCCGGTTCATGGGGCGTGGTCTCGACGCGACGCGCCGAACGCCACCTACTCATGCGGCGCTTTTCGCGTGGCACGGCGAACCCGGGGAAATATCGTCAAATTTTTTTGCAGTAAGCTGTCGGTTTCTTCAGAAAAGCGGCTGCAAACCGATGATATAACTGAGGAAGAGCGTGGCAACACTTTTGCTCAGTAATTGGACGCCACTCATGTGGCCGCTGCCCAGAGCAAACCGGCCGAAAGGTCGGGACGCAGAACTACGGGGCTACCGCGTCGAGATTGCTCCCGACGCCATGCTCGCCGGGTCTCCAGCGCCAGATCACCCCCCTGATTTTCCGGGGGGGCCGCCATGCCGGCGGTTTCATGGCTTTGGAGAGACCCGGATGAAGTTCCGTCGTGCGCCCCGCGCCCAATCGCTGCTCGCTGCCCTGATCGTTGGGGTCACGCTCCCGACGAACCTGCTCGCTCAGGGGGTCCCCGACCCGCTCCGCGATGCCGTGCTGCGGTCGGGTGGGCGTGTCATCGTCACCCTGCGATCGACGGTACCTGGAAATTTCATCCGTCTCCCTGGGTCCCCCCCGGTCACGGGGACCGAACTCGCGTCGATCGCCGACCGGCTCGGCAGCAATTACCAGTTGCGTGAGACCAGCCGAGCGCCGTTCGCCGGGATGATCATGGGCGAGATCTCCGCCGATCAGGCCGCGGCGCTCGCCGCTGACCCCAACGTCGAGCGGGTCGAAGCCGACCGGCTCTGGTCGCCCACCGACCTCGGTGATGCCGTGGACCTCTCCGATCGCTGGGCCGCCTATCGGGTCCGGGCGGATGAGATTCCCTACGGCGTCACCAATGTCACGGCCCCGACCGTCTGGGCCGGGGGCAACCGAGGCGAAGGGGTGAAGGTCGCCGCGATGGATTCTGGGGGCGACGCGTCGCACTCCGATCTCAGCTACGTCGGCGGGTACAACGCGATCACGCGGACCGCCTCCGATTGGGCAGACGACATCGCCCCATGCAATGGGCACGGCACGCACGTGGCCGGGACCATCGCCGCCCTCGACAACGGCAGCGGCGTCGTCGGCGTCGCGCCCCGCTCACAGCTCTATGCCATCAAGGTGTTCGAGAACGTGAGCGGATCGTGCCTCGCCTACACCTCGTCACAGATCAACGGCCTCCAGTGGGCGGTGACCCAGGGCATCCGCCTCGTGAACGTCTCCATCGGCGGCAGCTACTCTCCCTCCTACGACAGCGCCATCCAGACGGCGGCCGGGCAGGGCACGTACTTGATCGCCGCAGCCGGGAACAGCGGCGGCGCCGTCCTCTTCCCCGCCTCGTCCCAGTACGCGATCGCCGTGGCCGCAGTCGACGGCAGCAACATCCGCCCGAGCTGGTCCGATTACGGACCAGAGGTCGACTTCGCGGCCCCCGGGGTCGG
>JBDUDP010000110.1:0-6202 GCA_040002895.1 Gemmatimonadota bacterium
GGCTACGGGCTGGTGATCGTGGCGTTCGGCATCCTGATCCGGTTGGTGCTCTGGCCGCTCAACCAGAAGGCGATGCGGTCGATGACCGCGATGCAGGCGATCCAGCCGCAACTCACCGCCCTCCAGGAGCGACACAAGGAGGAACCGGCCAAGCTGCAGCAGGAGATGTTCAAACTCTACAAGGAAAACAACGTCAATCCATTCGGCGGTTGCTGGCCGATGCTGCTGCCCTATCCGATGCTGGTGGCGGTCTTCTTCGTGCTGCAGAACACCATCGAACTGCGCGGCGTCTCGTTCCTCTGGATGCCCGACTTGGCGCAATACGATCCGCTGTTCATCATTCCGGTGCTGATGGCCGTGTCGATGTTCGCGGTGTCGCGCATCGGCATGATGGGGATGCCGCCCAATCCGCAGACCAAGATGATGTCGTGGCTGATGCCGGGGATGATGCTGGTCTTCTTCTCGAAGTTCGCGTCGGGACTGAATCTCTACTACGCGGTGCAGAACATGGTGTCGCTGCCGCAGCAGTGGTTGATCATGAAGGAGCGGCGGAAGCTGCTTGAGGCGCGCAACGCGCCGATGGTGATCGGCACCAAAAGAAAATAGACACGAGAGAAAAGAGAAAAGAGAGAAGAGAGAAGAGAGAGGAGAGAGGAGAAACGCGAGAGAATTTTCATCCCTCTTCTCTCCTCTCTCTTTTCTCTTTTCTCGTCTATTCGGCTTGCATCCGCAGCGCGTCGGAAACGCCAACGCGTGCGATCCGGTCGGCGCTCATGCGCCAACCCAGGTAGCGTCCCGCTCCCGGGGGAATCACCTGACCTCCGAGGGTTCGCGCCGAACGCGGTGCGCCGGGCGCGAGCCAACGCACCACCAGCCCCAGTCCCGCCTGGGGCAATTCCTCGGCGAGCAATCCGCGCAGCAGTCGCTCCCGCTCTCGCAACCGATGGAACGCGCCACGCGACACGCCCAGCAGGCGATGCGGTTCGACCTCACTGAACAGCGCCGCGGCCAGGTGCACGCCCACGCCCTCGGCATACACCCACTCGGCCAACGGCACGTCCCGCGCCCGATCCCAGCGATCCCACGTCGGCGTACCTGGACGCCACACGCGGGACTCGCTGTCCGGTGCGCACCAGCGCGTCAACGTCGCCAGGGCGGTGGCGAGCGCGACGTGCAGCACGGCATCGTTGCCGCGCTCCACGAACAGCGCGACCATGGGCGCGTCGGCCGGCAGTGGTTCGGTCACGTCGCCGCTGTCATCGCCCGCAAGCAGGGCGACGACCACCGGCAGATCCGCTCCGGCCGCGGCCGCGCGCGCCACGGTGTCGCGCAGTCGCTGCTGCCACTCGGCGTCGGCCACGCGACCGGCCTGACGCCGCAGGTCGGCGTGCGAGTCGGCGAGCGGCAGCTCGTGGGCATGTGGGGCGCGTTGCAGGCGGAGTGATTCGAGCAGCGCATCGTGACGGCTGCGATAGACACCCTGCGCGGTGGCGCTCTCGGGTGCGTCGATGGCCGCGGCCCAGGGTGAGACGAGGTCGAGCAGGGCCATCAGCTGTCTGGATGGGTCAGGGCATCGCCGCCGCCCTGCATCACGCCGCTAGTTCCGGTCGTGCGAGGAGCCGTCGCGTCGCCGGTGGGCCACGCCATCGAGGAAGCGACGCTCGTCGGCGGTGAGGGAAGCGAGTCCCGTGGCGCTGATCTTGTCGAGCACGCGATCGATCTCGGCGGCTTCGCTCACGCCTGGTGGTTCGGGCGCGGGCGCGGGCGCGGGTACGACCGGTTCGCTGCGCGGGTGTGCCGCGGCGGGCTGCGCCGCGCCGCCGCCACGCGAGTGGACTGGCACGCGCGGCGCCATCGCGGGAAGTCGTCGCGGCTCGCCGGGCTGGGCAATGCCTTGCAGCGCGAAGAAGAGCCAGCCCGCGCCGAGTCCGCCGAGGTGGGCGAAATGGGCGATGTTGTCGCTCCCGATCAGGGCACCGATCACGTCGAGGCCCACGAGCAGCCAGATGAGCTTGCGCGCCTTGATGGGGAACGGCAGCGGGAAGATCAGCAGTTCGGCATCGGGCTGGTACTTCGCAAATGCGAACGCCACACCCAGCACGGCGCCGGACGCGCCGATGAAGGCGGGGACGGGAAGAAATCCACTGTACCAGAGGGCGAGCGAGAAGATCGCCGCGCCGATGCCGCAATAGAGATAGTAGAAGATGAAGCGACTCGAGCCGAGTCGCTGTTCCACGGCCGGACCGAAGACGTAGAGCGCGAGCGAGTTGCCGAGCAGGTGGAGCAGGCCACCATGCACGAACATGTAGCTGGCGAAGGTCCAGGGCCGCTGCGCGGCGAGCGCAGGATCGAAGCGCAGCAGGTCGGTGAGCGCCTCGGAGGTGAACAGCGTCTGCTGCAACAGCAACACGACGGCGTTGATCGCGAGCAGGCGACCAACCCAGGGAGTGATGCGGCCCAACAGTGACTCGTTCATCGACCGTCCTTGCTACGCGTGCTGAGCCAGCGCCAATTCGCAAATTCGTTCACAGAGCGTGGGGAAATCTACCCCTGCGGCGGCGGCCGACTGCGGCATCAGCGAGGTGGCCGTCATCCCGGGCAGGGTGTTCACTTCGAGACAGTAGAGCTTGCCCGACGGGGTCAATCGGAAGTCCACTCGGGAGTAACCCCGGAGCTTGAGGGCGAGGTGTGCCGCCACGCCCAATCGCTGCACTTCCCACGCCACGGTCTCCGAAATCTCGGCTGGAAAGATCTCCTCCGACATCCCGGGGGTGTACTTGCATTCATAGTCGAAGAGCTCGTGCTGGGGGATGATCTCGCCGACGGCCAGCGCGTCGTTGTCGAGGATCCCCACGGTGAGCTCCCGCCCCGGCACAAACGTCTCGATCATCACCTCGTCATCGTGGCGCTCGGCCTCGGCCACGGCGTCGTCGAACACGGCTGGGTTGCGGACCACGGTGAGCCCGACGGTGGACCCCTGCTTGCTGGGCTTGACCACCACCGGAAAGCCGAGGTTCTGCATCACCTCGTCCACGGTGGCGGGGGCCATGCAATAGGGGGCGGTGGGGACGCCCTCCTGGAGGAAGAGCCGCTTGGCGACATCCTTGTCCATGGCGAGGCCGCTGCCGAGGGCGCCCGAGCCGGTGTAGCGGATGCCGGCCAAGTCGAGCAGGTGTTGCAGGGTGCCATCCTCGCCGCGTCCGCCGTGCAGGGCGAGGAAGACGACGTCGGCATCGCGCAGGGCCGGGAGCGTGAGCAGTCCGGCGAAGAGCGTCTCGCGCTCGCGCAGCGCCAGCGCCTCGACGTCAGGAGGGGCAGCGCCCACGCGTGCGGCGAGGAGCTGGGTTGCCCGGGCATCGTCGAGCACACCCTCGGCGGTGTCGACCACGGTGACGCGATGGCCGCGGCTCCGGAGCGCCACCACGACCTGCGCGGCGGAAGCGAGGGCGACGTCGCGCTCGGCGGAGGAGCCGCCGGTGAGGACGGTGATGCGCATCATCGCCCGATCATCAACTGCAACACGTCATAGCGGCTCACGATTCCGACCAGCTCGTCACCGTCGTGGACCAGCGCCGCTGGCGTCTCGCGCGTGAGCATCTGCGCGAGTGCCTCCACGGTGAGGGAGGCCTCGACACTCGGGAACGGCGGCTCCATGACCTCGCGCACCGGCCGATCGAGCAAGGCGGGTTGCTCGAGGGCAAGCGTCATGAGATGCGCCTCACCCAGTGACCCGACACAGCGGCCATCCTCGATGACTGGCAACTGGGAGACATCCCAGGTGCCCATGAGGTTGAGTGCTTGGCGGACCTGCGCGGCAGGAGCGAGCTGCACCAGAGCCGGCGCACCGGCGCGGCGTCGGCCGAGCAGATCGCCCACGGTGCGCTTGGGACTGTCGAGCAGCTGGTTCTCCTGCATCCATTCGTCGTTGAAGAGCTTGGAGAGGTAGCGCTCGCCGGTGTCGCAGAGAATGGTGACCACGCAGGCATTCGGATCGTCGAGTTCGCGCGCGACCTGCAGTGCGATGTGCAGGTTCACCCCTGCCGAGCCACCGACGAGGATCCCCTCCTCGCGGGCGAGGCGGCGTGCCGCCGCCATACCATCCTTGTCGCTCACCTGCCGGAAATCGTCGATGAAATCCCACCAGAGCGTCGTAGGAATCTTGTCGCCGCCGATCCCCTCCACCTTGTAGGGGGCGCCCTCGCCCCCGAGCTCGCCGGTGCGGTGATAGTTGGTGTAGAGCGAGCCAACGGGGTCGCCACCGATCACCGTGATGGCCGAATTCTTCTCCTTGAGGTACTTCCCCGCCCCGCTCACCGTGCCGCCGGTACCAGCGGCAGAGATGAAGTGGGTCACCTTGCCGCCGGTCTGGTCCCAGATCTCGGGGCCGGTGGTGGCGTAGTGTGCCTCGGGATTGAGGGCATTGTAGAACTGATTCGCGAGAATCGCCCCGGGGGTGTCGTGGGCGATCTGCTTGGCCTTCATGATGTAGTTCTCGGGGTGGTCGGGCGGCACCGCCGTGGGGGTGGTGACGACTTCGGCCCCGTAGGCCTTGAGCAAGCGGACCTTCTCCTGGCTCATCTTGTCGGGCATGGTGAAGATGCAGCGGTAGCCCTTGAGGGCCGCCGCGATCGCGAGCCCGACCCCAGTGTTCCCGCCGGTCCCCTCGACGATGGTCCCCCCCGGCTTCAGCGCTCCTGACTTCTCGGCGCCCTCGATGATCGCCAGCCCGATCCGGTCCTTGACCGACCCACCCGGGTTGGCGTATTCGGCTTTGCCGTAGATCGGCGTGCGGATGCCGGCGCCGATCCGCGACAGCCGGATCAGGGGGGTGTGACCGATGGTGTCGAGCACGGAGTCGTACGGCCTCGGGTGGGGCGACGTCATTGTCCGGTGTCCTTGGAGCTCAGGAGGGAATCAGGGAGGGTAAAACGGATGGGGACCCGAATCGGTGCGACCACAAGCGTGTCGCCGCGGTGGGCCGGAGTGAAGCGCAGGCCCTGGGCCGCCTGAAGTGCGGCGGCGTCGAAGGCGGCCTGACCGCTCGAGGTGGCAATCCGGGTCGAGTCGCGGATCACCGTTCCGGCGGTGTCGACCACCAGATAGAGCATGACCTCGCCCTGGATCCGGCGATTGAACAACTCTGCGGGGTAGGGAATATCGCTCTGCCCGGGGACCGGAACAGCGGGGGTGATCGGGGTCTCCGGGGGCGGCGTCCTGCTGCACGCGGTCGCGACGACGGCGCCCAGAAGGAGCAGGTGAATCCGTGTCATGAGAGGAAGGTAATCGGCATAGTGATCTCCTTCGGAGCAATGCGAATTTCGCAAACTAGCCCTGTCGAGAACGGAAACGAGCGACATTGGCCCGGTTGCCACACCCCCCCTTGTCACACCAGCGGCGCGATCGGTTTCGGGAGGCGTCGAGGAAGAGCCGCCCGCAGCCATCGCACCCCTTCAATCGCGCGAGGTCAGGTGAGTCGAGCAGCCGTGCCGCCGACCACGCGACCGGCCAGAGTAGTCTCGGCACCGGGTCCACCCCGTCATCAATCCACCCCCAGCCATAGCCCCGTACGGTGGGTCGAAGTCCCCGCTTCCCACCCGCCCGCGAGAGGATGCGATTGAGCGCCGCGAGGTCGTGTTCGCTCGCGCCGACCCCGCCCGCTTCGGCCTCGAGCAGGCGCCGCAGTGCGGAACGGAAGCGGCGGATTTCCACATGGATTGCGGGGGAGAGTGACCCACTCTCGAGCAGCGTCTCGGGGTCGCCGGTGAGGTGGATAAAGTCGAGACAGAGGACACCGGCAGCGCTGGACATGTAATCACCATAGCACGTTTTGGTGATTACTGCAATCATGGTTGGCGCGGTTATCCCTGCTTGACGATGGCCATTGCGGAGTGGAACCTGGGAGCCTCCATGGCGGCCATGGCGTCTTTGACCAGCACCAGTGCGAACTCGGTTTTCCCGAGCGGCGTGTGGAGCGGCAGCGCTCCTTGGCCAAGTCGTACGGCGGTCTCGGCGAAGGTCGGAATGTCCGCCAGCGGTGGATCAATGGGAGGAATTCCCTCTCCCACCTGAAGCGCGATGAAGAGGAAAAGGATGGCGTAATTGATCGACACAACTTGTTGCATCAGGTCGAGTTTGGCGCGTTGAAAGGGGGTCGGATCGGCACCAAAATAGCCGGCCAGAAAAAGTGCCTCCGCCTCGGCTG
>JBDUDP010000111.1:0-5862 GCA_040002895.1 Gemmatimonadota bacterium
AGAATGCCCATCATGCCATGATCTTCGTGATCGAGGATGTGGCAGTGATACATCCACATCCCCGGAAAATCCGTGAATCGGACCACAAACCGAACGGCCTCGTGCTTCCTCACATTCACCACATCCTTCCATTCGCGGAACGGCTCCGGGACACCGTCGCGGTCGAGCACCTGGAACGAGAACCCATGGAGATGGAAGGGATGGTCCATCGCCACGACATTCTCGACCGTCCAGATTTCTGTCGCGTCGAGCAACGCCTTCTCGTCGACGCGGTGCATCTCCATCATGCGCCCGTTGATCATCCCCTGACTCAAGACGAGTTCGCGCCGCACGGTCACGCGTGACGTATCAAGTGCCTGCACATGGCGCAGGGTCGCCGGGAGGACTGGAGGAGTCACGGGCGGCTGCTCGATATACTGCAGCGAAAGGAGGTTTCGCGCCACCTGCCAGTCGGCCGGTCTGGTGTGGGGGTCATAGCGATCATAGGGTAGCGACTGCAACATGGTGCGGGCCCCCGGTGCCCCGGTTCCGCGCACGAGGAATTCGAGTCGCTCGGAGGTCGCAATCTGGAGCGCCTGCGCCTCCACAGGGTGCTCGAACAGCCCCCCATCCCCGCCGACATGGAGCAAAGTCTGGTTGGGAATGGCCAAGGTGTAGATCCGGGCGGCCGAGACGTTGATCACCCGCCACCGCTGCACCTCCCCACTGTGGATCGGAATCGTGGGCATCACCTGCCCGTTCACAAACAGGACGTCGCCCTCGCGGCCGTTGACCTCATCCACGATCCCCTGCGGGGTATGCGGGACCGAGAACTCGGGTGATCCATCGGGGTTGAAGCGGTTGTCGGAGAGGATCAGCAACTTCTCCGGCAGGGACGCCGGCAAGGGATCGTTGGCATCGCGGACGATGATGGCGCCGTACAACCCCTTGGCGATCTGGTAGCCGGTGCGCTCGTCGGGATGCGGGTGATACCAATAGGTCCCCGCGGTGCCGTACGGAATCGTGAAGCTGTAGTCAAAAGTTGTTCCGGGCTCGATCGGGGTGAGGGGACTCCCATCCATCGCCGCCGGAATGTGCAACCCGTGCCAGTGGATCGTGGTCCTTTCTGGAAGGTTGTTCCGGAAGTGAATGGTGACGCGATCCCCTTCGTGCACGTCGAGCGTCGGGCCGGGCACACTGCCGTTGTAGGCATAGGCCTCGGTCGGATGGCCTGGAAGGAGCGCGAGCTGCACCGGCGCCGCGGTGAGGTTCACCTCCACCACGCCGGGCACGGTGCTGAGGTTCACCAGCGTGGGCGGCATCCGGAGCGTATCGGACGAGATCACCCGATCCAGCGGCGGCTCGCGCCGGGAGGGCACAATCGCGAGACCCAACGCGGACACGGCGGCCGCGGGTGCGACCCACCACTTCCGCCGACGGAGTTGGATCAATGTGACCTCGCGTAGCTGGAGTGAGCCGGAGAGCTCCGAACGGGTCTCCTGCAACCCTCAGAATGTGGCGAGCCGTCGATTCCCGCAACCGCGAGTCTGAAGTGCCTTCGGCCTCACCGCTTCCGCGCCCCTCCCAGGATCCCACCCAGAACGCCGCGGAGGATCTGCCGACCGATCCCCGACCCCATGGTGCGGGCTGTCTGTTTCGCCATGGTCTCCACCATCCCCTGCCGGCGCTTGCTGCCCCAGAGGAAATCACTCACGGCGCCGCCAATCCCTCCGCCCGCCGGGTCGGCGGCAGGTGCCCCACCCTTGGCCGATGCGGCCGGTGCGGCCGGTGCGGTCGTGCTCGTCGCCGAGGCGCGTGCGGTGAGGATCTCGTAGGCAGATTCACGATTGACCGCGGTGTCGTACTTCGCACCGACCGGACTCCGCGATCGCACGGTGGCGCGTTCCTCCGCCGTGACCGCCCCCATGCGACAGCGCGGCGGTGCGACCATCGTGCGCTGCACCGGCATCGGCACACCCTTCTCCATCAGCGTCGAGACCAGGGCCTCGCCCACCCCCAACTGTGAGATGACTTCGGCCACATCCAGTCGGGGGTTCGCGACGAACGTCTCGGCCGCCGTCCGCACCGCCTTCTGGTCCCGCGGGGTGTAGGCGCGGAGCGCATGCTGGACCCGGTTGCCAAGCTGGCCGAGAATTTCATCGGGGACGTCATCGGGGAACTGCGAACAGAAATAGATGCCCACGCCCTTGGACCGAATGATCCGGACCACCTGCTCGACCCGTTGCCGCAACGCCGGCGGTGCCTCGTCGAACAGGAGATGGGCCTCGTCAAAGAAGAACACCAGTTTGGGCTGGGGGAGATCTCCCACTTCGGGCAATTTCTCGAACAGTTCCGAGAGCAGCCAGAGCAGGAAGGACGAATACAGGCGCGGACGCAGGATCAACTTGTCGGCGGCCAGGATGTTGATGACCCCGCGTCCGCCCAGATCAGTCCGCATCAGGTCGTTGAGGTCGAGTGCGGGCTCGCCGAAGAACTGTTTTCCGCCATCACGATCGAGCGTGAGCAGCGCGCGCTGGATGGCCGCCACCGATTGCGGACTCACCAGCCCGTACTCCCCCGCGATCTCCTTCTTGTGATCCGCCGCGTAATTGAGGAGCGCGCGGAGATCGTCGAGGTCAAGCAGCAGCAGACCCTGATCATCGGCGAGCTTGAACACCACCTCGAGCACGCCCTCCTGCACGTCATTGAGCTCAAGGATGCGCCCGAGCAGCGTCGGCCCCATTTCGCTGACGGTGGTGCGCACCGGGTGACCACTCGTGCCGAAGAGATCCCAGAACACCACGGGACTCGCCTCCTGGACGTACCCCTCCACGCCGATCTCCGCGACCCGCTGCGTCACTCGGTCACTCGGCGTGCCGGCCCACGACAGTCCCGCGACGTCGCCCTTCACATCCGCCATGAACACCGGCACGCCGAGGCGAGAGAACCCCTCGGCGATGGTCATCAGCGTCACCGTCTTGCCGGTCCCGGTGGCACCGGCAACGAGTCCATGTCGATTGCCATACTTGGCCAGGAGATAGACGAGCTCCTCGCCCTTGCCGATCAGAATCTGGTCCACGCAATGACTCCCCATTCAGGACAATGACGTCAGTGGGACGGGTCGGTTCAGTGTGTGTGGCCTGCGGCCCGATGATCCATGCGCTGGAATGCGAGGAACTCATGGATGGCCGCGATGGCCGCGCTGTCCGAGGAGACGATGCGGACCTCGCCGCCGCGCGGCAGGGTATCGGCACGGTAGCCGATCATGCGGCGTCGTGCGCCCATGACGGCCGTGCCGGGCACCACCTGATCATGCACCATGCCGGGGATCGAGAAATCGCCGGCCGCGAACTTCCCCGCGATCTCCGCCATGTGCGCGCGAATCACGGCCGTCCCGATCGAGTCGGCTGCGTCGCGCTGCAGCACGATCCGCCCGCCATCGGGAAGCGATTCGAATACGTGGGCCGAGGTGTACTGGTCGACCCCCATCGCCGCCTTGCCACGCGCTTGAAGCGCCGAGAAGGCAGAGTCTGCGGGTGCCTCCGGTGCCGAAGTGCGGCACCCGAGCAGCAGGGCAATCGTCATCCAGTGCAGTCGCATCCCATGATCCTCCGTATCCCAAGGAAGCTACCCTGTCGGGACGTCGGAGGGCATCGGTATCACCGCGCGATGACTATCGAGCCGCCGAAGGACGCGGTAGTATTTGCCTTTCGCGCCGACCCTTTTCCGCCGAGCCATCCGATGACCCGACGACTCGCCATCCTCGCGCTCCTCCTGATCCCGATGATTTCAGCTGCGGGCCAGGAGGCGAAGCCCACCGTCGGCCTGCCACTGAAGACGGCCCGCACCGATTCGTTCACGACCACCACCGGGACCTGGATCTCGCTGGATGTCTCGCCGAATGGTCAGCAGATCGTGTTTGACCTGCTCGGCGACCTCTACACCATGCCGATCACCGGTGGCAAGGCGACCCCGCTGACCCACGGCATGGCCTACGACGCGCAACCGCGCTTCTCGCCCGATGGCAAGCGCATCGTCTTCGTGTCCGATCGGTCAGGCGGCGAGAATCTCTGGCTCATGAACGCCGATGGCACCGACACCACGGCCCTCACCACCGGCAACGACAACAAATACATCTCACCGGAGTGGACACCCGACGGCCAGTACATCGTCACCTCGCGTTCGGGGGGGACCTTCGGCACCGCGAAGCTCTACCTCTATCACGTCGACGGGGGGAAGGGCGTACAGCTCAGCTCCACACCGGCGCCAGCGGCAAACCTCAAGATGCTCGGCGCGGCCTTCGGCAAGGATCCGCGCTACACCTGGTATGCCGCTCGCACCGGCGACTGGCAGTACAACTCGGTCGGGCCGCAGTACCAACTCCAGGTCTGGGATCGGGAAACTGGCCGCACCTCGCAGATGACCAGTCGCACCGGTTCCGCATTCCGCCCAGCACTGTCGCCCGACGGGAAGTACCTCGTCTATGCCTCGCGGTTCGAGACCAAGACCGGCCTGCGCCTCCGTGATCTCGCGACGCAGCAGGAAGACTGGCTGGCCTTCCCCGTGCAACGCGACGACATCGAATCGCGCGCACCGATGGATGCGTACCCGGGATACGCATTCCTGCCGGACTCGAAGGCCATCATCGTCTCCTACGGCGGAGAAATCTGGCGAGTGCCGATCGACAAGAGCGCGGCATCGAAGATTCCATTCGAGGCCGCAGTGCACCTGGAGCTCGGTCCCGAGGTCAAGTTCGCCTATCACGTCGATACCGCGAGCACCTTCACGGCCAGCCAGGTGCGCGACATCGCCGCGTCGCCCGACGGCACGCACCTCGCGTTCTCGGCCCTCGACCGGCTCTACGTCGCCGACATGACGGCCGGCGTACCGACAGGCACCCCGGTGCGCGTCACATCGGCCACGGTCGGTGAATTCGGCCCCGTCTGGTCGCCGGATTCCAAGTCGTTGGCGTACGTCACCTGGAGCGATGCGACCGGCGGGCAGTTGCTGCGCGCCACCCGCGATGGGCGCGGACGCTGGAACAGCCAGGTGCTTGCGGACCATGGCCTGTTCACCGACCTGGCGTGGTCGCCCACTGGCGACCGGGTCGTGGCGGTGCGCTCCGCCACCCGTGAGATGCAGGAAGCCGGTGGGGCGTTCTTCGGCCCGGTTGCGGCCGAGTTCGTCTGGGTGCCTGCGGGCGGCGGCACCGTCACCAGCATCATGCCGACCGCAGGAATGGGCATCCCCCAGTTCACTCGCAACGCCGACCGGATCTACGCGTATGGCTCCGCCGGTCTGGTGTCCTTCCGGTGGGACGGCACCGACCTCAAGACTCACCTGAAGGTCACCGGACCGATGCCTCCGGGGGCAGGCGGTTCGCCCCTGACGCTGGATGCGGGGCTGGACGCGGAAGCGGCAACGCACTGGATCGGTGGCCGTGGCATGCGACCAGTCGCCGCCGCCACCCCGTTGGGCGATCCCGCCGAACCCACGCCACCGCAAGCGCCGCCGGCATCGCTGGTGCTGGTCGGACCCGACGGTGACGTCGCGTTGGCGATGGTGGGGATGGATTTCTACACCATCGCGATTCCGACCATCGGCGCGGCTGCGCCGACGGTGTCAGTGGCCGATCCCGGATCGGCGTCGGTTCCTGTGACCAAGCTGAACGAAATCGGTGGTGAATTCCCGACCTGGACCGCCGGTGGACGGCAGGTGATGTGGGCCCTCGGCAATGCCGTCTGGACCTATGACATCGCCCGCAGCAAGGCGGTGGCCGACTCGCTCAAGGCCACGGCCAAGGCCAAGGCGCTCCTGCTGCTCGACCCGACCAAGAAGGACAGCATCACCCGGGCCGATTCGATCACCAAGGCCGACACGCTC
>JBDUDP010000112.1:0-5727 GCA_040002895.1 Gemmatimonadota bacterium
CAGTTCGTCGACGTGCTGCTGCTGCAGACGCTGATCACGTTCCTGCTCTACTTCGCCCCCACGCCCGGCGCATCTGGGGTGGCCGAGGTACTCTCGGCGGCGGTCATGAGTCTCTACCTGCCGCGTGAGCTGACACCGCTCTACACCCTGGTTTGGCGCTGCATTCTGAGCTGGTTCACGATCGCCTTTGGCTTCGCCGTCTTCTCGTTCTGGATGCGGGGTGGGGTCAAGGAGATTGAAGTCGAGACTGGCTGATCCGGTGATTTCGCTTGCCCCCCTCCCTAGGCGGCGGATAGCTTTCCCGACCCCCCTTCACTCACCCTCCCTCCCGGAGTTCACCCTGGACGGCAATCTGCTTCGTGGCCCCAGCCCCGGGATGCTGGCCCCCGTGCTGGATGACGCGGCGGACCCCGTGCTGGCGGTGCTCCGGGTGCGCTCCGGGATCGGGGGCAGCATCGCGTATCCCATCCGCTCGGCGACCACGCGGATCGGCCGCGCCCCAGGGAACGATGTGGTGCTGGTGGCCCCGAGCATCGCCCCGCAGCACGCCGAGCTCACCCTCCGAGAGGGCCTCTGGGGGCTCCGGCGGCTCGGTGAGGGCCATTCCTGGGTCGACGGGGAGGCGATGGTGGAGTCGGCCTGGTTGGCCCCGGGGTCGGACATCCTGCTCGGCGAGGTGCGGTTCGCCTTCGATCCGCGCGATCGCTGGGCCGACTCGCCCGGTGAAGCGGAGTCGGAGCCCGCCGAGGCGCCTGAGTCGGTAGCCGCACCCGCCCCGGAACGGCTGTTGCAGTTTCACGAGGCGTCGTCGAGCTTCCTGATCATGCCGGAGTCCGAACCCGACTCCCGGCGAGTATGGTTGATCGCGGCGGGTGTGACCGTGGCGATTGTGGCACTGACCTATTTCCTCCTCCAGGCCAGCTGAATGCGCTTTTCCTGCGCTGCTCGCACCGATGTCGGGGTGGTTCGCTCCGGGAACGAAGACAGCTACATGATGGCCAGCGACCGCGGACTGTTCGTGGTGGCCGACGGCATGGGGGGGCATGCGGCGGGCGAAGTGGCGAGCGAGATGGCGTCGCGCATGGTCTCGGAGGAGTTCCGGCCGGTCAAGGGAATGACCGACGACGAGCTCATGGCCCAGATGGTGGCCGCGATTCGTTCCGCCAACGCCGCGATCTTCCGGCGCACGCTGCAGGAACACGACAAGCGCGGGATGGGCACGACCGCCACGGTTCTCAACCTGCTCCCGCGGCGCTACCTCATTGGTCAGGTGGGAGACTCTCGCGCCTATCTGCTGCGTGGCGGCGTGCTGACGCAGCTCACCAAGGACCACAGCTACGTTCAGGAGCAGGTCGACGCCGGGCGGCTCACACCCGAAGAGGCGCGCGTCCATCCCTACGCCAACGTGATCACCCGCTGTGTCGGCTCCAGTGGCGACGTGGTGCCCGACCTCTACCTCGGCACGCTGGAAGTGGGCGACCTCGTGTTGCTGGCCTCCGATGGCCTCACCGGGATGCTCGAGGACGAGGACGTCGCCGAGGTGATGCGCTCCGACCTGCCGCTCGAGGAGATGGTCGACAAACTCATCGCCGACGCCAACCATCGCGGCGGCCTCGACAACATCACCACCATCCTGATCCGGATCGAGGAAGTCTCGCCGCCCACCGGCGAAATGCCGGCGAAGCGGGGGTAGTCCCGCGGGGTCGCTACCACGGCCCCGATGACGGTTTTTTTGTCGGCGCTGCGCACGGGGAAGTAGACTCTCCCTTCCTTGCCCGGAGCGCCCGATGTCCCGATCGCCCCACCCCCATCGCACTGCCATCGCCGCCATCCCCCTCCTCGGGGCGGTCCTGCTCGCGGGCGCGCACGCCCGACGCTCCCCCGAGGCGGACTTCGTCGCAATCGTGAAGGCGTTCATCGCCCTCGACGCACCGCCGAGTTGGGATGCGATCGAACGTCTCCCCACCATTCGCTGGGCGGCGCTGCCACCCACCTCATTGCAGAATTGTCTTCCCGACGGCGGCTGTTTTGTGCGACAGGGAACCGCCACGGTGGCAGGGCGGACGCTCGCCGTGGTGGCCACTGGTGCACGGAGCATGGTGCTCAACCTCTACTTCCGGAACAGTGGCGCGGCGTTCGGTGAGGCTGCCGTTGTCGCCGCTTTGAAGGAGGCCGCACTCTCGCCCGCGCTGGCACGCTGCCCGCTCAAGCCCGGGAGCGGCAGCACCAATTGGTATCGTCTCACCGGCCCCGGATACCTCTCGGTGCAGGCGGCGACGGCGAATCGGCCGATGGAGGGCTTCGTGGTGGGACACGGAGCGGAGTTGCCGCGGCTGCAGCCCAATCAACTCGCACTCTATAGCGAACAGTGCACGGCGGGTGCCGCGCGCGCACCGGTATCGACCAGCAAACCCCACGAGTTGTTGGCGCAAGCCGTCGTGGCACTGCTCGCCCCGGCCGGTGTCGCGGGATACGATTGGAAGGCGCTGCCGACACTCGCACCTGATGTCGCGTGGGATGCCGCGGGGCCGAAGCGGATCGATCTCTCGTTCAAGAACGATCCGAACCCGCTCAGCCTCAACGGCACGCTGAAACTCGCCGGCCGTGCATTCTCCATGATGGCGAGTGGCACGGCCACGCAGGTGAAGGTGATCTACTTCGACGAGATGGGATTGCACCCGCGCGGGGAGCACATGCTGGGCGTCGTCTATGAGAAGGGGATCGCGGTGCAACTCGCGCGCTGCGGACCGGTGTACACCGAGTCGACCAACAACTGGTACAACCTCACCAGCACGCGGACGCGCCCCGCAGCCATCCTGCAATCCATCCGCTATGACGGCTCGCAGGTGCAGGACGCCTATGTGCTGCGGCTGGACGGCACGCTGCCCGCACGCGAGGCGCGTGACAGGAGTCCCGGTGTGGCGGGGTGTTGAGCGGGTCGCTAGAGCGCGAGGTCGCTGAGCAAGTACAGTCGGCCGTCGGTCTTCTGGACCGCGACGCGTGTGCCATCGGGAGCGAGCCGGGCAAGCGTCGGGACAGCCGCCGCCAGGAAGCTCCGGACGATGGTCGCCTGGCCGGTGGCGAGCGAGATCCGCCACAGGTTGCTGGCTCGGATGCCATTGCTTTCGGCTTCTTGCGTGACTGCGACGCAGAGCTGGAGCTGACAACTCAGTGAGCGGATTTGGCGTCCGGCGGCGTCCGGCAGCGTTGTGACGACGCGCTCGGCTCCCCCGGTCGCGGGCCGGCTGAGGACCACGGTCTGGCCCCGGAAGTAGACGATGCTGCTTCCGCCTTCGGCCGGGACAAAATCGTCGATCCCGGCCGTGCCTGGCAGAATGCTGAGGGTGGCGGTGTCCCTGGTGATCACGCCCCGCGCTATGCCGAACGGGGTCTCCAGTCCGTCTGGGCGGAGGTAGAGCGCTTTGGCGATGAAGGCATCCGGCCCGGCCCATTGGACGCCGGAGAGCCAGTTGATCTGGTCGGGTGACACCGTGGGATGACCGTTGTCGTCGCGGTAGAGCCGCAGCAGGTGGCGCCGTTCGGCGAACGGGGCGTGTCTGGATCCGAGCCAGAGTTCGGCCTCGAGGCCGACCGGAAAAAAGAATCCCGGTCGCTGAATGCTCTCCACATAGAGCAGCTCGCCGCGCGAACCAATCGACGCGGATACGAAGACGTCATTCGAATCGCGGTAGTGGCTCATGCGTCGGTCACAGAGCTGCCAGATCATGCTGCCGCCGGCGGGTGGAATCAGTCCGAGGCAAGTGTCCTGCGGATCTTTGCGTCCTCCCCCCGGCAGGAGCGGTAGGTCGTACTGCTCGTTGGGCCGCGAGGTGTAGACCAGGATGCCTGCTCCATCTCCCGCCCAGTCGAAGAGCCCGACCGGGTTGATGGTGAGTTGGCCCGCGTCGTTGAGCGGTCCGGTCGCGCCGGACGGCAGCGTCGTGAACGGATCCGAATGGCCGCATGCCGCCAGCAGGAGGAGCGCGAGGAGACGGCGCATGGGGAGGGTTTCCGGCTAGGGGTGAGCCAGTATTCCGGATGGGATCGAGTCGAGGACTCGTGGTGCGGCGGTGAAGATACGCAGCCGTCGCGCGGTCCGATAGAGCTCGTCCGCCACGTGCGGGAGGCCCAGTTGGCCAGTGCGCCCGGCGTCGGTGAGTCGCTCCACCGCACCCGATCGCGTGAGCAGCAACAGATTGACCTCGAGCATGTTGGCGCGCTCGGGAAAATCGATCAGTACCCCACCCACCGGCAGGTCCAGCGCGGCCGCCAGTGCATCCTCGGCGGCCTCGAGGCGCGCCGGATCGTCCCAGAGCCAGGAGGGCAGATCACTGGGCACCGCGGTGGCCGGCAGATCGAGTGCGCGCTTGTGGAGGCGTCGTTCATGCACCGCGCGAGCGAGCCCGGTGGTGTCGCGCTCCAGCAGCAGGGTGGTGAGCGTGCCGTCGGTGGCATCGGCCACCACGGCAGCGTCGAGGTCGCCAGCCTGCACCGTGCGGCGCACCGCCCGCTTGAACATGCAGGTGGCGCTGCGCACGGCGTGGTGCCAATAGACGTTGCGGTACATCTGGTACTTCGCGAACAGCAGCGATTCCAGTGCGCTGGTGCCCTTCTCCTGGACCCCGACCTCGCGCACGCCGGTGTCATCGGTCAGCAGCGAGAGCGACGCGAGGAGGCGATCAACATCCACCTGACCGTAAGGCACCCCGCACATCCGCGCGTCGCGACTGAGGTAGTCGATCTTGTCGAGGTCGAGCGATCCGGAGATCAATCCCGCCAGCGGTGACTCGCTCTTTCCCTGCATCATCGCTGCGATGGTCTCGATCAGCGCGTCGCCGCCGAGGGACCGCAGCACGTCGCCGAGGTCGCCGCGGCGCAGCCGTGCGGCACCGAGCTGTTCGTGATGGGTGAAGCCGGCCTCCTCGAGCGCGTGCGAGAAGGGGTAGTGACCGATGTCGTGGAGCAGTGCCGCGAGTCGCACCGCGAGTCGTTCCGGCTCGCCGATGCCGTCGAGGTCACCGCGCTCATCGAGCACGGCGAGCGCGCGCCGGGTCAGGTGGTAGGCGCCGAGTGCATGCTCAAAACGCGAGTGGGTGGCGCCGGGGTAGACCAGGAAGGCGTGGCCGAGTTGACGCACATGGCGCAGACGCTGCATGGCCGGGGTGTCGAGCACCGCAACCGCGGCCGGCTCCAGGCGGATGTTGTCCCAGAGCGGGTCGCGGATGATTTCCGAGGCGGGGCGGTGAGGCAGGACGGTCAGACCTCGGCTTCGAGTCGCCAGGTCTCCGGCGAACGCCAGAGCGCCGAGAGGATCAGTTCGCGCATGTACATGAACTCCTGCGGCAGCCGGTCATAGAGCCGCTCGAACAGTTCTCGATGCGAGAGCAGTTCTGACTTCCACTGTTCACGATCGACCTCCATCAAGGAGAGGAAGGTCTCTTTGGGGAAGGACATTCCATCCCAACGCAGGTCTTCGTAGCGCGGCATCCAGCCAATCGGCGACTCGATCCCTGAGGCACGCCCATGCACGCGGCCCACCACCCACTCGAGCACCCGCATGTTCTGTGAGTAGCCCGGCCAGATGAACTTGCCATCCGCGTCCTTGCGGAACCAGTTGACGCAGAAAATGCGGGGCGGCTCGCTCAGGCCACGGCCCATCTGCAGCCAATGGTTGAAGTAGTCGCCCATGTGGTAGCCGCAGAACGGCAGCATCGCGAACGGGTCGCG
>JBDUDP010000113.1:0-5434 GCA_040002895.1 Gemmatimonadota bacterium
CGCGGCTCGAGGTGCTGTCGGGTCGTCCAGATTTCACCGTGATCACGCGCTATGGCGGACGCCCACTCGGTGCGGACTTCTTCTCGGCATTTGTCGCCGTGCGCATCCCCCTCTGGGCGGGGCGCAAACAGCATGTCCTTGCCGACGCGGCCCGACGCGACGCCGAGGCGGCACGGCATGCGCTCGACGCCAACCAGGATGCGCTCGCGGCCGAGCTCGAGCGGGCGCGCGCCGACGCCCGCGCCGAGGGGATTCGACTCGACCTGCTGCTCGACCGGGTCCTGCCGCTCGCCGACGAGGATGTTGCGGCCGCATTGCGGGAGTACCGGACTGGACAGGCCGATGTCCTCCGCCTGCTGACGGCACAGGACGGTCAATATCGCGTTCGCCTTGAAGCAGCTGATGCCGCCGCACGCTACCTCACGAGTGTCGTGGCCCTCGAGCAACTCACCCGGGCGGAGACCACGCCATGACGGCACGCTATCGCATCCTCCTGACTGTCACGGCCGCCAGTGCGTTGTTCGGCGGCTGCACCCCGTCCGCCCCCCAGGCCGCCGAGGTCGATACCGGCATGGCCAGCATGCCCGGCATGGCGACGGACAGGGATTCAGGCATCGTCCTGGACCCGGCCGCCGCGGCTCGCGTCGGAATCACTTTTGCCCGGGCCGACACCCACGCGGTCCGCACGGACATTGAGATGGCTGGCACGGTGGTCTGGGCCGAACCACGGCGACAGTACGTCAGTGCTCGGGTGCGCGGCTGGGTGGAGCACCTCGACGCGGACTATCTCGGCAAGGCCGTCCGGAAGGGCGACCCGTTGTTGTCGCTGTACGCGCCGGAACTCGTCACTGCCCAGGAGGAGCTGCTCGCCGCACGGCGACTGGGCGACTCCTCCCTCGTGGCCGCGAGCAGGCGGCGACTCGCCTTGTGGGACATCCCCGAGGACCAGATCGCCCAACTCGAACGTACCGGCCAAGTGCGACGCGCATTGGTGCTGCGTGCACCGCGCACCGGTGAGATTGCCGAAAAGCTGGTGACTGACGGCCAAGCAGTGCAGCCGGGAGACAATCTCTTTCTCATCGCCGATCGGGAGGTGTTGTGGGTCGAGGCGGCCGTGTTCGAAATGGATGCGGCACTCGTCCGGGTCGGCATGCCGGTTCGCGTGCAGATCGCAGGTCTTCCGGCGGAGGACTTCGCCGGCCGGGTCGCCTTCGTGGAGCCCTCTCTCGATCGGCAGAGTCGCACGCTCACGGCGCGGATTGAATTCCGCAATCACGCTGGCCGCGTGCGCCCCGGGATGTATGCGCGGGTGCTCGCCGGACACACCGCCAAGTCGGCCCTTACCGTCCCACTCACGGCGGTGCTTCCGACCGGACGGCGCAATCTGGTGTTCGCCCGGCAGGCGGACGGCACCTTTGCGCCACGTGATGTCGTCCTCGGCGCACGCGGTGATTCCCTCATCGAGATTCGCAGCGGTCTCTCGGTCGGCGATGTGGTGGTCGCGTCGTCCACCTACCTGCTGGATTCGGAATCCAATCTTGCTGCCGCGATGCAGGGGCTCATGCTGCGCATGGGGATGGGACTCGACATGGGCGGCATGGCCGCGCCGGCTGGGTCAGCACCCGCGCCGGACTCGGCGATGCCGGGGATGAAGATGGCGACGCCGAAGGGGGCAAAGCCATGATCGCCCGGCTGATCGAGTGGTCGCTGGCCCGGCGAGGATTGATCACCATCACGGCGCTGGTCCTCGCGATCGCCGGTGCGATGCACTTGCGCACCATGCCGGTGGATGCCATTCCCGATCTGTCGGACGTGCAGGTCATTGTCTACACCGACTACTCGGGGCAGGCGCCTGCGGTGGTTGAGGACCAGGTCACGTATCCGCTCGTCACCGCCCTCCTCGGGGTCCCCAAGGTGAAGGTGGTGCGCGGGCAATCGATGTTCAGCACGTCGTTTGTCTACGTCATTTTCGAGGACGGCACCGACCTCTACTGGGCACGGTCACGCGTCCTCGAACGGCTCAGTGCGATCCAGTCCCAACTGCCTGCGGCCGCCAAGACCGAACTCGGCCCCGATGCCACCGGCGTGGGCTGGGTGTTCCAGTACGCGGTGGAGGGACCGGGACACTCTCCGGCAGAGCTGCGCTCGATTCAGGACTTCCAGCTGCGCTACGCCCTCCAGGGGCTCCCGGGGGTGGCCGAAGTGGCCAGCGTGGGGGGCTACGTCCGGCAATACGAGGTGTTGCTCAACCCAACCCGACTGCAATCCTACGGGATCACGGCGCGGCAAATCACGGCGGCCGTTCGCGACGCCAACCAGGATGTCGGCGCGCGGACCGTCGAAATGGCGGGCAGTGACTATGCCATCCGCGGTCTGGGCTATTTCCGAGGTGTCACCGACATCGCGCAGGTGACCGTCGGGACGGGGCGCGACGGTCGTCCGGTGCGGGTCGGCGATGTGGCGGATGTCACCGTCGGCTCGGACCTGCGCACGGGTATCGCGGAACGGAACGGGACCGGCGAGGCGGTCGGTGGCGTGGTGGTGATGCGCGTCGGCGCCAATGCCCTGGACGTGGTGGCGCGGGTGAAGGCACGCCTCGCACAACTCGCACCCACGCTGCCGGCGGGCGTTCGCGTGGTGCCGACGTACGACCGGACCGATCTCATCCACCACTCCATCAAGACGCTGATCCGAACCCTGCTCGAGGAATCGGTCATCGTCGCGCTGGTCTGCGCGGTCTTTCTGCTCCACCTTCGCAGCGCCCTTGTGGCCATTATCACCTTGCCGCTCGGCATACTGGCATCCTTGACCCTCATCCGGCACATGGGCATCAATGCGAATATCATGTCGCTTGGTGGCATCGCGATCGCTGTCGGGGCGATGATCGACGCCTCCATCGTGATGATCGAGAACCTCCACAAGCACGCGGAACGGGACCCGGACCTGCCGCATTGGGAGCGAGTGCGTATCGCGTCGCGCGAAGTGGGGCCGGCACTCTTCATGTCACTACTGATCATCACCATGTCATTCCTGCCGGTCTTCACGCTTGAGAACCAGGAGGGACGGCTTTTCCGGCCGCTGGCCCTCACCAAAACCTTCGCCATGGCGGCCGCAGCACTGCTGTCTGTTACCCTGGTGCCGGTCATGATGGGATTCCTGGTGAAGGGGCGGATTCGGCCCGAGTACGCCAACCCGCTCAACCGCTGGGCGGCGGCGCTCTACCGTCCGTTGCTCCGGCGGGCGCTGGCGTGGCGCAAGTTGGTGGTCGGCGGCGCCATCGCGGTCCTGCTGTTGACCTTCCTGCCGCTGCGACGGCTGGGGAGTGAGTTCATGCCGCCCCTGCGCGAAGGCAGTCTGATGTACATGCCCAACACGCTGCCGAATGTCTCGTTGGCCCAGCAACGACGCCTACTTCACGTGCAGGACAGCATTCTGATGAGCATTCCCGAGGTGGCATCGGTCTGGGGCAAGGCCGGGCGCGCCAGCACGGCGACCGACTGGGCTCCGATCTCCATGATCGAGACCACGGTGAACCTCAAGCCGGAATCGGAATGGCGGCCGGGGATGACGCAGGATCGGCTCATTGCGGAGATGGATCGCCGGCTCCGCATCACCGGTGCGATCAACAGCTGGACGATGCCGATCAAGAACCGCACCGACATGCTCTCGACCGGCATCCGGACCTCACTCGGCATCAAGATCTTCGGACCCGACCTCGAGCAGATCCAGGAAATTGGCGGCCGCATCGAAGCGGCGCTCGCCACACTCCCGGGCACGGCAAGCATCTACGCCGAGCGATCCTTTGGGGCGCGATACCTCGACATCCGCCCCGATGCCATCGCGCTCGCCCGTTACGGACTCACCACAGGCGACGCGCAGGAGCTGTTGGCGGTGGCGCTCGGGGGCAGTCGGGTCACAACTGCCGTCGAGGGCCGCGAGCGCTATCCGGTGCAGGTGCGCTACGCGCGGGACTTCCGCGACAGTCCCGCGCATATCTCACGGCTGCTGGTTTCCGGGCCGTCGGGGGTTCAAGTGCCGCTCGGGCAGGTCGCCAGCATCGAGGTGGCACTGGGTGCCCCAATGATTCGCAGCGAAAACGGCCAGCTCAATGACTTGGTCTCCATCGAGGTGCGCGGTCGCGACATCGGGGGCTATGTCACCGAGGCCAAGCAGGTGGTCGCCGCCAAGGTGGCATTGCCTCCGGGATACCGGCTGGAGTGGAGCGGGCAATATGAGTCGCTCCAGCGGGTCGAGGCACGACTTCGTGCCGTCGTGCCGCTGACGCTTCTGGTGATCTTGCTGCTGCTCTACCTCACCTTCAACTCGCTGGCCGAGGCGGCGATCGTGATGTTCTCGCTCCCCTTCGCGCTGGTGGGCGGGGTGTGGGCGATGTGGCTGCTCGATTTCAATCTCTCGATTGCAGTGGCAGTGGGGTTCATCGCCCTAGCGGGCGTGGCGGCCGAAACCGGCGTGGTGATGCTGCTCTACCTCGACCACGCCTGGGAGGAGGCCCGCCGCACGGGCGGACCGCCCACCCTTCCGATGCTGTACGCGGCAATTGAGCGGGGAGCCGTTGATCGCCTCCGGCCCAAGCTCATGACCGTGGCGGCGATCACCCTGGGCCTCCTGCCGGCCCTCTGGACCCACGGCGCCGGGGCGGAGGTGATGCAGCGCATCGCGGCGCCGATGGTGGGGGGGATGATCAGTTCGACCTTGCTCACCCTGATCGTCATCCCGGTGCTCTATTTCTGGTGGCGCGGGCGGACGGTGCCAGCGTAAGACAGCCGGTTGTGTGGGCGCGAGAGAGCGGTCGGACGTCACTCACGGTAGTTTGATGGACGGGATCCGGTCCCGGCCCCTTGTTCCCGCATCAGGAGAGCTCCATGCGCCGCGTCGCCCTGCTCGTGTCCGTTGTCGCCCTTGCCGCCTGCGGCAGGAAGGACGACACCCGTTCCGATTCGACAATGACCACGATGGCGTCGGATTCCACGACCGCTCCCGCTGCCACGGCCGCCACCCCAGCCCCCGAGAGCTTCGCCGGCGAGTGGGACCTCTCGGTGATGCCGATGGACAACGACAGTACCCTCACCACCTCGCATCTGTCAGCAACCGCCACGTCCACGGGTTGGACAATGACGCTGCCGGGCCGCCCACCCGTGCCACTCGCCGTGACCTTCTCGGGCGACAGCGTAATGACGATCGCCCCGAGCTATGAGAGTGTGTTGCGCAAGGGGGTGATGGTCTCGACCAGCAGCGTCTTCCGCCGCAACGGTAACAACCTCAACGGCACCACGGTGGCGAAGTACACCACCACCGGGGCTGATTCGCTCATGCACCTGCGCAGCATCGGCCGACGCGCGCCGAAGTAACGCGCCTCGACTACTTCAGCGAGGCCATGTCGATCACGAAGCGATATTTCACGTCGCTCTGCAGC
>JBDUDP010000114.1:0-5283 GCA_040002895.1 Gemmatimonadota bacterium
AATACCTTCGCCCCCGAGAAGCCTGGTACCTGGATCGGTGCCGAATCACTCGACGACGGGGCGCTGCCGGTTCGGTCGATTTCGTTCAAGCCCGGGGTCACCGTGGTCCAGATTCGTGCCGCCAGGATGCTGGGCGCCTATGGCTTCCTGCGACGTATCTTCGAGGTATTCGAACGCCACGAGATCGTCGTGGACGTTCTCGCGTCGAGCGAGGTGTCCGTCTCCCTCACCATCGATGATGCCTCCCGGCTTGCCGCCATGGTACAGGATCTGAGTGTGGTGGGCGAGGTCACGGTCCGGCCGGGTCGCGGGGTGGTGGCAGTTGTCGGCCGCGCCATTCGCGAGACGCCGGGCATTGCCGCTCGGGTGTATACCGCGATCGCCGATGTGAATGTCGAAATGATTTCGCAAGGCGCGTCCGCTTCGAATCTCACGTTCATCGTGGCCGAGGGTGATGGTCCCGCCGTCGTGCGGGCGTTGCACCAGACCTTCTTCCCGGAGTCGGAGTGAAGTTCGGCATCGTGGGTGACGGGCGGATGGCCAGGGCGATCGCCGCAGAGGCCTCCGCTGCTGGCGATCACGTGGCCGCCCTGCTCGGCGCCGAGGAGAATGTCGACGCTGCGGCAATCACCGCGGAGCGATTCGCCGCCTGCGACGTGGTGTTTGAATTCACGCTGCCGAGCGCAGCACCGACCAACCTGCGCGCCCTGCACGCCATCGGCGCCACCGTGGTGTGCGGCACCACTGGGTGGGATCAGGAACGCGACACGGTGGAGTCGCTCTGGCGCGAGGGCCGCGGCGCCGTGCTGGTCGCCAGCAACTTCGCACTTGGCGTGCAGCTCTTCCTCCGGGCGGCGGCGGCACTGGCGTCGGCCGCGGCCCAGCGCCCAGAATTCGATGGTTTCCTCCATGAACGGCACCACGCGGCGAAGGTCGATGCCCCTTCCGGCACCGGACTGCGGTTGCAGGACGTGGTGCGGCGTGCCGACCCCAGTCGCGTCTGGCCCATCACGTCGGTCCGCGCTGGGTCGATCCCGGGTGATCACGAGATGGTGCTTGACGGTCCATTCGAATCCCTCACCCTGCGGCATTCGGCCCGCGATCGACGGGTCTTTGCTGCAGGGGCTCTCACCGCGGCGCGCTGGCTGGCAGGGCGTCGCGGCGTGTTCACCCTCGACGCGATGTTCGCGGGAGACTGAACCATGTTGCCGATCGGCGCAGGAACAGCCCTGATCACGCCTTTCACCGAGGATGGGGCGGTCGACCACGACGCCCTTGCGAAGCTTGCCGCGTGGCAAGTCGCCGAAGGCATTCACTTTTTGGTGGCGTGCGGCTCCACCGGCGAGGCGCAGACCCTGACGCCGGCGGAGCGCGAAGCGGTGGTGGGCACCGTGGTGCATGCCGTGGGCGGTCGCGTCCCGGTGCTCGCGGGCGCCACCGACAACGACACGTCGCGGGCCGTGGCCGAGGCGCGCCACCTCGGCGGACTCGGAGTCGCGGGGATCATGAGCGCGTCGCCGTACTACAACAAGCCGACGCAGTCGGGATTGCTCGCCCACTTCGAGGCGATTGCCGACGCGATCCCGGTGCCGCTGCTGCTCTACAACGTCCCCAGCCGCACCGGGGTCGACCTGCAGGCGGAAACCGTCGCCATGCTCGCGCTGCATCCGAACATTCGGGGGATCAAGGAGGCGAGCGGCAATGTCCGACGAATGCTCGACCTCACGGCCCGGGTGCCGAACGATTTCGTGGTGCTGTGTGGCGATGACGACATCGCCGTCCCGGCGATCGCTGCCGGGGCGCACGGACTCATTTCGGTGGCAAGCAACGCCATCCCGCACCGCATCGCCGACCTCGTGACCGCCTCCCTCCAAGGGCAGCATGCCCAGGCGCTCGCCGAGCAGCACCATTTGCTGCCCTTTATTGACGCGCTCTTTGCCGAATCCAACCCCATTCCCATCAAGGCCGCCTTGCAAATCATCGGCCGGTCGGGATCGGGCGTCCGCCTCCCGCTGGTGCCCTGCTCGCCCGCGCTGCGCGAACGGCTGCGATTCCTCCTTGAGCAACTGGAAGGTGTCAGTGTCTGAGGCAATCCGCGCGCCGCTGGAGCCGTTTTTCGAAGGTGTCCCGCCCGGCGAAGAGGTGGCTGCACGACAGGCCTTCGAACGGCTCAAGCAGGCCCTACAGGATGGGTCGGTGCGTGCCGCGGAGCGGGGTCCCGACGGGCAGTGGCGCGTCAACCGCTGGGTGAAGCAGGGCATTCTGCTCGGTTTCCGGATCGGTGTTTTGCGTGAGGCCGGTGTGGCCGGACCGATGACGTTCTTCGACAAGGACAGCTACGGCATTCGCCCGACTCGGCTTGACGAGGGCGTCCGCTTGGTGCCGGGGGGGACCGCCGTCCGCGAGGGGGCCTATCTTGGCCGCGGCGTGATCGCGATGCCGCCGAGCTACGTGAACGTCGGTGCCTATGTGGACGAAGGCACCATGATCGACTCGCATGCGCTGGTGGGGTCGTGTGCTCAGGTCGGCAAGCGGGTACATCTCTCGGCGGCGGCGCAGCTTGGCGGGGTGCTGGAGCCCGCAGGGGCGCTGCCGGTGATCATCGAGGACGACGTGCTCGTGGGTGGGAACTGTGGGGTGTACGAAGGCACCGTGGTGCGTGCACGGGCCGTACTCGCGCCCGGCGTGATTCTCTCGGGCGGCACGGCGGTCTTTGACCTGGTGCACGATCGGGTGATTCGCCGCGAGGGTGACGCGCCGCTGGAGATTCCGTCGGGCGCCGTGGTGGTTCCCGGGTCACGACCGGTGACGTCGGGGGCGGGGGCGGCGCGCGGGATCGCGCTCTATGCGCCGGTGATCGTGAAATACCGCGACGCCAAGACGGACGCCGCGGTGGTGCTCGAGGAGTTGCTGCGCTAGAAGTCGAGTCGGGTGATCTTGCCGCCGGGTCCAACGCCCCAGGCCCGTCGGCCGGCTGCGCCCACGCTCCAGAATGCGCCTGCGCCGGCCACGGTCCAGTGTGCCCCTGCATCGGTGGTGACCTGCAGCCCGCTCAGTGCCGCCGCAACTGCCGTGTTCCGCCCCGCGGCCGGCACCCAGGCCACGCCATAGATGCCGCCCGGTTCCGTCGGCCGGCTCGCAAGTGTCCACGTGGCACCGCCGTCCTCGCTGATCCCTACGGCCGCGCTGGCGGTATCCGTCGCCCCGCGCGCGCTGATGCGCGCGGCCACGCCGATTCCGCGTCGTTCATCGAGCCACGACGTCGCGGTCATGCCAGCGCCCTCGGCGCTGCGCACAAACGGTGTCGCGAAGGCCCGCCAGTGCGCCCCCGCATCGTCGGTGCGCAGAATGCGCGCCTCGGGGCTCCCGGTGGCGATCCAGCCGCGCTTCGCCCCGGCGCTCACAAGACAGCCACCACTGGCCGCAAAGGCACCCTCGCCCGTGAGCGGCGGCGGGACCGCCGCAGGTGAAAGCAGGGCCCAGTGCTCGCCACCATCGATGGTGCGCAGGACCAGCGTCCGACCGCCGGCCGCATCGGAGAAGGCGACGCCGGTACGCTGGTCGAAGAAGGTGATGCAGTCGTAGAACGCCGCGCTGTCGGCGTTCGTGAATTGCAGGTCCCACGTCGCGCCACCATCACGGGTGTGGTAGATCCGCGATTGGGCGCCGGGGCCCGCGCTCATGATCCAGGCCAGATCGGCACTGAACGCGTGGAGGTCGCGAAACTCCAGCTTGTCCGCGCCGGGCACCGGGAGCAGTTGCCAGTGCGCTCCGCCATCGAGCGTCCGCACCACCGCGCCGCCGTGTCCACTCGCCCAGACCACCTGCTCGTTCACCGCACTCACCGCCTGAAGCAGCTGGGTGGTGCCGCTCCCCTGCGCGGTGACGGTGGGACTCTGGCCAGCCAGGGCCGGTGCGAGTCCGGCCAGCAACAGCAGCGCAACGCGATGCCGCATGAATGACTCCTCAGTTCCGGCCGTTGATGGCGTTCACGACGGCCCGGGTGATCAGTTCGGCCTTGACGGCGTTGGCGCTGTCGCCGAGTTCGCGCAGCGTGGGAGCGAAGCCGCCGTAGGCGATGCCATAGAGCTGGAGAATTGATGCCGACGACGGGTCGATCCAGCCGAACGGTCGTGACCGCGCGGCCGCCTCGGGGTGATAGGTCCCGAAGAGCAGCGCCTTGGTGCGCTCAACGTCCACCATGCCGAGGTATTCCGAGCTGTGGATTGCGCCACCGGGCTTGACGATGGTGGGCATCAACTTCCGCACCATCCCCTGCGAGACCAGGTACGGGTCCAGTCCGAGGGTGGTGGGGAACGGGCCATCGCTCCAGGAGAAATAGATCGGTCGCTTGCCGATGTTGTCCCGGATCAGGAAGAGCGCGGCCAGGTCACTCCGCGTGATGTACTGCTGTGTGAACGCGATCACCACCGAATCGAAGGCGATTTTGGCTTTCGGCGCGGCCATGACGTCGGGCAATGCCGTGAGCGAATCCTCGCTGAGCGAGAATACCGGCGAGGTCGGCTGCACCCAGCCGCCCGCAGGAGTGAAGCCGAGGGAGAGCGAATCACGATCGGTGCGCGGCCGCCAGATCGGTGCGGCATTCGCCGGATCGAACGGTGGAATCTTGCGCCGGGCAATCTGTCGCAGGTGCCAATCGGTGTTCATGAGCGAGAGGTTCGCGAGCGTCACGTCCGGCCGGACGCCGAGCACTTCCTGTGCGAACCAGAGCGGGAAGGTGTCATTGTCGCCCGCGGTGATCAGAATACCATAGGGCTCCACCGACTCGAGGATGTCGATGGCGAAATCGCGCGCCAGCGTCTCGTGAGCCCGCGAGGCGCTGGTGTGATTGCCAGCCAGTGGAATGAGGGCCAACAGCAGCACGGGCGTGCCGGCCAGCCAGCGGGTGCGCTCGGTGCCCTTGTCGCCGAGCCACTCACCCACGCCTCGAATGGCCGCGGCGAAGCCGGCGGCGAACAGCACGCCGACAAAGGCGAAGGAGGCGATGAAGAAGTAGTCCCGATCACGCACCTCGCGCATGTCCTGCGAGATGCTGGCATCTGACGTGTGATAGTAGGGGGCGTACTTGAAGTTGAGGTAGAAGATCAGCATCAGCGTGAGCGTGCCGAGCAGGGCAGCGGCCGAGAGGCCTGCCCGCAGGTTGCGGCGCAGCAGCGCGACCAGGCCGCCGAGGCCCAGGAACGTGAAGAGTCCCGTCACCACGCCGGTGAGGCCGCCGAGGTCTCGGCCCCACTGCCAATCCCAGTAGCCCCAGTACATCGC
>JBDUDP010000115.1:0-5240 GCA_040002895.1 Gemmatimonadota bacterium
GTCGTGGGCGAGATAGACCGTCGCCATGCCACCGGCACCGAGTTCGCGCTCGAGGGTGTAGCGATCCGACAGGGCGGCCGTGAGGCGAGTGAGGGCGTCGTTCACTTGGGGGGTGCTCCGAGTTGCTCTCGGAATTCTCGGGCCCAGTTGTGGATGACGATGGCCTTCGCCTCCGCACCGGCCGGTCGCAGCACGAGGAATCGCGAGCCGTCCGGGGTCACGTCGTAGCTGGGATGCGTCGGTGCTGCCAACTCCCGGCCGGGCAGTGCCAAACGGCGTGCGCCGATCACGAACGCGCCGGTGGTGGTCACCGTGTTCGCCATGATGCCGTTCGGTGCCCGATAGAACAACGTTCTCCCCGTCCGGTCCCACAGCGGCTCGGTGCCGCCGTCGGAGCTCACCTGCACCCGTGCTCCGGCCTGTGGAAAGGGTCGGACGTAAATTTCGAATCGCCCGCTTTCATCCGACTGGTAGGCGAGCCACCTGCCGTCTGGCGAGATGCGCGGCATCTGCTCGGAGGCCGGCCCCGTTGCGAGTGGCACCGGAATTCGTTCGCCCTCGAGCTGGACCGCGAAGATGTCGCGGTGGCGCTCCTCGCCTGGCGGAGTGCGGATCACCAGCCACCTACTGTCCGGCGACATGATCGCTTCGTTGATATCCCATCCCGCGAAGAGGGTATCGGCGTTCGCGCTGGCGTCGGCGGGCATCCACATGACGACGCTCGAGTGCGAGTGTGAGTCGCGTATCGACTTGTAGAGGATGCGTCGTCCGTCCGGCGTCCACTCGGGAGCGGAATTCACGCCGGACGTCGTCATCCTCGTAAACGTCCCCGCGGTACGATCGAGAATCCACACGTCCTCGGTGTCGCCGGTGATGATCGTGACTGCGATCTTGCGCCCATCTGGCGAGAAACGCGGCGTGTCATATGCGGCGGCCTCACCGCGTACTACCTCGTCGTTGCCGGCACCGGCCAAGACGATTCGCGTCGAGCCGGCGCCGGGGAGGTACGCCAATGTGCCGGACGGCGAAAGCCCGACGCCATCGACCCCGCTCGCGATCGGGAGCGCGTCGCCCGTGGCTCGCAACGCCTTCAGATCAAAGGGCACCGCGGCCAGGTCGAGATTCGATGTCTGGTACACGAGATGTCCGTGTACCATCCCGAACACACGCACAGCAGCGAGGCCAACATCAGTGACTTTCCCGTTGCCAAGCCCTATCGCAACGATCCGCGGCCCGGCACCTTCCGACCTTGTGGCAACAAGCACGGTCATTCCGTCGGGCAGCACAACGGGATAGGCTGCCGCCTGGACCAAGGACGAATCCGTCGCAAGGCGTGGCGGCCCGCCTCGCGCCGGCATGACCATCAACCCGTTGCTGGTGCCAATGAGGATCGTGTCAGGCGCGGCCCAGGCAAGTCCGAGGATGGTCCGAGCACCGGTGTTGCCGAGCGCCTCGCTGGAACCGCCGGCGCTCGGAATTCTCCGGACTTCATTCCCCTCCACGAAGGCGAGCCACCGACCATCCGGCGAAAAGACGTAGTACCGCAGTGACTTTGCGGCGATCGTGATCTCGCTGTCCAGATCGCTCGTGCGTCGGACCACCGTCCGGTAGCCTGCGCTTCCCTGCGTCACATAGGCCAATCGATCGCCCTCGGACGAGATCACGATGGGGAAGCCCCCAACCATCAGTCGCTCACCCGGTGCGGTTTCAATCGTCGTCCGGATCACCGGGGTGTCCGGCGCGGGGCGGGGCCGGAGACGGCCCGACACCAGCAGTGCCACCGCGCCCATAGCGACTACCCAGGCCGCCACCTCGCGCCGCGCAAGCCGCCGGAGAGCAGGTCGTGCCGCCGCACCGGCACCGGCCTGCAGGTAGCGGTTCAGTGTTGCCGCGTCACCCTGCCCGTGCAGCGCGCGCGCGAAGTCAACTGCCGTGGCGAAGCGGTCCGCGGGGAGTTTCTCGAGGGAGCGCATGACCGCCGCCTCGACCTGCACCGGCACAGCCTTCCGCTGCGCCGACATGCCACGCGGTACCTCCGTGATCAGCCGTGCAACGATCGCCTGTACGCTCGGCCCGGTGAACGGCGGTTCGCCCACCAGCATTTCGTAGGTCACGGCGCCGAGCGCGTAGATGTCGCTCCGCGCATCGATCTGCTTCTCTCCCATCGCCTGTTCGGGGCTCATGTACTGCGGTGTGCCGAGCGAGAGGCCAGTCTGCGTCATCCGCTGGCCACCGGCGCTCTGCACAGCGAGTGCGATGCCGAAATCGGCGACGAGTGCGTGGCCGCCTTGCAGCAGGATGTTCTCCGGCTTGATGTCGCGGTGGATCACGTTGAGCCCGTGCGCGTATCCCAGGGCATCGGCGACCTCGCGAGCGATCAGCACAGCGTCCTCGATCGGTAGCTGGCGTTCGCGTTCGAGTCGGGCGCGTAGTGTTTCGCCGGTGACGAGCGGCATGACGTAGTAGAGCAGCCCGTCGGCTTCGCCACTGTCAAGCAGTGGCAGGATATGCGGATGCTGCAAGCGGGCCGTGGTGCGGATTTCGGTCAGGAAGCGTTCGCCACCGAGCGCGGCGCCGAGGTCCGGATGCAGCACCTTGATGGCAACATCGCGGTCGTGCTTGAGGTCGTGGGCGAGATAGACCGTGGCCATGCCGCCCTGACCGAGTTCGCCGTCGAGGCGATAGCGGTCGGAGAGGGCGGTGGTCAGACGGTCGGAGACGCTCAGAGAGCCTTCCGGTCGGAGGGGCGCAAATTGTTGGTGGGAACGAAGGAAGTTACTGCGAGATCAGGGGTTGGGGAACTGACAAGTCGATGGTTGAACATCGCGTCACGTCCGAAATCCCAACGCCTCTGCCACCCCCCGCTGCCGATCGTCGAGCGTGAGGAAGGTGAGCTCACTCGGATCCGGCGCGAGGGAGAGCGCGGTGGCTACGTGCCAGGCGTCGGCGCCACGGACGTAGCCCGCCGCGAAGACGCGCTCGAGTTCCTCGCTGAGGGGGCGATCGTGGGCGATCCACTGCACCAGCGCCAGATCCGTGAGATTGGGCTCCGCCTCCTCGCGCCGGAGTGCGCTACGCCACTCCGCCTCAAGCAACGGAGAGGCATACACCGCGAAACGCTGCAGTGCGTCACGGAAACGTTCCGCCCCTGGCTCGTCGAAGGTGACGGCGACCACAACGGAGGTGTCGACGTAGGCCAGCATCAATCGCGATCGTCGAGGAAACGCTTCAACGCGCCCGGCCGTCTTTCGCGAATCGGGAAGGCGCGAGGATCTCCCGGCCCGATCCGCGCCGGCGTAATCAACCCCTTGGCCGTGAGCTCCTCGATCCGCTCGGCTAACGTCTGCGCCTTCGGCTTGGGCTCATACGGCCGCAGCTCAGCGACCGGCTCGCCGTGCACAGTGATGACAAAACTCCGCCCCTCCCGGACTTGCCGGACGAGGGCGGAGAGCTTGGCCTTGGCGTCGTAGAGTGGGTATTCCTCGGGCATGCCGGAATATGGTCAGACTAGTCAGACTATGCAAATAACCAACTGGAAGCCTTCATTTCCGGACCAGATCCATCACGTCGATATCGCTCTCCAGCTCGCGCACCACGAAATACGCCATCCCGTTCCCGATCGCCGCCGGGCCGTTCGGACCTAGCTGCCGCTGGGGGACGTCGAAGCGGACGACCAGTTGCGGGGCACCTCCAGTGGCGGGCACTTCGTACAACCCGGCGATATGGCTGGCATCCTGAGCGTAGAAGTAGCTCGAGCGGCTATCGGGTGACCACTCGGGCCAACTCCCCGGTCCTTCGACGAGGGTGCGTGCCGCCCCACCGAGCGGAAGGACCGCGATTCCTGGCATGCGGCCGCAAATCTCGAACGCCAGCTGGCTGCCATCGTGCGACCATCGCGGCGCATATCCGTTCGCCGGGGGGAGCCGCGTCGGTCCCTGCCACGCCGCGGTGATCGAGGTGGGCTCCAGCAGGTGGAGCGAGAGGTCGCGGTTGCCATAAGTGATATCAGGAAGACGTATGGCGGATTCGGCGATTCACGCCAACGGATGGCACCACCGCAATTCGGGGAATCGCGCGAAGTCACGGTCCGTGGTCACGAACTCGCAGCCGGATTCGATCGCCAGGGCCGCGAGCCAGGCATCGGGAACAAGATTTCCTTTCGCGCCTGCCTCCCGAGAGTGCCGCTGGAAGATCTCCCAGTGGCGGAGTCCAGGAGCGATCATCACCGCGTTCGGTTGGGTGCGAAATGCATTCGCAAAGCCCAGCGCCGCATCCATAGGCGCTGGCGGATGGAAGATGTGCGGGTGGGTCACAATGCGGAGAAAGCTGGCGAGCACCTGATCGGACACGGCGTAGGCTTCGTCCGACCGAACCAATGCGTCGAGCCACGCCCGATGCGCCGCATGTTCCGGCGCACCTTCCCGGAAGGCATAGACGAGAACGTTGACGTCAACGAGTCGCAGTGGGGCCATCCTCGTCCATCAGGTCGAGAAGTGCCGCGCTGTCGTCGAGATCGACCCCAGGAGCGAGTACCCCACCGGCAAAGGTCGGCAGCGGCGTTCTCCCGCCCTCGGCCGCGACTGGCCGCGTGGAGGTCTGGGCCTCGAGTGCTTCCAAGCCACGACGGAGGATGTCTGACTTGGTCGTGCCGAGGCGCGCGGTGAGTCGTTCCAAGCGCTCGCGGTCTGGTGGCTGCAGGTAGACCTGTACCGGCTCAGCCACGCGGGACGGCCGTTTGGGCGGTTCATGACGAGATGTCATGAAATCATGATATGGTGTGGAGCGTCCGCGGTCAAGTCGGGTGATGCCGGGGCTCGTGCCTCAAATCCCGTGCAAGGTAGACCGTCGCCACGCCGCCCTGACCGAGCTCGCGCTCGATGTGGTAGCGGTCTGACAGGGCGGCCGTGAGGCGGGTCAGGGCGTCGCTCACTTCGCACCCCTGGTACGCTGCCGCAACTCCTGTAGCCAATTGACAACTAGAACGATATCTCGATCGGTCTCGACCGGACGCACCATGACGAAAGTCTGGCCGTCCGACGCCACGTCATAGTTGGGGTGATAGACGTCGGTCACGAACGGGGCGGTGAAGAGGGTGGCGCGGTCGCTGATCTGGAGCGTCGGAGAAGTGACAACGGTCGCGGCGAGCACCGCAGCGCCCGCGCGATAGAAGAGTCGATGACCGTCATGCGACCAAAGGGGTTCGCCACCACCGCCCGTGGACACCGGTACGCGGCCTCCCT
>JBDUDP010000116.1:0-5187 GCA_040002895.1 Gemmatimonadota bacterium
GGTCCGCAGGTATTGCACCAGATCCGCCTTCTCGGTGCTCGACAATCCCAATTTGAATTGTTGCTGGTAGTGCTCGACCACCGCCTCAAGGGAGGCGGCGCTCCCGTCGTGGAAGTACGGTGCGTGCTGCCAGAGGCCCCGCAAGGGCGTCGTGCGATAGAGCCGGGTCGCGGTCCGCGCGGCATAGGAACCATCCTGTCCCACGTCGGCCGCAGCATGACGTCGCCCGAGGTTTATGTCGGTGAGTGTAAGTCCGAGGTGGCAGGTGGCGCAGCGACCCTTGACCTCGAACACGGCACGGCCTCGAATCGCGGCGTTGGCATCGGCGAAGCCGGCTGGCGGGGCTGGGGTTTGCAGGCTCATCTGATACTCACGCAGCGCCGGAAGCTTGGGCGTCACCATGTCGACTGCAGCGGTGCGCGAGATGCCGAGCCGGGGGTCGGAGAAGTTCCCCTTGCCGTGCATCTGAGTCACCCCGACGTAGGCATTCCAGTAGCTCATCACGCCGTCGCCGGTAAAGGTCTCATGGCTCACGCGCGCGAGGCCATAGATCGGCGGAAGCACGATCGGCGTATTCTTGCCGTCGATGTTGTATCGCGGGTCGTAGTGGCCGGCGCCCCAGGAGTTGTAGACCGCCTTTTGCGCGGCAGAGAGTGCCGGCGAGGTCGCGATGATCGCCCCGGGGTTGAGGGCGACGTTGGCGAAGCCGTCTCGCCGGTGCCCGATCCCGGGGGCGAAGGAGTTGTCGACCATCGAGTGGCAGAGGGCACAGGTCACGCCGACGCGGGTGAGTGTGTCGCGGCCGTTGATGGTCTCGACCTGTCCCATGACGCCGACGACCGAGCGCAGTTTGAGCAGGGTGACGGTGGTGGCTGGGTCATCGAGGTTCACCTGCCCGGCGGCGAGGGCTTGCTGCACCGCAGGCGGCAGGGCATCGACGTCTACCTGCAATCCGAGCTGCAGCGCGAGGCGGGGTGTCAGCGCCGACTGGATCACCTCGTGGATACGGAGCGTGTCAGTCCAGAAGTTGTCGTCGCCGA
Organism: Gemmatimonadota bacterium; assembly: GCA_040002895.1. Taxonomy (GTDB): domain Bacteria; phylum Gemmatimonadota; class Gemmatimonadetes; order Gemmatimonadales; family GWC2-71-9; genus Palsa-1233. The sequence continues at coordinate 1,041 of JBDUDP010000116.1, forward strand.
AGGTGTCGTAGCGGAAGATGTCCTGGCCCTGTGCGACGAGAACCGGATCGAGTGTGGGAACCGGGAGGTCGGGGTCGGGCAATGCGGTGTCACCATGGCAGGCACCGAGGAGGGCGGCAGCGGCGACGGCGTATATGAAACGTGGCATGGAGTAAACTCCCAAGTCCGGGTCGCGCGAACCGGATGCGAATGGTTCGCGCGACGCGAACGTCTGGTCAGTGGGTGCGCAGCAGGACTTCGGCGTGCTTCTGGTGTCCCACGAATGCCGGGGCGACCTTCTCGACTAGCGCCTTCAGTTCGGCGTTCTGGGTGGCCGGGAGCAGGGTAGTGGTCATGGCCGAGACCACGGCAGCGTGGAAGGCCACCTCGTGCTCGAGGAAGGCGTGGTCGAACGCCTTGCCGGAGAGGGCGCGCAGCTGCTTCATCGCGGCCTGGTGGGCCTTGTCGGCCGAGTGGTCGCTCGGCGGGGTGGGGGTCACGCCGAGCTTCTTGGCGAGATCGCGGCCCATCTGGCGTACCTGGGTATGGTCGTTCATGAGCATCTTGCCGAACGCCTTGATCTCGGGCGAGCCAGAGCGCTGCGTCGCGAGCTGACCGGTCTCGATGTCGGCGGTGTTGGCGGCGTCGAAGATCGCCACGATCGTGGCGTCGTTGAGGGTCGAGGCCTGCTGGGCAGGGAGCGCCGCAGCGGTGCAGCAGGCGAGGGCGAGAGAGACGAGAAGGCGGTACATGGTGGAGTTCTCCAGTGAATGAGACCGCAGCGGAGGTGAGCGGGTAGAGAGAGAGTAGCCAGTGAAACATATTAAGTCAAGTCTTTATTGGTCTTATTGATCTAATTGCACTTTCCTCTTATCTTTAGCTCCATGTCGGACGTTCCCGTGCACTCACTGCCCCAGCCCAGCCGCGAACGAATCGTGGAACTCCTGCGCTGGCAGTCACTTACAGTGGAGGAGCTGGGTCGAGAAGTCGGGCTCACTCCCAACGGTGTGCGGGCCCAGCTCGCGGCGCTCGAGCGGGACGGCACCGTCAGGAAGATCGGGATCCGGCCTGGCGCCGGAGCGGGAAAGCCTCCCACCGTCTACGGTCTGACACCGGCCGCCGAGCAAACCCTCTCGAACGCCTACCCGCTCGCGCTCGCCGTCCTCATGGCCTCCCTGCGGCAGCAGCTCAGCAATGAACGGCTGATCGTGGTATTGGCCGATGCTGGTGAGAAGGCCGCTTCCGGTTTGGCAACCCGCGATGCGGCGGCGGCGTTGGAGGCGCTCGGAGCAGCGGTGCGACGGACCGTGCGGCCGGATGGCGACGAAGAGATCGAAGGAGCGGCCTGCCCGCTGGCAACGGGAGTGGTGCAGGATCCGCGCACCTGCGAACTGGTGCGCTCGATGCTGGCGACCACCACCGGTCGCGACGTCGCGATGTGCTGCCATCACGGTGACCACCCGAAGTGCCGCTTCGTGGTCAAGGCCGCCGAGCAGTAACCGCGCAACTTCGCCTCTCCTCTCTCCTCTCTCCTCTCTCCTCTCTCCTCTCTCCCCCGTCTATTATTCACGGGTCACGCACAAGTCGCTTCCCCGCCTCAACCCGACGTGCCATGTCCCTACTCTCAATGCGACGCGACGTCTACGACGTCGTGATTGTCGGCTCCGGAGCCGGCGGCGGGATGGCCGCCTACGAGCTCACCAAAGCCGGTGCGAAGGTCCTCCTCCTCGAAGCCGGGGGGATGTGGGACAACAGCAAGGATTCCGACATGCTGGTCGCGCCGTGGGAAACCCCACGCCGCGGCGGCTCGACGCCGGACAAACCGTTCGGCGAACACGACGCCTGCATCGGCGGCTGGAACGTGCCCGGTGAACCCTTCACCACCGCGCCAGGCACGCGCTTCTCCTGGTGGCGCGCCCGCATGGTCGGCGGACGCACCAACCACTGGGGACGTATCTCGCTCCGCTTCGGCCCCGATGACTTCCAGCACAAGAGTGTCGACGGCCTCGGCGACAACTGGCCCATCACCTACGATCAGGTGGCGCCGTACTACGACGAGGTCGATCGACTCATCGGCATCTTCGGATCGCGCGAGGGAATGCGCAATCATCCGGATGGCGAGTTTCTCCCGGCGCCCAAGCCGCGCTGCTGGGAGATGCCGATCAAGAAGGCCGCCGACAAGCAGGGCGTCACCTGCATCCCGTCGCGACTCTCGATCCTCACCCGACCGGTGAACGGCCGCGCCGCCTGCCATTACTGCGGCCAGTGCAACCGCGGCTGTCGCACCAACTCGAACTTCAGCTCGACCAATGTGCTCATCGCGCCCGCGCTGCGCACCGGCAACCTCACCATGCGCACCGACGCGATGGTGCGCGAGGTGTCGATCGGCAAGGACGGTCTCGCCGACGGGGTGATCTTCATCGACAAGGTGAGCGGCGAGGAGCAGAAGGTGAACGCGCGCGTCGTCGTGCTCGCGGCCTCCGCCTGCGAGACCGCGCGCATCATGTTGAATTCGAAGTCGACGCGCTTTCCCGAGGGGCTCGGCAACTCGAGTGGCATGGTCGGCAAGTACCTCACCGACACCACCGGCACCGATGTCGGCGGCTTCCTCCCGTCGCTGGTCGATCAGCCGCGCCACAACTGCGACGGCGTGGGCGGGGCGCACCTCTACATGCCGTGGTGGCTCGACAACAAGAAGCTCGACTTTCCACGGGGCTACCACATCGAGATCTGGGGTGGCATGGGCATGCCCGGCTACGGTGTGGGCGGCGGGATGCAGAATTATGCCGGCGGCGGTGGCTACGGGGCGTCGCTCAAGAACGATGTGCGCCGTTACTGGGGAACAGGTGTCGGTTTCTCGGGCCGCGGCGAGATGATCCCCAACGAGAAGTCCTATTGCGAGCTTGATCCCCGCACGGTGGACCAGTGGGGGATTCCGGTGCTGCGATTCCACTGGGAGTGGAGCGACCACGAGCTCAACCAGGTCAAGCACATGCAGCAGACCTTCCGGTCGTTGCTGCAGGAGATGGGCGCCGAGGTGCGCTCCACGATGCCGACCAAGGAGCAAGGTTACGGCATCGCGACGGGCGGTTCCATCATTCATGAACTGGGCTGCGTTCGCATGGGGAGCGACCCCAAGGCCAGTGTGCTCAACGAGCACTGCCAGACCTGGGACTGCAAGAATGTCTTCGTGGCCGACGGTGGCCCGTTTGTCTCACAGGCCGACAAGAATCCGACCTGGACCATTCTGGCGCTCTCGATGCGCACCAGCCGGCACATTGCCGAGCAGCGAAAGGGAGGCAAGCTGTGAGCGATCAATCGACCTTCTCCCGACGCGATGTCGTGGCCGGCCTCGCCGCGGCCACCGCTGGCGCTTTCCTGCAGCCGAGTGCCGCTCGCGCATCCGAAGCGGGGAAGCTGGCCACCGCGGCGCGCAGTACGGCTCGCGCCGCCGGTACGCGCTACCAGCCCAAGATCTACACGGCGCATGAGTTGGCCACCGTGACCGCCTTGGTGGATGAGATCATCCCGAAAGACGCCAAGAGCGGTCCCGCCACCGAGGCCGGGGTGCCGGAGTTCATGGACACCATGCTCGATCTCGAGCCCAACATGCGCACGGCGCATCGTGGTGGGCTGGCGTGGCTCGACCATGAATGTCGTCGCCGCTATGCCAAGGACTTCGTGGGTTGCACCACCACCGAGCGGCACGCCGTGCTCGACGACATCGCCTACCCGGCCAAGGCCAAGCCGGAGTTCTCCTCGGGTGTGGCGTGGTTCAACTCGTTCCGGGACTTCACCTGCACCGGTTTCTTTACGTCCGAAATGGGCGTGACCGATATTGGGTACATGGGCAATGTCCCGGTGATGCAGTGGGATGGTTGTCCGCCGGAGAATTACCGGCGGCTGGGGACACAGAAGCCGTAGGACGCGCGGAGTCATCCCGCGCTGCGCGCGGGGGGACTGAGACACACGGAGTCATCCCGCGCGGAGGCCGACCGCAGGTCGGACGTAGTCGCGGGATCTCCCGGCTGGTTCAGACGCAGGGGCCGGCGGTGCGCGAGGTTGAGTTCTGCGTCGGGACGACGCGGGAGACCCCGGCTGGTGCAGTCGCAAGGGCCGGCGGTGCGCGAGGTTGAGTTCTGCGTCGGGACGACGCGGGAGACCCCGC
>JBDUDP010000117.1:0-5161 GCA_040002895.1 Gemmatimonadota bacterium
GTCGTCTACCTCGCGCACGATCTCAAACACGATCGCAAGGTCGCGCTCAAGGTCATTCGTCCCGATCTGATTCTCTCCGGCATGGCGGAACGCTTCACGCGAGAGATCCGGCTCGCCGCGCGGCTCCAGCACGCCCATATCCTCCCGGTGCACGATTCGGGTGAGAGCGCGGGACAGCTCTGGTACACCATGCCCTTCGTCGAAGGTGAGTCGCTCCGCGATCGGCTGGCACGGGACGGTCGCCTGCCGGCGCGTGACGCGCTGCGCATCGCCCGGGAAGCATCCCAGGCACTCGCCTACGCCCACGAGCACGGGGTCGTGCATCGGGACATCAAGCCCGAGAACATCCTGCTGGCCCGCGACGGCTCCGTCCTGGTGGCCGACTTCGGCATTGCGCGCGCCATCGCCGGGAGCACGGGCGCCCCCGCAGCGAGTACAGCGACCCAGCTCACCGAGGTCGGCGTGGTCATCGGCACGCCGGCCTACATGTCCCCCGAACAGGCGATGGGCGAGTCCGGCGTCGATGGCCGAACCGATATCTACGCGGTCGGCGTGATGCTCTACGAAATGGTGGCCGGCCAACCGCCCTTCGCGGGCCCATCGGGCCCGGCGATCCTGGCGCGAAGCCTGACGGAGATGCCTCCCTCGCTGACTTCATCACCGGTGCTGGATGCGATCGTGGCGAAGGCATTGGCACGGGATCCCGCCGATCGATTTCCCACCGCACAGGCGCTGCTCGATGCACTCGACCAGGTCCGGGGAGAGATCGACACCACGCGTACTGGAACCGCGGTCGTACCTCCCCCGCGCCGGGGCCGGCGTGTGGTCGCAATTGCCGCCGCACTCTTCCTGATCGTGGCCGCGGTGCTGTGGTTTCGACCCCGTCCGAAGCATGGCTCGAGCGACCAGATTCGGATCGCGGTGCTCCCCTTCGTGAATCGTGGCGCCGCCGAAGACGCCTACTTTCCAGACGGCATGGCGGATGAGCTGCGTGGCAAGCTGGCTGGCTTGGCCGGCTTCCGCATTACGGCGCGCGCCAGCTCGGATCAGTATCGCGAGTCGACCAAGACGCCGACGCAAATCGGCCGTGAGCTTGGCGTGGGCTACCTGCTGACCGCGACGGTCCGCTGGGCACGGTCGGGCGATGGCAAGAGCCGGGTCCAGGTGGTGCCGGAACTGGTGCGCGTCGAGACCGGTGAGATCGCCTGGCAACGTCCCTTTGAGGCCGACCTCACCGACATCTTCCAAGTGCAGGCCACCATTGCAGGCGAGGTCGCCAGTGCGCTCGGCGCGGTACTGGGGGCGGGGGAATCGCACGATCTGGCGGCACAGCCCACCAGGAACCTGGCCGCGTATGACCTCTTCCTGAGGGCGGGTGCAGTCAGGGGGTCCGCCAGGGAGAAAGTCCGCGCGCGGGTCGATCTCCTGGAGCAGGCGGTCGCGCTGGACTCGACATTTTCCCGGGCGTGGGCCCTGCTCAGCAATTCGTTGAGCAGTCTCTACGCGAATGCTGCACCCGATCCTGCGATTGCCCTCCGAGCGCTCAGCTCGGCCGAACGGGCGATACGAACCGGTCCCAAGGATCCGGCCGGATACGACGCCATGGCCAACTATCACTACGCCGTCACCCGGGATGCCGATCGGGCCGAACAGCAGATCCTGCGAGGATTGGAGCTCGCGCCTCATGATCCGGAAATCCTGGCGACCGCCGCCAAGATCGAGCGGCAGACTGGCCAGTTCGAGGCCGCGGTGGACCACCTCCGGCAGGCCATGCAACTGAATCCGCGGTCGGTCACGACGTTGAACGTGCTGCAGACTACCTTGCTCTGGCTGCGGCGCTATCCCGAGGCATTGGCAATCAGTGACTCGCTGTTGACCTTGCGACCCGGTGACCTGGGATTCAGCCAGGACAAGGCGATGGTGTACCTGGCAGAAGGGCGGCTGCCCGATGCGAAGGCGCTGATCGCGAGTCTCTCACCGGCACTCCCCGACTCGGAAGTCGCGGCCTACTTCAGCTATTACTGGGACATGTACTGGGTGTTGGACGATGCCGAGCAACGACTGGTGCTCCGCCTCGGTCCGGCGTCGTTCGACAACGAACGTGCCGCATGGGCCACATCATTGATGCAGCTCTACTGGCTCCGTGGCGACAAGACGCGGGCCCGTGCGTATGCCGACACTGCCTATGCCGAGAACGCCGCGCTGATGCGGGAATCGCCCGATGATGCCCAGCTCAAGGTGTTGGCCGGATTGGCGCTGGCCTATCTGGGACGAGGGGATGAGGCGATCGCCCTGGGCCTGCGCGGCACCGCGCTGGCCCCGCTCAAGACCGACAAGATCAACGGCCCGTATTACCAGCACCAGCTCGCGCGCATCTACTTGCTGGCGGGGAGGCCGGAGCAGGCGTTGGATCAGCTGGAGCCGTTGCTTCAGACGCCCTACTATCTCTCGCCGGGCTGGCTTCGACTCGATCCCACCTTCGCATCCCTCGCGGGAACCCCCCGGTACGATCAGCTCCTTCGCCGGCAATAGTTGAGGGGCCAATGGGCACGGCCGGGGCGCGTCAGCGCGTCTGATCACTCCGAGACGGTTGACGATGAAGGCACTCGCTCGCGTGCCCATGGATGTGCCCTCGCCTCGTCTGCCGACCGGATGCACCGCAGCGAGACCGCCACGTTAGCTGAGAAGGGATACCTCGGAGCGGCGGAGGAGTTCGTCGACACATGCCTGACGGGGCTAGGTCGGGCCTGGCATCTGCCCGGTGTGGTGGCGCACATGCAACTCCTGGAACCGGACATAGTCCACCACTGGCACCGCGCCGAAGACGGTACTCATGACCGGGTGTCCCGCCGCAACCTGCGCGCGGCAGGCCTGTGCAAAGCCCGCGACCGCTGCGTCGAGGCGCGCGCGGGCAGCTGACGGTGTGGCAGATCCCGCCTCGGGGTCGAGCGGCTTGTTGGTCTTGGCACCGGTGGGAAATACGCCCCGCTTGATCGCCTTGGTGAAGAAGATCGCCCGCACGATTGGACGGATCAGCCGCGGAAGCACCGGGAAGCTCGACGGCTCTCCCGCGACGACTTTCACCGACTCGTCAAACGACCGGGCAACATGCTCAACGACCTGGGCCGGCGACCACTTCCCGAGGGCGCGAGGGACCGTCCAGCTGGCCGCGCAGTTGTCTGCAGCCACGAGCAGCTCTGCACTCGCGGTGCCCAGCTTCACCAACGCCACGTCGAGATCGGACATCGAATGACCTCTGCATGTTGCGAGTTCCCGTTTGCAATATCGGGGCCTACTTCACCCGTCGCATGTGAAGTGCAATCCACGAAGTAAGGCCGGCACGATCAATATTGCCCGACGCGACGCCGAGGATGAGTTGCTCGCTTTCGTCAATCATTGCATCGAGTTCCATGCCGTTGAGCACCAACATCACTTCCATGGCAGCATGCCCCACGCGCTTGTTGCCATCGACGAAGGGATGATTCTGAATGAGGCTGAACCCGATCGCGGCGGCCTTGTCGGACATCGTTGGGTAAAGTTCCGACCCGGCAAACGATTGACGGGGCTGTGCAATCGCGGCCTCCAACAGGCCGAGATCGCGCAACCCCGTCGCACCACCAGACGCCTCCATGACCCGACGATGCAGGTCGAGGACTTCGGTGAGCGCCAGGTACCGAGTCATGCGAGGCGCTTGTAGAGCTCACTGTTTTTTTCCATCACCCGGCTCGCGGCTGCCTCAAAATCGGCACCGGATTGGCCGACAAGGTCGCGCAGCGCGGCGGAAGCCAGTTGTGTCGGCGAAATATTGAGACGCTGCGCCGCTTCCCGCAGTGTCTGTTCCTGTTGGGCTGTCAGTTCGATTGCCACGGTCATTGATCCCTCCATTCCCAACATATCTGATGCGTCCATGCCGCGCCAGACACAAAAAAACCCAGCTACCCTTCCTTGTTCTTGTCGTCCCAGATCATCGGTTCCCAGAGCTCCACCTTGGTGCCCTCCGGATCAAGAATCCACGCGAACTTGCCGTTCTCGGCCGAGTCGGGTCCGCCAACCACTTCCACTCCTGCCGCGCGCAGCTGCGCCAGCATCTCGACAAGATTGTCGACCCGGTAGTTGATCATGAATGATGAATCGCTCGGCGCGAACCACTTGCTGTCCTTCGCTGCGAGGCTCCACACCGTGAGCCCGCCATCCTCGGCCTTGTCGTCCGGCCAGCGCAGGATGGCGCCGCCCCAATCCTCGAGCGGCAGACCCAAGTGCTCCTTGTACCAGGCGACGAGCGCCTTGTGGTCACCCTTGCTTTTCAGGAAGACGCCGCCGATTCCGGTGACTTTTGCCATGGTGAGCTCCTGTTCGTGTGGTGCTGATGTCCGGCGCGTCTATGACGGGGGCGGGCTGTACTTCATAAGACTGTAGCGGAGCGTTCGAGCCGGCTAGGGCCGCCCCGCCGGCAGCATCATCAAGCGACAAGGCTTGCGCTCTATAGCACACCAGTGCTACTTTAGTAGCACACCTGTTCTACGAGGAATACCATGGTCCGCGAAATCACCTTGCGTCAAGTCGGCGGCTCCATCGGGGCCACCCTGCCGAAGGATATGGCCGAGCGTCTCCACTTGGCAGTCGGCGACCGGGTCCTCGCTGTGGAAACCGAACAAGGCATTCTCCTCAGTCCGTATGATCCGGACGTCGAGGCGGGTCTGGCGATCGCCGCGCATACCGCCAAGAAGTTCCGCAACGCGCTGCGCGAGCTCGCGAAGTAATCGGTGAAGGAGCCGCGCTGGGTCCCCAGAATTGTCGTTGAGGCCGTCCATCTTGATCAACTTCGGGAGCATGGTGGGCTCCAAGGGCTAAGGGATGACAATGCCCTGGAAGCCTCGTTGGCGCGCGCACGCCAGAAGTGGACTTCTGAACCGAAGAGCGATCTCAGCACAGTGGCTGCAGCCTGCGCCTTCGGCATCGCCAAGGCCCATCCCTTCAACGATGGCAACAAGCGCAGCGCATTCCTGGCCATGACGATTTTTCTCGGCCTCAACGGCAAGGAGGTGGACGCCAGCGAGACCGAAGTCGTTCAATTGATGGTAGCCTTGGCTTCGGGATCACTGACCGAGAGCCAGATGGCGAGCTGGGTGCGGGATCACCTGACCCGCTACACCCCCGCCAC
>JBDUDP010000118.1:0-5148 GCA_040002895.1 Gemmatimonadota bacterium
TGGTCGAACGCCATCGCGACGTCGGCCCCGAGCGCCCACTGGATCTCCATCGACGACTCGGGCGAGAGGTGATGCCGCGACCCGTCGATGTGAGAGACGAACTCGACACCCTGCTCGTCGAGCTTGCGCATGCCGCTGAGCGAGAAGACCTGGAAGCCACCGGAATCGGTCAGCATGGGGCGGTCCCAGGTGCTGAACCGGTGCAGTCCGCCCATGGCCGCCACGACCTGTTCGCCGGGTCGGAGGTGGAGGTGATAGGTGTTGCCGAGAATGATCTGCGCGCCGGCCCGACGGACCTCGTCGGGGTGCAACCCGCGCACGGCACCGCGAGTGCCCACCGGCATGAAGCACGGCGTCTGCACGCTGCCGTGGGGCAGGGTCAGGGTTCCTGCGCGCGCGCGCCCATCACTCCCCTCGAGCGAAAACTCGAACACTCAACGAATGCCGGCGAGGATGCGATCCACCTGGCGGCGGTGGCGGAGGTCGTGCCCGGCGGCCATGCGTCGCAGCAGCTCAAAGGATTCCGGACCCCGTTCGGAGTGGATGCCGATCCGGGTCAGGTCCTCTGCGGTGGCGCTCTGCCAGACGCGCATGTTCCAGTCGCGCAGGGTCAGCAGCGTGTCGAGCGCCTGTTCGGGGTCGGTGGTGGCGCCATCGAAGCGGGTCATCCACGCGCCCTGGTCATAGCCCTGCAGTGTGGGCTTGTCCTGGGTGAGCAGCAGCCGCGCCCGCCAGCCGAAGGCGATCTCCGCATCCGCCATGTGCATGAACACCTGCGCCAACGACCATTTCCCCGGTGCCTCAGGGATGTGAAACTGTTCCTCGTCGAGTTCCTCCACTCGCGCGAGGATGTAGTCCGGCGTCTCGGCCAGCACCTCGAGCGGGTCGAGGTCGCCGAGCAGGGCCAGCGTGTCGCTGACATAGGCCGCGCTGGCGGGAAGGGGCGGGGTCGCGTCGTTCATGATGGTACTCCTCAGAGAATGCACATCGCATCACCGTAACTGTAGAAACGGTAATGCTGCGCCACGGCATGCTGATAGGCCCGCATCGTCGCGGAGTGGCCCGCGAAGGCCGACACCAGCATGAGCAGCGTCGATCGCGGAAGGTGAAAATTGGTGATCAGCCGGTCGACCACCTGGAACGTGAATCCCGGCGTGATCATCAGCCGGGTCTCGGCGGCGCCGGCCGATACCTGGCCGCCACCGATTGCCGCGCTTTCCAGGGCGCGCACCACCGTGGTGCCGACGGCCCAGACCCTGCCGCCCCGCAGGCGACAGTCGGCGACGGCCTGGGCCAGTGACGCCGGGATCTCGAACCGCTCCGCGTGCATCACGTGCTCGGTGATCGCCTCGGTCTCGACCGGCCGAAAGGTCCCCGGGCCGACCTCGAGATCGAGCCGCGCGATGGTGATGCCTGCGGTGGTGAGGGTGGCCAGCAGCTCATCGGTGAAATGCAGTCCGGCCGTGGGCGCGGCCACGCTCCCCTCGCGCTCGGCATAGACCGTCTGGTAGCGCCGTTCGTCGTCCGCCGTGGGTTTCCGGGTGATGTAGGGCGGCAGCGGGAGTTGGCCGAATCGGGCGATCGCTTCGGTGGCATCGAGTCCCACGAACCGCACTTCCCGCATGCCATCGTCGAGCACGGCAACGGTTTCGATTTCCGCACCTGGGCCGAGGATGATCCGCTTGCCCGGCTGCATCGCTCGGCCGGGTTTGCCCATCGCGATCCAGCGCTCACCGACGCCGGGGTGGATCAGCAGCACCTCGGCGGCACCGCCGCCCGGCCGGGTGCCGACGCAGCGCGCATGACGGACCCTGGTGGAGTTGAGCACCAGGAGATCACCGGCATCCATGAGTGAGGGGAGGTCGCCGAAGTGCTGATCGTCGAGTGTGCCCGGCGCGTCAGTCCCGGTGCCGCGCCGGAAAACGAGCAGGCGCGAGGTGCCCCGGGCTCCCTCGGGGGCTTGCGCGATCAACGAATCCGGAAGCGGGTAGTCGAAATCGCTGGCGGTCCACTGCCGCTCAGCCATCGAGGAGCGATGGCTGGCTGTCGGATCGGGTGGGCGGCGTGAGGCCGAGGCGGCGCCACGCCTGTGCGGTGGCCACGCGACCGCGTGCGGTGCGTTCGAGGAAGCCCTGTTGCAGCAGGTACGGTTCGTAGACCTCTTCGACTGTCGCTGCATCCTCCCCCACCGATGCGGCAATGGTGCCGAGTCCGACGGGGCCGCCCGCAAACTTCTCGATGATGGTACTGAGGATCCGGTCGTCCATGTCATCGAGGCCGAACTGGTCGACGTTGAGCCGGGCGAGCGCGGCGGCGGCAACGTCAGCGGTGATCACGCCGTCAGCACGGACTTCGGCGTAATCGCGCACGCGACGGAGCAGGCGGTTGGCCACGCGCGGGGTGCCGCGCGCGCGCCGGGCGATCTCGTTGGCACCGTGCACTGCGATGGTGATGCCGAGGAGCTTCGCGGAGCGAGTGACGATGGCGGCGAGATCCTCGGTGGGATAGAAGTGCAGCCGTTCCACCAGTCCGAAGCGTGCGCGCATCGGCGGCGTCAGGAGGCCGAATCGAGTGGTGGCGCCCACGAGGGTGAATCGCTCCACGGTCATCGGCAGCGTCTGCGCATGCGGGCCATCGCTCAACCGCACGTCAACGCGGAAGTCCTCCATGGCGGGGTAGAGGAATTCCTCGAGCTGCGGCCGCAACCGGTGGATCTCGTCAATGAAGAGGATGTCGCCTGGCGCCAGCGAGGTCAGCAGCCCGACCAGGTCGCCGGGCTTCTCGAGCACCGGCCCAGACGTGGTGCGGCATTGGACGCCCATCTCGCGCGCCATGAGCATCGCGAGCGTGGTCTTGCCGAGGCCCGGCGGTCCGAAGAAGAGCACGTGGTCGAGTTGGTCACCGCGCTGTTTCGCAGCGTCGATGGCAATCTGGAGTGACGTGCGCACCTGCGGCTGGCCGACGAATTCGTCGAGCCGCGACGGGCGCAGGGCGTTCTCGTTCACCACTTCGTCGGGCAGCACGGCCGGGGTGGTCACTTCCAGTCGATCGGTCATCGTGCTCAGGCCGCCGCGGCGCGCCAGCGCACCGGCGAAGGATCGGCGTGGACCGTGTGGGCCAACCCGCAGGTGACACAGCGATCGCTGATTTCGATCGCCTCGGTGGGCACCAGCTTTCTGTTGGTGACGCCGCAGCGGGTGCACTGCCATTCCGCTGTCTGCGCCGGTCGAGAGGTGGACCACATGACGGTCATGTCCTGGTAAGATCGGTGAGTGCGCGCCGCACGAGCGCCGCCGTGTCGAGTGCGGTGCCTTGTTCGATCGCCGAGCGGACGGCGGCTTCGGCGGCACTCGCAGGATAACCCAGCGCGCTCAACGCACGCACCGCGTCAGCCGAAGGGGCCGGGACGGTGCTCGTGCCGGCCGCGTTGCTGACGGGAAGATCGTCGAGCCGATCACCGAGTTCGAGCACCAGGCGCTCCGCCTTCTTCTTGCCGATGCCTGGCACACTCGAGAGTGCCGCCAGGTCCTTCTCCCGGATGGCGCGCACGGTCCGATCGGGCCCCAGCGCCGACAGCATCGCGAGCGCAATGCGCGCGCCCACACCCGAGGCGCCGAGCAGCCGACGAAAGACTGCGCGCTCCGTCGGCGTGTCGAAGCCGTAGAGTGCCCAGGCATCTTCGCGCACCACCAATTCGGTATGCAGCTGGGTCTTGCTGCCGAGCGGCGGCAGTCGCTCGAAGACCCCGAGCGGCACCTCGATCTGATAGCCGGTCCCGCCGGCGGTAGCGATCACGATGCCAGTGGGGTCGCGCAGGGCGAGGGTGCCTTCGACCAATGCGATCATCGGGGCCCTCCGGCCAGCCGCGCTCGAGTGCCGAGTCGCAAGTAGTGCGTGAGTGCGATGGCCACGCCGTCGGCCGCATCGGCCGGCGACGGCGCCGCGGCCAGGTTCAGGAGCCGGGTGACCATGGCGGCGACCTGCGCCTTGCTCGCGGCCCCGGTGCCGGTCACCGCGCGCTTCACTTCGGCCGGGGAAATCTCGGCTGGTGCCAATCCACCCTGCGCTGCGGCGAGGAGGATCACGCCGCGTGCGTGGCCCAACACCAGCGCCGTGCGCGCATTTCGTCCATGGAAGAGCCCCTCGACGGCCACGGCGTCCGGTTGATGTCGCTCAAGCAATCGGCTCACGCCGGCAAAAATTGCCGCCAGTCGCTCGGGGAGCGGTTCCCCGGCGCGGGTGCGCAACACGCCGCATTCCACCAGTCGCACCGCGCCACCCGTGAGGCCACTGACCACGCCAAATCCCATGACCGCCGTGCCCGGATCGATGCCGAGCACGGTGACCTGCCGCGGGGAGGTCAGGCGTCGTCCTCGTCGAGCTCGAGGGCATCCATGTCGACGTTGGTGAACACCTTGGAGACGTCGTCCAGTTCCTCGAGTACTTCGATCAACTTCAACAGCTTCTGCCCGTCGGCTGCGTCAAGTTTCACCAGGCTTTTCGGCACCATCGCGATTTCCGACGACTCCGAGTTGTACCCCTTGCCACTGAGCGCTTCACTCACGGCGTGGAAGGCATTCGGTTCGGTGAGGACGATGAAGAACTCGCCATCCGCGACGAAATCGCTGGCCCCGGCCTCGAGCGCGTCCTCCATGGCCTGCTCCTCGGAACTCGTGCCAGACGTGATCACGATCTGTCCGGTGCGATCGAACATCCAGGCGACCGAATTCGAGGCGCCGAGGTTGCCGTGGTTGCGTGAGAAGGCGTGCCGGATGTCGGCCACGGTCCGGTTCGGATTGTCGGTGGAGCCGTCGATCAGGATCGCGGAGCCGCCGGGGCCGTAGCCCTCGTAGGTGACCTCTTCATAGCTGACGCCCTCGAGCTCGCCGGTGCCCTTCTTGATGGCCCGTTCGATGTTCTCGCCCGGCATGTTGCCCGCCTTGCCATCGTCGATGGCCTTGCGCAGCCGGGCATTGCTCGCGGGATCGCCACCGCCGGCCTTGGCGGCCACGGTGATTTCGCGGATCAGCTTGGTCCAGGTCGAGGCTCGGCGGGAGTCGGTGATCGCCTTCTTCCGCTTGATCGTCTTCCATTTACTGTGTCCTGCCATCGCACCCTCCTGCGGTCATGCCGGGATCTTAGCGGTCG
>JBDUDP010000119.1:0-4500 GCA_040002895.1 Gemmatimonadota bacterium
GGAGTCGCACAGCGATTCCGGGCCCTTCTCGCATTTCTCCTCTCTCCTCTCTCTTCTCTCTTCTCTCTTCTCTCAGCCGTTATGCGGCCAGCGCGTGCGTCAATCGGTCGAGCAGATGTTCGCCATTGCCCGAAGGCGTGGCACCGGAGATGTCTTCCGACAGAATTGTGGTGCGAACTGCCGCGCGATCGGCATCGTAGGCCCGGGCGATCACATCACGGAAGCGCTCGGCCAGCACTTCCGCCCCTTGGGCATCGGTGCCGGGCGCCACCACCGCAAATTCTCCGTTATCGAGCCGACCGAAGGCATCGGCGGCGCGGCCCTGGATGCGCAGCTGCTCCCCGATCTCGGGGGCGCGATCGCTTCCAGCGACGTGTTCCACCGACCATGCGACACAGGCCACCGCACGGCCGTTGCGTCGGGCCTCGCCCAGCAACTCGGTGGCGCGTCGCGCAAGCCCCACCCGGCTGTACAACCCGGTGACCGGATCGATCAGGTTGCCGTGACGAAGCCGCCGTACCTCGGCATACGACTCGGAATAGACCCGGAGCTTGTGGAGCAGTGCCTCGGCATCGAGCGGTTGGCCGTAGAACTCCCAGGCGCCCGCGCCGTAGGCGCTGAGCCGCTGCTGGCGCCCGGAGGGGCCAGCCGTGGTGATCAGGATCGGCAGCGAGGTCCCGAAGCGCGGGTCCGCTCGCAACCGGCGGCACACCTCCACCCCGGAGAAGTCCGGCAACTGCTGATCGAGGATCACGACATCGGGGTCGGATGCATTGGCGAGTGCGAGCGTTTCGCGAGCCGTGAAGGAACGCACCACTCGGAAGCCGTTGGCGACCAGGATGCTCTCAACCGCCCGGGCAGTCCACTCCTGATCGTTGGCGATGAGGACCAGGGGGGCGAGGGCGGCGGAAGCTTCGAGTTGCGCGTCTAGCGGCACAGTGGCCTCGTTCGGGAACTGCGAGTGCTGATCAGGACAGAGACTGTTGCCAAAATGCAACAACTCTGTGACGGGCCGCCACGCTCAGCGCCCCAGGGGATCGGGCGCTTCACGCCAGTCGAAACGCATCTAAAACGTTTCCAATAAACAAGTTGCATGCGCATGGGCCCGGCTCATGGTAGCGGGGATGGCGCACTCCTGCCGAGAGATAGTGCAATGTCCCTGCCGTTGATTCGCCCTTCGGGGCGCGCCCGCGGCACGCAGGAGCAATCGGAGCGGCGAGCGTGGCGCCGTTGCACGCCCCTGAGGCACTACCGCAACAGTGAGAGAGGATCGGACGCAACACCCGTGGCCGAGATCTTGCCTAACTCCCTGCCAGAGCACTGGTTACTTCCCCACTGCCGGACTGGGCCAAATGAGCACGGCTTGTGCGATTGATGCGGTGGACGCGTGGGTTACCCTTCCCGGAGATGTCGTGTGAGGATTCGATCGATCGCAACGGTTGTCACCGCCCTGCTGGTACTCGCGGGGATCACCCCGTCGACCGCGTCGGCCCAGGTGGCCGATCCGGCAACCGTGGTCAGCAATTCCCAGCGATCGATGGTCACCCGAGCAGAGCTCACCGCGGCGCTTCGGGAGATCGACGCGCAACTCGCCTCGAATGGGTATAGCGCCGCGCTGCGCGATGCCCGGCGGGCGCAGGGGGACGCGATCCGCGACCGGCTGGCGGAGGGCGACCTTCACACCGGCGACCTGATTCGCATCGATCTGGTGGGTGACGCGGCTGGGCTCACCGGCACCTACGCCGTGACCCCGACCCGGACGATCGTCCTGCCCGGCGGAGCCGAGATTCAAATGCGCGGTGTGCTGCGTTCGGAGATCCAGACGTATCTGACGGAGCAGCTCAAGAAGTATGTGCGCGACCCGATCGTGAAGGCGACGACCTCGATCCGGCTGTCGATCTTCGGGGCGATCGCCAAGCCGGGGCTCTATCCCGCGCCGGCCGACCTGTTGCTCGGTGATGCCATCATGCAGATTGGCGGCGGTCCCGCCAACAATGCTCGTTTCGACAAGTCGCAGATCAAGCGCGGCGACAAGATCGTGGTCGATGGGCCGGAGTTCCAGGCGGCGATTCGCCAGGGCCGGACCCTCGACCAGCTCAACCTGCAGGCCGGTGATGAGATCATCGTGGCCGCCAAGCCCGCCGGCAGCACGGCGCTTCGCGTCCTCGGTGTGCTCGGTTCCCTTGGCTCGCTCGTCTTCCTCGGGACTCAAGTCTTCCGCTGAAATGCCAATTCCCGCAACCGCACCTATGGCCCACGTGAAGCAATCGCGATCCGGCAACTCGAGTCCAACCGAGACTCGAGCAACTGACCTCGCGCGCGAGCAGCAGTTCTCGCGCGACGAGCGGCTGATCCGCGTATTGAACGTGGTCGTGGCCACCCTGGCATTGATCATCACCCTGCCGCTCTGGCTGCTGATCGCCGCCGCAGTGAAGCTCAGCTCGCGTGGTCCGGTGTTCTACACCCAGACGCGGGTTGGACTCGACCAGCGGCAGCGCTTTCCCGCCCGCGACGATTCCCGGCGGCGAGCCGACATCGGCGGCAAGCCCTTCACCATCCTGAAGTTCCGGACCATGACGGTGGACGCCGAGCAGGCCGGCACCGCGGTGTGGGCGCAGGCGAACGACATGCGGGTGACCGCCATCGGGGGGTTTCTGCGCAGCTGCCGACTCGACGAACTGCCGCAACTGCTCAACGTCATCCATGGTGACATGAACCTGGTGGGTCCGCGTCCCGAGCGGCCCCAGCTCTTCACCGAATTGCGCGACCAGATTCCCGGCTACCAGCATCGCCAGCGCGTGCCGCCCGGCATCACCGGCCATGCGCAGGTGCACCTGCAGTACGACACGTCGGTCGACGACGTGCGACGCAAGGTGGAGCACGATCTGGAGTACATCGCGCACCGCAGCGTCTGGCAAGACCTCAAGATCATGCTCAAGACGATTCCAGTGATGCTCTTCCGGAAGGGTGGATGGTAGCGCCCGTCGCCACCTCCACCGCCGCCGACTCGGACAGCACGCTCTCGAAGCGATTCAGTTCGGTGGCGACGCTTGCGCCGCTGGTCCTGGCCGTGCTGGCGTTCATCGCGCTGTTCGCCCAACCGGCGCAATCGCTGGCGCATGACTGGTGGAACGATCCCGACGCCGGCCACGGCCTGCTGCTCTTTCCCGTCTCGCTCTGGCTGGCGTGGCGACGCGGCTTGATCCGCGAGCACCGCCCCGCACCGGGGTGGGGCACCGCCTTGATCGTCGCGGCGGTCTTGTTGCGGGCCCTGGGCGGATTGGCGGCGGAGTTCTTTACCCAGCGATTCGCGATCTGGTTGACGCTCGTCGGCGCGGTCGTGTTCTGCTACGGGTGGCGTCAGGCCCGCGCGTGGTGGCTGCCCATCACCCTGCTGCTGCTCGCGATCCCGCTACCGGCACTGGTGACCAACAAGCTCGCCATCCCGCTGCAGTTCAAGGCCTCACAGTTGGGTACCAGCCTGATCCGGTGGCGCCACATCCCGGTCCTCGCGAGCGGCAATGTGATCAATATTCCAGGTCAACGACTCTTCGTGGCCGAGGCGTGCAGTGGCCTGCGATCGCTGACCGCGCTCATCGCACTCGGCGTCATGATCGGTGGGATGTACCTCGCCACCCTGCCGGCGCGCCTGCTGCTGCTGGCGCTTGCGATTCCGGTGGCCATCATCGTCAACGGCATCCGGATCTTCCTGACGGCTTTCCTGATGTATTTCGTCGACCCGGCGCTCGGCCGGGGCTTCATGCACGAGAGCGAGGGTTGGGCACTGTTCCTGGTCGCGTTCGTCGCGCTGGGTTCCATCGCGTGGATCATTCGATTGGTCGAACGGCGAGTGAGCGATCGCGAGGTACCGACCCATGCGTAACTGGCAGCGCTGGATCCCGGGCGGCCTCCTCGCAGGAGGGTTCCTGCTCAACAGCACCCTGATTTCCCGACGCACCGGCCCGGTCGAACTGACGGCGCCCATCGCCGGCGTTGCGGTGGAGGCGCTCGGTGCCAAGGGTGTCGACCTCCCGATCAGCGATGACGAACGACGAGTGGCGGGGATGAGTTCCTACGTGCTGCGCGAGTATGAGCCCCAGGGCGTGCTGCCGTTTTCCGTGTACATCGGCTATTACGACGAGCAGCGGCAGGGCAAGAGCATCCACTCGCCCAAGAACTGCCTGCCCGGCGCGGGCTGGGAGCCGGTCGACTCCCGACCCATGACCATCGCCACCGCCGCTGGGCCGGTGGTGGTGAATCGCTACCGACTCGTGCGCAGCGACTCCACGGCCATGGTCTACTACTGGTATCAGGGTCGCGGTCGCGTGGCGCACGACGAGTTTCGCGTGAAGTATGAATTGCTCCGTGACGCGGCCCTGTACGGTCGCACCGAGGAGGCGCTGGTCCGGATCGTGGTGCGCATCGGCAAGTCCGATCCGGCGGCCGCCGACGAGCTCGGCCGGCAGGTCGGCGCGCAGCTGGTCGACCAGGTCCGCGACG
>JBDUDP010000120.1:0-4242 GCA_040002895.1 Gemmatimonadota bacterium
TGCGCAGCGCGGGAACGATCAATCGTCCGACGTCGGCGAATCCCACTTGGTGCGTCCGTCCCGGTGCAGACCGTACGCGCGGAGTCGCCGCCACAGCGTGGTGCGCGAGATGCCCAGTGTCTTGGCGGTCTCCGCGAGACGCCAGCTGTGCGATTCGAGTGAGCGGACGATGGCATCGCGCTCCCGCTCGGCCAGCGTGGTGGGGCCCTCACGACGCGGCAGGAAAATCGCCTCGCCGAGCTCGAGTCCGCCGACTCGCAGCGGCGAGAGTCGACCACCCATCCCGGCGAGCTCCGGCAGGAGATCGTCCTTTTCCGAAGAAGGATCGAGTCCCGCCTCGGTGATGGCACTCCTGCCGGCGGAATTGAGGTAGGTGACCCGACCGGCCTGATCGAACACCACGACCCCCTCGTTGAAGGAATCGAGGAGGGCCTTCGCCAGGGGCGAAAAGACTGAGGGAAGCGAGTTAGTCGTCATCGGCTGGCTCATAATCCTTAGTTACGCCCTGAATAGGCGAGTGGTTTCAAAAGGTGACGTGGTGGGACGTTTCCCGAAAGGGGGGGACCGGCCATATTCCGCCGCCACCCATGACCGACTCCCCAGCGCACGACCCTGTGGTACCTCATTCTTTCCGCTCCGGTGGACGGGCTTGGCCACTGGTACTCGCGATCGCGAGTTGGGCTATCGCCGAGACCTTCTCCGGCTCCCTGGGGGCCGAAGGGACCAGCAGCTCCGCGACCGCGGTGCTCTTCCTGCTGGCCGCTGCCGCACTGGCCTCGGCCGTGCTGGTGTTGGCCAGGACGCCCGAGGCGGCACCCGCCGCCCCGTTCGTTGGCCTCGCGGCCACTGTGGCCGCCCTGCTGGCCCTGGGGCCGATCGATCACCCCGCGGCGGGGCATTCGATCGGGGCCTTCCTGCTCACCGCACCTTGGCATTATGTGCTCACTCCGATCGTCGTTCACTTCGCGTTCGCGATCGCCTGGCCGCACCGGAAACGCTACTGGTTCGGCCTGACCCTTGGTTGGTACGTTCTCCATTTCTCGCTGCTGCTCGCCGCCATCATGGGGCTGCTGACTGCAGAGAGCGAATTGCTCCTGGCGGTCGACAAGACCGTTCATTCCGGCATCCTGATGCCCGTGGGCTGCCTGGTGGCCCTGCTGGCGCTGGTGCTGGGGCTCGCAACTCCCGACCGACGCTCGGCCCAGAGGGTGGCGATCGCCTGGTCCCTGGCCGCCGTCGCATTCGGCTTCCTCCCGCTGGCCCTGACGCCCTATCTGCCCGGCGCCAACTTCGCCCTCGATGGTGGGATGACGCCTGCGAGGCTCGCACTCGCACTTCTCGCCCTCGCGGGGGTCGCAGGGGTGCTCTCGCTGCCGTTCATCAATCCGGTGAATCGCGATCTCCTCGCTCATCGGTTGGCCAGCCGGTTGCTCGACGACCGGGAACTGGTCGACTCGCTCCGGGCTCTGGCGGAGACGCTGCGGTCGACGTTCGAGGCGGAGGGAGTGGGCGTGCGGCTTGCCAGCCCGGCCCTGCAGGTCATCGCCGGCGAGCTGCGCGACATTTCGGGCACCCCGTTCGCGCTTGAGGTGGAAACAGTCGACGACCGACGCAGCATCGTCGCACCGATCGGACGTTCTGGCGAACCCCTCGGTGAGGTGCGGCTTGAGGCACGATTCGCCGGGGCCTTCGGGCGTCGCGAGCGCGACTGGCTCGGGGCGTTCCTGCTCCCGATCGGTGCCGCGCTACGCGCGCGACGCCGTGAGCTCGCCGCCGATGAGCGCCTGGAGTCAATGGCTCGTGATGTGACGAGTGCCGCCGATGGGCTGGCGCGCGCCATCGAGGCACTCCCTCCCCCGCCCACCGACGATGGCATGGCGGTGCCGCCCACCGTGGATGCACGGGAGGTGCTTGGACAGCTGGGTGACGGTGTGGCCAGCGTGGTGCGCCAGGGCGAGGGGCTGTCGGGGCTGACGAGCGGTGCACGCCAACATGCCCTCTCCACCAGCGACGAGATCGCGCGCGCGCTCGACAGCCTGTCGCTGCTGAGCGCCGAGATCGACCGGCTCACACGGCATGGCGACGAGATCGCGTCGAGCAACGAGACCGTGAGTGGGGTGGCGTTTCGCACCAACCTGCTCGCGAACAACGCCGCACTGGAAGCCACCCGTGCCGGCGGGGCTGGCCGCACGTTCGGGGTGCTGGCCGAAGAGATCAGCCGTCTCTCCGACACCACCGCCAACACGTCGGCGGATATCGGCGAGCGAGTGACCGCACTCGCCCGTGATGTGCAGGCAGTCGGGGCGGCAGTGGCTGGGGTGCGTCAGGCCCTCGCAGCGGCGATTCGCCACTCGGAATCGACGGAGGAGTCGGCACGCATCCTGGGCGACGCAGCCGACCAGCTCGAGGGCGCCGCCCGGTCGTTGCGCCCCGCCGTCGACGAAGCGAATGCCGTCGCGAAGCGGCGAACCGCGCGAGACCTGCACCTCTCGGCCACGCTGGAACGCTTCCTGGATGAGCGCGGCGTGTTGGCTCGTCAGCTGATTGAACATCGCGATGCGGTGAATCGCCTGACCGCCGTGCTCGCCCGACTCGCTGGCAAGCACGGACCCCGCACGCGGACGGTGGGAACGCTCGGTCCGCGGGACAGCTAGGGCGCGCTCACACCGTGCGCTCGGCCGCTCACTTCCTCCGACCACCCCCGCCGCCTCGCGGACCCCGTCCCCCGCCCCGCGGACCAGCGCCCTTGCCACCACGCCCCTTTCCCGGACTGCCCTTGCGACCGGGTCCGCCCCGCCCACGCGAATGGTCCACCACATGACGCTTACCGGGCTCGGGCCGCTGCCGCCGGGGCTGGCGCAGCAATTCCATCAGCGCCGGCAACGACTCCGCCTGCAAGAACTCCTCGCCCCGGCGCACCGCGAACACCACCGGCCGATCGAGCACCGGCACGTCGTCCTGGGTCATTTGCCGCGCCTGCCCCTCGCGCAGCACCAGCCGCACGAAGGGACGGCCATCTCGCACCTCATATTCGAGCGGGGCCGTGTCGCCGTGCACGCGCCACGAGAGCGGCAAGGCGTCGAGATGGGCCCTCCCCTCGGCAGGCAACAGCGCCTCCACATCGATCTCGACCGGCGTGCGCTGGAACCCCTCCCACGACGAGACATCACCCAGCTGTGCCCGCACCAGCTGCCGCAGGGTGTCGTCGTCGATGCCGAGCAGTGCGCCTCCCGATCGGCGCCAATAGTCCTGTAGCGTCCGAACGGCACGAACCAGTCGTCCGCGGGACGGATGTTCGGCCGATCCCTCGAACAGCGCGGTGGCCAGCTCGTCGCGCGCATCCTCGCGCAGCGACTCGGGAATCTCGCCCTCGATGTGGCGCACGTCATGTTCGAGCGGGAAGCCGAAGTACTCCAGTCGACGTGACACCGCGAGGCCCTGCCGCTGGCGGTGTCCCGCGAGCACCACGCGCGAGGGGCCGAGCGCGGCGTATTGCCGCACCAGATCGTACGGAATGGTTGTGCCCTCAATGCCCGCACGGGGCACACCCATCCGGTCGGCGAAGTATCGCAGCCGACCCGCCACCCCGCCCCAGCTTCCAGCCACGGAGGTCTTCGAAATGCGTGCCTCCTGCCCGTCAGCCGTGTGTTCATCGAGCACGAAATCAAACGGCTGGATTCGCGCGAGCAGGTCAATGAACGCCGCGCGACGCGACTTGTCGGCGTGCGGGAGCGTGCTCGGCAGGGTGGCATCGAGCGCGCGGTACGCGGCCGCCATCCCGAGGGCGCCGTCTTCGATCGCCTTGACCAGCACCCCGCGCCGGTCGGCCCATTCGGCCAGTGCCGCTTCGTCGAACACGTGCCGTGGCAGGCCATGGACTTCGCCGAGTCGTCCGCAATGGTTTACGGCTTCGGCGAGCAGATTGTAGGCCGTGAGGTGATCGCTTCCCGGCACCAGCACGCCGTGGAGGTCGCGTTCCTCGCGGGTCATCCGATGCAGCGAGTCGATGCCGCTGGCACCCGCGACCAGCGGCAACAATTCGTCCGTGGCGTGCACCAGCAACTCCGCCCACGGGCGATCCACCGGCACCGCCTCGACATCGCGTCCGTAGCGGGTGAGACGGCCATCCTCGATCAATCCACGCGCCGTGAGCAGCGCCACGGCTCGACGATACGCGGTCCGGTCAAGCGCCACGGGAAGATCGAGGTCCGTCGCATCGACGCCGATCGCCGCGCAGGTGAT
>JBDUDP010000121.1:0-4242 GCA_040002895.1 Gemmatimonadota bacterium
GCTAACACAGAGACGACGGACCAAGGGGGGGCCGTAGGGGCGAGGCATGCCTCGCCCCTACGGCCTCGCCCCCTTCCGGATCGCCTTCTTGCCTGTCCGGGAGCGCCGTGGCGTCGGCGTCGGTACGACCTTCAGGGTGAGGCCGAGCGCCGAAATCACGCGCAACACCGTGCTCCATTCCGGATTGCCGGTGGCGGACAACGCCTTGTAGAGCGATTCGCGGCCGAGACCGGTCGCCCGCGCGATTTCGGTCATGCCCTGGGCGCGTGCGATGTCGCCGAGCACGGCAGTGAGCAGTTGCGGGTCGCCGTCCTCGAGTGCGGCTTCCAGGTAACCCGCCATGTCGGTGGGTGTGTCGAGGTAGTCGACGGGATCGAAGCGGGTGACCGCCGGATGCTTCGTCATGGTATGCGGCTCACAGTTGGCGGGCGAGTGCCTGCGCATCGCGGATGTCCCTCTCCTGGGTCGATTTCGTGCCGCCACCCAGCAGGATGATGAGGCGCGCGCCGCGTCGAATGAAATACACTCGGTACCCCGGCCCCCAGTCGATCCGCAACTCTACAACGCCCCCACCCACTGAGCGCGCATCGCCCGGGTTCCCCAGGGACAAGCGGCGGAGACGCGTAAGTATCCGCTGTCGTACGGTGGGGTCGCGAAGCTCGGCAAACCAGGCCTGGAACTGTTCGTGCTTGTCGAGCTCGACCACGAGAGTATATCCTATGGGATACAGTCTGACAAGCGGCATCACGCCGCACATCACCCATGGATGGCACAACGGTTGTTGGGGGAGGGCGCAACAAGCAGCGGGGGGGCACGAGGAAATGCGTTCCTGGGGCAGGGCCTCGCATGCCTCACAACTTCAGAATGAGTCGCCGGTGCTTGGGGTTGACCGGATCCGCGCGCCGAAAGCCGAATTCCAATGCCTCGTACCATGCGAGCAGTCGATCGTTTTTGGGGTCGACCACCAGAAACACGCCCGCTGTCGTGTCCTGAAATCGCCGTGCCTGACGGGTCGCCTCGGCAACCAAAGCCGCGCCGACGTTGTGGCCCTGGTGTCGCGTCGCCACACCCATGCGCCCGAGCAGCCACCCACCAATCTGCGCGTAGGGCACGTCCAGGTTGTTCGCTTCGAGCACGTGCGGGGCAATGCGGACACTCACCGGGGAGAGCGAAAAGAATCCCACGATCCGCGCGCTCTCCTCCTTCGCCTCACGATCCTCGATGATCCAGGCCGCAGCAAGGCGCTGGGCCTGTTCATGCAGCGCACTGCCGCGCAGATAGGCATCGACTTCCTTGGCGCCGTCGAGTTCCCCGCAGGTAAAGCTTCCCACGGGGTGATCTGCGTGGAGGCGCGCGAGCGTCCAACGTGGCATCGGTCGCTCAGGCGCCGGCGCCGAGGATCCTCATTCCCCCCATAGCGCATCGGCCCGCTCGAGTGCGCCGGAAAGGTTTGTCGTCGGCGTGGCCGGCTGGGCGAGGAGTCGCAACAACTCGACCTGCTCGACCGGAGTCAGGTGCAACTCCTGCGTCGCCACGATGTCTACTGCGACTCGTTCGGCGACAATCTCCAACACGTACTCGGAAAGCGACTCCCCCTTTGCGCGGGCGACGGCCTCCGCATGCCGCTTGAGCGCACCCGGAATGCGCGCCTCGAACCGTTCGTCCGCGGGTAGATCCAGATACGCGCGCGTCGTCGTTGCCATCGCTGTCCCCCGATTCCAATGGATATTGGCTTACCGCTGAGTCGTCCGTACTGTGTCCGTACATTACTCTGTTTCCGGACAGTGTCAATCTCCCGGCAGCTTTGGTTCGCCGGAGACAATTTCTCCGGGTTGCTTGGGCTGGCGGCCATTTTCTGCCTAGAAAGGGGAGCTATTCTACGCAGGCGGAGTCGTCCCCAACCCCAGGACCATCATGCCCCTCACCCCGCGCTTTTCCATCGCTCTCGCCCTGGCTGCGATCGCGCTCTCGGCGTGCGCTCGCAAGGGTGCGCCTGGGAACGAGGCCGTCTACGACCTCGTCATCCTCAACGGCCGCGTGATGGACCCCGCCTCGGGCCTCGACTCCATCCGCTCGGTGGGGATTTCCGGCGGGACGATCCGTATCCTCAGTGCCTCCGGCCTCACCGGGCGCGATACCCTCGATGCCCGGGGCATGGTGGTCGCACCCGGCTTCATCGATCTGCACCAGCATGCGCAGGATTCCGCCGCCTATCGCGTGGAAGTGCTCGACGGCACCACCACCGCGCTTGAGCTCGAGGGCGGCACCGCAGACATCGACGCCTGGTACGCCGAACGCGAAGGGAGAACACCGAGCAACTACGGCGCCAGCATCGGCCATGAACTGGTGCGCAAGCGTGTGATGGGCGACACCGGGACGAATGCCCCAGTGGGCCCCGCCAAGTACAACGGCGCGACCGACGAAGAGCTGGCCGAGATGGTGCGGCAAGTCGATCACGGACTCGATCGCGGTGCGATCGCGGTGGGGATGCTGATCGAGTTCACGCCCGGTGCCAGGCCGTGGGAGATCCTGCAGATGTTTCGCGCCGCGGCCAGGCACGACGCCACGGTACACGTGCATATGCGCGCGCTGCCCGAGCCACAGTACTATCTCGAGACCGAGGAGATCATCGCCGCCGCGGCCGCCACCGGAGCGGCTGCACACATCGTCCACATCCAGAGCTCGGGAGGCGAGGACACGCCGCGCATGCTGGAACTGGTCGGTGGCGCGCAGGCCCGACACATCGATGTCACCGCCGAGGTGTATCCCTACACGGCGTCGATGTCGCGGATCGAAGCGGCGGAGTTCGACGGCTGGGAATCGTGGAAGGAGACAAAATTCGATCGCTTCGAATGGGCCACCACAGGGGAGAAGCTCACCAGGCAGTCCTTCCCGCGCTTCCGGAAACTTGGCGGCCTCGTGGTCGAGTACAACAACAGCGAGGAGGTCGTGGCGGCCGCCGTCGCACACCCGCTGACCATGATTGCCAGCGACGGCATCTTGCACGACGGTGTGGGGCACCCGCGCGTGGCAGGAACCTTCGCCCGCGTCCTCGGCCGCTACGCACGCGACGCCAAGGTCATGTCGCTGATGGAGGCCCTGCGCAAGACCACGATCGCTCCGGCACAACGCATGGAACGACGGGTGCCGGCGATGGCACGAAAGGGAAGAGTCCAGCCTGGCGCCGACGCGGATCTGGTGGTGTTTGACGCGGCCACCGTCATCGATCGGGCGACCTATCGTGAACCGGCGCTGCCACCAGTGGGTATACGGGACGTGCTCGTGAATGGTGTGCGTGTGGTGCGCGGTGGCGTGGTACTGGAGGGCGTGCATCCGGGGCGCGCCGTGCGAGCTGCAGTGCAGGGGGAGAAGCCGGCCGGCGGTTGATGCCGAGCGTCGCCCCGACGACCGGGTATGATTGAGGACCACGTCCTGTCCGACTCCGCGAGCATTCAGCCCCACCCAGGTCCCATGACCAGACCACCATCCAGGCTCGTCGCGATTTTCTCCACGACGGAAGTCGTCATCGCGACGATCACCATCGTGAGCATCGGCCTGCACCTGCTGCTGCGATTCGGCGTGGAACTGACCGGCACCGTCCTCGGCTCACCCGCCTACAACGTGCCGCTGTTCGTGGCATTGGGCGCGGGTCTTCCCCTGGTGCTGGGTCTGGTGAAACACCTGGTCCGGCTGGAGTTCAGCGCGGACCTGTTGGCCGGCATCTCGATCGTGACATCGCTGATTCTGGGGGAGTATCTCGCGGGCGCACTCGTCGTCCTGATGCTCTCCGGTGGGCAGGCGTTGGAGGCGTATGCGGTTCGCCGAGCCTCGTTCGCACTCGAGGCCCTCGCCAAGCGGTTGCCGTCCGTGGCACACCGCAAGCACGATGCAACCGTCGAGGATGTTCCCCTCGAGACCGTCGCGGTCGGCGACATCCTCGTTGTCTTTCCCCACGAGACCTGCCCGGTCGACGGCCTGGTGCTCGATGGGCGCAGCACCATGAACGAATCCTATCTCACCGGCGAACCGTTTCTGCTGCCCAAGGCGATGGGCGCGGCGGTGCTGTCCGGGGCCATCAACGGCGACGGATCACTGACGATTCGGGCGGAGAAAACCGCCGTCGATTCGCGCTTCGCCAAGATCATGCAGGTGATGCGTGACTCCGAGCAGCGTCGACCGCAACTGCGGCGGCTCGGCGATCAACTCGGCGCGGTCTACACCCCCGTCGCCATCGCCATCGCC
>JBDUDP010000122.1:0-4196 GCA_040002895.1 Gemmatimonadota bacterium
AGAGACGAGAGACGAGAGACGAGAGACGAGAGACGAGAGACGAGAGACGAGAGAGGAGAGAGGAGAGAGGAGAGAGGAGAGAACGAGGTGATTGGCTGCCTCTTCTCTCCTTTCTCCTCTCTCTTCTCTCCTATCCCCCCTGTCCGTAGCTTTGACTGGTGCCCACTCCCACCTCGCTCCTCTCCTCCCTCGGCGCCACCACCCGCCGATCGGCCCGTGCCGTCCGCGACACCGCCACCTGGCGGCCGCTAGTGCTGGGTCAGATGAAGCGACTCGGCGTCGACTCGGTCCCCATCGGGCTCTTCATCGCCCTGTTCACCGGGATCGTCCTCGCCTTGTTGGCCTCCTACATCTTCACCGGCGCCGTGCCGCGCTATTTCGTGGGCGCCCTGGTCGGCAAGACCATCATGATGGAGCTGGGGCCGGTGCTCACCGGGATGGCCCTGGCCGGCCGGGTCGGCGCCAACATCGCCGCCGAGATCGGCACCATGAAGGTGACCGAACAGGTCGATGCCCTCGAAACCCTCGCCATCGATCCGGTGAGCTACCTGGTGGTGCCGCGGGTGATTGCCGCGACGGTGATGTTCCCGGTGGTGACGGCCTTCGCGGTGATCGTCGGCATCGCGGCCGGCTGGGTGACGTCGACGGCGCTGCTCGACCTCTCGAATTTCGAGTTCGAGAAGGGACTGAAGTTCTTCTACCAGTTCAAGGACCTCTGGTTCGGGCTGCTGAAGAGCGCCTCCTTCGGATTCGCCGTGGCGCTCATGGGGGCGCTCCGCGGCCTCGCCACCACCGGCGGCGCCGAGGGGGTGGGTCGCGAGACGACGCGCGCCGTGGTGCTCGGCTGCGAGGCGATCCTGGTGCTCGACGCCTTCTGGGCGATCGTGCTGCTGTGATTCGCTTCCTGGATGTGCACAAACGCTTCGGCGAGCGGGAGGTCCTCCGCGGGTTCTCGCTCGACGTGCCTGACGGCGAGACCACGGTACTGATCGGTGCATCGGGATCGGGAAAGAGCGTGACCCTCAAGCATGTGGTGGGGTTGCTCCGTCCCGACAGCGGCTCGGTCGAGGTGGACGGTCGCGCGGTCGAGACGCTCGATGCCGACGCGCTCACGGCATTGCGGCGCGAGATCGGCTTCGTGTTCCAGTCGGCGGCGCTGTTCGATTCGCTCACGGTCGAGGAGAACGTCCGACTGGGGCTGGTACGGCAGCAACTCGACGAAGAAGAGATCGCCGAGCGGGTGCAGCGTTCACTGGCCATCGTGGCACTCCCTGATGCGCTGGCGCGCTACCCGGCCGAGCTCTCGGGCGGGATGCGCAAGCGGGTGGGGATCGCCCGGGCGATCGCCCTGCGGCCGCGTTACATTCTCTGGGACGAGCCCACCACCGGTCTCGACCCAGTCACCTCTGCCACGATGGACCTGCTGATGCGCCGAACCCGCGACGAACTCGGCGTCACCTCCGTGGTCGTCACCCACGACATGCGATCGGCGTTCACCGTCGGCGATCGACTCGCGATGCTGCACGATGGTCGGGTCCACGCCGTGGGTACCGTGGCGGCGATGCGCGACAGCAGCGATCCGCTGGTGCGCCAGTTCATCGAGGGACGGCCCGAATGACCCGGTCGCGTGACTTCACCGTGGGCCTCGTGGTCGTTGCCGCCATCGCGCTGGTGATCGTGGTCGCGATCTGGCTCGGCGACATTGGCCCGCGCGGCCCGAAGTCGCTGCAGACGGCACGCTTTCGCACCGTCGGCGGTGTGAAGGTGGGCGACCCGGTGGTGCTGCGTGGTGTGAAGGTGGGCCGGGTCGAG
Organism: Gemmatimonadota bacterium; assembly: GCA_040002895.1. Classification (GTDB taxonomy): domain Bacteria; phylum Gemmatimonadota; class Gemmatimonadetes; order Gemmatimonadales; family GWC2-71-9; genus Palsa-1233. The sequence continues at coordinate 1,813 of JBDUDP010000122.1, forward strand.
GCGGTGCGCCTCACCGACCAGGACTGGGTCGAGACCGACCTTCGGGTGGTGAACCCCGAAGAGCTCCCCGATCACCCGATCGCGATCGCCGTGTCGGCCTCCCTGTTTGGCGAATGGCAGGTGGCGGTCATGGATTCCGCCCGCGCCCCGCAAGACCCCGAGATCGCCGCGGCGCTGGCCGAAGCACGGATCGGGGCTGCGGGCAAGTGGCCCGGCGCGACCCTGCCGGACGTCGGGCAGCTCACCGCGCAGGCCAGCCGGATCGCGGGCGACATCGCCGTGGTGACCGACCGGGTCTCCGGCGCGGTCGATTCGCAATCCATCGCCGACATCCGCGCCAGCGTGCGAGATCTCCGTCGCATGGCGGATCAGTTGCTGACCTTCACCCAGCGACAAACCACCGCCATGGACAAGGTCGTGGGCAACGCGAGCTCGAGCTCCGACAACATCTCCAAGGCGAGCCAGCACCTGCAGGCCACGCTGTCACGCGTCGACTCCTCCACCGCGTCGGGCCAGTTGAGTGATCTCGTCAAGGATGCCCGGGATGCCACGGCACAGTTCAAGGCTGCAAGCACCGACCTGCGCCAGCTCACCGGTGCCGCACGCGACCAACGCGATCGGCTGGTGCACATCGTGGGAGCCACCGACAGCGTGCTGACCCGGTTGCAGGCGGGGCAGGGCACACTGGGCTTGCTCTCATCCGATTCCACGCTGTACCGCGAGGCCACCAAGACAGTGGTACAGCTGCGGACACTGTTGGCGGATATTCAGGTGAACCCGCGAAGGTATTTCAGGTTTTCGGTGTTCTAGGCGAGAGAAGCGAAATGCGAGAAGAGAGAGGAGGGCGCTCTCTCATGTCTCGTCTCTCATCTCTCATCTCTCATTTTTCGTGGACGTTGATCGCTTATGGCCGCAAAGAAGCGCGCAGAACGGGAAGTTTCGGCCGGCGGGATCGTCTTTCGACGTGATCCCGACCAGACGGCTCGCTTCCTCCTGATTCGCGACAGTTATCAGCATTGGGGTTTCCCCAAGGGGCATCTCGAGGACGACGAGACGCCTGCAGCGGCAGCGATGCGGGAGACCCACGAGGAGACCGGCCTGGAGCAGCTCATTCTGCAGGGGCCGATTCGCGTGATCGACTGGCACTTCCGCTTTCGCGGCAAGTACATCCACAAGTTCTGCCACTTTTTCCTGTTCGAGTCGCCGGCAGGGGATGCGGTGCCGCAGGTGGATGAAGGCATCACCGCCGTGCGCTGGGAAGTGCTCGAGAAGGCGCTCGAGGTGCTGAGCTACGACAACGCCCGCGGCGTGCTGCGCCGTGGCGCGGAGATGGCGCGCACCCTCGTTGCTGCCGGTCAGGGGCGCCCGCGCGCCCGTCCGGCACCGCTGCCACCCGCGCCCACGCACTGACGCCAATGCCGCCGGTCGTCGCGGCATTGCTCGAACGACGGCCGGCCGTGCTCGCGGTGCGGCGCGCCTTTCCGGCCTCCGCGGCCCGGCTGCTCACCGCGCGTTCCCCCGCCCATCTGGCCAACATGCTGTCGCGTCACGTCCTCGAGGCAGTGATCCTCGGCGCCGAGTCGGTGCGCGCCCCGGTGCTGCAGTCGTTGCGGCGGGAATTCCCGGGGGTGCCACTGGTGCTGTTCGCACCACTGCGATCCGACGATGCCGACCTGTTGCTGCTGGCCCACCGCGATCGGGTCGCGGCGGTCGCGCTCGAGGGACTCGACGAGCCGATCCTGCCGCGGCTGATACGACGCGTGGGGCTCACGGCGCGGCGTCGCGACGAGCTGCTGCCGCTGGCGGCCCGCCTCGGGCTCACCGATCCGATCCAGCGCGCCGCCTGGGAGGAAGTGGTCACCTCGGCGCCGAACGGACTCACCACCGCCGCCCTCGCGCGCCGGCTCACGCTCCGCCGGGAGACCCTCTCGCGCGCCTTCGCGGCCGGGGGGGCGCCCTCCCTGAAACGGGCGATTGACGCCGTCCGTCTGGTGGCCGCAGGGCAGCTCCTCGGCAACCCCGGCTATCTCGTGGCGGACGCCGCCCGATTGCTGGGATTCTCCTCCGCCTCCCTGCTCCAACGGACCGCGCGACGCACCTTTGGGACCTCGGCCCGGGGCGTGGCCCAGCTCGACGGCCCGCGCCTGGCCACGGCGCTGTTGGCAGGCGGCAGTCCGGCGGGCTGGGGCTGAGTTGGCGCTTGTACGGCCGGGTGCTTTGTGACTATTTTCACAAGCTGTGCAGGAACCTGATCCACCACTCTTGCGACCGAGTATCATGGCGACGGATTCGATGCTCCGCCCCGGCGAACTGAAGGACATTCTCCTCAAGGAGATCGAGGCCGCCGACCTCGGCTCGATGGACGTCAATGACGTCGGCACCGT
>JBDUDP010000123.1:0-4033 GCA_040002895.1 Gemmatimonadota bacterium
GATGGCGAACGGATCTTTGCGGCCGATCACGTCATCTCGACCACCGACGTGCGCTCGCTGGTGCGAGCCATCGAGCCCGCCGTGCCGGCACCCGTCCGTGCCGCCGCCGAGGGGCTGCGCTATCGCGACTTCTTGGTGGTCGCACTCATTCTCGAAACCGAGAAACTCTTTCCCGACAACTGGATCTACATCCACACCCCGGGCGTCACCGTCGGGCGCATCCAGAACTTCAACAACTGGAGTGCGGCGATGGTCCCCGAACCGGGGCGCACCTGCCTCGGCATGGAGTACTTCTGCTTCGAGGGCGACGGCTTGTGGGAGTCCACCGACGCGGAGCTCATCGCGCTGGCCACGCAGGAGCTGGAGCAACTCGACCTCGCGCCGCCGGGATTGGTGCGCGACGGCACGGTGATCCGGATGCCGAAGGCGTATCCGATCTATGACGGTGAGTACCGCGGCCACCTGGATGGCGTGCGGGCCTTCATCGATCCGATTCCGAACCTGCACACGGTGGGTCGGAACGGCATGCACAAGTACAACAACCAGGATCACTCGATGCTGACGGCGATGATGGCCGTCTGGAACATGCAGGGCGCCTCACACGACATCTGGGCCGTGAACACCGACTTTGAGTATCACGAGGAGCAGCGGCTCGAGACGCCTTCCCCTGAGACCGCCACCGCCGCTACGGCTGCGGCTGCGGCCTGATGCTGCGCCTGCGCATCGGAGTCGATGTCACGTGCTGGGCCAACGGTCGGGGATTCGGACGCTTCACCCGTGAACTCATGCGGGAACTCGTGTTGGTGGCTCCCCAGCATGAGTTCCTTTGCATCGGGGACGTAGCAGCCTTTGAGGCCTTTCCGCTCAGCGGTCCCAACATCCGCCACGTGATCGTGCCTCAGGATGCCTCCCCGACTGACGCCGCGACCGCTGACGGCTATCGCTCCCCGGCTGACATCTGGCGCTTGACGCGTGCCACTGCAGCCCTGCGTCCGGACGTCTTCTTTGCACCCTCGGTGTACACCTACTTTCCCCTTCGGCCGTCCCAACGTGCGGTGATCACGCTGCATGATGCGATTGCCGAGCGATTTCCCAAACTCACGCTGCCGAGCGCAAGAGCGCGCCTGTTCTGGCGGCTGAAGGTCGGGCTCGCCGTGCGGCAGGCGACGCTGGTGCTGAGCGTCTCGGAGTATGCCGCGTCGGAGGTTGCCCGCGCGTATCGCCTGTCACCATCGCGCATGCGGGTTGCGCTCGAGGCCCCGGCGCCAGCATATCAGCCCGCCGGCTTCGCCGCCATCGGCGAGGCCCGCCGCCGGGTCGGGGTGCCCGAGGAGGCGAGCTACTTCAGCTATGTGGGCGGTTTTTCGCCGCACAAGCGGCTCGACGTGATCCTGCGCGCCCACGCGGCAGTGGTCGGCCGGATGACGATGCCGCCTCACCTGGTGCTGATCGGACGGTTGTCGGGCGATGCCTTCCTCACCTCCCGAGAGGAATCGCTCGCCCTGATTGCGTCGTTGGGCACCGAATCGCTGATTCACTGGACCGATTACCTGCCGGATGATCAGGTGGCGCCGTTGCACTCCGGCGCGGTGGCTGCGCTGCTGGTGTCGGAGAGCGAGGGATTCGGGCTCCCGGCCGTGGAGGCCGCGGCATGTGGCACGCCGGTCATCGCCACGACCGAGAGTCCGCTACCGCAATTGCTCGCCGGTGGCGGGCGGTTTGTGAAGCCGGGGGATGAGCCAGCCGTGACCGAGGCGATGCTGGAATTCCTGCAGCAGCCAGCCCTGGCCCGGACCATGGGCGAGCAGGCCCGCAGGTCGGCGGCGCAGTTGACCTGGCGTGGCACCGCCACGGCCACGCTCGCGGTCCTCGAGGAAGCGGCCGCATGAGCACGCTCTCCGTCATTGTTCCAGCCACGAATCATCCTGCCACCCTGCCCCAGTGTCTCGCGGCCATTCAGGACGCCGCGTCACCACCGGAGCAGCTGCTCGTAGTCGAGGATGCCTCGCTCACCCATCCGGCACTCGCCCGCAACAGTGGTGCGGCGAAGGCCGCTGGCGACATCCTGGTGTTCATTGACGCCGATGTCACGGTGCATCGAGATGTTTTCGAGAAGTTCCGCGCCGCCTTTGCTGCCGATCAGAACTTGGTCGCAATCTTCGGCTCCTACGACGACGCGCCGGCCTCCCCAGGCATCGTCTCCGAGTTTCGCAACCTGCTGCATCATCATGTGCATCAGGAGGGCGCTGGCCCTGCCGGCACCTTTTGGGCGGGGCTCGGCGCGATGCGTCGCAGCGCGTTCGAAGCGGCTGGCGGCTATTCCGTTCACCCGATTGAAGACATCGAGTTGGGGATGCGCCTGGTCGACGGCGGTGCCCGCATCGTCCTCGACCCCACGATCCAAGGCACCCACCTGAAGCACTGGAGCCTGCTGGGAATGGTTCGGACGGATCTCTTCGTACGCGGCATTCCCTGGGTGGGGCTGTTGATGGATCGCCGTGGCTCGGCATCACTGTCGGGGTTGAATCTCGGATGGCGCCACCGGATCAGCGCACTGGCCTCGGTGGCTCTTCTCCTCGGACTCCTGTTGCGGAACGTCTGGCTGTTGGGCGGCGCACTGGCCGTGATGGTGGTGTTCAACCTGCGGTTCTATCGGCTGCTCTGGCGACGGCAAGGACCGTGGCGCACATGTCTGGGCGTCGGCCTGCATGCCATCCATCATCTCGTCTCGGTGCTGGCCGTTCCGCTCGGTCTCCTGGCGCACCTGCGGGCGGGTCGGCGCGCGGTCGCGCGCGTCGCGGCCGCCTGATGCCGGCGGTCCGGGTGTTCTCGACCGGGAGAGTCCGCGAGAAGCGAGGCCTTCGGGGCGTGCGGCGGTATTTCGGCGATGATTGGCGGGACGAGACGCTTCCTGTCAACGTCTTCCTGATTGAGCACCCGGCAGGATTGTGCCTGGTCGATGCTGGGCAAACGGCTGAGGCGGCGGAACCAGGGTACTTCGACCGCTGGTATCCTTTCTTTCGCTTGTCGCGATTCGAACTGAGGGCCGCTGACGAGGCCGCGGCGCAACTGCAGGCCGCCGGGCACGCCGTCGCTGATGTCCGTTGGGTCGTCTGCACTCACCTGCACACCGACCACGTCGGCGGCTTGGCGCCCTTCGCACAGGCGACTGTCGTGGTTCCGCGCATGGAATGGGATCGGGCACAGGGACTCGGCGGAAGGCTGCGCGGCTACTTGCCTCAGCGCTGGCCGGCGCATCTCACTCCACAACTGGTCGAGTTCACCGGGCCACCGATCGGGCCGTTTCCGTCAAGCCATGACATTGCCGGCGACGGTGCGCTGCAGTTGGTGCCGTTCCCGGGGCACACCCCCGGTCATGCCGCGCTATTGGTGCGATTGGGCGACGGGGCGGGTGGCTGGCTCTGTGTCGGGGACGCGGTCCATCGCGCCTCCGATATGGCCGAGCGGCATCCAGCCGTGGCGGCGTGGTGTGCGCAGGAGGGCGTTGCCGTGCTGGCGACGCACGATGATGACGCGGGCGCTCAGATCGAGGACTCGAAGAGGTGAGGCGCACGCATCACGTCTCATCCTCGACCCAGCTGCCAATTGGCGGGGCGCTGAGCCGCTGCCGCGGTCATGAGGGCGTCGAGGTACGACTCGATATGCTGCGATTCCGAGTACCGCGAGACGTAGCTGTCATACCCCGTGCTGGCAAGTCGATCACGCAGGGATCGGTCGGATTGAAGGAGATGCATGGCCTCCAGCAGCTCATCTTCGGTTTGGTAGGTGATGCCTCCGCCGGTGTCCCGGACCACCTCGGCGACCGCCCCAAGCTCGCGAGCGATCACAGGAGTCCGCTGCCCGAGCGCTTCAAGGGTGATGAAGCCAAATGTCTCGTACACCATCGCAGGGACCAGCAGTGCGATGGCATCGCGGTACAGTTGTGCCAATTCGCTTGGCTGCTTCCGCCCGAGAAACTGGACATTCGACATGCCATGGGCGAGATCGCGCAGATCGCCCTCGAATTCCCCGT
>JBDUDP010000124.1:0-4015 GCA_040002895.1 Gemmatimonadota bacterium
TAGTCGATCCTCCAAGGGGTAAGGTCGAAATGTCCTGTAATGAAGAGATACGGCCGGAACCGCGGTGCGTCAAGACCGGTCCGCGCGCTCGACATTGGTCGACTGACCGATCCCTAGTCGCGTTGTAGCCTATCCACTAGTCGCCACCTCAGCTCCTGCCGATACTTCACGCATCGTCTCGCCTCGAGGCATTGTGCCCCACCCCAGGTTCGTTCTCATCGCGCTGGCCTCGCTCCTCGCCGCCTGCGTCCCCGATACCACTGACCCGGTCGTCCCGGGACCGCCTCCACCTCCTCCGCCACCTGCGGGGCTCGCGAAGTGGTCCGACCCGGCGAGTTGGGCACCCGAGGCCATTCCGGTGGCGGGTGGGGATGCCCAGATACCTGTGGACAAGACCATCGAGCTCGATGTCTCGCCGCCCGCGCTTAACCGACTGACCATCTCGGGCACGCTCGTGGTCTCGCCGGGAGCGGATATCGATCTGGTGGCGAAGGAAGTCTTCGTCAGCGGAACGTTGCGGGTCGGAACCGAGGCCATTCCACACACCAAACGATTCACGCTGACGCTCACCGGCACCGACCCCGGGACCACCGGAGCGGAGGTCGGCACCAAGGTGCTCGCAATCCTTCCGGGCGGCACGCTCGACCTCCACGGCGAGCACCGGCTCTCGTGGACTCGCCTCAACGCCACCGCCGCGAGCGGGATGACCACGCTCTCGGTGCAGGATGCGGTCGATTGGAAGGTGGGTGACCGCCTCGTCATTGCCTCCACCGATTTCGATCAGGCCAAGGCCGAGGAGGCAGTGGTTGCGGGGGCGGCGGGGACATCGGTGTCGTTGCAGGCTGGACTGCGGAATACCCATTGGGGTGTGCTGCAGAACATTGCCGGTCGGTCAATCGACGAACGCGCCGAAGTGGGGTTGCTGACCCACAACATCACCATTCAAGGCGACTCGGCCTCGCTCGCCGGCTTCGGCGGCCACCTGATCATGCTCCAGGGCGCCACCGCGCGGATCGAGGACGTCTCGTTCACGCGCATGGGGCAGAGCGGCAAGTTGGGGCGGTATCCGGTACACTGGCACCTCGCCGGTGACGTGAACGGGCAGTACATCCGCGATGCCGCGATCTGGAAGACCAACAACCGCTGCCTCACCATTCACGGCACCGACAAGCTGGTTGCCCAGCGTAACGTCTGCTACGACCATCTCGGTCACGGCTACTTCCTTGAGGATGGTGCCGAGAGCAGCAATACCCTCGAGCGCAACCTCGGCCTGCTGTCGCGAGTGCCGGCGGTGGCGGTGCGCATTCTGCCCAGCGATGCCACGCCGGCCACGTTCTGGATCACCAATCCCGATAATATCATGCGGGGCAATGCCGCCGCGGGTTCCATTGGTTTCGGTTTCTGGTTCGCGCTGCCGGCTTCGCCGACCGGATTGTCGACCGGGGCAGCAGATGCACCTCGCCGGACGCCACTCGCGGAATTCAAGGACAACGTGGCACATTCGAACAAGAACCCGGGCCTCAATGTCGACAATGGCCCCACGCCCGACGGCAGCACCGAGACCACCAGCTACGCGCCGCGGGTGGGAGCGCTCGCGAACGGGGCGATCGCGCCGGCCACCTTCCAGAACTTCACCGCCTACAAGAACTCCGGTCGCGGCGTCTGGCTGCGTGGCGCGAATCTTCGGCTTGATGGTGCCGTCCTCGCCGACAACCTCATCGGTGCCACCTTTGCGGCCTCGGAGACCTGGATCCAGAATGCGATCGTGGTGGGGGAGAGCGACAACCGCACCACCTCGCCGAATCCGTCGTTTCCGATCCGCGGCTACGAGTTCTATGACGGCACCGTGGGTGCCAACAACGTCACCTTCGCGAACTTCGTCTCGTCGCAGGCGCGCCCCGCGAGTGCGCTGGGGTACAATCGCAAGAACGGCTTCTCGATCTCCCAGTTCAACTTCGCCAATGCCGTCTCGCTCGTGAACGCCAATGGGGTCTGGCTCGAGAACCCGCAGGCCGACAAAGATGGCGACAAGGCGTCGCTCTTTCTCGACAGCGACGGCACGGTCACCGGCACCACGGGGCAGAGCGTGGTGGCCAACACCACCTTCCTGGTCACGCCGACCTGCGCCTTCCGGAGTGACTGGAACAGCTTCGTGTGCGCCGAGAAGTATGATGGCATCGCGATCCAGAGCGACGGGGTAGAAAGTGTGGCACCGCTCACGCTCAAGCGTTCCGATGGGCCGCAGGTGGCGCTCGTGGGAATTCCGAGCAATCCCAAGGTGGCCCAGATGTCGATTCTTCCCGGGCGGGTCTATGACATTGTCTGGGGCGTGGCGCCGCCACCGAGTCCGAGGATCACGTTGCAGCGCGCGGAGGTGAATGAATGGGTGCGGGTCACCTTCGTCTACCCGTCGGCGAGTTTCATCGTCAAGCGCGACTTCAGTGGCACACCGCTTCCGGCGGCGGCGTCGCTGGCCGAGATCGATGCCTCGCAGGGTGAGAAATATTTCTACGACCCGTTGACGCAGAAGATCACCGTGCGGCTGTTTGTGCGGGCGGGCCGCACCAGCACGACGCTGCAAGTGGTGGCGAACTAGGGGAGGAGGCGGGCTGGACCTCTCTGCGTAAGGATGCAGGGCGCAGCCGGACTCTCGGCCGCGTGACGTTGATCCCCTGTGGACGGGGTTCGGCTTGACAAAAGCGCCAAGAACGGTACCATTGAACAGTACGCTTCCAGTTCCCCCTCTCGTTCTTCAAGCTAGGAGTCCGCGCACGCCTTCCCTGCGACGCAGTGCCGTGCTTTTCTTGATCTCTGTGATCCTCTCTGCATGTGGTGGACCGGAGCCTACGAGCGCAGCCACTGAACGCTCCCCCTTGGCCATCCAACCTCATACCGCGTTCGCCGGGGCCTGCGGCGGCAGTGGAATCGTTGACCCCACGTGCTGGCCATCCAGTGCTACCATCACCGTTTCGGGTGACAGCTCCGCGCTCAATCTCGATATCGGGAACGCCATTTCGAAGTGGCAGGAGCTGCTCAGCTCGGGAGCCTTCACCGGGGCCCCGCAGTTAGTTGGCGTAGCGAGTGGCGGCGATATTGCCGTCATCGATCACGGCGTTCCCACCACTTCGGCATGGTGCGGGGAGACTCCGCCGATTGCCGGCACCCACCCCAATACCATTCACTTGTACGCTTCAAACACGTCAAAATGCGCATCCAGCCGCACTGGCTCGCGAACCACCACCATCCTGCATGAACTTGCCCACGTCCTGGGCTATAGCGGTGAACATGGCGGGAGCATTGCGGGTGCGAACGCCTTGACCGCTAATTGTGTCACCTTCCTTTTCGGCAGCGGGGGGCCTGGACCGATTCCCACTCAGGTCTGCAGGCATGAAGTCGAGCCGATATTTCGCGCCTACTACGGAACGAGTCTCGAGGCGGAATTCTTCAACTGGCCGATCGTCTTTCGATCGAACCTTTTTCCATTGAACCCGGACAGCCTGTCAATTGGAGACGTGCTCCAATTGAGCCTGACCGAACTCCTTTGGAACGATCCGAACTCGTCCTCCACGGCCGGCAGTCTGGGCGTTTTCGCTGTACAATCGACCAACTCAAACGTTGCCACGGTCTCGCCGAGCGGATCTGTGACGGCCGTCTCCGGCGGCACCGCCAAGGTCCGGGTCGTACCGTCGAGCAGCACCTTTCCTTCCGGCACCACGTGGTGGACGCCATTTCTGTACAAGGGCGACAGCGTCCTCGTGAACGTGCGCACTCCGCCACCGCCACCCCCTGGTGACCTTCAGGTGGCGGAGATCACCTTCGATCAGGTCCCTGTCACCGCGGTGGGTGGGCACGCAGGGACGGTTGTACTCTCCCGTGCGCTCCAGCCAAGTGACAGCGTTACCTGGTCGTACGTCAAGAGCAACCAGCCGGCGGTCAGTTACGGCGGCTCTGGTGTGTCGATCCCCTTCAGCGTGGCAACTGGCGACTCCTATAACATCCGCTTCAGCGCGACGGC
>JBDUDP010000125.1:0-3867 GCA_040002895.1 Gemmatimonadota bacterium
TGAAGTAGTCGCCCATGTGGTAGCCGCAGAACGGCAGCATCGCGAACGGGTCGCGGCGCACGTTGCCAACGGCGCCGGCCGCTGCGGCGGTGGTCTCGGAGCCGATGGTGGCGCCAAGGTAGACACCGAAGTTCCAGTTGAAGGCCTGATAGACGAGCGGCACCGTGGTGGCACGACGGCCGCCGTAGATGAAGGCCGAGATCGGCACGCCGGCGGTGGCCTCCCAATCCTTGTCGATCGAGGGGCACTGCGACGCCGGCGCGGTGAAGCGAGCGTTTGGGTGCGACGACGGGCGGCCGGCATCAGGCGTCCACGGCTTGCCCTGCCAGTCGGTGAGCTTCGCAGGCGGCTCCTTGGTGAGCCCCTCCCACCAGACGTCGCCGTCTTCGGTCAGCGCCACGTTGGTGAAGATGGAATTCTTCTCCATCGTGGACATCGCATTGGGGTTGGTCTCCCACGAGGTGCCCGGTGCCACGCCGAAGTAGCCGGCCTCCGGGTTGATGGCATAGAGGCGCCCATCGGGACCCGGGCGGATCCAGGCGATGTCGTCGCCCACCGTGGTGACCTTCCACCCTTCGTAGCCTTCGGGCGGGATCAGCATGGCGAAGTTGGTCTTGCCGCAGGCACTCGGGAAGCCGGCCGCAACGTAGGTCTTCTCACCCTCGGGATTCTCGACGCCGAGGATCAGGGTGTGCTCCGCCATCCAGCCATCGTCGCGGCCCATGACCGAGGCGATGCGCAGCGCGAAGCATTTCTTGCCCAGCAGGGCGTTGCCACCGTAGCCGGAGCCATACGACCAGATCTGCCGATCCTCGGGGAAGTGCACGATGTACTTCTGCTCGGCGTTGCAGGGCCATTTGACGTCCTGCTGTCCCGCGGCGAGGGGCATGCCGACCGAATGGACACAGGGCACGAAGCTGCCGCCCTTGAGCGAGTCGAGCACGGCGCGACCCATGCGCGTCATGATCCGCATGTTCACGACGACGTAGGGCGAATCGGAGAGCTCGACGCCGATGTGCGACAGTGGCGATCCGACCGGGCCCATCGAGAACGGCACCACGTACATGGTGCGGCCGCGCATGCAGCCGGCAAAGAGGCCCTGGAGCGTGCCGCGCATCTCGCGCGGGTCGACCCAGTTGTTGGTGGGCCCCGCATCCTGCTTGCGCTGGCTGCAGATGAAGGTGCGGTCCTCGACCCGGGCCACGTCGGCGGGGTCGGAACAGGCGAGGTAGGAATTGGGGCGCTTCGACTCGTTGAGCTTGACGAAGGTGCCGGCGGCCACCATCTCGGCGCAGAGCGTGTTGTACTCCTCCTGCGACCCATCACACCAGTGCACCCGGTCCGGCTGCGTGAGCGCGGCCATCTCGGTGACCCATTCGACCAGCTTGGGGTGGTTGACCCATTGCGGGGCGGCAACATCCACGGACACGGACTTGGGCGTCATCACATCTCCATCAGGGGCCATCGAGGAACAGTCTCAGCGCCGATTCGCGGGCGCATAGGTCGCAGGGAGGTGGTACACCGTCTCGGCGGTGATGCGGTCGCGATCACTGATGCCGTCGAGCACGGGATCGCTGAACATCACGTCGCTGGCGTTGGGCGAGTGTTCGAGCAGGCCCAGGGCATGACCCAGCTCGTGGGTTGCAGTAATGCGGTAGCAGCTCTCGAGCCCCGGCGGCGACGTGACGAACCGGGGATAGATGTACATCCGGATCGGCAGCACGATCGTCCTGGCGGAGAGGTTGTAGAACAGATCGGTCTCGCCGCGGCATTCGGGCGCCAGGGCCTCGAGCCCGAGCAGCGGTGCCTCGCCTCCGGGTGGCGCCACGACGTTGCGCACGATGATGTCGGCCGCGCTCGAATCACTCACCAGCGTCGCACGGAATTCGCCATAGAGGAAGGTGGCATTCCAACGGTCGACCGCGGTCGCCATGTGCGGCAACAACGGATCATTGGCCGCGACCCACACCCGCACCGGGAGAAAGCTGCGGGGCCAGTGGAAGCGCACGGTGTCCACCGACCCGTCGAGCAATCCCTTGGAGATGAACTTGCGATACTCGTAGGGGTTGCTGCGCAGCGGCGTGACCAGATCGGAACAGGCCGCGACGGCGAGCAGGGCGAGCGGGAGGAGTCGACGCATCAGAACCTCCGCTCCACGCCGGCCGAGAGCCCGACGCGGTTCACCGTGGTGAACTGGGAATAGCCCACCCGATCGAGACGCTTGGTGGTGAAGGTCGAGAAGTCGTAACGGGCACCCACGACCAGATTCATATCTGTCGTCAAAGTCCGCGACCAGTTCGCCCCCGCCGCGAGCAGCCAGCGCGTGGGCGAATCGTCGGCAAAGACACCGAGTTTCCGCGCCGGTCGATACGCGAGCGCGCCACCGCCGGCCTGCCAGCGCAACGCGCCGCGAATTGGTCCGTCGAGCAGCAGGAGCGCCCCGATGCTGCGCAGCGCGCCGAGATTGTCCTTGACGCCGTTGTCGGTGACCTCGAGCGACGAGCTCGCGAACTGCCCCTCGAGCACGAGCCGGTAACCGAGCCCCACCGGATGGGTCACCGCCAGCGATATGGTCGGGGCCACGGCAGCCTGGAGTGTGATGGCGCCGCCCAACTCGTCGCGCACCAGCGGGGAGGCCAGCGTGGCACCGGCGCTGAGGCGGACGGTGGTTTGGGCAGACACCGTTCCCGCCCCCGAAAGCGTACCAATCACAGCGAGGGAGAGCAGCGCAGAGGTTCGAGGCATCCTGCAAAGGTGCCGTGAACCGGGGACAGGGTCAAATCGTCGGGCCAAATCCGCGCAGGAGCGCGAGCATCCGCAAATCGTTGCTGACTTCATCGATATCCCCCTTGGGCGTCTCAAGAATCTTCGGGATCCCGACAAAGCGCGGATCCTGCATGACCCGACGGAACGGCTCCGGGCCCAGCGATCCCTCGCCGATCAGCTCATGCCGGTCCTTCCGCGATGCGAAGGGCGTCTTGGAGTCGTTGAGGTGGAGGCAGCGCAGGTGCTCCAGGCCGATTTCCCGGTCCCAGGAGGCCCAAACACCTTCGTAGTCGTCCCTCAGGTCATATCCGGCGCTGAAGAGGTGGCAGGTGTCGGCACAGAATCCCACGCGATGCCGGACATCGTCCCCGATCAAATCCCGAAGGGTGCGGAGTTCTTCGAAGCTCCTGCCGAGGACCGTGCCAGTGCCGGCTGTGGTCTCGAGCAGGACCATGACCTTCCCCGGCACCTCCCGCAGCGAGATGGTGATGGCCTCGGCGTTGCGCGAGAGTCCGGCGTCGTGGTCATCGATGAAATTGCCGGGATGGGAGACGATTCCGTCGAGGCCGAGCGCCTCGGAGCGGGTCAATTCCCCCTGAAACGCCGCGATCGACTTGGTCCGGATGGTGGGATCGGGGGAGGCCAGGTTGATCAGGTACGAATCGTGCGAGACCACCACCGCAACCGGGTGGTCCTCGCGGGCCTGCCGAAAGGCGGCTGCGATCTCCGGTGTCACCACAGGTTCCCGCCACATGTTCGGGGTCTTGGTGAAGAGCTGGATCGCCGTTGCCCCGATGGCCGCCCCGCGGCCGGGGGCAGTGGCAGGACCGCCCTGCGTGGAGACATGGGCCCCCAATCGCTCCGGCGACGGGGCCTTCCCCTGAGACGAAACTTCCTGCTGAGGCCGCGTGACTGAAGTCTTGCGCATCGAACCGTCCTCTCCCGGTGTTCGCCCTCCCGCCAAGGGAAAGGCGCCTCGCCCACTGATCATCCTCTCCGGCGACTCATCCGGCAGGCCAGATGGGCTGGAGCGCGATCTGTTGCGCGCCGGCTTCCAGGTGGCCGAGGCCGACGACCCTGAACAGTACCCCGGTCGTCCAG
>JBDUDP010000126.1:0-3773 GCA_040002895.1 Gemmatimonadota bacterium
CAGCACGGCCTCGTCGATGCTCTTGAGGTAGCCCTCGAGCCAGCGGGCCGTGGCGATGTCGAGGTGGTTGGTCGGTTCGTCGAGAATCAAGAGGTCGGCCGGAGCCGCGAGCTGGCCGGCGAGGGCGAGTCGGCCACGCTCGCCACCCGACAGCGTTGCCACATCGCGGGTGCGCGCATCGACGGGATTGAATCCGAGTCCCTCGAGCACGGCATCGACGCGCGAGGAGGCGGCGTAACCGCCGGCATGCTCGAAGCGCTCGAGGTCGTGGGCATAGCGATCGAGCATCGCCTCGGTCACCGCCTCGCCGGCCACACCCATGGCATCGGTCTGGCGCGCGAGATCGCGCTCGAGTTCAAAGAGGTGGTCGAAGCCGCGCGCGGCGGCGTCCCAGACCGTGAGCGCGTCGCCGAAATCGCGATACTGGTCCATCACCGCGATCGTGAGACCCTGGGCGCGCGCCACCGAGCCGCGGTCGGGCTGGCGCGCCCCGGTGATCAGCTGCATCAGGGTGCTCTTGCCGCTGCCGTTCCGGCCCACCACGCCCCAACGATCGCCAGCCATCACCGTGAAGGTGACGTTTTCGATCAAGGTGTCACTGCCGAAGACGACGGCCAGTCCAGAAGCTGCAATCAGCGTCACGCCCGAAACTCCCAACCAGGAAAAGCGAGCGCCGTCCAGCGGAAGTACCCGCCGGACGGCGCTCGCGACGCCCTAAACTAACCTCGTCACCCGGTTACGGCTTGGTCACCGTCGCCGCCTTGGGTCGGGCGGTCGGGGCCGAGAACTTCATGTTGACGACTTCCTTCCCCGCCTCGTCATGGACCACCATGTGGCCCCCGGTGGAATCGCCCTTGAGCGAGAGGATATCGCGGCCGTTCACCTTGATGTTCATCGAACCGCTGTCGCTGGCAATGTCGACGCTGTCGCCACTGCGATCCGCCGCGCCCGGGTTGTCGGCATGATCCTGGATGTCGCGCCGGACCGCTTCCGGGACCAGCAACACCAGCTCGCGACCCGAGGGCTGCAGGGTCACAGAACCGAACGGCACCATGACCTGCTTGGCGCTGTCCGCGGCCGAGACGCAGGTGAACGAGGTGTGCTCGTCGATGTTGTCGGGGTTCGTCACCGTGAGCCGGCAATCGGTAAAGCGCGCGAGCGCGACGGTGTCAGCTACCGTGGCGTAGAGGTGGAAGCCCGACACCATCTTGGGCGCGCTCCGCTCGATCCGCAGTCGCTGCAGCGAGCCCACATCCACCCCGCCGAGCCGGAACGGCATGCCCAGCAACGGCACCGTGATCGGGCCGTTGCCGTGGGTGAGGTCGGTCACCATCTCCTTCCCCTTGTGCGCCATCGCGCGAACGACCATGCCCACCGCAAAGATCGCGAGCATGCCAAGCACGATTCGGAACCAGTATTTCGGGGTCATGTCCTACCTCTCATGAATGGCCCGGAGCACCCGGGAGCGTTGCAAGACTAAACGTAATCGGACGGTCCATGGTTTCACGTCCACGTTTCACCGCTGGAACAGAGTCGGGCGAAATTATCTTGTGATGTGACTCGCCCACTCGCCTCGCTCCGCTGGGACAACTCCTTCGCACGCCTCGAGGGGGAGTTTTTTGAACGCGTGCGCCCCACCGCCCTTCCCGACCCGTACCTGGTGGCCTTCAACCCCGACGCCGCGGCATTGTTGGGACTCGATCCTGGCGCTGCCGGCACCGAGGAATTCCTCGCCGTGATGAGCGGCAACGGCCTGCTCGCCTCCATGGACCCGGTCGCGGCGATCTACGCCGGTCATCAGTTCGGCGTCTGGGTGCCGCAGCTCGGCGACGGACGGGCCATCCTGCTGGGTGAAGTGGTGACGCCCAGCGGGTCGCGCTGGGAGATTCAACTGAAGGGCGCCGGCATGACGCGCTTCTCCCGCATGGGAGACGGTCGAGCGGTGCTGCGTTCCACCATTCGCGAGTATCTCGCCAGCGAAGCCATGGCGGGTCTGGGAATTCCCACGACGCGGGCGCTGTCGATCACCGGCAGTTCGCTGCCGGTGTATCGCGAACGCGCCGAAACCGCGGCCGTCTTGTCGCGACTGGCACCGAGCCATGTCCGCTTCGGATCGTTCGAGCTATTCGCCTCGCGCGGCATGTACCACGAGGTGCGCACGCTTGCGGATCAGGTCATCGCGCTGCACTTCCCCGAATTGGCCGCACTCCCCGACGAGGAGCGCCATGCCGCCTGGTTCCGCGAAGTGGTCGATCGGACCGCGCGGCTCATGGCGCAGTGGACCGCGGTGGGATTCGCCCACGGCGTGATGAACAGCGACAACATGTCGATCCTGGGCCTCACCCTCGACTACGGCCCCTACGGCTGGCTCGACGCGTACGACCCCGGCTTCGTCTGCAATCACACCGATCAGGCCGGCCGCTACGCCTTCAATCAGCAGCCGCGAGTGGGGTTGTGGAACTGCACCCGGCTGGCCGACGCGCTGGCCTCCCTCGTGCCGGAGGCGCCGGCCCTCGCCGCACTCGAATCCTATCGCGGCACGTTCGAGGAGCACATCGACCGTCTCATGCACGCCAAGCTCGGCTGGCGCACCGAGGAGCCCGATGATCTCATCCTGCAGGGAGAGTTGTTCTCCGTGCTGCATCGTGAGGCGGTGGACTACAGTCGCTTCTTCCGCGCGCTGTCGCACTTCGATCCCGCGGTTCCGTCGAGCCGACGCGCCGTGGAAGCCGAGGCCGCGGCACCGGGGTCGATCGCGGTCTGGCTCGATCGCTACGCGGCGCGGCTGGAGCGCGAGGCATCGGTCACCGCCGAGCGACAGGCCGGCATGCTGCGGGTGAACCCGAAGTTTGTGTTGCGGAACTGGATCGCGCAGGAAGTCATTGAGGCGGCGGAACAGGGCGACTTCGCACCGATTGAATCGGTCAGGCGGCTGGTGGCGCAACCGTTTGACGAACACGACGAGTGGGAGCGGTTCGCGGGGCCGTCGCCCGCTGGGCGTGTTTCCGTCGAGGTGTCGTGCTCCTCGTAAAAAAGAGAGAAGTGAGAGGAGATAAACGAGAGAGGAGAGATGAGAGAGGAGGGGTGGCTACGCACTCTTCTCTCGTCTCTCTTTTCTCTTCTCTCGTTGTTCTCTTCTCTCCTCTCTCCTCTCTCTTCTCTCTTTTGTTAGGGTGCCGCGTCGAGGAATTCGAGCTTCCCTTTGACCCGTTCCAGCGTCGAGCGCAGTGCCCACTCGTCCTCGAACAGCAGGATCGAGGCACCCTTGGCATCGAAGAGTCGCATCCGGGAGCGCCCCTCCACCAGCTGATCGATCGCCTCTTCGTCACCTCGCACCCAGCGCGCGTGGCGGAATGGCAGCGGCTCGAGCCGACAGGGTACGCCGTATTCCCCCTCGAGCCGGAATAGCAGGACATCGAACTGCAGCATGCCGACAGCACCGACGATCGGCACTGGCCCCACCACCGAGTCCTGGAAGAACACCTGCACCGCGCCCTCCTCCGCGAGCTGCCGGAGCCCCGTGTCGAGATGCTTGCGACGCAGCGGGTCGGACACCAGGATCCGCGCGAAGAACTGCGGTGCGAATCGCGGAATCCCCACGAAGGCCACATCGCCCTTCTCGGAGAGTGAGTCGGAGACGCGCAATGACCCGCGATCGTGGATGCCCACCACGTCGCCCGGCCACGCCTCCTCGATCTCGGTGCGTTCGCGCGCCAGAAACTGCTGCGGCTGGGCCATGCGCAGCACCTTGCCCGTGCGCGCCAGCGTCACGT
>JBDUDP010000127.1:0-3744 GCA_040002895.1 Gemmatimonadota bacterium
ATCGCCAACGGCATGTACGGCATGATCCTGGTCGAGCCCAAGGCGGGGCTGCCGGCAGTCGATCACGAGTACTACGTGATGCAGGGAGAGTTCTACACCCGCGGCAAGTTCGGCGATCCCGGTCAGCAGCCCTTCGACATGACCAAGGCCATCGACGAGAATCCGCCGTATGTGGTATTCAACGGGGCGGTCGGCGCACTCACCGGCGACCACTCGCTCAAGGCGAAGGTCGGCGAAACCGTGCGCCTCTTCATCGGCAACGGTGGTCCGAGTCTCGCCTCGTCCTTCCACGTGATCGGCGAGATCATGGACCAGGTGCATGTCGATGGCGGACAGCTGGTGAGCAACGATGTCCAGACCGTCATGATTCCGCCCGGTTCTGCGAGCATTGTGCAGTTCAAGGTCAATGCACCCGGCGCGTACCTGCTGGTGGATCACGCGGTCTTCCGCGCCTTCAACAAGGGTGCGCTGGCGATCCTCGATGTCACCGGACCCGACGACAGCCTCGTCTATTCGGGCCGGACCTTTGAGGGGATCTATCGTCCCGAGGGGAGCGCGATTCAGACGATCACCACGGCGGCGGATACGGAGTTGAAGGCGACCACGGTGGCCGAGCGCGTCGAATTCGGCAAGCGGATCTTCGACCGGACCTGTGCGGCCTGTCACCAGCCCGACGGGCGCGGAATTCCGCAGGCGTTTCCGCCGTTGGCAGGCTCCGATTTCCTCAACGCCGACAAGGTCCGCGCCATCGGGGTCGTGTTGCATGGTCGGAGCGGACCGATCACGGTCAACGGCGAGCAGTTCGACGGGGTGATGCCGGCACTCAGCCTGACGGACGAAATGACCGCCAACGTGCTGACCTATGTCTACAGCCAGTGGGGCAACAAGGGCCTGATCGTGACACCCGCCGAGGTGGCTGGAGTCAGGGCCAAAGGCGCAGGCGCAACGCCCAAATGATCGAACGCCGCGACTTCCTCGGCATGCTGGGTGCCGGAGCCGCGGCCACGGCGCTGTGGCCCACAGCGGCGCGCGCGTCTGCCGAGCCCTTCAGCGCCTGGACCTGGGTTCACGGCGGTGGTACGGCCGACGTGGCCAGTTGGCGCGCGCAATACCACCGGCTGCGCGATGCCGGTCTCACCGGAGTGCTCGTGCTTGGCGGTGACACGTCGATGCACGCCGAGGCGGCGCACGGGGCAGGGTTGGTGCTGCACCGCTGGACCTGGGTGCTCAACCGGAGTGGCGATGCGCAGGTCAAGGCGGAGCATCCCGAGTGGTTCTCGGTGAGCCGGAAAGGCGAGAGTTCGCTCACCCATCCGCCGTACGTGGGCTACTACCAGTGGCTCTGCCCCACGCGGGAGCCGGTGCGCGAGTACCTGCGTGGTGTCATCGACCAGGTGGCGGCCTCACCCGGCGTCGACGCCGTGCACCTCGACTACATTCGGCATCCCGACGTGATCCTGCCGCGCAATCTCTGGGAGCGCTACGGGCTGGTGCAGGACCACGAGATGCCGGAATACGATTTTTGTTATTGCGAGGTCTGTCGCTCCGACTTCAAGCAGCAGCACGGCAAGGATCCGCTGGCGCTCAAGAACCCGGCCGGCAACAAGGACTGGCTGCAGTTCCGTTACGACTCGGTCACCCGACTGGTGACTGAGCTCGCGCGCACCGTCCACGCGCGCGGCAAGGCGATCTCGGCGGCGGTCTTCCCGACCCCAACGATTGCCCGCAAGGAGGTGCGCCAGGCGTGGGATCGCTGGCCGCTCGATCTTGTCTTCCCGATGCTCTATCACAGCTTTCATCGCGAGACGGTGGACTGGATCGGGCGTGGTGCGGCGGAGGGTGTCGCGGTGCTGCCGAAGTCAGTGCCGCTCGTAGCCGGGGTGCATCTTCCCGACTTGCCGCCGCCAGAATTGCAACACGCCGTGCGGGTGGCGCGAGACGGCGGTGCGAGTGGCATCGCGATGTTCGATCACGGCGGTCTCACTGATGCCCACCTCGCCGCGCTGCGCGAGGTGCTGGGCTAGTTCCGCCGCCTGGAGACGGTCACCGCACCGTCAAGCGCTGGCTCCACCCGGTGAACTTTTGATTGACGTTGGTCAGCACCAGCTCATACTGCCCCGGCTGCTTCGGCGGCGTGAACTCGAAGTCGTAGGTCTCTCCCACATCAATCACCACCGTCGCCGGACCGTCGCTGCGGAGTGCGGCAGCGAGATCGGCGCCGTCCTTGGCGCGGGCGCGCCAGGTGACCTCCGTGGTGTCCTGTCGCAGCGAGAAGCGGAACCGATTGGCCGGTCCGATGTTGATGAAGCGGAAGCGCTGCGTCATACCGCCCGCGAGCAGCAGCGGTGCGGAAGTCGCGGAATCGCCGTTGACGAGCGGATAACCCTCGGGGCCATTCCAGTGCGTGAGGTAGAGGTGGTCGCGAGCAGGGTCGAACCGCTCGCCCGGTTCCGTCACCACGATGGCACCCACCGCGCCGCCAGTGGCCTGCTCGATGTCATTCATGTGCGTGTGATAGATGAACGTCCCCGCGCGCGGCAGCAGCAGGTGCGCCGTGAAGCTTCCCCCCGGCATGATCGGCGGCGCCATGGCGGTGCCCCGACTGCTCCACCCCACCACGCCATCCGACCAACTCAACAATTCGACCCCATGCCAATGCACACCGCCGGGCTGTGTAGTGCGGTTGTGGACCACGACGTCCACCGGCACGCCACGGGTCAGGATCAGCGGCGTGCCAGGAATCACGACCGAGTCGCGCGCCGGCGGGGTGGCGCCACGCTGCAGGATGTAGCTGTAGGTGGCGGGCATGCTGCCGCGCTTGGGACCTTGCTGGAACCAGAGATCGAGCCGCCTCGCCGGTGCCGCCTTTGCAGTCGCTGCGCCCGGCTTGGGCGACACCGAGAGGCCCATCACCAGGCCGGCCATATGCACCATCGGATCCGGCGAGTGGGTCTGGTGTTCGTCGGCGGGATCCTTGTCGAGGCGGACATCCGGGATGACATGAAAGCTCAGGTGACAGTGGAACAGCCAGTTGCCCGGCCGATCCGGCGACCAGGTGATCTCGCGCGTGCTCCACGGGGCGTAGCTGTCGGTCACGGCCAGCGACTGCCTCGGGCCGGAGATGGCCGTCGAAGCGATGCCGGTGCCGATCGCCGAGGTCCGGAAATAGAAACCGTGCAGGTGCATCGGGTGGGGTCGGATGGTGCCGTTGATCACGCGCCAGCGCAGGGAATCGCCCACGGTCATAGTGAGCCGTTCGGTGTAGGGCCACGACTTGCCGTTGATGCCGAGGGCTTCCTTGAAATGGGTCGAATCGATCTCATAGGAGACGATGTTCAACACGAAGATGCGATCGGGTCGGCTCCCGCCCACAGGGTCAACGACAAACGCGCCACCGGTGGTGGTGTGCTCGGCATCCCCCTTGATTGCACCTTGCTTGCCGATGTTGGCGCGGTAGAGATACGTTCCGGGTACCCCCGCCACGAAGGTGACTTCGGCGCTGTCGCCCGGCTTGATGTGGAGCGTGTCACTGGCCGCGATAGGGTGCCTGCCCAGCCCAATCACTTGGGCGGTGGAGTCGGTCAGCAGGTTGCGCACGGTGGCATGGACCACCGTGCCCTCGCGCACCCTGATGAGCGGCGCCGGGACACTGGGAATCTTGCCGGCCTCCCCGAACGCTTCCACTGTCACATGAGGGCCGTCCTCCGCCTCGGGATACCACTCGGCCTGTTGCAGCACGAGGTC
>JBDUDP010000128.1:0-3716 GCA_040002895.1 Gemmatimonadota bacterium
GACGACCGCTCGATTACGAATCGAGTGCTCTACCCCTGAGCTACAGTGGCGAGGCTCTCGCGATGCCCTGACGCGGATTCGAACCGCGACGCCTTGCGGCACTACCCCCTCAAGATAGCGTGTCTACCAGTTTCACCATCAGGGCGTGGCGGGCAGAGTATAGCGGGCCGCGCCGGGGCGGTCAACGCCGACGGCCACCGCTCTGATAGCTGAGCTGCACCCCGATATTGAGCACGCGATCGCTCAATGTGGGCTGGTTGCGCTTGGTGAAGGTGCCCTTGTAGAAGTCCACCGTCGGTCCGACCGCGAACTGGCGCGAGAGCTGGATTTCGTAACCGGCACCCACGCTCCACCCGAACCCGGTCTCGGTGATGTTGGAGGCGAAGGGATCAAGCGATGGTGTCCCGGCCTGGGCGATCCCGCCGCCGACCTTCACGAAGAGTCCCGTGTGGCGGACCGGATAGAGCTGGGCGGTGATCAGCGCCGTGCCGAACGTCTCGGTGCCACCGTCGACGGAGTTGAACCAGCCGAAGAACTCGGCGCCGACCCGCGTGTTGGCATTGGGCGTGCCGCCGAGACGGAGGCCGAGCGTGGGCTTGGTGAGCGACTGGGTGTACGTGAGTTCATCGGAGTATTTGTTCTGTTCGGCGCCGGCACCAACCACACCGGCGATATAGAACCCCGACCGCACTTGCTCCTGTGGAAGTTCCACCAACCCTCGGTCGCGACCAGCGCGACGATCCTGCGCGGCGGCAGAAGTGAAAGCGCCCGCCGCGAGGGCAAGGAGGGCGAGGGAGGTGAGGGCGCGCTGCATCATCGGAGGCTCCGTGAGAATCAATTGGGCGGTGACGGTCGTTCATTGATGTGACACGCGGCCCAGAATGCGCAGACCGTGTGCCAGCACGATATCTTCTGTCATCGCAACATGTTGCGCGGTTTTCCGACAACCGCGAGTCTGTGTCACTGTCCTGCGAGAGGGTCATTGGTGTCCCGAACCCGACGAATCGCCTTCACCCTGCTGATCATCGCGCTCGCCACGACGGCGCTGCTCCTCTGCCGCTGGCAGTTGCATCGGCTGACGGCGCGGCGCAGCGCCAACAGCACCATTCTCGCGGCCCGAGCGCTCCCGCCACTCGACTATCGTGGCGGGGCCGACGCGCCGGTCCCGGGCAGGCGACTTCGCCTGCGCGGGACCTTCGACGCCACGAACCAGATCCTGCTGCGGGGCCGGGTGCATGATGCGGCCCCCGGACTCGAAGTCGCAACCGCCTTCCGGGTCACCGGCAGCGAGACCGTGCTCTGGGTGCTGCGCGGGTTCGTCGCGTCACCCGACGCGGCCACGATCCCCGAGCTTCCCGAGCCCACGGCGGGTGAGGTCACCCTCACGGGCCTCGCCCTGCCGGTGCCGACCACCACTGACGCCGGACAGCCGCTCATTCGCGGGCGCGACACCACCTGGCGCCGCCTCGACCAGGGTGTCCTGCTGCATCGAAATCCGACGACGCTCCGCGTCTACCTCCTGCTCGATGGCAACCCCGATGGCCCGGGGCGGCTGCCCGCCGTTGACCCGCCGATCCTCGACGACGGGCCCCACCTCAGCTACGCCCTGCAGTGGTTCGGCATTGCGCTCGCGATCGTGGCCTTCGGGATCATCGCGCTGCGGCGAGCCGGTCCCTTGTCCGTTCCACCTCGCGCAGCACCCTGAGGATGTTGCCGTTGGCGAGCTTGGTGAGGTCGCCGTCGGACCAGCCACGACGGATCAGTTCGGCGAAGAGTACCGGGTACCCGGTCACGTCCTCCATCCCGTCGGGGAGACCGTCGGTGCCGTCGTAGTCGCCGCCCAGCCCGACATGATCAATCCCCGCCACATCCCGCACATGTTCAACATGGTTTGCCACATCAGCGACGGTGGCATGCGGTCGTGGGTGAGCGGTACGCCAGGCTTGGAACGCGGCCCGCGTCGCCAGGGAGTCGCCGCCCTTCGTCCGCAGCGCCGCCACCACCGAATCCGCGCTGCTCCCCCAATCCCGCATCGCGTTGGAAATGAACCCGCCCACAAACGTCACCATCACCACACCGCCGTTCTTCGGCAGCCGGCGCAGGATCGAGTCGGGGACATTGCGCGGGACGTCGGTGACGGCCCGCGCCGAGGAATGCGAGAACATCACCGGGGCCACGCTCACGTCGAGCGCATCGCTCATGGTGCCGGGCGAGACATGACTCAGGTCAACGATCATCCCGATCCGATTCATCTCCCGCACCACATCGCGGCCGAAGTCAGTGAGTCCTCCGTGCCTGGCACTGTCGAGCGCGGCATCGGCCCAATCGAGAGTGACGTTGTGCGTCAGCGTCATGTACCGCGCGCCGAGCGCGTAGTACATCCGCAGCGCCCCGAGGGAGTTCTCGATCACGTGACCGCCCTCCATGCCGAGCAGCGACGCCACCCTGCCGGCCTTGCGGGCGGCGATCACGTCGTTGGCCGAGAGGGCAAGCTGCAATTGATCGGGATACATCGCGATCATCCGGCGCGCGATATCGATCTGCTCGAGCTGCATCCTGGCGTAGCCGGAGTCCTTGGCCTCGCCTGGAACGTAGACGGACCAGAACTGTCCCCCGACGCCGCCGATCTTGAGCCGCGCGAAGTCGGTCTGGCCCGGTGCCCGCGTGCGCAGCGGGTACTTCGCGACATCCATCGGCGCCTCCTTCTGCCGCCGGATCTCCCAGGGGAGATCGTTGTGGCCGTCGATGATCGGACGCGACGCCAGGAAACGACGCGCGTGGGCCATGGCCGTGTCGTCGCTCTGTGCCGCGAGGGTCGGGGGAAGCAGCAGGACGGCGCTGAGGAGCAGGCCAATGCGCATCGGGGTCACCTCGTCGGCCGACGGCCGAACAGTTCGGGAAGTGGAACGCCCTCGACCGGCTCGGTGGGACGAAGCCCGAGCAAGGCGGCGAGGGTGGGCGCAAGATCGAGGGTGCGCACGACGCGTTCAACACGACGCGCCGGGACACCGGGCACACGGAAGAGCAGCGGCACGCGCACGTCATCGAGATTGAGGGTGCCGTGACTGGTCGAGGTCAGATTGGTCCCGAAGACATACCCCGGCTTGGCAAGGGCCGCCACGAACCAGCTGAAACCGGCCGGCAGTTCACGGCGCCAGCGCATGGCATCGAGATCACCCGGCTTGGCGGCGGCGAGGGTGCGCGGCGTCAGCACCCTGCGCACTCCAGCCACCTTCATGACCTCAGCCGCGAGTGCATCGGAAAGCGAGTCGACGTCGACGCCGCGCCGCGCCAATGCCTCGCGGTCACCGAACAGCAGCCCTGCCTCCTGCCCTGCCCCGAGGTCGAGCCGCCAGCGATCGCGACCATAGGCCGTCATGGCGCGCACCTGGGTGGAAAAGGAAATGCGACCCCCGACGCCGGCCTCGGGATATTCCGTCACCCCGTGATCGGCCGTGAGGGTCACGATCATCTGGTTCGGTGGAACGATCGTGGCCAGCGAGTCAAGGAAGGCACCAAGGTAACGATCGAGCCGGAGCAACTGGTCGTGCAGTTCGCGTGACCCTGGGCCCCAGCGGTGGCCGATGGCATCGGTGGTCGACAGCGAAACGCTGAGGAAGTCGGCGCCAGCGCGCTGTCCCAGCCCGAGTGTGCGCACGCCGGTGAAGGCAAAGTCGAGCGTGAGCGAATCCATGATCGGCCGCGTCTCGATCTCG
>JBDUDP010000129.1:0-3651 GCA_040002895.1 Gemmatimonadota bacterium
TCGCGTTGACCGCGGGCGATCGGAATGAGCGCGTCGATGACCTTGAGGCCCGTCTTGAGCCTGTGCACGAAGGCTGATGGGATTGGGGGCGATTGTGGGCGAGATAGATGAGGGGAATGAAAGAAACCCCCTCAAGAAACTTGATGAAGTGACTTGAGGGGGCTTGCCTCTGGAGCTGTCCAGGCATCCGGAGGTGAAGACCCTTGTGGCACACGAGTACCGTCGACGACAAGTTTTTCGAGGAGTTGGAGGAAGAGGACGCCCGAATTGCGGCGCGGGTGAAGCTGGCCGGGTGCCCCCATTGCGAGGGGCGGCTCGATCGAGCGGACTACCCGCGCAAGCCGAGGGGCGGCGATCTGGCCGCCGGTGGTGAGCGGCTGGACCGGCGGATCAGCCTCTGCTGCGCGCGGGAGGGGTGTCGGCGGCGGGC
The DNA here is from genome assembly GCA_040002895.1 of Gemmatimonadota bacterium. Lineage (GTDB taxonomy): Bacteria > Gemmatimonadota > Gemmatimonadetes > Gemmatimonadales > GWC2-71-9 > Palsa-1233. The sequence goes on from JBDUDP010000129.1 coordinate 431, forward strand.
GACGCCACCGTCGGTGGTGTTTCTTGGGCGCCGCGTCTATCTGGGAATCGGGGTGCTCGGGACGAGCCTGGCGGCGACGGCGACGCGGTCAACTCCGCCACCATTGCCAGCACCGCCGTCGCCGGCGTCTCGGACGGTGAGACGATGGCTATGGTGGTTCCGGGAGGTGCTACCGCGAGGAAGCTACTTCGCGGCGGCCCGCGCGACACTGTGGCCACCGATCGAGGACGCGGCCGCCTTGCCGGAGGCACTGGTCGCACGATTTGCCGGGCAATCTCCGGGGGCTGATGCACTGCGATCGACGCTGCGCTTCTTGGCACCGATAACGACGGAATCCGTCGTGGACGGGGCGCGATTCGTGATGGTCGGAGAGTGACACGCAGAGCTTGGCTCGTGCTTCGGTGATCGCGATCAGGTAGGGGTTGCAACTCGACGACTCGCGCGGTCACGGTGGCCATCGCGACAGATCCGAGGTGCGCCTTCATGAGCGACGACCATCCAACATCGGCACGACTGCGCTGGGCGCGGCTGCGTTTTTCCATCATCGGGCCACTGCTGGCGGCGCCGCCTGAGCACGGCGAGCTGCGAAAGCAGATCGAGTCGCTGGCAGCGAAACCGTATCGCCACCCGACGACGGGGGAGACGTGTCGTTTTTCCGTCTCGACGATCGAGCGGTGGTTTTACGCAGCGAAGGGGGCGGCAGATCCGGTGGTGGTACTGGCGCGCAAGGTCCCGAGTCACGCTGGCACGCACCTGGCGATGCCGGCGAAAGTGGCGGTGGGCCTGGAAGCGCAGTACCGGCAGCATCCTGGGTGGAGCTTCCAGCTTCACCACGACAACATACTGGCGCTGGCGGGGGAGGATCCGACGCTCGGTCGGATCCCCAGCTACACGACGCTATGCCGGTACATGAAGACGTCCGGGTGGCTGCGACACCGCCGCCGCCCAACGGTGGAAGGACGACCGCCCTACGAGCCCCGCGAGAGGCGGTCCTTTGAGGTTTCACACGTCCATGCCTTGTGGCACCTCGATTTCCACGACGGCTCGCGCAAGGTGCTGACCGTCGCTGGCGAGTGGAAGACCCCGAGGCTCCTCGGCATCCTCGACGATCACTCTCGGCTCTGCTGCCACTTGCAGTGGTACCTGGACGTAACTGCCGAGACGCTGGTCCACGGCCTGGCGCAGGCGATCCAGAAGCGGGGCCTGCCGAGGGCCCTGCTGACAGACAACGGATCGGCGATGGTGGCGCAAGAGGTGGTCGAGGGTCTCGAGCGCCTGGGAATCCTCGCCCACACCACGTTGCCCTACAGCCCCGAGCAGAACGCCAAGCAGGAAGTCTTTTGGGCGCAGGTCGAAGGACGCCTCATCGCGATGCTGGAAGGGCACGCTGATCTCACTCTGGCACTGCTCAACGAAGCCACGCAGGCGTGGGTCGAGCAGGAGTACCAGCGACGGCCCCACGACGAGATCGGCACCACCCCGCTCGACCGGGCGCTCACCGCGTCCAGTGTGGTCAGGCCAAGTCCATCGTCCGAGGTGCTGCGGCGTGCTTTCCGCCTCGAAACCTCGCGCGCTGTCCGTCGCTCCGATGGCACCTTCACCGTCGGGGGCATCCGCTTCGAGCTGCCCTGGCAGTATCGCACCCTGGCCAGGATCAAGGTGCGCATCGCGCGCTGGGATCTGTCCTCCGTGGATCTCGTGGACCCGCGAACGGGGACGCACCTGGGCGTCGTCCTACCACTCGACAAGGCCAAGAACGCAGACGGTCGGCGCCGTGTCATTCGGACGACTGCCGTGGATGCTGCACCGGTCGCACCGGGCGGGATCGCCCCGCACCTCCGGCGGCTGATGGCGGATTATGCCGCGACGGGGCTGCCGCCGGCGTACCTGCCGAAACACGATCTTTCGGCACCCCTTCATGAGATCGCGGACAGCAGTGACGACGAGCAGCCCGACCATGAATCTGTGACCCACCAACCCAATCCGCACCCGGAGGACGACCGATGAATCCCAAACTCCAATCCCTTTACGGCCTGAAGTTTCATCCCTTCCGCCCCGATGTCCCCATCGAGGCGCTCTATACGACGCCCGCCGTCGATGCTTTTCTTCGGCGTGTGGAATTCGGAATCACCGACGGTGGCTTCGCCATGATCACGGGCGATCCCGGTACGGGCAAGAGCATCGCCCTGCGATTGCTCGCGGAACGCCTTCGCGCCAAACCCGATGTGGTCGTCGGCGCCCTCGAACATCCACAGAGCCGCACCAGCGATTTCTATCGTGAGCTGGGAGATGTCTTTGGCGTCCCGCTCGCCTCCCACAATCGCTGGGCGGGCTTCAAAGCGCTCCGATCTCGCTGGAGTGATCACATCTCCCAGACCCTCATGCGCCCGGTCCTCATCATCGATGAGGCGCAGGAGACGCTCACCACCGTCTTCAACGAGCTGCGGGTCATGGCCTCCAAGGAGCTCGATTCCCGCCAGCTCCTGTGCGTCGTCCTCGCCGGCGACCAGCGGCTCCCCGAACGGCTTCGCGCTCCGGAGCTCCAGCCTCTTGGCAGCCGCATCCGCCGCCGACTGGTCCTCGATTACGCGTCCCGTGACGAGCTGTGTGCCTGCCTCGACCACCTCCTTGAGGTCGCCGGCAATCCTGCCCTCATGACCACTGAACTCAAGGCGACCCTCGCCGAGCATGCAGCGGGCAACTACCGCGTCCTCATGAATCTTTGCGACGAGCTGCTCGCAGTCGCCGCCGACCGCGAACTCCCCCGTCTCGACGAAAAGCTATTCCTCGAGACTTTCCAGCAACCTGCCCGCGCCAAAACCGCCCAAGTCCGCAAACCCCGATGAAGTCCAGGGACTCGGCGTCGTCTCATCTATACGCCCCGCCCCCGTCACGCGCGCTCCCCATCGCCACCCGCCGCCTCGTCCGTCGCCTGTGGGGCGGCCTGCGCCAACTTGAACGCGAGATCTGCCCCATCTTCCCCACCGCCCTCGCCCTGTCCCTCTCGCCCCACCTAGCAGACTGCTTTGACTCCATCCCGCAAGACCAAGTCGTGGCGGACCTGATCGTCGCCCTACGTGGTGCGGTCACCGCCATCGCCGATCTCGACCGGCCCATCCCCTATTCCGACCTCACCGTGAACACCGTGGACCACGATCCGCCGGCCTGATCCCCATCAACTATCGTGCCCAGACCACCATCAAACTACGCGCTCACGCTCA
>JBDUDP010000130.1:0-3640 GCA_040002895.1 Gemmatimonadota bacterium
CTCCTCTCTCCTCTCTCCTCTCTCCTCTCTCCTGAAACATTGGGTTTAACCACGGGAGTCATTTCGTGAAAATCGCTGTTTGTCTCCGCCGCGTGCCCGATACGACGAGCAAGATCGTCATCGGCGCGAGCGGTGTTGCCATTGATGAGACGGGATTGAAGTTCGTCCCGAACCCGTATGATGAGTACGCGCTCGAGGCCGCGATCGCGTTGAAGGATGTGGCCGGAGCGGGGGAAACCGCGGTGATCGCGTTCGGTGGCGACAGCGTGCAGGAGACGCTGCGCACCGCACTGGCGATGGGTATCGATCGCGCCGTGCATTTGCAGGGCACCCCTTCGGCCGATGGCCTTGCCAACGCGCATGTGCTCGCCGATTACCTCAAGGATGGCGAGTTTGACCTGGTGCTCTTCGGCAAGCTGGCCGTCGACGACTATGGCCAGCAGACCGGCGCGATGGTGGCGGAGCTGCTGGGCCTCCCCTGCGCCACGGCGATCACCCTGCTCGAGGTGGCCGACGGCAAGGCGACGGTGGCGCGCGAGGTCGAAGGTGGTGTCGAGGAGGCCGGCTGCACCTTGCCGGCGGTGTTCACCTGCGAGAAGGGATTGAACACGCCGCGGCTTCCCTCGCTCAAGGGGATCATGGCCGCGAAGAAGAAGCCGCTCGACATCCTTCCCGTGACCGCCAAGGCGGGACAGGTCGAGGTGTTGTCGCTGGCCCTGCCGAGTGAGCGCGCCGCAGGGCGAATTGTCGGTGAAGGTGCCGACGCGGTGCCCGTCCTGATGCAGTTGCTCACGACCGAAGCGAAGGTGCTCTGATGGCGGCCATTCTCGCAGTTCTCGAACAGCGCAATGGCGCCCTCCGCAAGGGAAGCGCCGAGTTGCTCGCGGCCGCCCGGCGGTTGGCCGATCAGGCCGGAACCACGGTGGATGCGCTGGTGTGCGGGTCGGGCGAGGTGTCGGGGCTCGACACCCTCGGTGCCGCCGGCGCCGACCGGGTGCTCACGGCCGTGGTCACGGACTTCGCGGTGTACTGTCCCGATGGCATCGTCGCCACGGTGGCAGCGATGGCACCGCAGTACCGCGCTGTGGTGATCGCGGCCACGGCGACAGGCAAGGATCTCGCCCCGCGCCTCGCGGCGCGACTCGGCGGCTGTTGCGGCATGGACGTGACTGCAGTCGACATCGATGGCGACAGCATTCGTGCCGTGCGACCGGTCTACGCGGGCAAGGCGATCCAGACCGTGCGCCTCGGAGGCATGGCGGTGCTCGCCGTGCGCCCCGGCGCCTACGCACCGGTCGCCGCGGGGAAGGCCGGTACCCGCGAATCGGTGAACGTCCCGACCTACTTCAAGCGGCTCATGGTCACCGGCATTCGGGCACCAGACGAGGCCACCATCGACGTCGCCGAGGCCCGGGTCATCGTGGCGGGTGGACGCGGGCTGGGCGATCCCAAGTACTTCGCGCTGCTCGAGGAACTGGCGGCGGCGTTTGGCGGGGAGGCCGCGGTGGGGGCTTCGCGCGCGGTGGTCGATGCCGGGTGGATTGGACACGGCGCGCAGGTGGGACAGACCGGCAAGACCGTCTCCCCTGAACTCTACATCGCCATCGGGGTGTCCGGGGCGATCCAGCATCTCGCCGGCATGCGGACCTCGAAGGTGATCGTCGCGATCAACCGCGACAAGGACGCGCCGATCTTCAAGGTGGCCGACTACGGGATTGTCGGCGACCTGTTCGAGGTGGTCCCCGTCCTCACCGCAGCGGTGCGCTCGGCGAAGGCGCACTAGATGTGATTCACCGCCCGCTGGTCGTCGGCACCGGGATCGCCGGACTCTGGTCGGCCTGGCGGCTCGCCTCGGAAGGGCTGGACGTACTGCTGGTCAGCAAGGCGACGCTCGCCGATTCCAACACGGCGTGGGCGCAGGGGGGAATTGCCGTCGCGCTGGACGAGGGCGATTCCCCCGCGTTGCATGCGGCCGACACCATCGCGGCGTCGGGTGGTCTGGCCGACCCCGCGGCGGTCGCGGTGCTCACGAGCGAGGGACCGGCGCGGGTGCGCGAGCTGCTGGAGCTTGGCGCCCAGTTTGATCGCGGCCCCGATGGCGAGTTGCGCTTTGGCCTGGAAGCGGCGCACTCACGGGCTCGTATCATTCATGCCGAGGGCGATCGCACCGGTGCCGCGCTGGTGGCGGCGCTGAGCCGCGTGGTGCGCGACGATCCGCGCATCGAGATCCGCGAACGCACGCGGGTGCGTCGGTTGGTGGTGCGCGACGGGCGCCTCGTCGGAGCGGTGTTGTTGGACGACGATGGTGAACCGCGTGCGGTCACCGCCCCCGCAATGATTCTCGCGACGGGTGGCGTGGGCCAGCTGTTCGAGGTGACCACCAATCCGCCGGTGGCCACCGGCGATGGCTGGTCGCTCGCGCACGCCGTGGGGGCGGCGATGCGTCACATTGAATTCCTCCAGTTCCACCCCACTGCGCTGCACGTGCCGGGGCTGAATCCGGCACCCTTGCTGACCGAGGCGTTGCGGGGCGCGGGGGCCTGGCTCGTGAGTGGCAGGGGAGAGCGCTTCGCGCTCGAAGCGGATCCGCGCGGAGAGCTGGCGCCGCGCGACATCGTCGCACGTGCGGTGGCCGGACGGGCGCTGCGCGGCGATGCCTTTCTCGATGCCCGGCATGTCGACGATGTCGAGGCGCGCTTCCCGGGCGTGGCGGCGCTGGTGGCGCTCCACGGCTTCTCCCTCGCGCGTGACCTGCTGCCGATCGCCCCGGCAATGCACTACGCCATGGGTGGCATTCAGACCGATCTGGACGGTCGCAGCAGCATGGCCGGACTGTGGGCCGCGGGCGAATGTGCCCAGACTGGTGTGCATGGCGCCAATCGGCTGGCGTCCAACTCGCTGCTCGAGGGACTGGTGTTTGCCGATCGGGCCGGACGCGAGCTCGCGGCGGAACTGCGAGCCGATCCCCGGGTCCCGGTCAGCTTCTCACCGTCACCGGATGACGCCGATCGCGGCGCCGATGCGGGACCCGACGCCACGACGCTGCTCGCGAAGATGCGGGCAGTCATGACCCGGGAGGTGGGGCTGTTGCGCACCGAGCCAGGGCTTGCCGAGGGCGAACTCGCGCTGGCGGCGCTGTTGGACCAGGTGCCGGACGGGGCCTGGCACACCGCGGACATGCTGCGCCTCGCCGCGCTGATTGCCCGCACCGCGCGCGGCCGCCGCGAGTCACGCGGTGGACACCGACGCACCGATTTTCCGAATTCGCGGGAGGAGACCCCAGCGTGAGACTGCAATTGCCCGTGATTGAGCCCTCGACCCTCGGCCCCGACGCGATCGCTGCCCTGCAGGCGGAGATCCGCGCACTGGCGACTCGTCACAACGCGGTGATCCTGGCCCACAACTATCAGCGACCGGAAGTGCAGGATGTGGCGGATTACGTCGGAGACTCGCTTGGCCTTTCCCGGCAGGCGGCCGCGACCGAGGCCGAGGTGATCGTCTTCTGCGGGGTGCACTTCATGGCCGAGACGGCCAAGATCCTCGCCCCGGCCAAGCGCGTGCTGCTGCCCGATCTCGCCGCCGGTTGCTCGCTCGCCGACACCATCACGCCCGAGGAGGTCCGCGGGTGGCGGCGGCAGTT
>JBDUDP010000131.1:0-3560 GCA_040002895.1 Gemmatimonadota bacterium
CTACTTCAGCGAGGCCATGTCGATCACGAAGCGATATTTCACGTCGCTCTGCAGCATCCGTTCATAGGCGGTATTGATCTCCGACATCGGAATCTCTTCGATGTCGGAGGTGATGCCGTGCGCGCCGCAGAAGTCGAGCATCTCCTGCGTCTCCCGGATTCCGCCAATCAATGAGCCGGCCAGCGCGCGCCGACCAAAGATCAACCCCCCCACGAACGGCATCGGGTGCGGCGAAGCGGGCACGCCCACGAGGACCATCGTCCCCTCGCGCTTGAGTGCGTTGATGTAGGGATCGAGGTCATGCGGTGCCGCCACCGTGTTGATGATCAAGTCAAGCGTACCAGCCTGCTTGGCCATCGCGTCCGGATCCTTCGACATCACCACCTTGGTGGCGCCGAGCCGGAAGGCGTCCTCGGCCTTGTCGGGCGAGGTCGTGAACAGCGTCACTTCGGCCCCGAGCGCGTGGGCGAGCTTGAGCCCCATGTGACCGAGTCCGCCGAGGCCGACGATGCCGACCTGCTTTCCCGGCCCCGCGCCCCAATGCTTCAGTGGTGACCAGGTCGTGATGCCGGCGCAAAGCAGCGGCGCCGCGGCGGCCAAGTCGAGCCCCGCGGGAATCGTGAGCACGAAGTCCTGGTCCACCGTAATGGCGGTGGAATAACCGCCGAGGGTCACGCCGCCAGAGAGTGGGTCGGGTGAACCATAGGTCATGGTGAAACCGCCGGTGCAGTACTGCTCCAACCCCGCACCGCAGGAGGAGCAGCCGCGGCAGGAATCGACCAGGCAGCCGACGCCGACGCTGTCACCAACCTTGAAGCGCTTGACCTCACCCCCCACCGCCGTGACGCGACCCACAATCTCGTGACCTGGGACGCAGGGATAGACCGCTGGACCCCACTCACTGCGCACGGTGTGCAAGTCGGAATGACAGACGCCACAATACAGGATCTCGATCGCGACGTCTTTCGGTCCTGGGGCGCGACGCTCGATCGTATGGGGAGCGAGTGGGGTGGTGGCAGCGAAACCGGCGTAGGCGGCGGTTGGCACGTGGGCAAGTCCTGAGACGGGGAATGGGGGGTGAGTCGGAGTATAACAGATGACGAATGAACGAGCTGTCACCCTGAAGGAAGTGAGGGGACGCGTTCCGGCGTACATCGTGGTTCCACCCCCTCGCTGCACTCAGGGTGACAGCCCTCAATCCTCGACGGTCGCCTGTCGTTTTTTGCCCCGTCACGTAGATTCTCTGGATGCCTACTCGCCGAGACTTTCTTGCGACCTCCGCCGCCGCCATGGTGGCCGCGCGCTTCCCACGTCCCACGCCGGAGCTGCCGATGGCCGGCCGCACGCTGCTGTTCCAGGGTGACTCGATCACCGACGCCGGACGCAATCGCACGCGCACCGGTGCCAACGACATCGCCGCCCTCGGCACCGGCTATCCGCTGCTGCTCTCGGCCGAGTTGCGCGACAAGTATCCTGCGACAGACCTGCAGCTCTACAATCGCGGCATCAGCGGCAATGTCGTGCTCGATTTGCAGGCGCGCTGGCCAGTCGACACCATCGCCCTCAATCCGGCGATCCTCTCGATCCTCATCGGCGTCAACGACATCTGGCATGGCCGAGGCAAGGAGAACGCGGGCACGGCGGCGACCTACGAGGCGGCGTACACGGCGCTGCTGGCGCAGACGCGCGCGGCGCTCCCGAATACCCACCTGGTCGTGATGGAGCCGTTCGTGACGGTGACGGGTGCCGTGGACCGAAGCTGGTTTCCGGAGTTTGACGACTATCGCGCCGCGGCGGCGCGCGTGGCCAAGGGCGCCGGTGCGCGGTTCGTGCCGCTGCACGCGATGCTGCAGAAGCTCAGCGCCGGGGCGGGACCGGCCTACTGGGCCGCCGACGGCGTCCACCCGACGCTCGCGGGGCACCAGGCGATTGCGCGGCAGTGGATGAGGGTCGTGGGGGATGGGTGGTTCAAGGAGAGATGAGCGAGGAGAAAAGAGAGAAGAGGGAAGCGAACCCAGGACTTCGCATCGCTCACCTCTCTCATCTCTCCTCTCTCCTCTCTCATCTCTCCTCTTTCTCATCCGTCCACCCCGCCACGCCGACATATCCATCCGGCCTCACCAGATATGCTGCGCCGCGCTGATAGCCGGCGTGGTCCGCGGCGCTGCTCCACGCGAAGCGGTGCAGTGGCAATCCCGCGCGCTCGCAGGCGGCACTGATGGCCGCGTCGGCCTCGCCATGCAGGTGCACCTGCCAGTCGAGTGACGCGAGCGGAACGAAGTTGTCGGGCATGCCGGCCGCCCGTGGCGGCACCCACGGCAGCCGATCGCCACCCACGATGGTACCGGCGCTGCCGCGATTGGATCCGATGCCGCGGTAGTTGATGGCGGTCTGCGACAGGGTGCGGAAGACGAAGCGTCGCGAGACGCCGAAGCGGGTGAGCCACGGCGCCAACCAGGGCATCGCCACTCGCCGGACGAACTTCGCGAGCAGGCCGTCGCGGGTCACGAACGCGAAAGCACGATCGGTGGTGTTCACGAGCCGACGCGCGAAGCCGATGCGTTCGGCCTCGTAGCTCGCGAGCAGCGCGTCATCGTCCCGCCCCTGCAGCACATCGGCGAGTTTCCACGCGAGGTTCACGGCGTCACCAATGCCAGTGTTCATCCCCTGTCCACCCACCGGTGAATGGATGTGGGCCGCGTCACCCGCAATGAACACCCGTCCCCGTCGCCAGCTCGATGCCACGCGATGGTGCACCCGATAGGTCGAGAACCAGTTCACCTGTTCCACCACCAGCTGCATGCGTTGCAGCACACCCGCGGAGACGTCGTCCCACGAGAGCGTCTCGCCGGTACGCTCGGCCTCGGGGGCGATGGTGCCGACCACGCGCACGGCACCCGGGCCCGCGAGCGGGAAGCCGGCGACGAAGTCGGCATTGTCGATCGCGACATGCAGCTCCTTGTCGACCATCGGGCCCGAGGCGACCACGTCGGCGACATAGAAGAGGTGGCTATAGGTGCCACCGGGGAAGTCGACGCCCAGTCCCGCACGCACTGCCGAGTGGGCGCCATCGCATCCGACGAGGTGACTCGCGTCCACGGTCTCGAGCTGGCCATCGCCGTGGCGCAGTTCAGCGGTGACGACGTCGCCATGTTCGCGGTACGACACCAGCTCCACGGGGCGTTCGACCGTGACGCCTGTCTCGGCCAGTCGGTGGACGAGGAAGCGCTCGTGCTCGTCTTGCGGGAAGATCAGCACCATCGGGTAGGGGGTGAGGCCGATGCCGATGGGGCCGAGCTCGAGGTGGGCGCGGCGGGTGCCGCGGACCCAGAGGTTGATGCCGGCGAAGGGGAGGGATTCACGCACCACGCCGTCGGCGATGCCGAGCTGGCGGTAGAACTCGAGGGTGCGGGCGTGGAGCACGAGGGCGCGCGAGGTGGAGCCCGCGTCAGGGGCCTTGTCGATGATGCGGCAGGCGACGCCGCGGCGGGCGAGCCAGAGGGCGAGGACGAGCCCGGTGGGGCCGGCGCCGACGATGAGGATCATGGGTGGATATTAGC
>JBDUDP010000132.1:0-3411 GCA_040002895.1 Gemmatimonadota bacterium
TGAGGCCGCCGAGGTCTCGGCCCCACTGCCAATCCCAGTAGCCCCAGTACATCGCGAGCTGGGCCCCGAGCGGTGACTGCCGCATGCCCACCGGCGGCTTCTGGTATTGAACGCGGCCCAGAACGTCACTGAGTGCCTTCGAGAAGAAACCGGAGGATTCGCCCTCGTTGATGGGCGGAAACTGTCCGGCGCGAATTGGGAGATAGATGTAGTTGAGCGAGAAGCCGACAACGATCACCGCGATGCCGACCCAGACGCCGAGGTGCTTCGGGTCGCGGGAGATCGCCCAGCCGATCAGGCCGACGGCCACGAGCATGCTGAGTCCGACGCTCAGCGACATCGGTGCGGTGCCGACCACCGCGCTTCCGGCCGCGCCGAGGATGCCGCCGAAGCCAAGGAGCAGGAGCCAGCCGGTCGCGAGGAACCACGGCTTGGTGAGGACCCGCCAGTCGGTCATCAGCACGTAGACGCCCACCACCGGGGCTGCGAGGATTCCCATCATGTGGTTGGTGGACGACAGCGCCATGATGTAGACCGAGGCGATGAGCCAGCGATCGCGACGCTCTCCTTCGGGTTCATCGGCCCAGCGGAGGACGAACCAGACCACCATTGCAATCGAGAGCAGCGAGACGGTATAGACCTTCTCGTTCACCGTCGACTGGTTCCAGACCGTCCACGCCGTGGCGCTGGCCAGCACGCCGGCAAACGCGGCGGCGAGGCGCGGCGCGCGAGCCGGGAGGATCGGCCGGGTCCAGCGCTCGGCGATCAGGAACCAGAACGCCGCTCCGCCGGCGCTGGTGACGGCCGCGAAGAGGTTGATGCGCTGGGCATAGTCGGCAGCCAGCGGCAGCATTCCCCATACGTGCGCCATCAGGGTGAAGAGCGGGTTCCCCGGCGGATGGGGAATGCCGAGGGTGTAGGCTGCGGCGATGTATTCCGAGGTGTCCCAGAACGCCGTCGTGGGGGCCAGCGTCACGTAATAGATCGCGAAGATCGCGACAAAGGTGGCGAAGGCGCCGAGGTAGGGCGGGCGCGTGGTGGTCGTGGTGTCCTGCAAACCGGGCTCCGGGGTCAGGTCAGAATGAACGGAACATTGGACGAGTGTGGCGTCAGTGGCGAAACATGCGGGTGCCGGTCAGGATCATCGCGATGTCGAGCCGGTTCGCGGCGTCGATCACCTCTGGATCCCGGACCGAGCCACCCGGCTGGATGATACTGGTGATGCCTGCCTTCGCCGCCGCTTCCACGCCATCGGCGAACGGGAAGAAGCCGTCGGAGGCGAGGGCGGCGCCCGCAAGCGGATGTCCCGCCACCGTCGCCTTGTGGACCGCGAGGAACGAGGCATCGACCCGGCTCATCTGCCCAGCGCCGATGCCGAGGAGCTGTTCTTCGCGTGCGAGCACGATGGCATTTGACTTCACGCTGCTGACCGCCGCCCAGGCAAAGCGCAGGTCGTTCCGCTCGGTCGGGGTCGGTGGGCGCCCCGTCGGAGAGGTCCAGCCCTCCTCCGACCGGTCGAATTGAAACTGGTCCTGCAACAGGAAGCCACCGCGGATCCGCTTCCAGTCGATCCCGCCCTGCGGGTGCGTCGCAGGCAACTCCACCACCCGCAGGTTCTTCTTCTCCGCAAACTTCGTCAGGGCGTCGGCGTGAAATGCCGGTGCGACCACCACTTCAACGAACAGATCGGCCATTGCCTCCGCTGCCGCGAGGTCGACTACGGTATTGAACGCCACGACGGAACCGAAAGCTGACATCGGGTCCGTGGCTCGGGCCCGCTGGAACGCCTCGGCGACGCTGCGACCGAGGGCGAGCCCGCAGGGCGTCGTGTGCTTGATCACGGCGCAGGCGATGGCCGTCTGCCACGCGCTCACGGCCAGCGTGGCGGCGTCGATGTCGAGCAAGTTGTTGAAGGAGAGCTCCTTGCCTTGGCGCTGGCAGAGGTCGCCGATACCGCGCGGCTCGTCGGTGACATAGAGGGCGGCGCGCTGACTCGGATTCTCCCCATAGCGCAGGATCTGGCTCCGCTCCATCGAGAGACTCACGCGATTGGGCAGCGCTTCCAGGTCGGGGGTCAAATAGTCCGCGATGGCGTTGTCGTACTCCGCCGTATGTCCGAACACCTTGGCCGCGAACTCGCGGCGGACGTCGTCGGTGAGGGCCCCGGCCGTGAGCAGCTCGAGGACACGCGGGTAGTCACGCGGGTCAACCACCGGGAGCACGAACTCGAAGTTCTTGGCCGCCGAACGCAACATCGACGGCCCGCCAATGTCGATGTTCTCGATGGCATCACCGAACTTGACGTCGGACCGGGCGATCGTGGCACGAAACGGATACAGGTTCACCACCACCATGTCGAATCGCTCGAGACCATGTTCCGCGAGCTGGCGCAAGTGGCCTGGGGTGTCACCGCGTGCCAACAGACCGGCATGAATGGCTGGATGAAGGGTCTTGACGCGCCCGTCGAGAATCTCGGGGAAACCAGTCACCGCGTCCACCGATGTGACCGCGATGCCTGCCTCACGCAACAGGGTCGCGGTGCCGCCGGTCGAGACCAGTTCCCACCCGAGCAGGACGAGTGATTCCGCGAAGGCGGTCAGCCCGCGCTTGTCACTCACCGAGATCAATGCACGCGGCATGCAGGACTTCTCCACGACGACGGCGAGGCCGTCATTCAAGAACGAACGGGACCGGGTGTCCCGCCTTGGCCGCAGCACGTACGGCGGCGGGCAGCAGGCGATGTTCCACCGCGAGGACTCGCCGAGCCAGCGTGTCGGCACTGTCGCCGTGCTCGACTAGTACCCGGGCCTGGGCCAGAATGGGTCCGCGGTCGTAGACCTCATCCACCAGGTGAACGGTGGCCCCGCTCTCATGATCGCCGGCTTCCAGTACCGCTTCGTGCACCCGACGGCCATACATTCCACGGCCACCGTGTCGGGGGAGCAGGGCAGGGTGGATGTTCACGATCCGCCCCGCGAGCGCACGGACGGTGGCCGTCGGCACCAACCGGAGGTATCCGGCGAGCACCAGCAGGTCAGCACCCGCCGCCTGCAGGCACTCGGCCCACTCCTCGGCATCGGCCGCATCCACCAGTTGGTGGGTGGCGATGCCACGGTCGTGAGCCAACGACAGACCCGCGGCCTCGCGATCGGCGAGGACGAGGACCACCTCCACCGACGTCTGGTCGGAGAGGGCGTCCAGCAAGGCTCGCAGGTTGCTCCCACGACCGGAAACGGCGACGGCGACACGGTAAGCCACAGCCCTGAAATCTAATCCCTCGCCGGCGTGGAGGCCCACCCTGCGACATGTCCGATGTGGTGACGATCTGCTCCCGAAGCTCCGCGCGTCGGGAATTCCCGGAACCCCGATGAAATGGACGATTGCCGCCTGTCAGGGCCCGCTGGGAGCCTG
>JBDUDP010000133.1:0-2893 GCA_040002895.1 Gemmatimonadota bacterium
GTCTCGTTCGTGGGGTGTGCCGTTGCCGCGGCGGCACTCGCCACGGGTGGCAGGTCACGGGTGGTCGATGGCGTGCTTGAAGTCGAAGGCGGCATCCTCACCCGGGTGTTACCTCGCATTGGAATCGGAATGAGTCCCGTCGCGATGACGTTGGGCCATGTCGTCGTTGCCATCGACGCCGACACCCTTGATCGCACTCGCCGGCACGAGCGAGTCCATGTCCAGCAGACGGAACGATGGGGGATTCTCTTCCCGGCGGCCTACCTCACGCTCTCCGCCGCGATTGCATTGCGCGGCGGCGATCCCTATCGTGACAATTGGTTCGAGCGCGAGGCGCGCGCCGCCGAGGGGTAGGGTTGCCCCACTACGCCAGGTCCGGGACACTGCATCATGATCGCTCTCCTCGCACTGCTGTTGATCGCCTCCCCCGCCGATACCGTCCGCCACCCAACGGTGGTGATCGTGCGCCACGCCGAGAAGGCGAGTGAGACGGAGCGCGACCCCAGTCTGAGCGACATCGGTCGCGTGCGGGCGGCCGCGCTCGATTCCGCACTGGCGGATGCCCATGTCGTCGCCATCCTCGTCACCCAATTCCGCCGAACCAGTGAGACGGCCGCACTGGTGGCGGCGCGACACCACATCGTACCGACGGTGATCCCGACCGATGGCGGCGTGGCCGTGCATGCCGCCGCCGTGGCGCGTGCCGCCCGGGGTCAGGATGGCGTGGTGCTGGTGGTGGGGCACAGCAATACCGTGATGCCGATCGCCGCTGCGCTGGGGGCACCACGCCTCCCTGATCTCTGCGACCGGAGCTACTCCGTCATGCTGGTGGTGACCCCGGGAGACCCCCACGGTGGGGTGTTGCGGAGCCACTTCGGCGCCGCCGACCCGCCTGGGGCGGATGCCTGTGCGGCCATGACACCGCCGTGAAGACCGTCGCGGGGCCAGCCGGGGCAATCGCCGTCGAGGAGCACGGCCACGGCGCGCTCCCGCTCGTCCTGCTCCACGGCATGGCCGGTGACGCCGCGTTCTGGGCTCCCGTAGTCCGGGCCCTTGGCGGCCGTCATCGACTCATCGTTCCGGAGCTGCGCGGCCACGGCCGCTCAGCGCCTGCGGCCGACGGGAACTACAGCATCGATGTCTGTGCGGCCGATCTTGCCACCGTGCTCGATGCCCTCGCTCTCGATCGGGTGGTGCTGGTGGGGCACTCCTTTGGTGCCAGTGTGGCGATGGAACTGGCCGGGGCGATGCCCGGGCGCGTTGCGGCGCTGATGGTGATCGACGGCGCAGGCGACTTCTCCTTCGTCCCGCCCGAGGCGCTGCGCGGTTTCCTCGCCGGGCTCGATGATGACGGCTCCTATGCCGACACGGTGGAAGGGGCCTTCGATGTGGCGCTCGAGGGGGCCCGACCGGAGACCGAACTGCGGGTGCGGGCGGCGATCCTTGCCGCGCCATGGCCCATGGTCCGGGCGATGTATCGCTCCCTGCTCGGGTATTGCCCCACCGTCGCGCTTGATGCCTATGGTGGCCCGGTGATGCTGGTGACGGCCCCCGTGAACGCCGCTTCGTTTGCCCTCCACGAACTGCGCCCGGCACTGCCGGTGCGGCGAATCGAGGGTGTTTCCCATTGGATCATGATGGACGAGCCCGCGGCGCTCGTTCGCCTACTCGAGGCATTCCTCGACGAGATCGGCTAGCGCGAGAGCCACTTCCCGACGATCCTTCCTCATCCCCACTCTCGGTGATCTCCAGATGACCACTCGACGTGAAGCCCTTCGCCTCCTCGGCGGAGCGTGTGCCGTCCCGGCGCTCGCGGCGCTGACCCCCGACCAGCTCTTCGCGCTGGGCGAACGCACCCACGCCTCGCTGGCGGTGGCGCGCGGGAGCGGCTTCTTCGACATGCACCAGCTGCAGACGGTGGCGGCCGCTGCCGACCGGATCATTCCCACCACCGACACGCCGGGCGCCCTGGCGGCAGAGTGCCATCGCTTCGCCGAACGGATCGTGCAGGATCATTACGAGGCGCCACGCCAGAAGCGCTTCGTGGCCGGACTCGTGGATCTCGACGCGCGTGCCTCGCGACGGCGGCAGCGCCTCTTCGCGGATCTCGAGACGCCCGACCAGGATGCGGTGCTCCGCGAGGTCGAGGCCGACACCCTCGCCGCCGCGGCGCGCGACGGCTCCTTCTGGCGCGACCTCAAGTACCTGACGATCTATGGCTACTACACCTCGAGGATTGGAATCGAGGACGAACTCAAGACCAACTTCTACCCCGGCCGCTACGACGGCTGTGTGCCCATCCATGGAGGGGCCAACTGATGCGGCGTGCATCGTGGGATGCCATCGTGATCGGGTCCGGCATCAGCGGCGGCTGGGCGGCCAAGGAGCTGAGCGAGAAGGGTCTCAACGTGCTGGTGCTCGAGGCCGGGCGCACCATTGACCCGGCGCGCGACTATCTCATGAACGCACCGGCGTATGAGTTCGACTATCGCTATCTCGGTGACGTTCGCAAACTCACGGCGCGCCAGGGCGTGCAGCGAAAGTGCTACGCCTGCGACGAGGGGGCGACGCAGTTCTTTGTTGACGACATCGACAATCCCTACACCACCGCCGACGGCAAGCCCTTCGATTGGATTCGTGGTCGGCAGCTGGGGGGCAAGTCCATCATGTGGGGCCGCCAGTGCTATCGCTGGAGCGACCTCGACTTCTCGGCCAATGCCAAGGATGGGCACGGCACGGACTGGCCGGTGCGCTACAAGGACATCGCACCCTGGTACGACTACGTCGAGGGCTATGCCGGCATCTCGGGCGAGAAACTCGGCTTGCCTCAGCTTCCCGACGGACCGTTCCTGCCGCCGATGGAGATGAGCTGCTCCGAGCGGTGGGTGCGCGA